>NZ_LZIR01000107.1 GCF_001667035.1 Mycobacterium sp. 852002-51057_SCH5723018
GGCACCACGGCTGCCGGACTGCGGGCGGGGATTCCCGCGCTGATCCTGTGGCTGTGGCTCGATCAGCCGGTCTGGGCGGCGGGGGTCGAACGACTCGGCGTCGGCGCCGCCCGTCAGTTGTCGGCCACCACGCAGGGATCACTAGTGGCCGATCTGGCCACCATCCTCTCGCCCGAATACGCTTCACGCGCCCGCGAAGTCGCCGGCCAGATATCGACGTCCCCCGAAAGCCTCGCGAGAGCCGCGGATCTTCTGGAAGACGTCGCTCGCCTTGGATCGCAAGCCTCATCACCGTAAGTCGACGGTGGCCTCCAGAAGGTCGGCCGCCCTGGCAACACTTTCGCCGGCCGTCGTCATCTTCGCGCCGACGTCACGGGCTTTTGCGGCGCGCTCCGGGGTCAGGACGGAGCGCAGGTCAGCGACGAGCGATTGCTCTGTGGCGCCCCAGAACGGGCGGCCGGTCCCGATGTTCAGCCGTTCGACGGCGGCGGCCCAGACCGGCTGATCGTCGATCCCGTGCCAGAGAATCAAAGTCGGGATTCCGGCCCGCATCCCCGCCGCGGTGGT
>NZ_LZIR01000108.1 GCF_001667035.1 Mycobacterium sp. 852002-51057_SCH5723018
ACGATTTTCTAGGTGGCCTCGCGGGTCTGGGTGGTGCCGCTGTTCTTGGTGGGCTGGGAGTTCTGGGTGCGGGCGCTGGTGTTGGTGGTCAGGCCGGCTTGGGTGGCGGCGCTGGTCTGGGTGGTCAGGTTGGTCTGGCTGGTCAAGCGGGGTTGGGCGGCAGCGCTGGTGTTGGTGGTCAGGCCGGCCTGGGTGGCGGCGCTGGTGTTGGCGGTCAGGCCGGGTTGGGTGGCAGCGCTGGTGTTGGTGGTCAGGCCGGCCTGGGTGGCGGCGCTGGTCTTGGTGGTCAGGTTGGTCTTGCTGGTCAGGCCGGGTTGGGTGGCAGCGCTGGTGTTGGTGGTCAGGCCGGCTTGGGTGGAGCCGCCGGCGTTGGCGGTCAAGGCGCGCTTGGCGGTGAGGCTGGTCTTGGCGGTGGGGCCGCATTGGGCGCTGGCGCCGGCCTCGGTGGCGGCGCAGGGTTGGCTGGAGGAGGCGGCTTTGGCGGCGGCGCTGGCGCGCAGGCAGGCGTCGGTTTGGCGGGTGCGGTCGGCGGCCGCGCCGGCGGTGGCTTGGGCGGTCAGGCTGGCGGCGGCGCGGGACTCGGAGGCAGCGCCGCAGCCGGCGCCCAAGCAGGCTTCGGCGGCCAGGCCGGCATTGGTGCCGGCGGCCAGGCGGGCCTTGGTGCGCAGGCCGGCGGCGCATTCGGCGCCGGTGCTGGTAGCCAGGTCGGTTTGGGTGGCCAAGCCGGTCTGGGCACTGAGGCCGGATTAGCCGGCCAGGCGGGTCTCGCGGGCCAGGCGGGTCTTGCCGGCCAGGCGGGTCTCGCCGCCCAGGGCGGCTTCGGCGCTGGCGGCGGCGGCGCCGGCGGTGGCGGTGTGGGTGGTCAGGCCGGTCTTGCCGCGGGCGCTGGGCTGGCCGGCGCGGGCAACGTCGGCGGCCTTGCAGCCGGTGGGAGCAACGCGGCGCTCGCGGCCGGGACGAGCGGCCAAGCGGGACTGATCGCCAGCGAAGGTGCCGCCTTGAACGGTGCCGCCACCCCACACGTGGCCGGCCCGCTCGCAGGCGTCGGCGTTGGCGGTCAGTCCGGCGCCAGCGCCGCGGGTGCCGCCGGACTGGGCGTCGGCGGCGAGCGCAGCAATGCCATCCTGAGCGGCGACACGACCGCCCTGGGCGGCGGCCACGTGTCGACCCAAACGGCCACCCCGTCCGTCGCCGGTGGGGCAGGCGTAGGCGGACACGCCACCGGCGGCGGCACCGCGGCGGGTGCCTTCGCCGCCCCAACCCCCACCGGGGGCGCAGGTCTCGACAGCCACGCCGGCGGCGGCGCCACGGCGGGTGGGTTCGGCGCCCCGGCTCCGGCCACGGCCGCTGGCCCTGGTCTCGATGGCCACGCCGGCGGCGGGACCGCGGCCGGCGGCTTCGGCGGCCCCGCCCCGACTCGCGGCCCCGCCCCGACTGGCGGTCCCGCCCCGACCGGCGGTCCCGAGACGGCCGGCGGCCCTGGTGCCTTGGCCGGAGGAGCCGGCGGCGGTGCTCACGGCCAGATCCTCGGGCAGGAGGGCGCCACGCTCGGCGCTAGCGGCCCGGTCAACGCTGGGGGCGTCCCCGCCCAGCACACCCCGGCGGCTCCCGGGGCACAAGGCCCGGTTATTCAGGGCGGCGGCGGTGCCGGCGGCACGGTTCCCGGGCACGCGACGCCTCCGTCCAACCCCGGGCCTGTCATCCAGAGCCCCGGCGGTGGCCCCGTCAACCACGGCGGCACCGGCACACCGGTGATCCAGCAGCCGGCGCACTCGCCGGCTCCGGCCGACCACTCGCCCGCGCCGGTGCAGCACGCGCCCGCACCGGTGCAGCACGCGCCGGCGCCGGTCCAGCACGCGCCCGCACCGGTTCAGCACGCGCCGGCCCCGGTCGAGCACGCGCCCGCCCCGGTTCCGCACACGCCGGCCCCGGTCGAGCACTCGCCGGCCCCGCCCCCGCACAGCCCGTCGGTGTTCGAGGGCACCCCGCACGCGCCCGCGCCGGTGCACGCTCCGGTGCCGGCCCCGCACCCAGCGCCCGCGCACCCGGTTGGGCCACACGGTTAACGATCCGATCGCATGGCGAGACGGCGGGGGCTTTTTGGTCCCCGCCGCTTCGCGAATACCGTGATGTCAGTGCATCGCAGCGAGAAAGTGGGGCAGCACGGTGACCCAACCCGACGACCCGCGGCGGATCAACGTCATCGTCGAGTTGATCGACCACACCATCGCCATTGCCGAACTCAACGACCGCGCTGACCTGGCCGAGCGGCTGACCCGATGCCGCGAGCGCATACTCGACCCGCAGATCCGGGTGGTGATCGCCGGGCAGCTCAAGCAGGGCAAGAGCCAACTGCTCAACTCGCTGCTGAACTTGCCGGTGGCGCGAGTCGGCGACGACGAGGCGACCGTGGTGATCACCGTCGTCAGCTATGGGGACCCGCCGTCGGCCCGGCTGGTCGTCGCCGCCGGACCCCACGGCGAGCCGGCGGCCATCGACATCCCAGTCGACGACATCAGCACCGACCTGCGCCGAGCCCCCCAAGCCGGCAACCGGGAAGTGCTGCGCGTCGAGATCGGCGCGCCCAGCCCGCTGCTGCAGGGAGGGCTGGCCTTCATCGACACGCCCGGCGTGGGCGGCCACGGGCAGCCGCACTTGTCAGCGACGCTCGGCCTGTTGCCGGACGCCGACGCCCTGCTGATGGTCAGCGACACCAGCCAGGAACTGACCGAACCGGAGATGCGGTTCATCGGCCAGGCCTATCAAATTTGCCCGGTCGCGGTGTTGGTGGCCACCAAGACCGACCTCTACCCGCACTGGCGCGACATCGTCAACGCGAACACCGCACACTTGAACCGCGCCCGCGTGCCGATCCCGATCCTGCCGGTCTCGTCGCTCTTGCGCAGCCACGCCGTCACGCTCAACGACAAAGAACTCAACGACGAGTCCAACTTCCCGTCGATCGTCAAGTTCCTCAGCGAGCAGGTGCTCTCCCGCCAGTCCGACCGGGTACGCGATCAGGTCCTGTCCGAAATCCGTTCGGCCGCAGAGCAATTGACGATGGCCGCCGGCGCCGAGCTGGCCGTCATCGACGACCCGGACTTCCGGGACCGCCTCGGCAGCGACCTGGAGCGCCGCAAGCGCGAAGCGCAGGACGCCCTCGACCAGTCCGCGCTGTGGCAACAGGTGCTCAACGACGGATTCACCGACCTGTACGCCGACGTCGACCACGACCTGCGCGCCCGCTTCCGCGCCCTCACCGAGGACATCGAGCGCCAGATCGATACCTGCGACCCGACCCGGCACTGGGCCGAGATCGGCTCGGAAGTGGAGGACGCGGTCGCCGCGGCCGTCGGGGACAACTTCGTCTGGGCCTACCAGCGGGCCGAAGCCCTGGCCGACGAGGTGGCCCGCTCGTTCGCCGACGCGGGCGTGGACTCGGTGATGTCTCCCGAACTGACCGGTCGCCTGATGGGCGGCGAGTTCGGCCGGCTCAGCTCGGTGGCCGAGCTGGAGTCCAAGCCGGCGGGCAAGGCCCAGAAGGTGGTGACCGGGCTGCGCGGCTCCTACGGCGGCGTGGTGATGATCGGCATGCTGTCATCGGTGGCCGGGCTGGGGCTGTTCAACCCGCTGTCGGTGGGCGCCGGGCTGGTATTGGGCCGGATGGCCTACAAGGAGGACAGGGAGCACCGGCTGCTGCGGGCGCGGGCCGAGGCCAAGACCAACGTGCGGCGCTTCGTCGACGACGTCTCGTTCGTGGTCGGCAAGGAACAGCGGGATCGGCTCAAGACGATCCAACGCCGGCTGCGCGACCACTACCGCGACATCGCCACCGAACTCACCCGGTCGCTCAACGAGTCCTTGCAGGTCACGATCACCGCCGCGCACATCGAGGAAACTGAGCGTCACAATAGGGTCCGTGAGCTGGAGCGGCAGTTGAACATCCTGGGCCAGGTCATCGACAACGTGGACAAGCTGACGCCCCCGCTGACCGTAGGACGGTCGTGACCACCAGCGATCAGGTCCGCGCGATTCTGGGCGGAACCATCCAGGCCTATCGGGGCGAACCGTCGTATCGGCAGCGCCCCGACGTCTTCCACGAATTGGACCGCATCGGCGCCCGGCTCAACGAACCCATCCGCATCGCGCTGGCCGGCACCCTCAAGGCCGGAAAGTCCACTCTGCTCAACGCTTTGGTGGGCGAAGACATCGCGCCGACGGATGCCACCGAGGCCACCCGGATCGTGACATGGTTCCGGCACGGCCCGACGCCCAAGGTCACCGCCAACCACTGGCGCGGACGGCACTCCAACGTCCCGATCAACCGCAACGGCGGCCTGACCTTCGACTTCCGGACACTAAACCCCGCCGAGGTGGCCGACCTGGACGTCGAGTGGCCGGCCGAAGAACTGGTCCATACCACCATCATCGACACCCCGGGAACGTCGTCGCTGACGCGCGAAATCTCCGAACGGACGCTGCAGCTGCTGCTCCCGCCCGATGGGGTGCCGCGGGTGGACGCGGTGGTGTTCCTGTTGCGCACTCTCAACGCCGCCGACGTCGCGCTGCTCAAACAGATCGGCCACCTCGTCGGCGGCGCCGCCGGAGCGCTGGGCATCATCGGTGTGGCGTCGCGGGCCGACGAGATCGGCGCGGGCCGCATCGACGCGATGCTCTCGGCCGCCGACGTGGCCAAGCGCTTCACCCGGGAGATGAATCAGACCGGCATCTGCCAGGCGGTGGTACCGGTGTCCGGGCTGCTCGCGCTGACCGCGCGCACGCTACGCCAGAGCGAATTCATCGCGCTGCAGAAGCTCGCCGGCGCCGACCACGCCACGCTCAGCAAGGCCATGCTGAGCGTGGACCGCTTCGTGCGCGCCGACAGCCCGCTGCCCGTCGACGCGGCGACCCGCGCGCAGCTGTTGGAGCGGTTCGGCATGTTCGGCATCCGGATTTCGCTCGCCGTGCTGGCCGCCGGGGTCACCGACGCGGCGGGACTGGCCGCCGAACTGCTGGAGCGCAGCGGGCTGGTGGCGCTGCGCCGCGTCATCGACCAGCAATTCGCGCAGCGCTCCGACCTGCTCAAGGCGCACACCGCGCTGGTGTCGTTGCGCAGGTTCGTCGAGGCGTTTCCGATCGTGGCGACGCCGTACATCCTCGCTGATATCGACCCGCTGCTGGCCGATACTCACGCCTTCGAGGAGCTTCGGCTACTCAGCCAATTGCATTGCCGCCCAACAACTTTGAACGACGACGAGATGGCCTCACTGCGCCGCATCATCGGGGGGTCGGGCACCGACCCGGCGGCCAGGTTGGGGCTGAACCCCCACGATCCCTACGGGCAGGAGGGTCCGCGCGCGGCATTCGCCGCGGCCCAGCGCTGGCGCCGCCGCGCCGAGCACCCGCTCAACGACCCGTTCACCACCCGGGCCTGCCGCGCGGCGGTGCGCAGCGCCGAGGCGATGGTCGCCGATTTCGCCGCGCGCGGCTACGACATGTCCAACGTGCAGCCGCGTTAGCCCCCCGGGACCACCGGTTGCGGCACGATCGGTGGCAGGGGTAGCAGCCTTGGCCGGGAGGTCGTCGCAGGCGCGGTGGTGGTCGCCGGCACGTCGGTGGTCCGGGCGCCGGTGGTGGTGGGCGCGGCGGTCGTGGTCGGCGCCGCCGTCGTGGTCGGAGGCGGCGAGTTGGTTGGCGTCGGGGGCGGCGGCTGCGCGGACGACGGCGGTGGTGGCGGCGGCGGGAGCACCGTCACGGTGGTGCTGTCGTTCGGCCCCGTGATGGTCACGGTCTGCGATGTTTGCGGTGCCGGCGGCTCGTTCGGTGGGGTGGTGTTGACCGGGTTGGTCTTGGTGTGGCCCAGGGTCAGCGCCAGCACGACGGCGACCAGCACGGCCGCGAGCGCGCCGACCACGCTCAAGACCAGCGCCGTGCGCTTGTACCACGGCAGGGGCGCGCTCGCGGCGGCGTGGCGCCCACTGTCATCGAAATCCGTTGTCTCACGGGTGTATTCGCCGGTGGCGTCGCGGCCGATGTAGGGCACCGGTTCGGCCGCCTCGTCGGCGTCCTGCGACCACGCCAGCGGTGCGACGCCCGGGGCGACGCGGGCGGTCTGGACCAGTTCGGTGGGGGTCTCGACGACGGGGCTGGCGGCGGTGGCGACTCCCGTCGCGCCTTGCCGCTGACCGAGCACCGCGGCGCCGGCGGCGGCGCTGACCGCGGGCTGGGGCGCGGTATGGATCGGGACCTGCAGGCGGTCCGACAGGCGCGCGGCGAGCAGCGGGATGCTGGCACCGCCGCCGACCGCCGCCACGGCCGCCAGGTTGGAGCGGGTGATCCCGTTGCGCTGCAACGTTTCTTCCAGGCGGGTGAGGAAGCGGTCCAGCGGTTCGGCGATGAGTTGGTCAAACTCGCTGCGGGACAACCGGAGGTGCCCGGACCCCATCGCGACCGACGTCACCGCGGCCGTCGAGAGTTGCTCCTTGGCGCGCCGGCATTCGCTGAGTAGGCGCGACTGTGAGCCGATTCGTGCGGTGCTGCCCAGGTCGGTGCTGGTGGCATCGGAGGCGCCGGACCGCACGTAGTCACCGATGAGCTGATCGATTGCGTCGCCGGAGAATTCCGAGTGTCGCACCGTCGGACCGATCTGCTGAAAGTTCGACGCGCCGTTCGCCAGGGTGACGCTGGTGCCGCTGGCGCCGAAGTCGCACAACGCGACGACGCCGCCCGTCGGGAATCCCGGGGTGCCATGCAGCGCCGCGAGGGCGGCCGTGGCGTCGGAGATCAGCACGGGTGATACACCGTCGCGCTTGAGATCGGGCTGGGCGAAGAACTCGTCGCGCAGGGCGTTGGCCTGCGCCTCGGACCAGTAGGCAGGGACCGCGACGGTGACCGGCGACCCGTAGCCGACCGTGCGCGCCATCGCTTCGATCGCTTCGACCGTCAGGACCTCGCCCAAGTACTTCGTCCCGTCGGCCGCCACCAAGGGGGCCCGGTCACCGACCCGCTCGACGAAACCGCGCAACACCAGGCCCGGCTCAGTGAGATTGGGGTTTTCCTCCGGTAGGCCGATTTCGGTTGGCCGGTGTTCGAACAGCGTCAGCACGGAACTGCGGATCACCGGGGCGCTACCCGCGCGGGCAGCAACCAGGTTGGCCGCGCCGATCGACAACCCGAGCGCCTCGCTCATATCGCATACCCCCGTGTTCGTCGGCGCACTGGCGATGGCGCGGCGGTCGGCACCAAAACGGTCATGGACTCCAGCGAGTCTAGGAGCGCGGGCCGGGTCACCGGCCGGGCGGCAGCGTGATCGCCGGTAGCGACGGCAGCGTGATCACCGAAGGCATGTGTGGGAAAGCCCCGCGCGACGGCGCCTTGGTCGTCGTGGCCGTGTCGATGGTGGTCGTTGGCGTGGTCGACGGATTGGTGCTGTCCGTCGACGAGGGCGTGGTGGTGGCGGTCGTAGTGGTGGCGGTGGTAGCCGGCGGAGCCGTCGTTGTGGTGGTCACCGCCGTCGGAGTCGCGCGGTCGTGGACCAGCTGGTTGACACCCCAGACGATCACCCCGACAAGAAACGCGATCAGCACACCCCAACCGACCAGCGCGATCGGTTTGCGCCAACCCGGGACGTCCTCCATGACCGCCGAGGGTATCGGCGAGGGCCGCGCGCACATCGTCGCCACGCACGCCGCTACCTATCAGCCGTCAAAGCTTGATCCGATCGCAACCGGCGCGCTAGGACAGGCCCGGCGGCAGCGTGATCACGGTCGGCACCTCGGGGATGGTGATCACCGACGGCAGCGGCGGCATGTGATGACGATGCGTGGGCTGCTGCTGGGTCGGCTGGCGCGTCGGCTGCTGGGTGGGTTGCTGTGCCGGTGGCTCGGACGCGCTGCTGGGGGGCGGTTCGGTCGTCGTCGACGGCCCGGTGCTGGTGGTGGCCGGCGGTGTGGTGGTGCTGGTGGTGCTCGGCGCGGTCGTGCTGGTGCTCGGGGTGTGGCCGGTGCCTTGGTCACCCCCGATCAGCTCCATGAGGCCGTAGACGATCAACGCGATCAGGACCAGGACCGCGACCACCCACGCGATGATTCCGACGGGCCTGCGGTACCAGGGTGTGGGCTCGGTTTCCTCGTCGAACGGGTCGGGGGCTCCGGGCGGCCACGCCTCTTCAGTCGGAGGTTCCGCAGGCGGCGGCGCGTTCGGCGGGGGTCCGCCCGAAGGCGGCGGTCCGCCGTAATCGCGGTACTGCGTCTGCTGATTGCGGAAGTTGTCCGGTGGGCCGTTGGGTGCCACGGCACCGATGGTACTGACGCGACCTGTGGCAGTTCAGAACGTGTTGACCTTCTCGACGCTGACGAACATGCCGTGGTGGGTGCGGTCGTTGGTGAACCGGGTTCCCTCGGCGGTGGCGCTGATGGTCCAGCCCTGTGCCGCATACGTCTTGTAATCGATGGTGACCGTCGGGATCGCGCCGAGGTTACCCAGCACCCACTGCACGTTGCCGCCCGCGCTGATGCTGACGCCGTTGGCGTGCTCACCGTCCTGCAGGGGCGAGTTGGTGAACGGGGCCTCGCACCCGACGGTGTCCTTGTTGATCTGGCAGCGGGTTATGCCCGACTTGGTCTCGATGAAGACGTAGCCGTTGTGGTCGGGCGGCAACGGGATGGCGCCGGCCGGCGCGGTGGGCGTCGGCGGTCCGGAAGGGCCGGTGGTCGGGGCCGGACTCGGGCTGGTGCTCGGCGCCGGGTTCGTCGTGCTCGGTCGCGGCGTGGGAAAGGTGGGTTCGGTGGGGCCGGCACCGGGGGTGGCGACCGGCTTGCCCTCGATGATGGAGCTGCAGCCCGATACCAGCACCAGGCCGGCCAGCGCGGCCGAGAGCAGCATCGAGCCACCGGGCAGACCCCGCCGCGCCTTCTCCGATAACTGCACGCCCAACTCCCGAGAAATCAGAAATATCAGGGCTTAGAGTACGCGCGGGCCAGCGAAAGTTACTGCAATCAGGCAGGTATCGATGCAGAGCCGATGGCGCGGGGTTACCGAGGCGTGACCGCCGAGGAGCGCATCGCCTCGGCGGCCCGGTGCGCGGCGGCAACGATGCCCTGATAACCGGTGCAGCGGCAGAAGTTTCCCGACAGTCCCTCGCGGATCTCCGCGTCGCTGGGATTCGGATTGTCGCGCAGCAGTGCGGTCAGCGAAGTCACGAAACCCGGCGTGCAGAAGCCACATTGCAGCCCGTGGCACTCCCGCAGCGCCGACTGCACGGGCGACAGGGTGCCATCCGGCGACGCGATGCCCTCGACCGTCGTCACCTCCGTGCCCTCGGCCTGCACGGCGAACATCAGGCACGAACGCACGGCCGCGCCGTCCAGCAGCACCGTGCATGCCCCGCACGCCCCGTGCTCGCAGCCGAGATGGGTGCCGGTCAGTCCGCACTTGTCCCGCAGGAAGTCCGCGAGCGTCATGCGCGGTTCGACGGTGGCCGCGATCGGAGTCCCGTTGACCGACAACTGGACCGGTTGTTCATGCATTGCTTGCCCCCGCGACGGCTTCGGCTACGGCCTCATCAATGGCCTCTTGAATGGCCTCGTTCCAGGCGCGCGCGACCATCGTCGCGCCCACCTTGGTGCGATACGACGCCGACCCCTGGAGGTCGGACGGAACGTCATCGAGTCCGGTCATCGCGGCCCGTCCGATCTCCTCGGGCACCAGATCGCCGACCGGCTTGCCGACGGCCGCGGCCTCGGCCGCCCTCGCGCGCCGGACCGTCGACCCCAGTCCGAGCAGCCCGATCGCGCAGCGAGAGACCGCGTCGTTGTCGTCGAGCTGAACGGCGACCAGCGCCCCCGCGATCGCGAAGTCGCCGTGCCGGCGCGCGAACTCTTCCACCGCGAATCCGGATCTACCCGGCCACACCGGAAACCGGACCCCGGTCAGCACCTCGTCGGGTTCCATCGTGGTCTCCCACACGCCGGCGAAGAAGTCGGCGGCGGCGATCTCGCGCGGCCCGCGCGGCGACAGCACCTCCATCACCGCGTCCAGCGTCAGCGCCACCGCCGGGTATTCGCCGGCCGCGTCGGCGTGGGCGACCGACCCGCCGAGGGTGCCGCGGTTGCGGATCTGGAAGTGCCCGACGAACGGCGTCACCCGGGTCAACAGCGGAACTGCCTGGCGCACTTGGTCATCGGCGCCCACCGTAGTCTCGGTGGTTCCCGCGCCGATCCGCAGTTCCTGACCCCGGCGCTCGATGCCCTGCAGCTCGCCCAGCCGGGAAATGTCGATGAGGTGGTCGAAGTAGGCCAGCCGCATCGCCAGCATCGGCACCAGGCTCTGGCCGCCGGCCAGAATCTTCGCGTCGTCGCCCAGCTCGGCCAGCAGGGCCACGGCGTCCTCGATGGTGTCGGGGCGGTGGTAGTCGAACGATGCGGGCTTCACCGGTCCGCCTCGCTCAGCAGCGCCGCGATCGACGCCGGGCTGGCCGGTAGCCGGGTGATCGTCACGCCCAGCGGCGCGAGCGCGTCGTTGATCGCGTTGATCACGGCGGGCACCGAGCCGATGGCCCCGCCTTCGCCGGCGCCCTTGTAGCCGCCGGGCCCGGGACCCGGGATCTCGACGTGACCGAACTCGATGGGCGGCACCTCGGTGGCCGTCGGCAGCAGGTAGTCGACGAATGTGGTGGCCAGCGGGTTGCCGTCGTCGTCGTAGGCCAGGTCCTCCATCAGCGCGCCGCCGATGCCCTGCACCGTCCCGCCCGCGATCTGTCCCTCCACGATGGTCGGGTTGATCATGGGCCCGACGTCCTCGCTGACGATGTAGCGCAGCAGCGTGACTTTGCCTGTGGCGACATCGACTTCGCAAGTGCATGCGTGCGTCGCGTTGGACCACAGGATGGGCGCCGTGGCGACGTAGCGGGCGGTGGCCTCCAGGTCCAATGACATCCCGGGGGGCAGCGCCTGCGGCGAGTAGTAGGCGAGGTAGGCGAGCTGTCCGAAGCTCACCTGCCTGGACGGGTCGCCGCGCACCGCCGCGGCCGAATGTGCCAGCTCCACTTCGGATTCGGCCACCTTGAGGTGGTGGGCGGCCAGCGCGACGATCTTGTCGCGCAGGATCTTTCCCGCCTCGCCGACGGCCCCGGCGGTCATCGGGCCGCTGCGGCTTCCCTGCGTCCCGGCCCCGTACGGCGTGACGGCGGTGTCGCCCTGGATGGTGGCCACGTCGTCGATGTCGGCGCCCAGCGCGTCGGCGGTCAGCTGAACGACGGTGGTTTCCAAGCTGTTTCCGCTCGAGCCGCCGTTGACGTAGACGTTGATCTTGCCCGTCGGCTCCATCCGGATGGTGCAGCCCTCGGCGCCCAGGTGGCCCGTCGCCGCGCCGGTCGGCTCGATGTATGCCGAGAAGCCCAGGCCCAGGTAGCGTCCCTGCGCCAGCGCTTCGGCCTGCTCCTTGCGAAACCCTTCGTGGTCAAGGATTTTCACCGCCTGCTCGAACGTCTCGATCGGGGCGACGTGGTCGTACGGCATGCCGTTGGGGTTGAAGTACGGCATCTCGTCGCGGCGCAACAGGTTGCGGCGGCGCAGCTCGACCGGGTCCAGCTCGAGCTTGCGCGCGGCGATGTCGAGCAGGACTTCGCGCGCCAGCGTTTCGTACTGCCACGGACCGCGGTAGGCGGCCAGCCCGCTGGTGTTGGAGAAGACCGTCTGGTAGTTGAAGCTGGCCTTGGGCACTCGGTAAGGCCCGGGGAAGAACATGCCGATGGCGGCCGTGGTCAGCACCGGGTAGGGCGTCGGGTAGGCGCCGACGTCCTGAACGAAGTCGATGTCTGCCGCGAGGATGGTGCCGTCGTCGTCGAACGCCATCCGGCCGGTGCCGTCGACGTGCCGGGCCTGCCCGGCCGACATCAGGTTCTCGCGCCGGTCCTCGATCCACTTCAGCGCCGCCGGCACCTTGCGGGCGGCCAGCATGATGCACATGTCCTCGCGCATCGGCACCACCTTCTGGCCGAAGCCGCCGCCCGTGTCGCGCATGATGACCCGAACCCGTTGCGCCGCAATGCCTAACAGTCGCGCGCAGAAGGCACGCAACTCGTGCGGCGTCTGGGTGGACGCCCACAGGGTCAGCTCCCCGGAGGCCGCCGACCACTCGACCACCAGCCCGCGCGTCTCGATCGGCACCGGCGCGTAGATCTGTTGGTATATCTGCTCTTTCACCACACACGGCGCCGAGGCGAACAGCTCTTCGTCCGGCGGCGCCCCGCCCATGCCGCCCGCGACGTTGTTCGCGTAGCTGTCGTGCACCAGCACGTCCGAGGCCTGCGCTGCGGTGAAGTCGGTGATGGCGGGCAGCGGCTCGTAGTCGACGTCGATCAGCTCGAGGGCGTCCTCGGCGACATACCGGCTCTCGGCGACGATCAGCGCGACCGGGTCGCCGACGAACTTCGCCTCGCCCTCGGCCAGCGGCGGGCGCGGGGTGTCGGGGACGTCCTTGCCCGCGACGGCGTGCCACGCCTCCTTGACGTCGGGATTGAGGTCGGCGGCGGTGAACACCGCGCGCACGCCGGGCAGCTCCAGGGCCGCCGAGGCGTCGATCCCGTTGATCCGGGCCCGCGCGAACGGGCTGCGCACGAAGCAGGCATGCAGCATGCCGGGCCTCGCAACGTCGTCGACGAAGCCGCCCCGTCCGGTCAGCAGGCGGCCGTCCTCCACCCGTTGGACGCGGGTCCCGGCGTAGCGGGGGGCCGGCCCGGAAGACACCGCCGGGCCCTCGTGGACGTCCTGAGTCATCGCGCTCCATTGCCGTCGCCGAATGAGAAGCTCAATGTCATCATAGGAGAGTGCCGTTATCACAGTCGAGAGGCCCGGTGCCGCGACACGTCGGGGTCCTGCTCGCCGCGGGCGCCGGCCGGCGCTACGGCAAGCCGAAGGTGCTGGTGGACGGCTGGCTGGACGCCGCGGTCGGCGCCCTGCGCGACGGCGGGTGCGACGACGTCGTCGTGGTCCTCGGCGCGGCCGAGGTCCCGGTCCCGCCAGGGGTCAGCGCGGTCGTCGCACCGGACTGGGATCGGGGGCTGAGCGCATCCGTGCGCGCCGGGCTGGCCGAGGCCGACCGCCTGCGGGCCGACTATGCGGTGCTGCACGTCATCGACACCCCCGGCACGGGTCCCGACGTGGTGGCGCGGCTGCTGGCCCGCGCGGCGGCGTCGCCCGGCGGCCTGGCGCGTGCGTACTTTGGCGACCGGCCCGGACACCCGGTGGTGCTGGCGCGCCAACACTGGCCGGCGGTGCTGGCCCAGCTATCCGGGGATCAGGGCGCGGGCGCCTATCTGAGCGGCAGGGACGACGTCGAGAGGGTCGACTGCGGCGACCTGGCCGATGGCCGCGACATCGACGCGCCCTAGGCCGCCACCGGCGGGTCGGTGGAGGGGGTGGGCTCCGCGGTTTCCTCGGCGATGGCCCTGACCCGGTGCCGGACCAGGAACCAACCGCCGGTGAGCGCCGGAACGCCGACGATCATCGCGCCCAGCAGCCAGGGGCCCTGCACCTTGTCGAACAGCATCAGCACCACGACGCCCACCAGGAACGCCAGCGTGAGATAGCCGCTATAGGGGGCCAGCGGCATCCGGAAGTCGGGCCGTTGCACCCTGCCGGCCTTGGCCAGCCGGTAGAGCTGCAGCTGGCTCGCCACGATCGTTCCCCAGGCGAACACGATGCCCACCGCGGCGATGTGCAGCACGATTTCGAACGCCTGGCTGGGTTTGACCGCGTTGAGCACGATGCCCAGCAGGCCGACCGCGGCGGTGAGTAGGATCCCGCCGTACGGCACGCCGTTGCGCGACATCGGCTCGGTGAACTTCGGGCCGCTGCCGTTGATCGACATCGACCGCAGGATGCGGCCAGTCGAATACAGCCCGGCGTTCAAGCTCGACAGCGCGGCGGTGAGGACCACCAGGTTCATCAGGCTGCCCGCTCCGCCGAAACCGATCTTGGAGAAGAAGGTCACGAACGGGCTGACGTGATCCCGGTAGGCGGTGTAGGGCAGCAGCAGGCCGAGCAAAATGGTCGACCCGATGTAGAAGACCGTGATGCGGAAGACCACCGAGTTGATCGCGCGCGGCATGATCTTCTCGGGGTTTTCCGTCTCCCCGGCGGCGATGCCCACCAGTTCGATGGCGGCGTAGGCGAACACCACGCCCGAGGTGACGAGCACGAGGGGCAACAGGCCGGTCGGTAGCAGCCCCCCGTGGGTGTCCCACAGCCCGGTACCGGTGTTGTGACCGTCGACCTTGAAGCGCCCGATCAGAAAGACCGAGCCGACGACCAGGAACGTCACCAGTGCCAGCACCTTGACCAGCGACGCCCAGAACTCCAGCTCGCCGAAGAGCTTGACCGAGATCAGGTTCATCGACAACACCACCACCAGCGCGATCAACGCCAGCGTCCACTGCGGGATGACGTGGAACGCCGGCCAGTAGTGGCAGTAATGCGCGATCGCGGTGGTGTCCACGATTCCGGTCATCGACCAGTTCAGGACGTACATCCAGCCCGCCACGAAAGCCAGCTTCTCCCCGAAGAATTCGCGGGCGTAGGACACGAACGATCCCGACGACGGGCGGTGCAGCACGAGCTCGCCGAGCGCGCGCAGGATCAGGAAGACGAAGATGCCGCAGATCGCGAAGACCAGGAACAGCCCCGGCCCCGCCGATGCGAGCCGGCCACCGGCACCGAGGAAAAGGCCGGTTCCGATCGCGCCGCCCAGCGCGATCATCTGGACCTGGCGGTTCTTCAGGCCCTTGTGATAGCCCGTGTCTTCGCGTGTGAGCCGCGCGGCGGCGCTGTCTAGCGGTGGCATCGAGCTCCTGCCGTGGTGCTCCGGGAAAGCTCAGGCTAACCCATCGATTCACCACATGCTGGCTAACAACCGGCTAACTTCGTATGCCCAGCAACCGCTCGGCGTTGCGGTGGCTGATGAGCGCGCGATCGTCGTCGCCGAGGGCGAGATTGTCGAGGAACGCGCGCGCCGCCTTCATCGACCAGAAGGGGTAGTCGGCCGAAAAGCACACCCGGTCGACACCGACCTGGGCGACCAGGTTGGCATAGGTGGCCTCGTCGTTGAAGCTGGCGAAGGTGTAGTGCAGGTTTCGCCGCAAGTAGGTGCTGACGGGGTGTTGCAGACCGGTCAGTTCGGGTGTGAGCGTGGCGTCGAACCGCGGCAGCATGAAGGGGATCCCCTCGCCCATGTGCCCGATGACGAATTGCAGCGACGGGTGGCGGTCGAACACACCGCCGACGATCAGGCGCAGCACGTGCGTGGCGGTGTTGATGTGCCAGCCCCAGCCCACGGTGGCCAGCGCGAACGTGACCTTGTCGGCAAATCCCGCGTAGCTGGATTCGATGACGCCCGCCGGCGGGATGGTCGGGTGCAGATAGATGGGGACCTGCAGCTCCGCCGCGTGCGCCAGGACGGGGTCGAAGAACGGATCGTCCAGGTAGCGCCCCTGGCTGTGGCCGTTGATGACCGCGCCGAGAAAGCCGTGCCGGCGCACCGTGCGGTCGAGCTCCGCGGCCGCCTCGTCGGGCGCGCTGACGGGCAACGTGGCGAACCCGGCCAGCCGGTCCGGGTACCGCCCGACCGCCGCGGCGAGCTCGTCGTTGCAGTTGCGCGCCAGCCCGACCGCCTCCCGCCCGTCCAGCTGTTCGACGCCGGGTGCCGCCAGCGACAGCACCGCCAGGTCGACGCCGGCTTCGTCCATCGCCGCGATGCGGCCGTCACCGAGGTCGCTGATCGGTTCGACGATGCCGGCGCGCGACGCCAGCCAGCGGCCCGGACCGTTCAGGAATTCGGTTGTGGCGTAATGCTCTTCGAGGGCGATGGTCCGCATGTCGCGCCTAGCCCGCCAGCACCCTGGCTGCGGCGCTCCAGTACGGCAGCTCGTCGCGCTTGGCGGCCAGCCGGATGGTCTTGGTGTAGCCGTACTCCGCCAGCGTCTCCTGGGCGTGCTCCCGCCCGAAACCGCTGTGGCCGACGCCGCCGAACCCCGTGCCGATGGAGATCCGGTGATAGTTGTTGACGAAGACGGCCCCGGCCCGGATCCGCCGGCTGACCCGGAGCGCCCGATCGCCGTCCTGGGTGAACACCGACGCAACCAGTCCGAACGGCGTGGCGTTGGCGATCCGCACCGCCTCGTCCTCGTCGGTGAACGGCAGCAGGGTGACCACCGGGCCGAAGATCTCGTCGCGGGCCACCCGCATCCCGGGGGTCACCTCGGTGAGCACGGTCGGCGCGACGTAGAAGCCTTCGGCCAATCGGGGGTCGTCGGGCAGCGGCGCCTGGGCGGCGATGCGGGCGCCCTCGGCCACGCCGATCCGCAGGTAGTCCAGGACCTGCTTCTGCTGCGCCCGGGTGACCAACGGCCCGACGTCGGTGGCCGGGTCGGCGCCGTCGCCCACCCGCAGGCGGCTCACCGCGGCGCAAAGCTTTTCCTCGAATTCGGCATAGATGCTGTCCTGCACCAGGATCCGCGACGATGCGGTGCACGCTTCGCCCTGGTTGAAGAAGCCGCCGTCGACGGCGGCCAGCAGCGCCTCGTGCAGATTGGCATCGTCGAAGACGACCAACGGGTTCTTGCCGCCCAGCTCCATCAGCGTGGGGGTGAGGTTGCCCGCCGCGGTCCGCAGCACCGCGGCACCGGTCCTCGGCGATCCGGTGAAGGAGACCTTGCCCACCAGTCGGTGCCCGGCCAGTGCGGCGCCCACCTCGCCCCGGCCGGGCAGCGCGTGCACCACCCGGTCGGGCAGGACCGACTGGATCAGTTCCACCATCCGCAGCACCACCGAGGGCGTCTGCTCCGGCGGCTTGAGCACGACGGCGTTGCCGACGGCCAGCGCCGGGGCGATCTTGCCCGCGGTGTGGATGGGCGGCCAGTTGAACGGAACGATGGCGGCGATCACCCCGTACGGTTCCAGCGTCGTCACGTCCAGGACCGGGCCGTAGTCGCGGGCCTGGTTGGGCAGCACCTCGACCAGGCTGCCGAAGTACTCGAAGATGGCGATCGCGGCTTCCACGTCGAAGTTGCGGGCCTGGGTGATCGGCTTGCCCATCTCCAGCGTCTCGAGCGCGGCGATCTCGTCGGCGTGGGCGCGGATCACCTCGGCGATCTGACGCAGGTATCGGCCGCGCTCCCGCGCCGGCCGCTGCTTCCAGGCCAGATGTGCGGCGTGGGCCCGGCGAACCGCCTGGTCCACCTCGTCGGGTCCGGCCCCCTGGACCACCGCCACGGTCTGACCCGTCGCCGGGTTCTCGACCACGAACTGGTCGTCGGTGGACGCCGAAGACCAGCGGGTTCGGGTCCTGGTCAGGGGCAGGGCAGTGTGCTGAGTCATACGGGCACCGTCCGGGTGAGGGGTGGGATGTGAACGGCGAATGGTTCTGCCGAACGCTACGTCGACAGGTGGTATCTCAGCCAACGAGATTTCCTGATGAACGTCATCATCA
This sequence comes from Mycobacterium sp. 852002-51057_SCH5723018, assembly GCF_001667035.1. GTDB lineage: Bacteria > Actinomycetota > Actinomycetes > Mycobacteriales > Mycobacteriaceae > Mycobacterium. The sequence goes on from NZ_LZIR01000108.1 coordinate 17,485, forward strand.
ACGGTGATAATGGCTCGGTGGAGCTTCGCCACCTGGAGTACTTCCTTGCCGTCACGGACAACCTGAGCTTCACCCGCGCCGCCAAGCGGCTTCATGTCGTGCAATCCGGAGTGTCGGCGACGATCAAGGCCCTCGAACGCGAACTCGGGGCGGAACTTTTCGTCCGGGGCCGGGCCGGGGTGGCGCTCACCCCCGCGGGCCAGGAGTTGGCGCCGCACGCCCGGGCCGCCATCGACGCCGTCCGGGCGGCCAAGGAGGCCGTCGCCGCCACCCGCGGGGCTATCAGCGGCACCGTCAAGCTGGGGACATTGATGTCGATCAACAACGTTGACCTGCCGACGCTGCTGGCCGACCTCCGTGCCCAACATCCCGGCGTGCTGGTCCAGATCCGTTTCGCCCGGGCCGGTTCGGCGGGCCTGGCGCAGCAGCTCCGCGACGGCACTCTCGACGTCGCCTTGCTCGTCTTCCCCGACGGGCCGCCGCCCGACCTGCACACCCGCCTCGTCGCCGCCTTCCAGCTGCTTCTGATCGTGCCGGCCGGCCACCCGCTTGCCGGGCGGGAGTCGGTGCCGGTGGCCGAGCTGGCCGGGATGTCGTTCGTCGACGGCCCGCCCGGATATGGCAACCGGGCCGTGGTGGACCGGGCCTTCGCCGCCGCCGGGGTGCAGCGCACGGTCGCGCTCGAGGTCGCCGACATCGCCACCACCGCGACGCACGTCCGCAACGGCCTGGGCATCGGCTTCCTGAGCCGGTTCATCCTCGACGAGATCGGCGATGACGGCCTGGCGACGGTCCGGATTTCCGACTACGACATCCGCTGGCGCCTCTACGTCGCGATGTCGGCGACCCGGTCGCCCAGCGCCGCCACCCGCGCGGTGTTCTCCCTGATCGAGGACATGATCCCGGACCCAGCGCGGTGAGCCTGCGCTGACGGCGTCGAGTGTGCATCGACGGCGTTCACTGTGCGCCTAGGGCGCCCGCCGCCGGCGTGTCGTCACCGTGGACGCACATTCAAGATCCCCAGGCGCGTCGGGCGTCCGCTGAGACCACCCGGGAACAAGACGGCGGCGGCCGCCGTTAAGATGGTCGACAAGTTGAGTGAACCAGGCTCAAGACTGGGTTGACACCCCGGCGTCCGGAAGGGCAGGCTTGAGCGGGGTTCACTCAGCATAGTGCAACGACAACAAGCTCTACTACTCAGGAGGCATCACTATGGCTCGTGCGGTCGGCATCGACCTCGGGACCACCAACTCCGTCGTCGCAGTTCTGGAAGGTGGCGACCCCGTCGTCGTCGCGAACTCCGAGGGCTCGCGGACCACCCCTTCGATCGTCGCGTTCGCGCGCAACGGCGAGGTGCTGGTGGGCCAGCCAGCCAAGAACCAGGCGGTGACCAATGTCGACCGCACCATTCGCTCGGTCAAGCGGCACATGGGCACCGACTGGTCTATCGAGATCGACGGCAAGAAGTACACCGCTCCGGAGATCAGCGCGCGCGTGCTGATGAAGCTGAAGCGCGACGCCGAGGCGTACCTCGGTGAGGACATCACCGACGCGGTCATCACCGTGCCCGCCTACTTCAATGACGCCCAGCGTCAGGCGACCAAGGACGCCGGCCAGATCGCCGGCCTGAACGTGCTGCGCATCGTCAACGAACCCACCGCGGCGGCGCTGGCCTACGGCCTGGACAAGGGCGAGAAGGAACAGACCATCCTGGTCTTCGACCTGGGCGGCGGCACGTTCGACGTCTCGCTGCTCGAGATCGGCGAGGGTGTGGTCGAGGTGCGCGCCACCAGCGGTGACAACCACCTCGGTGGCGACGACTGGGACCAGCGCATCGTGGACTGGCTGGTCGACAAGTTCAAGGGCACCAGCGGCATCGACCTGACCAAGGACAAGATGGCCATGCAGCGGCTGCGTGAGGCCGCCGAGAAGGCCAAGATCGAGCTGAGCTCGAGCCAGAGCACGTCGATCAACCTGCCTTACATCACGGTCGACGCCGACAAGAACCCACTGTTTCTCGACGAGCAGCTGACCCGGGCGGAGTTCCAGCGCATCACCCAGGACCTGCTGGACCGCACCCGCAAGCCCTTCCAGTCGGTGATCGCCGACACCGGTATCTCGGTCTCGGACATCGACCACGTCGTGCTGGTGGGCGGATCCACCCGGATGCCTGCGGTGACCGACCTGGTCAAGGAGCTCACCGGCGGCAAGGAGCCCAACAAGGGTGTCAACCCCGATGAAGTTGTGGCGGTGGGGGCGGCTCTTCAGGCAGGTGTCTTGAAGGGCGAGGTGAAAGACGTTCTGCTGCTTGATGTCACGCCGCTGAGCCTGGGCATCGAGACCAAGGGCGGCGTGATGACCAAGCTCATCGAGCGCAACACCACGATCCCGACCAAGCGGTCGGAGACCTTCACCACCGCCGACGACAACCAGCCGTCGGTGCAGATCCAGGTCTACCAGGGTGAGCGCGAGATCGCTTCGCACAACAAGCTGCTCGGCAGCTTCGAGCTGACCGGCATCCCGCCGGCCCCGCGCGGCGTCCCGCAGATCGAGGTCACCTTCGACATCGACGCCAACGGCATCGTGCACGTCACGGCCAAGGACAAGGGCACCGGCAAGGAGAACACGATCAAGATCCAGGAGGGCTCGGGCCTGTCCAAGGAGGAGATCGACCGGATGATCAAGGACGCCGAGGCGCACGCCGAGGAGGACCGCCAGCGTCGCGAGGAGGCCGACATCCGCAACCAGGCCGAGACGCTGGTCTACCAGACGGAGAAGTTCGTCTCTGAACAGCGTGGCGCCGAGGGCGGTTCGAAGGTCCCCGAGGACACGCTCAACAAGGTGGACGCCGCGGTGGCCGACGCCAAGGCGGCGCTGGGCGGCACCGACATCTCCGCGATCAAGTCGGCCATGGAAAAGCTCGGCCAGGAGTCGCAGGCGCTCGGACAGGCCATCTACGAGGCGACCCAGGCCGAGGGTGGACCGGCCGGCGGCGGCGACGCGTCGGCACCCGGCGGCTCGGCCGGCTCGGCTGACGACGTCGTGGACGCGGAGGTGGTCGACGACGACCGGGAGGCCAAGTGACCGACGGAAACCCACAAGAACAGGTGACTGTCACCGACAAGCGGCGCATCGATCCCGAGACCGGCGAGGTTCGGCACGCCCCTCCCGGCCCCGAGCCGGGAGGGACGGCGCCGGGAGGGACGGCGCCGGGCGGGTCCGGAGGCGGCAAGGCCACCGAGACGGAATCCAAGGTCGCTGAGCTGACCGCCGACCTGCAGCGGGTGCAGGCCGACTTCACCAATTACCGCAAACGGGCGCTGCGCGACCAGCAGGCCGCCGCGGACCGGGCCAAGGCCGCCGTCGTCGGCCAATTGCTTGGCGTGCTCGACGATCTGGATCGGGCGCGCAAGCACGGCGACCTCGAGTCGGGCCCGCTGAAGTCGGTGGCCGACAAGTTGATGAGCGCGCTGACGGGTCTCGGCCTGACGGCGTTCGGTGCGGAAGGCGAGGACTTCGATCCGGTCCTGCACGAAGCCGTGCAACACGAGGGCGACGGGGCCGACGGCTCCAAGCCGGTGATCGGCACCGTCATGCGGCAGGGCTACAAGCTCGGCGAGCAGGTCCTGCGTCACGCCCTGGTCGGCGTCGTCGACACCGTCACGGGCAACGAGCCAGCGGTCGCCGGGGCCGAGCCCGACGAAGGCGTCGCCGAAACCGGACAGCCCGAAACGGACGATAACGCCGACACTTCCGGTGACTAGGCACAGAATCGAGGACAAGTACATAGAGAAAGGTGAGAGGGGGTGACGCGACATGGCCCAGCGTGAATGGGTCGAAAAGGACTTCTACAAGGAGCTGGGCGTCTCCTCTGACGCCAGCCAAGAAGAGATCAAACGCGCCTACCGCAAGCTGGCGCGCGACCTGCACCCGGACGCCAATCCCGACAACCCGGCCGCCGGCGAACGCTTCAAGGCGGTGTCGGAGGCGCACAACGTGCTGTCCGATCCGGCCAAGCGCAAGGAGTACGACGAAACCCGCCGCCTGTTCGCCGGCGGCGGTTTCGGCGGACGCAGGTTCGACGGTGGAAGCGGCGGGTTCAGCTTCAACGTCGGCGGGGACGGTGCCGACTTCAACCTCAGCGACCTGTTCGACGCCGCCGGCCGCAGCGGCGGCGCCAACATCGGGGACCTGTTCGGCGGCCTGTTCGGCCGCGGCGCCAGTCCCCGTCCGAGCCGGCCGCGACGCGGCAACGACCTGGAGACCGAGGCCGAGCTGGATTTCGTCGAGGCGGCCAAGGGCGTGGCGATGCCTCTGCGGCTGACCAGCCCGGCGCCGTGCACGAATTGCCATGGCAGCGGCGCGCGCCCAGGCACCAGCCCGAAGGTGTGCCCCAGCTGCAACGGCTCCGGCGTGATCAACCGCAACCAGGGCGCGTTCGGCTTCTCCGAACCGTGCACCGATTGCCGGGGCAGCGGCTCGATCATCGAGCATCCCTGCGAGGAGTGCAAAGGCACCGGCGTGACGACCCGCACCCGCACCATCAACGTGCGGATCCCGCCCGGCGTCGAGGACGGGCAGCGGATCCGGCTGCCCGGGCAGGGCGAGGCCGGGTTGCGCGGCGCGCCGTCCGGTGACCTGTATGTGACGGTGCACGTGCGTCCCGACAAGGTCTTCGGCCGCGACGGCGACGACCTCACCGTGACCGTTCCGGTCAGCTTCACCGAATTGGCTTTGGGCTCAACACTTTCCGTACCGACGCTGGACGGCAAGGTCGGTGTGCGGGTGCCCAAGGGCACCGCTGACGGCCGCATCCTGCGGGTGCGTGGACGCGGCGTGCCCAAGCGCGGCGGCGGCAGCGGTGACCTGCTGGTCACCGTGAAGGTGGCCGTCCCGCCGAACCTGGAAGGCAAGGCGCAGGAGGCGCTGGAGGCCTACGCGGACGCCGAGCGTGCCAGTGGTTTCAACCCACGCGCCGGATGGGCGGGTAATCGCTGATGGCAAATACCCCGAAGGAACCAGACTCGAGGAGCTTCCTGATCTCGGTGGCCGCCGAGCTGGCCGGCATGCACGCGCAGACCCTGCGCACCTACGACCGCCTCGGGCTCGTCAGCCCGAGGCGCACTTCCGGCGGGGGACGGCGCTATTCGCAGCACGACGTCGAGCTACTGCGCGAGGTGCAGCGGCTCTCCCAGGACGAGGGTGTCAACCTGGCCGGCATCAAGCGCATCATCGAGCTGACCAACCAGGTGGACGCCCTGCAGGCGCGGGTCAAGGAATTGACCGAGGAGTTGGCTCAGGTGCGCGCCAGCCAGCGCCGCGAAGTCGCGGTGCTGCCCAAGAGCACCGCCGTGGTGGTGTGGCAGCCGCGCAAGGCACGCGGCTGACATTCGTCACTGCGTAGGCGGCTACTCGTGTTGCGGCCGAGCGTACTTAACTGGCCGTAGCCCCTGGCAATAGCCGCGAAATCTGGGAAGCTACCTGCATGGCGAGCGCCAAGGCAAGCTCTCGATGGACGGACGCGCGGCTCGATGGCATGCGACAGCAAGGTGATTCGCTGCTCGACGGCAAGGTCGAGGCCGTGCTCAAGGCGGGCGAAATCGACGCGGTCAACGCGATCATGCGCACTTTGGTCAGCAACGATCAGCCGGTGCCGCCGGGTTTGCCCAAAGAGATTCAGGACTACCTGGCCGAGACGCAGCCCCTGCCGCCGTGGGCCGACCTGGACAAGATCAAACGCGGCCAGCAGCTGTTCGAGACATGGGGCGTCCTCATCACGCTCTGCCTGTTCTGCGCGTCGCTGCCCGCGGCGTACGCGGCTGCCAACGGCGTGAAGGTGCTCTACCTGACCGCCCGACTCGATACGGACGCGCGTCGCCGCGTGATGGAGACCGGCCAGTTCCTGATGGACGTGCTCGCCGTCGGCGGCCTCGACGACCATGGCAAGGGCCGGCGCACCATCCAGCGGGTCCGGCTGATGCACTCCGCCGTGCGCAACTTGATCAAGGCCCGCAACGCAAAACAGCCAGGGTTGTGGGACACACCCAACTGGGGCACGCCGATCAACCAGGAGGACCTCGCCGGGACGCTGCTCACCTTCTCCTACGTCGTCGCCGAGCCGATGCCCCGCCTCGGCGTGCGCCTTCCGGCCAAGGACGTCGACGCGTATCTCCATACCTGGAATGTCATCGGACATCTGCTCGGCTTGAGCGACGAGATGATGGTGCACGACAAAACCGATGCCGCCGCGCTGGTCGACGCCATCCGGCGCAGGCAATTCAGGGCGTCGCCCGAAGGGCAGGATATGGCCGCCGCGCTCCTCAAGCTGCTCGACGAACTGACGCCCTTCCACCGATTCGACGACACGATCCCTCCGTTGATTCGCCATCTGATCGGCGACGAGGCCGCCGACCTGCTGCTGGTGCCGAAGTCGGATCTCCCCGAACTCGGGCGGCTCGACGCCGCCACGAAGTGGGTTTACGTGCACGTCTTCGGGCAAAGCCAACGCGAGTCGCCGCGATACCAGGCGATGTCGGAACTGGCGTACCCGTTCGGGCGCAACCTCTTACACGGGATTTTCCGGCTCGAGCGGGGAGGGGAGCGGGCCCCGTTCGCGATGCCCGATCACCTCGCCCGCAGTTGGGAGCTCTCCACGTGACATTGGAGTAGTCGGCTACTCGTGACGGCACCACTCGGCCGCTCCACGCTGGTGCGGACAGCGACTGTAATCGATTGAAATGGAGGGTCTTCCCAGATGTGTCTCCCCGCGCCTGTCGGCCCCGTTGCACTGGACCGCATCGAAGAACCGGGCACCATCGACGATGTCCTGCGCAATATCGATCGGGTAATCGACTGGGCCAAAGAAACACGGAGCGGTATCGGTTACTTCGCCGTCCTCTACCGCCGGATCACTCTCGCCATCCGGGACGCCGTCAACGACGGGAGGTTCCTCGACGGGGCCCGCATCGAGCGGCTCGACGTAGCCTTCGCCAAGCGTTATTTCAACGCGTTGAACGCCTACTTCTACCCGGACGAATTCGAGGGTCTGACGCTTCCGTGGGAAGTCGCATTCGTCGGCGACCCGGACCACCAGGCGATCATCCTGCAGCACATGTTGGCCGGACTGAATGCGCACATCAGCTTCGACCTGGGTCTCGCCCTGCTGTCGGTTGCCGGTGACTGGCCGGACTCGCTGAGGAAAGATTACGACCGCGTCAACGAGCTGCTGTGCGGGCAGATCCCGGGCATCAATAGGGAGGTCCAGCGGTTGTCGCCTGAACTCCGCTGGGCCCGATTGCTGATACCGGACGAGATCCGCGTCATGCAGGGACAGCTGACGAAAATGCGTGAGGGGGCTTGGCTTTTCGCGCGCTACATGGCGATGCATCCGCCGAACGCGAGAGAGAAGACGGTGCACCAGGAGGCATGGACCGCGACACTGAGTTCCTGGTATCTGCAGCCGACCGGGCGGTGGTCGCCGTTCCCGCGGCTCATTCGTGCCGTCGCCAAGCATGAGTGCGACGACGTTCGGAGCAACCTCGATGCGCTGGAAGGAATCTCGAGGCGCCCCGAGAAGGCGGCGAAGGGTCACCGCTGATCTGGCCGCGACGGTGAGTCACGACAGAATCTGCTGCGCCCGTTCGAGTTCCGGCCAATGAGCGGCATCGGTGAAGCGCCTCACCACATCGGCCAACTGCGACCGGCTGCCCTCCCCGAAGATATCGAAAGAATCGATCAGACAGCGCAATTCGAACAACGTTGCGCCTTGGTGGCGTGCGCATTGAATCGCGTCGGCCAGCGCGGTGCGGCGTTCCTCCGGTTCGGCGAAGGTGTGCGCCCGCACGCGGAGCACCTCGGCGTCATAGAAGCGCATGCCCGTCTCTTGCGCATGGCGCAACGACATGTCCAGCCGCTCGCGTGCCTTCTCCGGCCGACCGGCTGCCACCAGCAGGCGTCCGATGACCCCGTCGTGAAAGGTCAGGTAGCTGTTAAGACTCATCCGGCGCGACGCGTCCACCCGGTGCGCCAACTTCTCGGCTTGCTCAGTCAGGGAAGCGGCGTCGGTACCCCCGGCAAGCGCGGCGAGCGCCTTGACGGTGGCGTGTTGGGTCCTGCCGACCCATTGCCACAGGTCGAGCCCCGACTGCTCGCTCAATTCGCGAAGGCGCGCCATCAGAGTGGCCGCCTTCTCAAGCTGCCTCGCCTCCAGCGAAACCCAGGTTTTCATGTAGAGCGTGTGCGCTCGGTTGTGGGCGTTTCGGGGAAAGCCCAGTTCGTCACAGCGGCGCAGCGCGTAGTCGAATTCCGCCTCGGCACATTCGAGGTGCCCGCCGAGCATATGCGTCAGGGCCAGGAAGGTGTGTGCTGTTGTGACCGGGTCGGGGGCAACCCAGAAGGCGGTTTCCAGCACCCGCGGATCGGCGGCCGAACGATTCTCCAGCGCCGTCAGCAGATGCTTCCGCGCGGTGCCGAAATTGCCCTCCAGCCAGCTGACCGAACCCAACGTCGACGCGATGGCCGTGTGATTCCAGGAGCGGGTGCTGGTCGTCCGGGTGGCCAGCGAGTCCAGCAGCCGGTGGGCGCGCCGCAAATCGGCCCGCGGTATGTAGTAGCTGACCAGCGCCCAGAGGGCGCTGAACAATTCGTCCTGATAGTTGCCGGCACTGGCCAGCGCCAGGCATCGCTGAAAATCAGCTGGCCCCTCACCGCTTTGGCTGCCCTGCACGGTGCCCGCCAAGAACCCACGCTCCAGCCGGAGTGCGATTTCCGTGCGGTCCCGCGTTGAGCCCGCCGCGCAGTGCGCTTGCTGCTCGAGCGCCGCGGTCAGGCAAGCGAGTGCCTCGTGGACAGCGCCGCGGCGACGCGCGCTGACCGTGGCCTTCCGGTACGCCTCGACGGCGTCGTCGTACTGGTGGGCTTGCGCGAAGTGGGCGGCGACCACCCGCCAGTCCGATTCGGCGGCCGTTGCCGTGTCGGCCAACGCCCGGGCGGCCCGGTTATGCAGGTAGCGGCGCAGCGATGGCGGGGCCAGCTCGGTCGCCACCTGCCGGAGCAGCTCGTGGCGGAACCGCCAGCCGTGGGTGCCGCTTCGTTCGAGGACGCGCGCCCGCACCAGCTCGGCGACGACGTCGTCGACATCGGCAGTGCGGTCTGCGGCCACCGACCGAAGCAGCTGCAGGTCACCGGCGCGCCCGATCACGGCCGCCGCCTCGACCACTGGCACGACGTCGGGGCGCGCATGCAATCGCGCGAACAGGGGCGCATACAGCGCCTCCGGCACCGCCGGTTCCTCGACGGCCGCGCGCATGCCCGCCACGACGTGCTCGATGTAGAGGGGGATCCCGTCGCACCGGTCGCGCACTTGGCCACGGCGGTCGCGCGACAACGTCGGGTCCAGGGCTTTGATCAAGGTGTCGGACTCTTGATCCGTGAGCGGCTTCAGCTCCAAAACCTCTGCCGCCCAATCCGTGTGAAACCAGTCCCCCTCACGCCCGGTCATCACCACCAGCTCTCGCCCGTCCGCGCGCGAGAGCAGCGAGCCGAGCAACTCCACGGTCGACGAGTCAAACCAGTGGACGTCTTCGGCGATGACCAGGCCCGGTTCGTGATGCAAGCACGACATCACGTACTGGTGCACCGTTTCCCCGATCAACTGATAGAGACCGCGGCCCTCCACGGCGGCCGGGCGATAACCATGCTCGGGTGCAATGCCCAGCACCGGCGCCAACAGTGGCACCGTGCGGGCCGGATCCAGCGAGCACGAGTTCAATTCGGACTCCAGCAGGCGCAGCCGCTCGGCGCCCTCGGTCAGCCGGGTGATCCCGCAGCGTCGTTCTATCAGCCTGCGCACCGGGTGCAGGCCGCTGTCGGTGTGTAACGGTGAGCCCCTGAGCTCAATGACGGCGCCGCCGGACTTCTCGACGATCTGGGCGATCTCGGTCGCGAGCCGCGTCTTGCCGATTCCCGGCTCGCCGCGCAGCACCACGCCCGGAGTGCTCAGCGTCCCCGCGCGGGCCAGGTCCCAGGCGTGCTGCAGCCGGTCCCGCTCACGGTCACGCCCGATCAGGGGAGGCGAGCCGGGTGGCGGCCCATCTGGTCGCTCACCGAGCACCAAAAGAGGGGTGATCGGTGCGTCGACGCCCTTGACCGTGACCGCCGAACGTGTGTGGAGTTCAAACGAGTCACGCAACAGCGGGGCGACGGCCTCGGAGACCACCACCGTGCCGGGCTCGGCCACACTGCACAGACGCGCGGTCAGATTGGCGGCGAACCCGTAGACGTCGTCCTGCTCGGTGTCGAGGTAAACCAGGCCGCGGTGCACGCCGACCCGTACGTCGATGGCCACGCCGAACGTGCGTTGGGCCCGCTGGCTGAGCCGCGTGACCGCGCGGGTGATATCCAGCGCTGCCGCGACGGCGCGACGGACGTCGTGCTCATGCGCCGTGGGGTGGCCGAACACGACCAACAACCCGTCGCCCTTGATCGAGCCGATGTGGCCTTCGTAGCGCTCGACGGCCCGGCGCACCTCCTCGCGGTATCGCCCGACCAGCGTGTGGTACGGCTCCGGATCTAGCCGGGTGGACAGCGCCGTGGATTCGACCAGGTCGGCGAACATGATGGTAAGCCGGCGTATCTCACCGTGGTGGGCCGGAGCGGCGAGAAGATCCTCGGCCTCGGGGTTGCCCCGGTCGACCGCAAGGACTTGCCCGGCCAACGACGTGGCGGTCGCGCGGTCACCCTCGTTGAGGGCCCGCACTGCGCGATCGAGCAAGTCGTCGATCGATTCACCGCTATCGCCAGGGCTCACATGCTCCTCCTGCCCGGGATTGGGACTTTACCCGGCGGACATCGTTCAGCGCATGTTGGCTGGGTCGCCGAATGGGCTCGGCTGAACGCGAATTGAGAACACGGCGACCGCCGGTTCGCCGGGACGCGCGCACCGGTAGCCGCCGCGGCGCAGCGCGTCGGTGGGGGCGGTCATCGGCTCAAAGCACACCACGTCTTTTTCGGGAGCCTTCTCGGGGTCCTCGGCGAGCGGCGCGAAGATCTGCGTCGCCGGGAATCCTCGCTCGAAATGCACTTCGATGCGTCGCCCGCCGCCGGACACCGCGAACACCGCCCCGTCGGCTACCTGGTCGTAGGCGTCGTCAAAAGCATTGCCGCCCAGGCGTTCTCGCTTGGCAGGCTGTTGTTCGGATTCGCCGGTGGGCAGGCCGCGGTCGTCGAGGCCCAGGTGCCGCAGCGGCGGCGTCTCGATGACCCAGTCGCTGCGGGCGACGTCGGGGAGGCGCAGGTAGGGGTGAAAGCCGAAGCACAGCGGTACCGCCAGGTCACCGGTCGCGGTCACCGTCGTCCGAACCGTCAACGTGCGCTCGGCCAGCCGCGCCGTCACCGCGAGAACGTGCGGGTACGGAAAGGTTGCCAGCAAGCGCGCGTCGGCGCCGAAATCGACCTCGGCGCTTAGTTCGTTTCCCGACTCCGCCGTGACCCTCCAGCCCGGATAGGCCGCCAGCGTGCCGTGGATGGGCAACCCGTTGGGGTCGGCACGCACACCGTTTTCGCCGGGCGTCAGGGCCACCGTCACGTTCTCCGCCGTATAGGTGTTGGCGCCCAACCGGTTCGCCCACGGGTACAGGATCGGGATTCCCATCGTCTTGGCCGCGGTCAGGTAGGCGTCCAGGCCGCGTCGCTGGCCCAAAAGCTCTGCGCCCGAGTCGGTCAGCGACGTGCCGATCATGCCGGCCTCGGGCACGAACTGCGCGGCCACCGGCGATGACGGGTCGGTCAGTGTGACAACATGCATGGCTCACCTCCATAGCGGGTCGTGTTGAATGCGTTCGGGCGGAGTGCCTTTGGCGATCAGGGCGGCCTTGGTGGCCTGGACCATCGCCGGTCCGCCGCAGATCAGGATCTGGCGGTCGCCCCAGCCGCCGTATCTGGCCACCACGTCGGGCAGCCGGCCGGTTTGGCGCACGTGCAGGCCGCGCGGCGGCGTGACGTCGGGGTAGTCGGCGGCCCACGGCGGGTCGCCGCCGTACTCCGAGACGGGCGAGACCGACAGCCACGGGTTGTGCTGCGCCACCTGCCACAGGGTGGGCAGGTCGTAGAGCTCGCAGCGGTAGCGGGCGCCGAAGAATAGGTGCACGCGCGGGTTCACCGCGTAGCGGCTGAGGTCCATGATCAGCGCCCGCAGTGGCGCCAGACCGGTGCTGCCGGCCACCATCAGCACGTCCCCGGCGTCGCGGTCGACCCGCAGGCCGCCGTGCGGGCTGGACAACCGCCACCGGTCGCCGGGCCGGGTCTCGTTGACGATGGCGGTGCTCACCAGGCCGCCCGGAACAAGGCGGATGTGGAACTCGATCCCGCCGTCCGGGTCGGCCGGAATCGCCGGGCTCAGGTAGCGCCACCGGCGCGGGCACTGCGGGACATGGACGTCGACGTACTGGCCGGGGTAGTAGTGCATCGGGCGGTCCAGCCGCAGCCGGACGACCGCCAAATCGCGCGAAACCCGGTTGTGTTCGATGACCGTTCCGTCCCACCAGGCCGGGCCCTCCTCGGCCTCGGCGGCCCCGCTCATCACCCCGGTGATCAGGTTGAGCGACTGATGGGCCGCTGCGTCGACGGCGTCGGTCCACGCCTCGCCCAGCCTGCCGCGCAAGGTCGCATACAACGCGCGCCGCAACGTGCCGTAGTGGCTTGGCTGCACGCCGAATTTGCGGTGGTCGCGCCCGAGCTGGGCCAGAAACGCCACCGGCTCCGCGGCGCGCTGGGCCACCAGCTCGCCGTAAACCCAGTGCAGCGCGTGGGCGAAAGCCGCCCGCTGAGCGTGCATTTCGGGCGGGAACAGGTCGCGCACCGAGACGTCGAGGGCGAACCAGTGGGTGTAGAACCGGTGGACGAGCTCGTCGGCCTTGCCGCGACCCGGGTCGTCCTGCCTAAAGGCGTCGCGCAGCACTTGCAGCGCATCGCGGTCCTCTAGGCTCACGGGCCCCGATTCTAGGCTCGGCGCCGACCCCGCAACCGCGCGATTCACCTCACGAACCCCATCCGCACCGAGAGTCACGCCAGAACCGTGGATAGGGAGGTTGGCTATTTTACATGTGTAAAACGGGACGTCGATCCAGGCCCCCGCGCCCGGGGGTGCGTCAAAATTGCTAGAGTTGAGCGGAACAGACTCAACCTTGACGGCGTTGAATAACGCGACAAGCATTTTCCAGACCACCTATTTGACCCCAAACGGAGATCTTCGTGGACTCTTTCAACCCGACCACCAAGACGCAGGCGGCCCTGACGTCGGCCCTGCAAGCGGCCTCGGCCGCCGGCAACCCCGAGATCAGGCCCGCTCACCTGCTGTTGGCGCTGCTGACACAGAACGACGGGATCGCCGCGCCGCTGCTGGAGGCTGTCGGCGTCGAGCCCGCCGCCATCCGCGCCGAAGTGCAGCGGATCCTGGACCGGCTGCCGCAGGCCAGCGGTGCCAGCTCGCAACCGCAGCTGTCGCGCGAATCCCTGGCGGCCATCACCACGGCTCAGCAACTGGCGACCGAGATGGACGACGAATACGTCTCCACCGAGCACCTGATGGTCGGGCTGGCCACCGGCGACTCCGACGTCGCCAAGCTGCTGACCGGGCACGGCGCGTCTCCGCAGGCGTTGCGGGAGGCGTTCGTCAAGGTCCGCGGCAGCGGGCGGGTCACCAGCCCGGAACCGGAGGCCACCTACCAGGCGCTGGAGAAGTACTCGACCGACCTGACGGCGCAGGCCCGCGAGGGCAAGCTCGACCCGGTCATCGGGCGGGACAACGAGATTCGCCGCGTCGTGCAGGTACTGTCCCGGCGCACCAAGAACAACCCGGTGCTGATCGGTGAGCCCGGCGTCGGCAAGACCGCGATCGTCGAGGGCCTGGCCCAGCGCATCGTGGCCGGCGACGTCCCGGAAAGCCTGCGCGACAAGACGATCGTCGCGCTCGACCTCGGTTCCATGGTGGCCGGATCGAAGTACCGCGGCGAGTTCGAGGAACGGCTCAAGGCCGTCCTCGACGACATCAAGAACTCGGCCGGTCAGATCATCACCTTCATCGACGAGCTGCACACCATCGTGGGCGCCGGCGCGACCGGCGAGGGCTCGATGGACGCCGGCAACATGATCAAGCCGATGCTGGCCCGCGGCGAGCTGCGGCTGGTCGGCGCCACCACGCTCGACGAGTACCGCAAGTACATCGAGAAGGACGCCGCGCTGGAGCGGCGGTTCCAGCAGGTGTTCGTCGGCGAGCCGTCGGTGGAGGACACCGTCGGCATCCTGCGCGGGCTGAAGGACCGCTACGAGGTGCACCACGGCGTGCGCATCACCGACTCCGCGCTGGTGGCCGCCGCGACGCTGTCCGACCGCTACATCACCGCGCGGTTCCTGCCGGACAAGGCCATCGACCTGGTGGACGAGGCGGCGTCGCGCTTGAGGATGGAGATCGACTCGCGCCCCGTCGAGATCGACGAGGTCGAGCGGCTGGTGCGCCGGCTGGAGATCGAAGAGATGGCGCTGTCCAAGGAAGAGGACGACGCGTCCAAGGAGCGGCTGGAGAAGCTGCGCGCCGAGCTGGCCGACAAGAAGGAGGAGCTCGCCGAGCTCACCACGCGGTGGCAGAACGAGAAGAACGTGATCGACATCGTCCGCGAGCTCAAGGAACAGCTGGAGACCCTGCGCGGCGAATCCGAGCGTGCCGAGCGCGACGGCGACCTGGCCAAGGCCGCCGAGCTGCGCTACGGGCGGATCCCCGAGGTGGAGAAGAAGCTGGACGCGGCGCTGCCGCAGGCGCAGGCGCGCGAGCAGGTGATGCTCAAGGAGGAGGTCGGACCCGACGACATCGCCGAGGTGGTGTCGGCGTGGACCGGCATTCCCGCCGGCCGGATGCTCGAAGGCGAAACCGCCAAGCTGCTGCGCATGGAAGACGAGCTGGGCAAGCGCGTCATCGGCCAACGGAAAGCGGTTACCGCCGTGTCCGACGCGGTGCGTCGGAGCAGGGCCGGGGTCGCCGACCCGAACCGGCCGACCGGCTCGTTCATGTTCCTGGGCCCCACGGGCGTCGGGAAGACGGAGCTGGCCAAGGCGCTGGCGGAATTCCTGTTCGACGACGAACGCGCGATGGTCCGCATCGACATGAGCGAGTACGGCGAGAAGCACTCGGTCGCCCGGCTCGTCGGTGCCCCTCCGGGCTACATCGGCTACGACCAGGGCGGTCAGCTCACCGAGGCGGTGCGCCGGCGCCCGTACACGGTGATCCTGTTCGACGAGATCGAGAAGGCCCACCCGGACGTGTTCGACGTGCTGCTGCAGGTGCTCGACGAGGGCCGGCTCACCGACGGGCAGGGCCGCACGGTCGACTTCCGCAACACCATCCTGATCCTGACGTCCAACCTCGGGTCGGGCGGCAGCGAGGAGCAGGTGATGGCCGCGGTGCGGTCGGCGTTCAAGCCAGAGTTCATCAACCGGCTCGACGACGTGATCATCTTCCACGGCCTCGAGCCCGGTGAGCTGGTGCAGATCGTCGACATCCAGTTGGCCCAGCTGCAGAAGCGGCTGGCCCAGCGTCGCCTGACACTGGAGGTGTCGCTGCCGGCCAAGCAGTGGCTGGCCCACCGCGGGTTCGATCCCGTCTACGGCGCGCGGCCGCTGCGACGGCTCGTGCAGCAGGCCATCGGTGACCAGCTGGCCAAGCTGTTGCTGGCGGGCGATGTGCACGACGGCGACACCGTTCCGGTGAACGTCAGCCCGGACGGCGACTCGCTGATTTTGGGCTGATCCATCTCGAGCGTCGACTTGTTGTCGGAATCTGCCCCTCCGAAACGCTCAACAAGTCGACGTTCGGGGTGCGCCTCGGTCAATGCGCGCTGTAACGGGGTTGTGACCTGCCGGGCTTCTGTGTTCCGGCCCTGTAGCAGATACCCTGTGTGGGATGGTCCCCCTTTGGTTCACGCTCTCCGCACTGTGCTTTGTCGGTGCCGGGGTGCTGCTCTACGTCGACGTCGATCGGCGTCGCGGGCGCAGCCGGCGCCGCAAGTCGTGGGCGCGGTCGCACGGCTTCGATTACGAGCGTGAGTCGACCGACATCCTGAAGCGCTGGAAGCGCGGCGTGATCTCCACGGTCGGCGACGTGGCGGCCCACAACGTGGTGCTGGGCCAGATCCGCGGCGAGGCGGTGTACATCTTCGACCTCGAGGAGGTCGCCACGGTGATCGCGCTGCACCGCAAGGTCGGCACCAACGTCGTGGTCGATTTGCGGCTCAAGGGCCTGAAAGAACCACGGGAGAGCGACATTTGGTTGCTGGGCGCGATCGGGCCGCGGATGGTGTACTCCACCAACCTGGACGCGGCCCGTCGGGCCTGCGACCGGCGCATGGTCACCTTTGCCCACACCGCGCCCGACTGCGCCGAGATCATGTGGAACGAGCAGAACTGGACGCTGGTCGCGATGCCGGTTTCGTCCACGCGCACGCAATGGGACGAGGGCCTGCGCACCGTGCGCCAGTTCAACGACCTGCTGCGGGTGCTGCCACCGGCGCCCCAGGAGACTCCGCAGGAGGCGGGAGCGCCTGCGGGGCTTCGCAGCGCCGCACCGAGCCGCCCCCTGGCCCCGGCGGCCCGCATGGAGTTGACCTCCAGGCGCCCGCAACAGGATGTGGCCGGGCTGCTGGGCGAGTCGGGCCGCCGCGCCCCCGAGCCGGTGCGCCGCGAGCAGCCGCGGTCCGAGGGCCGCACCGACGCGGTTCGCCGCCCGCCGCCGACCGGCCGCAACGGCCAGCAGGCCGGCAACTACCAGCGCTGACAGCGCGCCCAACGGGGAGCGGGACCGCTCGGACCCCGTCGTTAGACTGTCGCTCATGCCTCGCCCTGTAGCCCTGATCACCGGGCCCACGTCGGGGATCGGCGCCGGCTACGCGCGACGCTATGCGAGCGACGGCCACGACCTTGTCCTGGTCGCCCGCGACGTCGACCGGTTGAGGAAGCTGGCAGCCGAACTCGGGGGCGGCGGCGTCAGCGTCGAGATCCTGCCCGCCGACCTGGCCGACGCCGCCGACCGCGACAAGGTCACCCAGCGGCTCGCCGCGGGGGTGCGGGTCCTGGTGAACAACGCCGGCTTCGGCACCTCCGGCGACTTCTGGACGGCCGACCCCGCCCTGCTGCAGGCCCAGCTCGACGTCAACGTCACGGCGCTCATGCATTTCACCCGCGCTGCGCTGCCCGCCATGCTCGACGCCGGCGCCGGGACCGTCATCAACGTCGCCAGTGTGGCCGGGCTGGTGCCCGGACGCGGCTCCACCTATTCGGCGTCCAAGGCGTGGGTGATCGCGTTCAGCGAGGGCCTGGCCGTCGGCCTGCAGGGCACCGGCGTCGGCGTGCACGCCGTCTGCCCGGGGTACGTGCACACCGAATTCCATGCCCGCGCCGGCATCGACATGGCCAGGCTGCCGTCGTTCCTGTGGCTCGAGGTCGACGACGTGGTCGACCGGAGCCTGGCCGACGTCGCCGCCGGCAAGGCGATCAGCGTTCCCGGCGTGCAGTACAAGGTTCTCGTCGCCGCCGGGCGGATCATGCCTCGGGGCCTGGCGCGCGCCGCCACCAAGCGAGTCGGCGGCGGTCGTGGGCGGACCTGATCGCGAGGAGCTCGCGCAGCTGGTGCGACGGCTCTCGGTGGTGTACGGCCGCGTCACGCTGTCGTCGGGCAAGGAGGCCGATTACTACGTCGACCTGCGCCGCGCCACCCTGCACCACCGGGCCTCGGCGCTGATCGGCACGCTGATGCGCGAACTCACCGCCGACTGGGACTACGTGGTGGTCGGGGGCCTGACCCTGGGCGCCGACCCGGTCGCGACGGCCGTCATGCACGCGCCCGGGCGCCCGATCGACGCGTTCGTCGTGCGCAAGTCCGCCAAAACCCATGGCCTGCAACGCCTTATCGAAGGATCCGAGGTGTCCGGCAAGCGGGTCCTGGTGGTGGAGGACACCAGCACCACCGGCGCCTCGGCGCTGACGGCGGTGCACGCCGTCCAGGACGCGGGCGGCGACGTCATCGGCGTGGCCACCGTGGTGGACCGCGACACCGGCGCCGCCGAGGCCATCCAGGCCGAGGGACTGTTGTACCGCAGCGTGCTGGGCCTGGCCGACCTGGGCCTGGGTTAGGCCGCATTGCGCCGTTTGATCGCGTTCATCGCCTGCCTGGCCGTGGGCCTGGTGGGGTGTTCGGGCTCCAACCGCCCCGTTCGGCCCTACGGCGCCCAGGGCGCGCGCATCGGCGAGTCGCTGGCGCTGCTGGGCTGGAACATGTCGGTGTCGAACCTGCGCTGGGACGGCGATTATGTGCTGATCGACGTGGACGCGTCGCCGGCGGATCCCCATGCGCCGCACGCGAAACCCGAGGACATCCGCTTCGGGCTCTACGGCGCGCTGGCGCACCCGCTGGAGGCCGGCGGCCTGGGCAGCTGCGATAACGCCGCGGCAAGCGTGCACGACGTCAAGAACCCGCTGTCGGCGCCGCCGGACCGGCTCACCGGTGCGGTTTGCCTTGGGCCGCTGAAAGATCGAAGCCAGGTGCGCGGGGTGTACAGCTACTCGCCGCGCGACCGCATCCCGAACAGCTCGTCGGCCTACCCGGTGGCGTTTCCGGTGGGCTTGCTGCCGACCAACGCCAACGACACCGGCCTGGTGGTCAAGACCGTCAGTCTGTCGGCGTGGCGCGCCGACGGCACCCCGGTGACCAAGGCGCAGCTCGGCGACCCCGCGGCGTTCACCGGCAACGGCTACATGCTGCTGGGCCTGGAAGCCGACGCCCTCGCGGCGCGGTATCGCGACGACTCCGCCGCCCGCGGCGGCCCGATGATGCTGCTCGCGTCGCCGACCGTGCCGGGCCGGGGGTTGAACCCGGCCTGCGCGACGTACGGGTCGTCGGTGCTGATCCTGCCCGACGCGTCGCAGGACTCGGTGCACGTCAGCGCGTCGCTGTGCACCCAGGGCGAGATCAACGAGGCGCTGCTGTACGCGACCGTGGCGGTCGACGGTACCCACGCCGGTGTGTGGACGCAGCGATGACCGAACCCGGGCCCACCGAGTGGGGGACACCGTCCGGCGGCGTCGGCCCATGGCCGGGCGACCTTCCCGACGACCCTCGGTATGACCGAAACCTGTTGCGCGACGGCGACACTCGCAACGTCGTCGACGCCTACCGGTACTGGACGCGGGAAGCGATCATCGCCGACATCGACCGGCGCCGGCACCCCCTGCACGTGGCGATCGAGAACTTCGGCCACGACGCCAACATCGGCTCGGTGGTGCGCACGGCCAACGCCTTCGCGGTGGACACCGTGCACATCGTCGGGCGGCGGCGCTGGAACCGCCGCGGCGCCATGGTGACCGACCGCTACCAGCGGCTGTGCCATCACGACAGCACCGCCGCGCTGCTCGACTTCGCGGCCGGCGCCGGTTTGACCGTCGTCGCGGTCGACAACGTGCCCGGTGCGGCGCGCCTGGAGGAGACCGCGCTGCCGCGCGAGTGCCTGATGGTGTTCGGTCAGGAGGGCCCCGGCATCACCGACGACATCCGCGCCGGCGCGGCGTTCACGGTGTCGATCGCCCAATTCGGTTCGACCCGAAGCATCAACGCCGGCGTCGCCGCCGGGATCGCGATGCACGCGTGGATCCGCCGGCACGGGGACCTGTCACGCGCCTGGTAAGCGCCGTTCACCGCAATGAGTGTGCGTTGACGGCTTTCGGTGTGAATTGCCGGCGGGGATTTCGGCCTATTTCGCACCCAGGCTTCACACCGAAATCCCGGGGCGCACACTTGCTTCGGCTTGCCCTCCCGCCACGGAAATTTCCAGGGTTTGGCCGAACTCCCCGCGGGCGAGGGCGTGCGCTTACTTTGAATGGGTGCGCGACGTGCTTGCCGAGCTGATAAAGATCTGGCGTGCCGGGGACATCGCGGGGCTCGGGACGGTGGTGCGAACCTTCCGGTCCGCGCCCCGGCCGCCGGGCGCCTCGATGGTGGTGGCGCCGGACGGTTCAGTGACGGGCTCGGTGTCGGGCGGCTGCGTGGAGGGCGCCGTGTACGAGCTAGCCGCCGAGGTTGCGAAGACGGGGACGCCGCGGCTGGAACGGTACGGCGTCAGCGACGGCGACGCGTTCGCGGTCGGGCTCACCTGCGGCGGCGTCATCGACATCTTCGTCGAGTCGATATCGCGGGCGACGTTTCCCGGGCTCGACGCCCTCGCCGACGACATCGGCGAGCATCGCCCGGTCGCGGTCGCCACCGTCATCGCCCACCCCGACGCCGACCGGGTAGGGCGCCGGGTCGTCGTGCGGCCGGACACGGTGGCGGGATCGCTTGGTTCGGCGCGCGCCGACGCCGCGGTCGCCGACGACGCGCGCGGCCTGTTGGCGGTGGGCCGCAGCGAGGTCATCGAGTACGGCCCCGACGGCCAGCGGCTGGGCGAAGGCATGGAGGTCTTCGTGTCCAGCTATGCGCCGCGCCCGCGGATGCTGGTGTTCGGTGCCATCGACTTCGCGGCGGCCCTGGCGCAGCAGGGGTCGTTCCTCGGCTACCGGGTCACCGTCTGCGACGCCCGCGCGGTGTTCGCCACGCCGGTGCGCTTCCCGACCGCCGACCACGTCGTCGTCGACTGGCCGCACCGCTACCTCGCCGCGCAGGCCGAAGCGGGCGCCATCGACCGGAACACGGTGATCTGCGTGCTCACCCACGATCCGAAATTCGACGTGCCGGTGCTCGAGGTGGCGCTGCGGCTCGGCGTCGGGTACGTGGGCGCGATGGGGTCACGCCGCACGCACGACGACCGGATGGACCGGCTGCGCGCCGCGGGGCTGAGCGACGACGCGCTGAGCCGGCTGTCCAGCCCCATCGGCTTGGACCTGGGCGCCCGCACCCCGGAGGAGACGGCGGTGTCGATCGCCGCCGACATCATCGCCAAGCGCTGGGGCGGCGGGGGCCGGCCCCTGACGCAGACCGCGGGCCGAATCCACCACGATGTGCGGGACCCGACTCTACGGCCGTAGTGACGGCCGTACTCTGATCCGCAACGCGTTCATCGGCCGCACACGAGAGGACCCACCGCATGAAGATCGCCAACCAGTTCACCGTCAGCGCACCCATCGAGCAGGCCTGGGACGTGCTGTGCGACCTGGAGCAGGTGATCCCGCTGATGCCGGGAGCCCAGCTGACCGGCCACGAGGGCGACGACTACCTCGGCAAGGTCAAGGTCAAGGTGGGGCCGGTGACCAGCGAGTTCAGTGGCAAGGTGCGCTTCGTCGAGCTGGACCGCGAAAAGCATCGGGCGGTCATCGACGGCAAAGGCAAGGAATCGCGGGGCACCGGCAATGCGGCCGCGACGGTCACCGCCCAGCTGCACGAGGATGGGGACCGCACCAGCGTCACCGTCGACACCGACCTGAAGATCGCCGGCAAGCTGGCCCAGTTCGGCAGCGGGATGCTGCAGCAGGTTTCGGAGAAGCTGCTGGGCCAATTCGTGGAATCGCTCGAGGCCGAGCTGGCCGCGCAGAGCGCTGCGAGTCCAGCGACCCCGGCGAGCCCCGCGGCACCATTCGATATGGCGGCCGCGGCCGCCGCTGCCGAGCCGGAGCCCATCGACCTGCTGAACCTCGCCGGCGGCGGGCAGCTCAAGAAGTACGGTCCGGCCGCGCTGGCCGTGCTCGCCGCGCTGGTGCTGGGTTGGGTACTGGGCCGCAGAAGGTAGCTGTCTCCGAGCACCCCGGCCTTGGCTTGCCATAGCGCCGTAGCGGGTACCAGAGGTGCGTGGAAATCGCCACCGAAACCGACTTCGCCTGGGAGCAACCATCGGGCCGACGACGCGGATCGCACCAATGGCTGGTGCTGGCCGTCATCGGCGTCGCGCAATTGATGGTGGTGCTCGACACCACCATCGTCAACATAGCGTTGCCTTCCGCGCAGGCGGCCCTGCATTTCGGCACCGAGAGTAGGCAGTGGATCATCACCGCCTATTCCCTTTCCTTCGGCAGCCTGTTGCTGCTCGGCGGGCGCCTCTCCGATATCGTCGGGCGCCGCCGCACGCTGCTGGTCGGCTTGCTCGGGTTCGCCTTCGCCTCAGCGGTTGGTGGTGCGTCGAGTGGCTTTGCGATGCTGGCGATCGCGCGAGCCCTCCAGGGTGTCTTCGCAGCGGTGCTGGCCCCGGCGGCCCTGTCCACTCTCAACGTCACTTTCACCGACGCCAAGCAGCGCGGCAAGGCACTCGCCGTGTATGGCGCGATTGCCGGCGGCGGCGCTGTCGTCGGGCTGCTGCTCGGCGGCGCGCTCACCGAATGGCTGTCGTGGCGATGGTGCCTTTATGTGAACTTGATCTTCGCGATCGTCGCCGCCGCCGGCGTGCTGGTTTTCGTTGCGGCCCGAGACGACCGCGGCAGCGTGGTCCGGCTCGACTGGCCCGGCGTCATCACCGGCTCGGCAGGCCTGTTCTGCTTGGTCTATGGCCTATCCAACGCCGAAACGGACAGTTGGAGCGCGCCGCTGACCATTGTGATGTTCATCGGTAGTGGCCTGCTGCTTGTTGCGTTCGGGGTGATCGAGACACGAGCGGCCGCCCCGCTGCTGCCGCTGCGGATTGTCATGGACCGCAACCGCGTTGGCGCATATCTGGCCATCATGATCGCCTTCTGCAGCATGTTCAGCGCCTTCCTGTTCCTGACGTACTACGCCCAGCAGAACCTGGGCTACAGCCCGCTGAGGACGGGCGTGGCGTTCCTGCCGCTGGCCGGGGGCGTTGCGGTGGCGGCCGCCGTGGCCAACGCCCGATTGATCCCGAAGCTGGGTCCGCGACGTGTGGTCCCGCCCGGGATGCTCATCGCCGCTTTTGGCATGTTTTTGCTGGCCCACCTGGATATTCACTCGACCTATGCGGGCAACGTGCTCGGCCCGCTCCTGCTCCTTGGGGTGGGCATGGGGCTGACTTTCGCTCCGGCAATCGCCACCGCAACCGCCGGCGTCACCGATGCGGACGCCGGAGTGGCCTCGGCGATGGTGAACACCAGCCAGCAGATCGGTGGTGCCATTGGAACGGCCGCGCTTTCAACGATTTTCGCATCGGCCCTCAGCCACTATATGACCAGTCATAGGTCGCCGAGCCCCGCCCTGCGAGCCGCGGCCGCGATCCACGGCTACACCGTCGCGTTCGGCGTCAGCTGCGCCTTGTTCGTGGCCGGCGCGGGGGTTACCACGCTGCTGCTGCGGGGGACGCCCGTCGGCGATGAATCGGATGAATCGGGCCGACCGAAGTCCGCGGCACCGGGCGCAACCGCCCGCATCATCCCCAGGCAAATACTCGATCTCAAGCGACAGATCGCGCGCTTGGAAGCTGAAAACCACTACCTCGCCAACGAATTGAGATCGCGGCGCCCGAAGGAGCGCCCGAAGACGCAGCCCCGGCCGGCATCGCACCCACGCCGCGCCAAGCCAATAGCATTGGGCCCCAGTCTGTTTGGGATAGTGGCGGGAATTGCGGTGATTTTGGTCGCAATCATGGCGGCAACGTCGCATCGATCGCACTCGTACGATGAGGTCGTGCGGAGCTGTGTTGCCAAAACAAAAGCGCAGGTCGAGCATTATCGGCCCGGCGCACTCAACCAACTGGCCAACCTGCGCGACTGCGAATCCGTCAACCGACGTTAGCTCGGTGCGCTGCGCCGGCTAATCCGGCATCGCCCCGATGAGCCGCTCGGTCGTCAGCGGAAGTGACCGAACCCGCACACCAAGCGCATCGTAGACCGCGTTGGCGATCGCGGCGGCTGTCGGGCCTTGGGCGCACTCGCCGATGCCGAGCGGCGGATTGCCCTGGCCGCCAACGAGTTCCACCTCGACCGCGGGCACCTCGGAGAACCGCAGGATCGGGTAGGTCTCCCAGGTGTCGCTGGTGACGTTGAAGCGGTCGAAACGCACCCGCTCCTTGAGCGTCCAGCTGGTGGCCTGCACGGCGCCGCCCTCGATCTGGTTGGCCGCGCCGTCGGGATTGATGATCAGCCCCGCGTCCACCGCGATGACCAGCCGGCGCACCCGGACCTCCTCGACCGCCTCGACCTCCGCGACCACCGCGCAGTAGGCGGCCGAATTCTTGTACCGCGCATACCCAACGCCATGACCGACCGAATCGCCCCGCGTCCGGTCCGCCCAGCCGGCCCGCACCGCCGCCGCCTGCAGCACCGCCCGCCCGCGCGGATCCGACAGGTGCGCCAACCGGAACTCGACCGGATCGCGGCCCGCGGCCGCCGCCAGCTCATCCATAAACGACTCCGCCGCAAAGACATTGACGAACGCGCCCAGCGAACGCAGCGCCGAGGTGCGCAGCGGCATCTCGGTCAGCAGGTGGTTGATCACCCGGTAGGACGGAAAGTCATAGCCCGGCACTGAGTTTCGCCCGGCGCCACCTCCCCACTGCACGGGCGGCTCGCCGCCGGCCCGGATCGGCTCACCGCCGGCGCGTTCACTGGCCGCCAGCAACGCGTTGGTCGGCGTCGTCCCGGGGCGGCCCATGTAGCTGCCGCTGAAGATCTCGTGGTGCCAGCCCAGGACGGCGCCGTCGTCGCCGCAATCGGCGGCGATCTCGACGACGGCGGCGGGCCCGAGCGGCGCCCACGCCAGTTCGTCGGGGCGCGACCAGACCAGGTGCACCGGCCGGCCGGGCACCGCGCGCGCCAGCAACGCCGCGTCCATCGCGGCGTCGTCGGCGCCGTTGTGCCCGTAGCACCCGGCCCCTTCGACGTGGCGGACCACCACCCGTTCGACCGAAAGGCCAAGCGCGGCGGCCAGTTCCCGTCGCAGCGCGTGCACACCCTGGCTGTGCGACCAGACCTCCAGGCGGCCGTCGTCGGACCAGAGCGCCGCCGCCGACGAAGGGCCGATCGACCCGTGCGCCAGATAGGGCCGGTGGTAGCGGGCCGAGTGTGACCGCGCTGGCCCCGGCAAACCGGCGGCCTCCTTGGCCGCGAGCACCGAGGTCTCGGCCGCGGCCGACACCAGAAATGCGGGCAGATCGTTTTCGTCCGGCAGCGTCGGCCGCTCGTCCCAGGCGGCGTCGCGGCGCAGCCGCTCGGCGGCGCGCACCGCGACCTCCTCGCGGTCGGCCACCACCCCGAGGAATTCGCCGTCGCGCACCACGGTGATCACCCCGGGCAACGCCAGCGTGGGCCTGGTGTCCAAAGCGTCTGGATCACGCAGCTTTGCGCCGCGCGACGGTGGGCGAACCACCCGCCCGTACAGCTGGCCGTCCAGTTCCAGGTCGTGCAGGAAGCGCGGCCGCCCGGTGAGCTTGTCGGGCAGGTCGAGCCGCGCGACGGCGGTGCCGACCACCGCGTAGTCCGACTCCGGCTTGGGCGCGGCCTCCCCGTCGGCCGGCCGGTCCAGCAGCGTGTCGTCGGCCAGCTCCCAGTAGCTGGTGGCCAATTTCTCCGGCCCGCCCGGTCCGATGATGTCGCCGTCCGCGACGTCCAGCTCGTCGGGCGCCACGGCCAGTTTGGCCGCCGCGGCGTCGAGGTAGATCGCCCGCGCCTCGGCGCAGGCCTGGCGCAGCGCCGCGCCCGACTGCTGGATGGACCGGCTGCCGGCGGTGAAGCCCTCGTCGGGGCTGCGGTCGGTGGCCGCGGCGATCATCCGCACGCGGTCGACGTCGACGTCGAGCTCCTCGGCGGCGATCTGCGCCAGCGCCGTCAACACGCCCTGACCCAGCTCCACCTTGCCCGAGCGCACCTCGATCACGCCGTCGGAGGTGATCCGAACCCATTCGCCGAGAACGGGATTGGCGGCCAGCGACTCCGGCAGGTCAGGCATCGGCGGATCCCCGCATCTCGGCCGCGGCGTTCAGCACCGCCGCGACCACCCGATTGTGCGAGCCGCAACGACACAGGTTGGGGTCCAGCGTGGCGCGGACCTCGGCCTCGGTCGGGTCGGGTTTGGCGTCCAGCAGCGCCGCGGCCGCCACCACGATGCCCGACATGCAATACCCGCACTGCGCCGCCTGCCCGGCGATCAGGGCGCGGGCCACCGGGTGCGGCTGCCCGTCGGCGCCCAGCCCTTCGACCGTGCGGATCGACTTGCCGGCCACCGACCACAGCGGGGTGTCACACGAGTAGATGGGCCGGCCGTCGGCCAGCACGAAACACGCGCCGCACAACCCCACCCCGCAGCCGAACCGCGTGCCCTTCAGTCTCAGGTGGTTGCGCAGCACGTACAGCAGCGGTGTGTCGTCTTCGGCGCGAACCTGGTGCCGCCGGCCATTGACGTCCAGATCTGTCAAAGTCCTGTCTTCTGTCACGGGCTCCAGCATCCTCCGGCCGCCCGCATGCGGCAGGATCGACAGGTATGGATCAGCTGTGGGTCAACCGGGCGGCCAGCTCCGAAGCCGCTGTCGCGCAAAGGCACTTCAAGCGGCTGTGGGCGCTGCCGGGCACCCAGCTGGGGGTGGTGGCGTGGCCGGCGGCCCGGCGCGACCGGTTGTTCGGCACCTGGCACTACTGGTGGCAGGCGCACCTGCTGGATTGCCTGGTCGACGCGCAGTTGCGCGATCCGCGGCCGGACCGGCGCGCCAGGATAAACCGGCAGGTCCGGACGCACCGGCTGCGCAACAACTTCCGGTGGACCAACAGCTACTACGACGACATGGCGTGGCTGGCGCTGGCGCTGGAACGCGCCGACCGGCTGGCCGGCGTCACGCGGCGGCGGGCGCTGCCCAAGCTCACCGAGCAGTTCGTCAACGCGTGGGTGCCCGAGGACGGCGGCGGCATCCCGTGGCGCAAGCAGGACCAGTTCTTCAACGCCCCGGCCAACGGCCCGGCCGGCATTTTCCTGGCCCGCTATCCCGCCAGTGGGGATCGGCTCAAGCGGGCCGAGCAGATGGGCGATTGGATCGACCGCACCCTGATCGACCCGGAGACGCACCTGGTGTTCGACGGTATCAAGGCCGGCTCGCTGGTCCGCGCGCAGTACAGCTACTGCCAGGGCGTGGTGCTCGGCCTGGAGACCGAGCTGGCAGCGCGCACCGGCGCGGAAGTCAGGGCCCGGCACGCGGCGCGGGTGCACCGCCTGGTCGCGGCCGTCGGCGAGCGCATGGCGCCGTCGGGGGTACTGCGTGGCGCCGGCGGCGGGGACGGCGGCCTGTTCGGCGGCATCACCGCGCGGTACCTCGCGCTGGTCGCGACCGCGCTGCCCGGCGACTCCGCCGACGACGCCGTGGCCCGCGACACCGCCCGCACCATCGTGCTGGCCAGCGCGAAATCGGCGTGGGACAACCGGCAGACGGTCGACGGGCTGCCCCTGTTCGGCGCGTTCTGGGACCGCGACGCCGAACTGCCCCCGCAGAAGTCCGGGGCCGGCCAGGAGGCGCAGTTCGTCGAGGGTGCGGTCAACGCCTCGGCGATCGCCGAACGCGACCTGTCGGTGCAGCTTTCGGGGTGGATGCTGATGGAGGCCGCCTGTAACGTCACCGCCGTGAGCGAGACGAAATGACCGGACCCGGCAGCTGGACCCCCGATGACGAAACGCTGGCCGCGGCCAACCTCACCCGCTTCATGGCCTGGCTGGCCGAGACCGGGCGCGGCCAGTACGGCGACTATCACCAACTCCTGCGCAAGTCGGTGGAGGACATCGACTGGTTCTGGGACGCCGTCTGGAACTTCTTCGACATCCGGGCCGACAGCCGGCCGACCGCGGTGCTCGGCAACCGCGCCATGCCCGGCGCCGAGTGGTTTCCCGGCGCCACCATCAACTACGCCACCGAGGTGTTCCGGCGCGCCACCGACGAGCGCCCCGCGCTGATCGTCGTGGGCGAGGACGGCTCGAGCGAGTGGTCGTGGGCGCGGCTGCAGCGTGAGACCGCGGCGTTCGCGGCCTACCTGCGCGGGCTGGGCGTCCAGCCCGGCGACGCGGTCGTCGGCTACCTCCCGAACGTCCCCGAGGCCGTCGTCGCCACCCTGGCCGCGGCCTGCGTGGGTGCGATCTGGGCGGTGTGCAATCAGGACGTGTCCGTCGACGGTGTGATAGCCAGATTGGGTCAGGTGCAGCCCGCCGTGCTGGTGGCCACCGACGGATCGGTGTACGGCGGCAAGCGCATTGATCGCCGCGGCGAGCTGGCCACGATTCGGGGGGCGATGCCCACGCTGCGGGCCACCGTGGTCGTGCCGCGGCTCGGCGCGGACCCCGACGACGACACCGTGGCATGGGCGACGGCGGTCGCCGACGAGGCCGACCTCGACATCACTGCCGTCCCCTTCACGCACCCGCTCTGGGTGATGTTCTCGTCCGGAACCACCGGGAAGCCGAAGGGCATCGTGCACGGGCACGGCGGCGTCGTGCTGGAGCACCTGAAGTACCTGAGCCTGCAACTGGACCTGCACCCCGGCGACCGGTTCCTGTGGTACTCGTCCACCAGCTGGATGATGTGGAACCTGCTGGTGTCGGGGCTGTTGGCCGACGCCACCATCGTGCTCTACGACGGCAGCCCAACGCATTTGGGCACCGACGGCCTGTGGCGGGTCGCCGCCGAGGCCGGCGTCACGGTGCTCGGTGCCGGCGCCGGCTACCTATTGGCTTGTGCGAAGGAGCAATTGAAGCCCGGCGCGTCCTACCCGCTGGACGCGGTGCGCGCGGTGGGTTCGACGGGTTCGCCGCTGCCCGCCTCGGGGTTCCGCTGGGTGCACGAGGGGCTCGGCCGTTCGGTGCCGGTGATCTCGATGAGCGGCGGCACCGACGTCTGCACGGCCTTCATCGGCGGCTGCCCGATCCTGCCGGTGGAGGCGGGCGAGCTGTCGAGCATCTGCCTGGGCGCGGCCATCGAATCCTGGTCCGGCGAGGGGAATGCGGTCATCGGGCAAGAGGGCGAACTGGTGATCACCAAGCCGATGCCGTCGATGCCGGTGTTCTTCTGGAACGACGACGACGGCAGCCGTTACCGCGCCGCCTACTTCGACAAGTACCCAGGCGTGTGGTGTCACGGAGACTGGATCACCATCACCGACCGCGGATCGGTGGTGGTACACGGCCGTTCGGACGCCACCCTGAACCGGATGGGCGTTCGGATGGGCAGCGCCGAAATCTACAACGCGGTAGAGGGCATGCCCGAGGTGCGCGACTGCCTGGTGGTGGGCGTCGAGCAGGACGACGGCGGCTATTGGATGCCGCTGTTCGTGGCTCTCGACGAGGGCGTGACCCTCGACGACGAACTGCGGTCGAGGATCGCGGCGGCCATTCGCCAGCACGCCTCGCCGCGGCACGTGCCCGACGACGTGCTCGAGGTTCCGGGCATCCCGCGCACGCTGACCGGCAAGCGGCTGGAAATCCCGATCAAGCGGATCCTGCTCGGCGCGGCCCCGGGTGAGGCGGTGCAGCAGAGTTCGATCGACCGGCCGGAGCTGCTAGACGCTTTCGTTGCGTACCGCAGAAGTCGCGTCTGAGTCGGGCTCCTGGTTGGCCGAGCGAGCGGCGCGGCGGCGACCCTGGAACCCGCGCCACGCCGCGATCATGGCCGGCAGCAGGGAAACGACCAGGATGCCCAGGATGATCTTTTCCAGATTCTGGTGCACGAACGGCACGGTGCCCAGGAAGTAGCCCGCCAGTGTCGCGCCGCCGCCCCAGGCGATGCCGCCGACGATATCGAACCCCAGGAACACCGGGTAGCGCATGTAGGACACCCCGGCGACCACCGGGACGAACGTCCGCACGAACGGCGCGAACCGGGCCAGGATGACCGCCCACGGCCCGTACTTCTCGAAGAACGCGTGCGACTCGCTCACGTAGTGCTTCTTGAAGAACCTCGAGTCTTCCTTCTTGAACAGCGCCGGCCCGATCCGCCGCCCGATGAAGTAGCCGGTTTGGTCGCCCAGGATCGCGACCACCGCGACCGCGGGGGCCAGCACCCAGATGCTCGCCGGCGGGTTCGGGTGCGCGGCCAGCAGCCCGCCGGTGAACAGCAGCGATTCGCCGGGCAGCAGCGGAAACAGCAGCCCGGTCTCGATGAAGACGATGACCAGGATGCCGGGCAGGACCGCGGAGCCGAAGACGCCGTTGGCGCCCAGCCAGTACATCGGGTCGAGGATGTCCGGCAGGGCCGTCACGGCGGTGCTCACGGTGTCTCAACATACCGGTGTTGCGATACTTGGTAGGCCGAGTCGCCAGGAGGAACGCATGCCCATCGCAACGCCCGAGGTCTACGCCGAGATGCTGCGACGCGCCAAGGAGAATTCCTACGCCTTCCCGGCCATCAACTGCACGTCCTCGGAGACGGTCAACGCCGCCATCAAGGGCTTCGCCGACGCCGGCAGCGACGGCATCATCCAGTTCTCCACCGGTGGTGCGGAGTTCGCCTCCGGCCTCGGGGTCAAGGACATGGTGGCCGGAGCGGTGGCGTTGGCCAAGTTCACCCGCAGCATCGCCGCCCGATACCCGGTCAACGTCGCGCTGCATACCGACCACTGCCCCAAGGACAAGCTGGACACCTACGTGCGGCCGCTGCTGGCGATCTCGGGCGAGCGGGTGGCCGCCGGCAAGGACCCGCTGTTCGGATCCCACATGTGGGACGGCTCCGCGGTGCCGATCGAGGAAAACCTGGCCATCGCCCGGGAGCTGCTCAAGGAGGCTGCGGCCGCCAAGATCATCCTCGAGGTCGAGATCGGCGTGGTGGGGGGCGAGGAGGACGGCGTCGCCAACGAGATCAACGACAAGCTCTACTCCACCCCGGAGGACTTCGAGAGGACCGTCGACGCGCTGGGGCACGGCGAGCACGGCAAGTACCTGCTGGCCGCGACGTTCGGCAACGTCCACGGCGTCTACAAGCCCGGCAACGTCAAGCTGCGCCCCGACGTGCTGGCCCAGGGCCAGCAGGTGGCGGCGGCCAAGCTGGGTTTGCCGGAGGACGCCAAGCCGTTCGACTTCGTGTTCCACGGCGGTTCGGGCTCGCTGAAGTCTGAGATCGAGGAGGCGCTGCGCTACGGCGTGGTGAAGATGAACGTCGACACCGACACCCAGTACGCCTTCACCCGCCCGATCGCGGGTCACATGTTCACCAACTACGACGGCGTGCTCAAGGTCGACGGCGAGGTGGGCGTCAAGAAGGCCTACGACCCGCGCGGCTACCTCAAGAAGGCCGAGGCCTCGATGACCGAGCGCGTCGTGCAGGCCTGCAACGACCTGCACTGCGCCGGAAAGTCGGTGAGCTCGGTCTAGCCGCGCCGCCAGGTCCGAACATGCGACTGGCTGCACACTCGGCAGCGGGTTAGCCGCTGGGCGACTGGCAGATCTTCCACTGGTCGTCGCGGTACTGCAGGTCGAGGCTGCGGGTCGAGCGGAGCGACGGGTCGTAGGCCATGAACGTGGTGATGTTCGCCTCGGCGTGCTGGCCGTTGACGACGACCTGGTCGATGCTGGCGATCACCGGATACTGCTTGGCCGCCGACACCCGCTGGTAGGTCTCCTGCCACGCGTGTTCGTCGTAGTCGACGTACCCGTCGCGGGCGGTCCCGCAGGTGATGGTGCGCAGCGCGGTCAGATCGCCCCGCTGCACGGCGACGTCGTACTGGGAGATGGTGTGCCGAACCTGGTCTTCCTCAGAGGCTTTCGGGTGTTTACTGCGGGTCAGCAGCACGGTGCCCAGGATCGCGATCGCCGCCAGCGCAAGCACGATCACCACGATCGCCAGCACCCAGCCCCAGTTGAATTGCCGCGACGTACGTAGCTTCGCGCCCAGCCGCGGCGGAATCGACTGCGGCACAGCGGCTTTGGAAGGAATGCCGAACTGTTGGGTCGCGCCGTCGGCTCCCGGCGGCGAGGCGAAGACTTCGGTGGCCGGCTCCTGCGGAGTGGCGATGATCGCCGTCTCCTTCGCGTCGAAACCGGGTGCGGTGAAACGACGTTCGCGCTGCTGGCCTCCGGCCGGCTCGGGATCGCTGCGCGGGTCGGCCTTGTTGATCACCACGGTCTCTGTCTCGGCGTCCCTGGGCACCATCGGGACCTCTTCGGCCGGCTCGACGGCCCGCTCGTCGCCCGGCTCGCCGCGGGATTCCTGTGGATCGAACTCAGGCCCGGGTGCATTAGGCATGGGTGAAGCTTAGCGACCCGGCACCCGTAGACGGCAAAATAGACGCCATGACGTCGATGGGAGATCTTCTCGGACCCGATCCGATCCTGCTGCCGGGCGACAGCGAAGCCGAAGCGGAGCTGCTGGCCAACGAAAACCCGAGCATCGTGGCCGCCGCGCACCCGACGGCGTCGGTCGCGTGGGCTGCGCTCGCCGAGGAAGCAATGGCTGAGGACAGGGCCGTCACGGCCTACGCGTATGCCCGCACCGGCTACCACCGCGGCCTGGACCAGCTGCGGCGCAACGGCTGGAAGGGGTTCGGCCCCGTGCCGTACGCCCACGAACCCAACCGCGGTTTCCTGCGTTGTGTCGCGGCGCTGGCGCGCGCCGCCGACGCGATCGGCGAGACCGACGAGTTCCTGCGCTGCGTGGACCTGCTCGACGACTGCGACCCCGCGGCCCGCGCGGCGTTAGGGCTCTAGAGGGGCTCTAGAACGTCCTAGAACGTCTCCGTGCAGCCGCCCTTGCGGTCGGGCGACTCGATCTGCACGGTGGCGTGGTCCAGCCCGCGCGCCGACAGCACCGCGCGGGCGTCGTGCAACACGCGGGCGGAGTCGGCGTCGCTGGTCAGGTGCGCGGTGCACATGTCCTTGCCGGGCGACAGCGTCCATACGTGCAGGTCGTGCACGTCGGTCACGCCGTCGACGGCACCCAGCGCGGTGCGCAGCTCCTCGACGTCGATGTGGGCCGGCGACGTTTCGGAAAGGATCCGCAGCGCCGCGCGGGCCAGCGAAACCGCGCGGGGCAGGACCCACAGGGCGACCAGCACGGCGACCACCACGTCGGCGTAGGGCCAGTGCGTGGTCACGGTGACGATGCCGGCGATCAGCACGCCCAGGCTGCCGACGGTGTCGGCGACGACCTCCATGTAGGCGCCCTTGACCGCCAGGCTTCCCTCGGAGTGGGAACGAAGCAGCAGCGCCACCACGAAATTGGCGGCCAGGCCGGCCAGCGCCACCGCGATCATCGGCACGCCGGGAACGGACGGGGCTTCCTTGAGCCGCTCGATGGCCTCGTAGAGGATGAACAGCGCCACCCCGATCAGCAGCGCGGCGTTGGCGACGGCCGTGAAGACCTCCGCCCGATGCCAGCCATAGGTCCGCGCCGGCGACGAGCTGCCGCGCTGGGCGAGGATGACGGCGGCCAGGCCCATGAAGACCGCGACGACGTCGGTCAGCATGTGTCCGGCATCGGCCAGCAGCGCGATCGAGTTGATCAGCAACGATGTGGTCAACTCCACGACGAAGAATGCCGCCAGGATCGCCGCGGCGATGATCATGCGGGGGATCACCCGAGACGAGCCAGCCTCGGCGGGGGTGTGATTGTGGCCGGCTCCCATAGCCCTTGCAATATATGCGTAAGCGCGCATATATTGCAAGGGCTAGAACCAGGCGCTCCAGAAGCGGGTCAGCGAGTTGCCGGCGCCGGCCAGCCGGTGCGGCACACCGGAGAAGTCGAACAACCACAGCACGAGCCCGAAGAACCACTGGTTGACCACCGGCGCCAAAAGCAGAAACAGCAGGATGAGGAAGCCGTACTGCTTGGCCGGCGCCAGCGCGCGCTGCGTCTGGGGGCTCAGGTGGGGTTCCAGGGCGTCGTACCCGTCCAGCCCCGGAATGGGCAGCAGGTTCAGCAACAACGCCGTGAGCTGGAGGAATCCCAGGAAGGCTACCCCTGCCCACAGCACCGCGTGGGCCGGGTCGTACAGCAGCCGGGTCAGCACCAGCAGCAGCACCGCGAGCGCCAGGTTGGCCGCCGGTCCCGCCAGGCTGACCAGGCTGCGGCGGGTGGGCGTCATGAACCAGGTCCGCACGTACACCGCGGCACCCGGCAGGCCGATCCCGCCCAGGGCGATGACCACCATCGGCAGCAGCAGCGACAGCGCGGGGTGGCTGTAGCGCCGTGGATCCAGCGTCAGGTAGCCGCGCACCGCGACGTCGTGGTCGCCGAAGCGCCACGCCGTCATCGCGTGCCCGAATTCGTGCAGGCACAGCGAAACCAGCCAGCCGGCGATCACGAAGATGAACACCCCGGCATAGGACAGCGGCCGCACGCTGGACCCCGCCAGCCAGGCCAGCACGCCGCCGACCGCCGTCACCCCGACCAGGCCCAAGAAGATGGGACTGGGTCGCACCGATTCGTGTTGCCGGGCGCCGAAGCTCACCGCTCGAAATTACCGGACCTTGCGCGATGCGGGGCGACCAACGCCGCAGCCGTGACCGAGCAGCCGGAGGGCCACCGTTCTGTTCACGATCGCCAGTCCCGTCTGGATTCCCGCCGCTGTCGCGGGCGCAGCGACCAGGAGACTACGGCCAGTCCCGCGAAGATCAGGGGACCCATCAGCGTCTTGGCCCCATCGCCGACCCAGACATGCGAGGCCGTGGCCCCGACGTAGATGAACATCAGACCCGCGTATGCCCACTCCTTGATCAGGGGCAAACGCGGTGCCAGAAGTACGACGCCGGCCGCGACGTAGCAGACGCCGAGAATGGTCATGAAATACAGCGGATACCCGAGATGGGTCACGACGCGCGTGAACGGCTGCAGGCGCAGGGCCCCCATCACCCCGCCCGCGAAACACTCGGCGGCCAGCGCGGCGGTTGCGGTCCAGTAGATCCAGGTGCGGCGACCGGAAGCGGAAGGTGTCATTCGGCAAAGCCTCCTCACACCCTTCGACACCCGTCGGCCTCACGATGTGACCAGCAGCCAGCCCTCCACGTGGCGGTAGAACGTCGATCGGCGCGCCGCCCGCGGCGCCGCGACCCCGTCGCGCACCACGGTGACACCGGTGCTGCCCAGCTGGGCGGCGCGGCCGGCGACCCATCGGCGCCAGATCCCGCTCCGCACCGACGCCCGCAGGCCCGGCATCGCCGGCGTCGGCTCGACCCACACTGCGGCGACCTCGCCGTCGAACAACGTGACGTCGTCGACCACCGCCTCCCCGTGGAGCAGCCGCCGGTCGTCGGCGGGCAGCCAGCAGGCCCGGCCCACGATCGCCGACCCGGTCTCGTCGCGGATCAGCGTCACCCGCCGGGCGGAGCCGCGCCGGGCGCGCCGCGCCGCGCGCCGTCCGGCCGGCAGCCGGTACACCCGGGTCGCCGGGGTGCGGCGCCGCGGCACGTACGCCACCTCGATGTCGAGCCGCTCGGCGCGCAGCAACCGGCTCAGCACGGCGGCCAGGTCGGCGTCGCCGCCGACCACCACCAGCCGCTGGTGTGGCCCGATCGCGGCGTCGACATCGTCCGCGCCGTCGGCCCGATGGGTCGGCAGGCCGCTCAGGGCCCCCGGCACCCGACGACCGCCGAACACGACCACGGCCACGGCCACGCCATTCATGCGTTCCTCGCTACCTCCTGGGATAGTCTGGGTCACCGGCTGGACCACAATAGACAGGCGCAATCAGGTGGGAGCAAAGTCATGCCGGCAGTCGTCCTCATCGGCGCCCAATGGGGTGACGAGGGCAAAGGTAAGGCCACTGACCTGCTCGGCGGGCGCGTGCAGTGGGTGGTGCGCTACCAGGGCGGCAACAACGCCGGGCATACCGTCGTCCTGCCCAGCGGCGAACATTTCGCGCTGCACCTGATCCCGTCCGGCGTGCTGACGCCCGGCGTCACCAACGTGATCGGCAACGGCGTGGTGGTCGACCCCGGGGTGCTGCTCGACGAGCTCGAAGGCCTCGAAGACCGCGGCGTGGACACCTCCAAGCTGCTGATCTCGGCCGACGCTCACCTGCTGCTGCCCTATCACGTGGCCATCGACAAGGTGACCGAGCGCTACATGGGCAACAAGAAGATCGGCACCACGGGCCGCGGCATCGGGCCGTGCTACCAGGACAAGATCGCCCGCATGGGGATCCGGGTCGCCGACGTGTTCGACCCCGAACAGCTGACCCACAAGATCGAGGCCGCGCTGGAACTCAAGAACCAGATCCTGGTCAAGGTTTACAACCGCAAGGCGCTGGATCCCTACCAGGTGGTCGAGGCGCTGCTGCAACAGGCGAAGGGATTCAAGCACCGCATCGCCGACACCCGCCGGCTGCTCAACACCGCACTGGAGGCCGGCGAAACGGTCTTGCTGGAGGGCTCGCAGGGCACCCTGCTCGACGTCGACCACGGCACGTATCCCTATGTGACGTCGTCGAATCCGACGGCGGGTGGCGCGGCCGTCGGGTCCGGGATCGGCCCGACGCGCATCACGACCGTGCTGGGCATCCTCAAGGCATACACCACCCGCGTGGGCTCGGGCCCGTTCCCCACCGAGCTGTTCGACGAGTACGGCGAGTACCTGTCCAAGACGGGCGGCGAATTCGGTGTCACCACCGGGCGGCGCCGGCGCTGCGGCTGGTTCGACGCCGTGATCGCCCGCTACGCCACCCGGGTCAACGGCATCACCGACTTCTTCCTGACCAAGCTCGACGTGCTGTCCAGCCTGGAGACGGTGCCGGTGTGCGTCGGCTATCGGATCGACGGGACGCCCACTTATGACATGCCGATGACCCAAAGCGATCTCGCCCGCGCGGAGCCGATCTACGAGGAACTGCCGGGTTGGTGGGAGGACATCTCGGACGCGCGCGAGTTCGACGACCTGCCCGCCAAGGCGCGCGACTACGTGTTGCGGCTGGAAGAGCTTGCCGGAGCACACATCTCGTGCATCGGCGTCGGTCCCGGACGCGATCAGACCATCGTGCGCCGCGACGTCCTGGCGGCCCGCCCGTGACGGATTTCGATCCGCGACAACTCGATCCCGACTACGAACATCACGGCGGCTTTCCGGAATACGCCCCGGCCACCCCGGGGCCGGGATTCGGCCGGTTCGTCGCGGCCATGCGCCGGCTGCAGGACCTGGCCGTGTCCGCCGACCCCGGCGACGACGCTCAAGACGTATGGGACGAGGCGGCCGACCGCGCCGCGGCGCTGGTGGAGCTGCTGGGTCAGTATCAGGCCGAGGAGGGCAAGGCGCCGGCCGGGCGGACGCCCGACCTGCCCGGCATGGGCAGCCTGCTGCTGCCGCCGTGGAGTCTGGCCCGGTATGCGCCCGACGGCGTCGAAATGACCGGACACTTCAGCCGCTTTCACGTCGGCGGCAATCACGCGGTGCACGGCGGCGTGCTGCCGCTGCTGTTTGACCACCTGTTCGGGATGATCAGCCACGCCGCGGGGCGGCCGATCAGCCGGACGGCGTTCCTGCACGTCGACTACCGCAAGATCACCCCGATCGATGCGCCGTTGCTGATGCGGGGCCGCGTCACCAGCGCCGAGGGCCGCAAGGCGTTCGTGTCCGCGGAATTGGTCGATGCAGACGACGCCCTGTTGGCCGAGGCCAACGGCCTGATGGTGCGGCTGCTGCCCGGCCAGCCCTGAGAAGGTGCGCCGCCCCCGCTCGCGGCGGACCTATCCTTGAGCGGTGACTGACCCCCCGACCGACGGACAGGACGAGAAGACGACGGCGCTCACCGTGCCCGAGCCGGCGCCCGAAGCCCAGCCCGAATCCCAGGCCGCGGCCCGGACTCGGGTGATGTTGCTGGGGTCCGGCGAGCTCAGCCGGGAGCTGGCGGTCGCCCTGCGCCACCTCGGCGCCCAGGTGATCGCCGCGGAAGATGACCGCGAGCGACCGCATTCGCCCGCCCACGGGGTGGCGGACGAGTCGCTGACCATCCCGTTGACCGATCCCGGCGAGGTGTCCGCCGCGATCGGGCGGCTGCGGCCGGACTTCGTCGTGACCGCCACCGGCGCGATCGCCGTGGATGCCCTCGACGCGCTGGCCGCGGGGCAGGAGCGCGATCGCCCCGAACTGGTGCCCAACGCGCGCACCGCCCGGCTCACCGCCGACCGGGAGGCCCTGCGCCGGCTGGCCGCCGACGAGCTGGGCCTGCCGACCGCGCCGTTCTGGTTCGTCGGCTCGGTCGGCGAACTGCAGGCGGTGGCCACACACGCCGGGTTTCCGTTGCTGGTGAAGCCGGTGTCCGGGCGCGGGCACTCCGTGGTCGCCGGACCCGACGACGTCGAGCCGGCCTGGCGGCGCGCGGTCGGCAGCGGACCGGGGGCACGGCAGCGCGCGATGGCCGAAACCGTGGTCGAGGTCGAGTTTGACGTCACCCTGATCGTGGTGCGCAGCGAAGGCCCGAACGGTCCGCAGATCGAGTTCTGCTCACCCATCGGCCATCGCGACGCCGACGGTGTGGTGCTGGAATCCTGGCAGCCCCAGCAGATGAGCGCGGCCGCGGTGGACGCGGCCAAGTCGATCGCCGCGCGGATCGTCAAGGCGCTCGGCGGCCGCGGCGTCTTCGCCGTCGAATTGATGATCAAAGGCGACGAGGTGTACTTCGCCGACGTCACCGCCCGCCCGCACCCGAGCGCCTGGGTGACCCTGCGGAGCCAGCGGCTTTCGGCGTTCGAGCTGCAGGCCCGCGCCATCCTCGGGTTGCCGCTGGACACGATGATGATGTCGCCGGGCGCCGCCCACCGGATAGAGCCCGGCCCCGGCGCCGGGTCTCCCACCGCCGCCGCGCTGACGGCCGCGCTGGCGGTCCCGGAAAGCGACCTCCGCGTCTTCGGGCTGGGATCGCCGTCCGCCCACAAGCTGGGCGTTGCACTGGCCACGGCGCCCGATGTGCGGACCGCCCGCGACCGCGCCCGACAGGTGGCGTCGGCCCTGAATATGCGAGACTCGGGCGGGTGAGCTACGCAGGAGACATCACGCCTCTCGAGGCGTGGAAGCTACTCAGCGATAACCCCCGCGCCGTGTTGGTCGACGTCCGAACCGACGCCGAATGGCGATTCGTCGGAGTCCCCGACCTGTCCAGCATGGGCCGCGAGGTGGTCTACATCGAGTGGAATTCGAACGACGGCAGGCGCAACGAGAACTTCGTCGACGAGCTGCGGGAGCAGGTCCCACCCGCCCAAGCCGACGAGGAGCGGCCGGTGGTCTTCTTGTGTCGCTCGGGCAACCGCTCGATCGGCGCGGCCGAGGCGGCGACCGAGGCGGGCATCGCCCCGGCCTACAACGTGCTGGACGGTTTCGAAGGTCACCTGGGCGCGACCGGGCATCGCGGCGAAACGGGCTGGCGCGCGGTGGGGTTGCCCTGGAAGCAGGGATGAAACGGGGATGAAGCCGCAATGACCGACGGCCCCTCGGTCCGCACGCCCAAGGAGCTGCCCGACGGCGTCAGCCAGGCCACCATCGGCGTGCGCGGCGGGCTGCTGCGGTCCGGCTTCGAAGAGACCGCCGAGGCGATGTTCTTGACGTCCGGCTACGTCTACGAATCGGCGGCCGTCGCGGAGCGCTCGTTCACCGGCGAGCTGGACCACTTCGTCTACTCACGGTACGGCAACCCGACGGTGACGATGTTCGAGGAGCGGCTGCGCCTGATCGAGGGGGCGCCCGCGGCGTTCGCCACCGCCAGCGGCATGGCCGCGGTGTTCACCTCACTGGGCGCGCTGCTGGCCGCCGGTGACCGGCTGGTCGCGGCGCGCAGCCTGTTCGGGTCGTGTTTCGTGGTGTGCAACGAGATCCTGCCGCGGTGGGG
The DNA here is from genome assembly GCF_001667035.1 of Mycobacterium sp. 852002-51057_SCH5723018. Lineage (GTDB taxonomy): Bacteria > Actinomycetota > Actinomycetes > Mycobacteriales > Mycobacteriaceae > Mycobacterium. The sequence continues at coordinate 57,157 of NZ_LZIR01000108.1, forward strand.
CGTGCAGACCGTCTTCGTCGACGGCGACGACCTGTCGCAATGGGAAAAGGCGCTGGCCGACCGCTCCGAGCCCACCGCGGCGGTGTTCTTCGAGACCCCGTCGAACCCGATGCAATCGCTGGTCGATATCGCCGCGGTGACCGAGCTGGCCCACGCCGCGGGCGCAAAAGTGGTGCTGGACAACGTTTTTGCCACACCGCTGCTGCAACAGGGTTTTCCGCTGGGCGTTGACGTGGTGGTGTACTCGGGCACCAAACACATCGACGGTCAGGGCCGGGTGCTGGGCGGCGCCATCCTCGGCGACAAGGAGTACATCGACGGCCCGGTGCAGAAGCTGATGCGGCACACCGGCCCTGCGATGAGCGCATTCAACGCCTGGGTGTTGCTGAAAGGCCTTGAAACGATGGCCGTTCGGGTCGAGCACAGCAATTCCTCGGCGCACCGGATCGCGGAATTCCTCGAGACCCATCCGGCGGTGAGTTGGGTGCGCTACCCGTACCTGGCATCGCACCCGCAGCACGACCTGGCCAAACGTCAGATGTCCGGCGGCGGGACGGTGATCACCTTCGCGCTCAGGGTCCCGACGGAGCCCGAAGGCACAGCCAAGCGGCGGGCGTTCGAAGTGCTCGACAAGCTGCAGCTGATCGACATCTCGAACAATCTCGGCGACGCCAAATCGCTGATCACTCACCCCGCAACCACGACGCACCGCGCCATGGGCCCGGAGGGTCGCGCCGCGATCGGGTTGGGAGACAACGTGGTTCGCATCTCCGTCGGGCTGGAAGGCACCGACGACCTGATCGCCGACATCGATCAGGCCCTGAGCTAGCCGGCTTGGCGCTCGGCCTCCTCGGCGCGTTCGGCGGCCGCCAACGTCCCTTCCTCGGCTCTCTCCCGCACCATGTTCATGGCGAGCCTGGCGTAAATCATCTGGCTGGTGATGGCCATCTGCCCACGGGTGCGACCCAGGAAGGAGATCCCCCACGCAAAGAGGGCGGCGATGCGGTTGCGGTGGCCGACCAGGTAGTACAGGTGCAGCACCAGCCAGGCCAACCAGGCGAGGAAGCCGCCGAACTCGAACTTGCCCACCTGCGCCACGGCGCTGAACCGCGACACCGTGGCCATGCTGCCCTTGTCGAAGTACTTGAACGGCTTGCGGTTTGCCGGGTCGGCCTGCCCCTTGAGTTCGTGCTTGATCGCCTTGGTGGCGTAGTGCGCTCCCTGGATCGCACCCTGCGCCATGCCGGGCACGCCGGGCACCGACATCAGGTCGCCGATGATGAAGACGTTGGGGTGCCCCTTGACGGTGAGATCGGGCTCGACGATCACCCGTCCGGCGCGGTCGGTTTCGGTTCCGTCGGACTGATCGGCAATCATCTTGCCCAGCGAGCTGGCCTGGACACCGGCCGCCCACACCTTGCACGCGGTTTCGATGCGACGCTCCCCGCCGTCCTTCTCCTTGATTGTGATGCCCTTGTAGTCGACGGCGCTCACCATTGCATTGAGCTGGATCTCGACGCCCATCTTTTCCAGCCGCCGCTGCGCCTTGAGCCCCAGCTTCGGACCCATCGGCGGCAGCACCGCGGGCGCCGCGTCGAGCAGGATCACCCGGCATTCGCTGGGCTTGATGGTGCGAAACGCGCCGGCCAGGGTGCGCTCGGCCAGTTCGACGATCTGCCCGGCCACCTCCACGCCGGTCGGCCCCGCGCCCACCACCACGAACGTGAGGCGGCGTTCCCGTTCGGCGGGGTCGGTGGCCACCTCGGCGACCTCGAACGCGCCGAGGATGCGGCCGCGCAGCTCCAGCGCATCGTCGATGGTCTTCATCCCCGGCGCAAAGGTGGCGAATTCGTCGTTGCCGAAGTAGGACTGCTGCGAGCCGGCGGCCACGATGAGGCTGTCGTACGGCGTCACCGTCTCGATGTCCACCAACTTCGACGTGACGGTTCGCGCCGTGAGGTCGACCCCGGTGACCTCACCGAGCAACACCCGCACATTGCGCTGCCCACGCAGGATCAGCCTCGTGGTGGGGGCGATGTCGCCCTCCGAAAGGATCCCGGTGGCCACCTGATACAGCAGCGGCTGGAAGAGGTGGGTGGTCGTTCTCGAGATCAGGGTGACGTCGAGCTCGCATCCTTTGGGAGCCCGCTTTAGCGCCTTGGCCGCCGTCAATCCGCCGAATCCGCTCCCGATGATGACGACGCGATGGCGCGACATACTTACCCCTTTTGGTTTCGTTTCCCGCAGCGCATGTCCACCGTACGGCTGCACGAGCCACAACGCGCGAAGAGTTCCCCGTCGTCGATCAGACGTAACTATTTTTTGGGATCGGTAGGCAAGCCGATCGCTGTTTACTGGGGCCACCACCACGCCAAGCCTGTGGCTTCGGACGTAAAGCGAAAGGAATTTGTGATATGAAGAGCGCCCGCAACGGCCGGTTCATTCGGCGTTTCGCCGCCGGCGCGGTGCTGTCCGGCACCGCCGCGCTGGCCGCCTTGGGATTCGGCGCCGGGACCGCCCACGCCTTCAGCTATCCGATCGGCGTGTGCAACGGGATGGCGTGCAGCGCCGTGTGGTGTCCGGGGATGCCCCTGCCGATGCCCGGCAGCGGGCCGAATTGGGACATGAACTCCTGCCATCACTTCATGATCGGCCAGATCGGACCGCATTCCGCGCCCTGGGTGACCAATGGCGGCGTGAATCGGCAAGTGGGCCCGATGATTATCGAGGGCGACCCTGGTCCGTGCCCGGGTTGTGTCAGCTGACCGGGTGGCGGCGCCATCACCAAACCCGCTGTGGCGCAGTCGATTTGCCGGTGTCCGCCCCGGCTCAGAATGGCCAGGTGGCGGCGTTGGTCTTGTACTTGCCGTTCAGGGTGGTGCAGAAGTCGTCGGCAGTGCCGGCGAGCAGGATGTAATACGCTTCGCCGCCCTCGCGGCTGGAGAAGGAGTTCGGCGTGGTCCAGCCGCTGTTGCACATGGCGGTGTCCGAACCCGCCGTGGGTCTGCGCCAGTTGGTTCTGCCGCAGCTGGCCAGGGCGTCGACGTTCGGTGTTGCGCTCTTGGCGGCGACCAGCATCGCGCCACCCCATTGCCCGTCGTTGCGCCGGTAAGCGCGCGCCCCGAACCCTGCGTTATTGGTCTGGCAGGCCAACGCCCGCTTGAGGAGCCCGAAGGGTGCCGCAAGCTGCGGGTTACTCACCGCCGCGGCGGCCGTGATGAATTGTGCCGCATCCGAACCGTCGATCTCTTGCACGTCCGGTTTGCCGAAGCCCGTCAGCTGCTGCGCGATCCCGGCGTTGTTGCCGCCGCCGATGATCGGCCCGCCGCCGCCCGCAGTCATCGGCGGCAGCGTGACGGGGTCTGCACCCGCCGCCGGCATCGCGGCCAACGACAGCACACACCCGGCGAGCAGCACGCCGATTCGATACGCGATAACCCTCATGACTATCTCCCGATCTTGTGAAACAGAGTATGTCGGTCGTCAGCGGAACGCGTCGCTGCCGGTGAACGCCTGGCCGAGGATGAGCTGGTGCATCTCTGGCGTGCCCTCGTAGGTCAGCACCGACTCCAGGTTGACCATGTGCCGGATCACCGGGTACTCCAGCGATATCCCGTTGCCGCCCAATATCGTTCGCGCCGTGCGGCAGATTTTGAGCGCCTCGCGGGTGTTGTTGAGCTTGCCGAAGCTGACCTGCTCGGGGCGCAGCCCGACACCGTCCTTGAGGCGACCGAGGTGCAGCGACAGCAGCTGCCCCTTGTGCAGCTCGACCGCCATGTCGACGAGCTTGGCCTGCGTCAGCTGGAATCCGGCGATCGGGCGGCCGAATTGGACGCGCTGCATGGCATAGTCGAGCGCGGCCTGCCAGGCCGAGCGCGCCGCTCCCATCGACCCCCAGATGATCCCGTAGCGGGCCTCCGACAGGCAGGACAGCGGGCCCCGCAGACCCTTCGCCTCGGGCAACATGGCCTCGGCGGGCAGCCGGACGTCGTCGAGCACCAGCTCGCTGGTGATCGACGCCCGCAGCGACAGTTTGTGGTGAATGGTGTTGGCGGTGAAGCCCGGGGTCTTAGTGGGCACGATGAAGCCGCGAATGCCTTGGATGTCGCCGTCGTCGGTGGCCGCCCACACGATCGCCACGTCGGCGACCGACCCATTGGTGATCCACAGCTTGCGGCCGTTCAGCACCCAGTCCGAACCATCGCGGCGAGCGCGGGTCTTCATCGCGGCCGGGTCGGAGCCGACGTCGGGTTCGGTCAGCCCGAAACAGCCGAGCAGTTCGCCCGCGGCCATGCCGGGCAGCCACTGCTGCTTTTGCTCCTCGGATCCGAAGTTCCAGATCGCAAACATCGCCAGCGACCCCTGCACCGAGACCATCGACCGGACACCGGAGTCGGCGGCCTCCAGCTCGGTACAGGCCAAGCCGTAATGCACGGCGGACGCCCCGCCACATCCGTAGCCGTGCAGGTGCATGCCGAGCAGGCCCAGCTGACCGAACTGCTTACCCAGTTCGCGCACCGGCAGGTCGCCGATCTCGAACCACTCCGCGACGTGGGGGAGGACATGCTCGGCGCAGAACTTTCTGACGGTGTCGCGCACCGCGAGCTCGTCGTCGGACAGGGACGCATCCAGGCCCAACGGGTCTTCGCGGTCGAAGGCGGGGGGTGCTTCAGTGCTCATAGGGCTCAGCCTGCCATCAACCAGCCGTCATCAGGGCCGGTAGTCTCGCTTCATGCAACGGCTGGCGTGGCTGGGCTCGCTATTTGCAGATGTCCTGGCTGTTTTGGTGTTCTGCGCCCTCGGGCGACGCAGCCACGCCGAGGGGCTCAGCGTCACCGGCGTCGCGACGACAGCATGGCCGTTTCTCACCGGAACCATCGTCGGATGGCTGGTGTCCCGGGGCTGGCGGCAGCCCACCCGGGTGGCCCCCACCGGGGCGATCGTGTGGCTGTGCACCGTGGCCGTCGGCATGGTGTTGCGCAAAACCAGCTCGGCCGGCGTGGCGGCGAGTTTCGTGGTGGTGGCGGCGTCGGTCACCGCGGTGCTGCTGCTCGGCTGGCGGGCGGTCGTGGGGCTGGCCGCGCGGCGCCGCTCCGGCGTCTGACCGGCGATGGCACGGGAGATCTGGAATCCGGCCACCGGTGACGGCTTGGCGACGACTTTCGACGCGGTCGTGCGGGTCGTGGCCACCAACAAAGGGCTCATCGCCGACCCGTTCGCCGAACCGCTCGTCCGCGCCGCGGGGGTGGAGTACTTCGCCCGCGTGATCGACGACCAGCGATACGCTGCCGACGACGGCGACCACCCGACTACCACCGGGCTCATCCACATGCAGGCGGCGTTTGGCCGGTTCCTGGACGAGTTCCTCGCCGCCTCCGGTAGGTCCGGCCTTCGCCAGGTGGTGATCCTGGGGTCCGGCCTCGACACCCGGCCGTACCGGCTCTGGTGGCCGCGCGGGACGACGGTGTACGAGATAGATCGGCCGGAAGTCCTCGATTTCAAGGCCGAAGTGCTGGCCGGCCTGCAGGCCACGCCGGCCGTGAGCCGTCGTGAGATCGGCGCCGACCTGCGGCAGGACTGGCTGACGGCGCTGCACCGGGCCGGTTTTGACGCGGCCCAACCCACGGTGTGGGTCGCCGAGCAGCTGCTCGTCGGATTACTGCCCCCCGACGCGCAGAATCGGTTATTGCGTGAGGTCACGGAGTCCAGCGCCGCCGGCAGCCGTTTTGCCGCCGATCACATGGCCATCTGGACCCCGGCACGGCAGCAGGCGCGGGAGGCGTTCGTCGACAGCTGGCGACAAACAGGCCTCGAAGTCGACCTGGCCAGCCTGACTTACCCGGGCGAATACGGCCATGTCCCTGAGTATCTGGGAGCCCACGGCTGGGAAACGGTCGAGCGCAACGTCGTCGAGTTGTTCGCCGAGGTCGGGCTGTCCGAACTGTGGCGCGGCGGCCCGGACGACCTGGCGGTCACCCCCGGATACGTCACCGCCGTGCGGGTTGAGCCCCCCGGAATGCTCCCGGGTGACGAGCGTTAGACGTTAGGTGATGACCGAAACGCAGCTCGAGTTCGTGTCGGCCACCCACGACGACCCGCTGGCCCAGCCGCTGCTGGCCGAGCTGGCCGTCGAGTACGCGCAGCGGTACGGCGGCACGCCGGACATCCACCTCGCCTGGTTGCCGGTCCCGGCGGACGAGTTGGCGGCGCCGGCCGGTGGCCTGCTGATCGGCGTGCTGGACGGGGTGCCGGTCACCGGGGGTGCGTTTCGGCGCTTCGACGACCACACCGCCGAACTCAAGCGGATCTGGACCGACAGCGCGCATCGGCGTCGCGGCTACGCGCGGGCGCTGCTGACGGCGCTGGAGACCGAGATCGCCGCCCGCGGGTACCGGCGTCTCTACCTGATCACCGGCAATCGCCAGCCCGAAGCCGAGGCGCTCTACGACGCGACCGGCTACGCCCGCATCGCGCCCGCCGAGCCGCTGCCCGACTGGGGGCCGTTTCGCCCGATCGCCTTCGAGAAGTGGCTGGCATGACCGATCAATTTCACCTTGGCGTCGCGCTGGACGGATACGGCTGGGACCCGCAGGCCTGGCGCGCCAGGCTCGCGGCGGACCCGGCCACCCCGTCGGTGCTCGGTGGTCGCTACTGGGCCGAGCTGGCGGCGACCGCCGAGCGTGGGCTGCTCGACTTCCTCACCATCGACGACAGCCTGATGCCGCAAATCGGACGAGGCGAGCGCATTCATCCCGATCGTCTGGCGGGCCGCGCCGACGCCGTGCTGGTCGCGGCCCGCATCGCCCCGGTAACGCGGCACATCGGACTGATCCCGGTGGCCACGGTCACCCACACCGAGCCCTTTCACGTATCGAAATCCATTGCCACGCTTGACTTTGTGTCGCACGGGCGGGCGGGCTGGCAGCCGCGGGTCAGCGCGACCACCCACGAGGCGGCCCTGTTCGGGCGCCGGGACGTGTCCCACATCCCGCTGTTCGAGGAGGCCGTGGAGTACGTCGAGGTGGTGCGCCGGTTGTGGGACAGCTGGGAGGACGACGCGATCATCCGCGACGTGGCCACCGGACGCTACGTCGACGTCGACAAGCTGCACTACATCGACTTCACCGGAAAGTACCTCTCCGTCAAGGGGCCGTCGATCACGCCGCGCCCGCCGCAGGGCCAGCCGGTGGTGGCCGCGCTGGCGCACGTCGGGCCCGCATACGAGTTCGCCGCGGCCGGCGCCGACGTCGTTTTCATCACGCCCACCGACGGCGCCTCGGTGCAAAGCATCATGGGCGAGGTGCGCGCGGCGGGTGGCTCCGGCCTGAAAGTCCTTGCCGACGTGGCGGTTTCCTTTCGCGGCGACGGTGACTTCCGCTCCGACGCGCTCGTCTTTGCCGGCACCGCAACGGAATTGGTGGATATGTTGCTCGATTGGCGGGAGCTCGGCGTCGAGGGTGCGCGGCTGCGGCCCGCCGTCAACGCCACCGATCTGCCGGTGATCGTCGACGAGGTGGTGCCGCTGCTGCAACGGGCGGGACTGTTCCGAACCGGCTACCGAGAAGGTGAAACGCTGCGGGCCCGGCTCGGGCTGCCGGTGGCATCCAACAGGTATGCGGCGGTGAACCGATGACGGGAGTGCCGCTGTCGATCCTGGACCTGGCACCGGTCAGTGTCGGCAGCGACGCCGCGACGGCCCTGCGCAACACCGTCGAGCTCGCCCAGCATGCCGAGCGGTGGGGCTATCGCCGGTTCTGGATCGCCGAACATCACTTCGTCGCCGTCGCGAGCGCGGCACCCGCGGTGCTGATCGGCCAGATCGCCGCCGCCACCAAGACGATTCGCGTGGGGTCGGCGGCCGTGCAGCTGAGCCACACCACGGCCGCCGCGGTGGTCGAGAGCTTCGGCATGCTCGACGCGTTCCATCCCGGGCGCATCGATCTGGGCCTGGGCCGCTCGGCGCAGCGGCGGATCACCAAACCCAAAACGCCCGGGGCGCCGAAACCACCCAAGCCCGAACCGGTGCGGGAATGGCGCGAGGTCGACGGCGTGGTGATCCCGCCACCGTTCGACCTGCGCGGCTTGCTGCTCAGCGGGCGGGTACGAGCGACGATGTCGATCCTGCAGCAGCCCGAGGCGGTCGCGCCCGATTTCGCCGAGCAGCTCGGCGACATCATGGCCATGATCGCCGGCAGCTACGAGGTCGACGGGTTCGACCTGCACGCGGTGCCCGGCGAAGGCGCCGCCCTGACGCCGTGGATCTTCGGCAGCAGCAAGGGCCAAAGCGCCAGGCTGGCAGGGGCGTTGGGGCTGCCGTTCGTCGCGAGCTACCACCTCACCCCGGCCACCGCGCTCGATGCCGTCGACGCATACCGAGAAGCGTTCGTCCCGTCGGCGACACTGCCTCGGCCCTATGTCGTGGTGTCGGCCGACGTCGTGGTCGCCGACGACACCGCCACCGCCGAGCATCTGGCATCCAGCTACGGCCACTGGGTGTACTCGATCCGGGCCGGCGGCGGCGCGATTCCCTACCCCGATCCCGACGAGTGCGTTTCGTTGACCGACCAACAGCTGGCGGTCGTGATCGACCGGGTGGCAACGCAATTCGTCGGCAACCCCGACGAGGTCGCCGAGCGGCTCGAGGCGCTACAGCGCGCGACTGGCGCCGACGAGCTGGTCATCACCTCCGTCACCCACCGGCACTCCGACCGGCTGCGCTCGCACGAGCTGATCGCCAAACGATGGGGGCTCACCGAATGAGCGTGCGAGAGGGCAAGCACCGGAAGCCCATTCACCTGGCCGCCCATTTCCCCGGCGTCAACAACACCACGGTGTGGACCGATCCCGGCGCGGGCAGCCAGATCGAGTTCGAGTCGTTCGAGCACCTGGCCCGGACCGCGGAACGCGGACTGTTCGACTTCTTCTTCCTGGCGGAGGGGCTGCGGCTGCGGGAACACCGCGGCCGCATCTACGACCTCGACGTGGTGGGCCGTCCCGATACCTTCACCGTGCTGGCCGCACTGGCCGGTGTCACCGACCGGATCGGCCTGACCGGGACCATCAACACCACATTCAACGAACCGTTCGAGGTGGCAAGGCAATTCGCGAGCCTTGACCATCTGTCCGGCGGCCGCGCCGGCTGGAACATCGTGACCTCGTCGGACGCCTTCACCGGCGCCAACTTCCGCCGCGGCGGGTACCTCGACCATGCCGACCGGTACTCACGAGCCGAGGAGTTCCTCGCCGTGGCCCGCCAATTCTGGGACGGCTGGCAGGCCGGCGCCGTGCGGGCCGACGTCGACTCGGGGATCTACGTCGATCCCGACCGGATTCGCAGCGTCTCGCATTCGGGCCCCCAGTTCGACGTGCGCGGGTTCGCGACGCTGCCCGCGGGCCCGCAGGGCCATCCGGTGCTGCTGCAGGCCGGAGATTCCGCCGACGGCCGCGCGTTCGGCGCGCGCAACGCCGACGCCCTGTTCACCCTGCACTCGTCGCTGGAAGACGGCCAACGCTACTACGCCGACGTCAAGGGTCGCGCCGAGTCCTACGGCCGGGATCCCAACCAGCTCAAGGTCTTTCCGGCGGCGACTTTCGTCATCGGCGACACCGATGCCGAAGCGGCGGAGGAGGCGCGGCACATCCGCTACCAACAGGTCAGCGGCCCGACCGCGATCGCGATGCTCGAGCAGGTGTGGGGCCGCGAGCTGTCCGAGTATGACCCGGACGGGCCGCTACCCGATTTCGATCCCGTCGTCGACAGCAAGATCACCCAGGGCCGGGTCCGGCATGGCGACCCGGTGGCCGTGGCCCGCGGCTACCGCGAGCGCGCGTTGGCCGAGAACCTGTCGATCCGCGAGCTGGTCATCGCCGTCACCAGCCGCGAGCAATTCGTCGGAACGCCGGCGCGAATCGCCGACGAGATCGACCGTTACATCCAGGCCGACGCCTGCGACGGGTTCATCCTGGTGCCGCACTTGACGCCGCACGGGCTGGACAAGTTCGTCGACCGGGTGGTGCCGCTGCTGCAGGAGCGCGGGGCGTTCCGCACCGAGTACACCGGAGAAACGCTGCGGGATCACCTGGGGCTGGCGCGCTAGTTCGGCTCCACCAGTGCCGCGAGCTTGCCCAACGCCATCTCGGTGCCGATCTCGTTGTCCGCGACGGAAACTCCCGGCGGGATGCCGTCATGGATCACCACGACGGAGGTGCCGCCGTCGGCATCCACCAGCGTCGTCGTCATCCGCATCAGCCCGCCCATTGCCGGATCGGAAGTTTCGAATTCCAGCTCTTCGACCACCCGCTCGTCGGGCACCAGCTCAACGAACCGGCCATGGTAGGTGTCGGTGGCGGCGACGGTCTTGCCGTGCCGATCGGGCGCTTCGTACGTGAGCGAGATGCGGAACCGGCCCCCGACGCGGGCGTCGAATTCGTGCACGGTCGCGGTCATGCCTTCCGGAACCCGCCACGCCGCGACCGCAGCGGCGTCGACGAGGGCCCGATACACCGACTCCCGCGCCGCCTGGATGCGCCGGACGACGCGGGTCTGGGTCATCGCGTGCGCTTCAAGGCCGCTTCCGTCGCCTCGCGGATCGGCCCGCGCCACACGTCGCCGTGCCCGGGCAGCAGGACCTCGGAGTCGAGCAGCGCCAGCGCGGACAGGGTGCGGATGCAATCCTGTTGGCTGTAGCTGAAAATCGCCGGCAGGAGCTGCGGTCCGCGGTGGCGCAATAGGGGATGGCCGGTGATCAGCGCGTCGCCGCTGACCAGCACGCCGTCGATCAGGTACGAGCAGTGTCCGTGGGTGTGGCCGGGACTGAAAACGGGCCGCGGTTGGCCCGGCAGGCCGGCGGCCACCTCGGCGGTCAGCGGTTGGGCGGTGGGGATGCCATCGCGGATCAGGCCGCCGCTGCGGATTACGTGGGTGGTCCACACCGCCCACCGCGGCCGCCAAATGCGCAGGGTCACATCGAGAATCGAGACCTGCTCCAGGTACTCCCGCTTGGCGTGACCCACCTCGTCGGCGTGGCAGTACACCGGGGTGCCGTGCTCGCGGGCGAACCAGATCGCCGAGCCCAGGTGGTCGATGTGCGCGTGCGTCAGCACGATGGCGCGCACGTCGCCGGCGTCGTAGCCCAGCTTGCGCAGCGACGCCAGCACGTCCTCCCGGTCCCCTGGATAGCCGGCGTCGATCAGCATGACGCCCGTGTCGTCGGTGACCAGTGTCCAGTTGACGGCGTGGCCCTGCGCGAGGTGGACCGCGTCGGTGACTTGAACTAGCTGCGCCGCCGCTCCCACGCCTGTCAGCATAGGAGCGATCGCAAGCGCGGCGAAGCCGGGCGTAGCGGGTCGCGACCGTCGGCATGGGAGCGATCGCAAGCGCGGCGAAGCCGGGCGTAGCGGGTCGCGACCGTCAGCATGGGAGCGATCGCAAGCGCGGCGAAGCCGGGCGTAGCGGGTCGCGACCGCCGGCATAGGAGTAGAAATAACTGGTGGCTGAACTGAAACTCGGATACAAAGCGTCCGCTGAACAATTCGCACCGCGCGAGCTCGTCGAACTGGCTGTCGCCGCCGAAGGTCACGGCATGGACAGCGCAACCGTCAGTGACCATTTCCAGCCGTGGCGGCACGAGGGCGGGCACGCCCCGTTCTCGCTGGCCTGGATGACGGCCGTCGGCGAACGCACCAAACGGATCCGGCTGGGCACCTCGGTGCTCACCCCGACGTTCCGGTACAACCCGGCCGTGATCGCTCAGGCCTTCGCCACCATGGCGTGCCTGTACCCGGACCGCATCTTCCTCGGCGTCGGCACGGGGGAGGCGCTGAACGAGATCGCGACCGGGTACGAGGGCGACTGGCCGGAGTTCAAGGAGCGCTTCGCCCGGCTGCGCGAATCGGTGCGGCTGATGCGCGAGCTGTGGCGCGGCGACCGCGTCGACTTCGACGGCGAGTACTACCGGCTCAAGGGCGCCTCCATCTATGACGTGCCCGAGGGCGGCGTCCCCATCTACATCGCCGCCGGCGGCCCGGCGGTGGCCAAGTACGCCGGACGGGCCGGCGACGGGTTCATCTGCACCTCCGGCAAGGGCGAGGAGCTCTACAAGGACAAGCTGATGCCGGCGGTGCGGGAGGGCGCGGCGGCCGCCGACCGCAACGTCGACGACATCGACAAGATGATCGAGATCAAGATCTCCTACGACCCGGAACCCGAACTGGCGCTGGAGAACACCCGGTTCTGGGCGCCGCTGTCGCTGACCGCCGAGCAGAAGCACAGCATCGATGACCCGATCGAAATGGAGAAGGCCGCCGACGCGCTGCCGATCGAGCAGGTCGCCAAGCGCTGGATCGTGGCGTCGGATCCCGACGAGGCAGTCGCGAAGGTCAAGCAGTACGTCGATTGGGGCCTCAACCACCTGGTGTTCCACGCGCCGGGCCACGACCAGCGCCGGTTCCTGGACCTTTTCGAAAAGGACCTGGCGCCCAGGCTGCGGCGACTTGGCTGAAACTGCGCCTATTTCGAAGGCGATTTACATCGCCGCGCCCGAGCCGGAGACCGGCAAGTCGACGGTCGCGCTGGGACTGCTGCACCGGCTGACCGCGACGGTCGCCAAGGTGGGCGTGTTCCGGCCCATCGCGCGGGCAGGCGATCGCCAGCGCGGCGAAGCCGGGCGCGGCGGGTCGCCGGATGTGGCAGGCGAGGAGCGCGACTACATCCTGGAGCTGTTGCTCGAGCACACCTCGGCCGGCCTTTCCTACGAGCAGTGCGTCGGGGTGACCTACCAGCAGCTGCACGCCGACGGCGACGCCGCAATCGCCATCATCGTCGACTCTTATCACGCGGTGGCGCAGGCCTGCGACGTGGTGGTGATCGTTGGCAGCGACTACACCGACGTCACCAGGCCCGCCGAGCTTTCGGTCAACGCGCGGATCGCGGCGAACCTGGGCGCGCCGGTGCTGCTGACGGTCAGCGGCAAGGACCGCACCGCCGACGAGGTCGCCAGCGTCGTCGAGGTCTGCCTGGCCGAGCTGACCGCGCAGCACGCCCACACCGCGGCGGTGGTGGCCAACCGCTGCCAGCCGTCCGAGCTGGCAGCGGTCCGAAAGAGTTTGGCGGCGTTGCGGGGCTTCGCCCAACGCAGCTACGTGCTGCCCGAGGAGCCGCTGCTGTCTGCGCCGACGGTTGCCGAACTGGAAAGGGCCGTGGCCGGTTCACCGGTCAGCGGCGAGGCGCCGCTGCGCCAGCGCGAGGTCACCGACATTCTGGTGGCCGGGATGACCGCCGACCACGTGTTGGAACGGCTGCGCGACGGCATGGCCGTCATCACGCCGGGCGACCGGTCCGACGTGGTGCTCGCCGTCGCCAGTGCCCATGCGGCCGAGGGATTTCCGTCGCTGTCGTGCCTCGTCGTCAACGGCGGCTTCGAGCTGCATCCGTCGATCGCGGCCCTGGTATCGGGCCTGCGGCTGCGCCTGCCGATTATCGCCACGGCGCTGGGCACTTATGACACGGCCAGCGCGGCCGCGGCGGCCCGCGGCCGGGTCACGGCCACCTCGCAGCGCAAGATCGACACCGCGCTGGAGCTGATGGACCGCCACGTCGACATCACGGATTTGCTGACCCAGCTTGCTATTTCGGTGCCCACGGTGATCACCCCGCAGATGTTCACCTATCAGCTGCAACTGCGGGCCCGTTCCGATCGCAAGCACATGGTCCTGCCCGAGGGCGGCGACGACCGGATCCTGCGCTCCGCCGGCCGGCTGCTGCAGCGAGGCGTTGCCGACCTGACAATTCTGGGCGACGAGGCCGAAATCCGGCTCCGCTCGGCTGAACTCGGGGTCAACCTGGACGACGCGAAAGTGATCGACGCGGGCACCAGCGAGTTGCGCTACGAGTTCGCCGACCAGTACGCCGAGCTGCGCAAGGCCAGGGGAGTCACCGTCGAGCATGCCCGCGAGATCATGGGCGACGCCACCTATTTCGGCACCATGATGGTCCACAACGGCATGGTCGACGGCATGGTGTCCGGCGCCGTCCACACCACGGCGCACACCGTTCGGCCGGCGTTCGAGATCATCAAGACCGTGCCCGACGTCTCCACCGTGTCCAGCATCTTCTTCATGTGCCTGCCCGACCGGGTGCTGGTGTACGGCGACTGCGCCATCATCCCGAATCCGACGCCGGAGCAGCTCGCCGACATCGCGATCAGCTCGGCCCGCACGGCGGCGCGGTTCGGCGTCGAGCCGCGGGTGGCCATGCTGTCCTACTCGACCGGTGACTCCGGTGCCGGAGCGGAGGTCGACAAGGTCAGGGCGGCAACGGAGTTGGTGCGCAGCCGGGAGCCGCAGTTGCTGGTCGAGGGCCCCATCCAGTACGACGCCGCGATCGAGCCGTCGGTCGCGGCCACCAAGATGCGCGATTCGCCGGTCGCCGGTCGGGCCACGGTGCTGATCTTTCCGGACCTCAATACCGGCAACAACACCTATAAGGCCGTGCAGCGCAGCGCCGGGGCGATCGCGATCGGCCCGGTGCTGCAAGGGTTGCGCAAGCCGGTGAACGACCTGTCCCGCGGCGCCCTCGTCGAAGACATTGTGAACACGGTTGCCATCACCGCGATCCAGGCGCAGGACATTCGTGGCTAACGCAAGCCGCCCGGTGCTGGTGATCAACTCCGGCTCCTCGTCCCTGAAATACCAGTTGGTCGATCCCGACGTCGGCACGGCGCGCGCGACCGGACACATCGAGCGGATCGGCGAGGGATCGTCCACGGTTCCCGACCACGACGCGGCGCTGCGCCGCGCCTTCGACGAGTTGGCCGCCGACGGTATCGACCTGGCGACCTGCGGCCTGGTAGCGGTCGGCCACCGTGTTGTGCACGGCGGCAACGAGTTCTATCGCCCGACCCTGCTGGACGATTCGAGGATCGCCGCTCTGGAGAAGCTCTCGCAGCTGGCGCCCCTGCACAATCCGCCGGCGCTCAAGGGAATCGAGGTGGCGCGCAAGCTGCTGCCCGACGTGCCGCACATCGCGGTGTTCGACACCGCATTCTTCCACGACATGCCGCCGGCGGCGGCCACCTACGCCATCGACCGCGAGTTGGCCGAGCGGTGGCAGATCCGCCGCTATGGGTTTCACGGCACCTCGCACCGCTACGTCAGCGAGAAGGCCGCCGCGTTCCTGGACAGGCCCCGCGGCGGCTTGAAACAGATTGTGCTGCATCTGGGTAACGGTTGCTCGGCCTCGGCGATCGCCGGCACGCGGCCGATCGACACGTCGATGGGCCTGACGCCGCTGGAGGGCCTGGTGATGGGCACCCGCAGCGGCGACATCGACCCCAGCGTCGTCAGCTACCTGTGGCGCACTGCGAAGCTGGGCGTCGACGAGACCGAGTCCATGCTCAACCAGCGGTCGGGGGTGCTGGGCCTGGCCGGCGAACGCGACTTTCGGCGGCTGCGGGAGATGATCGAATCCGGCGACGGCGCAGCGCAATTGGCCTACAGCGTGTTCATTCACCGGTTGCGCAAGTACGTGGGCGCCTACCTGGCCGTGCTGGGCCACACCGACGTCATCAGCTTCACCGCCGGCATCGGCGAAAACGATCCGGCGGTGCGCCGCGACGCGGTGGCCGGCCTCGAGGAGCTCGGCATCGTGCTCGACCAGCGCCGCAACCTCAGCGGCGGCAAAGGCTTGCGGCAGATTTCCGCCGACGACTCGCCGATCGTCGTGCTGGTGGTCCCGACCGACGAGGAACTGGCCATCGCGCGCGACTGCGTGAGCCTGCTGGCCGGCTCATAAGAAGCCGAGGCCGCTGCGGCCCGCCCCGACCGACGGCGCGGGATCCGTCCCGACCGTGCGGGTCAGCAGGTCGTGGTAGACGTCGCGAAAGTCGGTGGTGTGCTTGAGGTCTCCGTTGTCGAGGTCGGTGAGGCTGGGCTCCTCGCCGTAGAAGCCGCCCTTCACCGGCGCGCCCGCGACGAATACGGGGCCCGCGGTGCCGTGGTCGGTGCCCTGAGACGCGTTGGCGCGGACCCGGCGGCCGAACTCCGAATACGCCATCAACACGACGTTGCGCCCGTGGCGATCCCCGGCCATCTGCTGCAGGAACGGGGTCACGGCCTCGTCGAAAGTCTGCAGCAGACGCTGCTGCGTCTGGCGTTCGTCGGCGTGGGTGTCGAAACCGCCCAGTTGCACCGTATAAACGCGCGACGGGACCCCGGCGCGCACCGCGGCGGCCACCACGCCCAGCTGCGCGGCGAGCGAATTATGCTCGGCAGCAGCGGGGTTGACCGACGAGAACGACTTGTTGACGGTCCGCGCGGCGCGGTAGGCCTTGCGCACCGCGGCCATCGCGGGGGTGTCGGTGGGGTCGTCGGCGCCCAGGGCGGCCATGATCGCATCGAGCCCGTCTGCCTGCCCGGCCGCAGCCTTGCCCTTCGAAGGGACCGAAAGCGCCGCCGCGGTGGACTTTTCGCCGACGGCCAGGGGCGGCAAGACCGGTCCGATGTTCACCGCGCGCAGCGGGTCGTCGCCGGTGGCGTCGAGCCAGCGGCCGATCCAACCGGTCGAGACGGGCTCGGCCGGCGACGCCGTCTGCCAGATGTCCATGGACCGGAAGTGGCTGTGGTCCGGTTTGGGATATCCCACGCCGCGCACGATGGCGAGCCGGCGCTGCTCCCACAGTTGCGCCAGACCCTTCAGCGCCGGGTTGAGCCCCAGCCGGTCGTCGAGGTGTATGACGTCGCCGGGGGCGTAGGCGAGCTCCGGCCGCGCGTCGTGATATGCGTTGTCGCCGTGGGGGATCAGGGTGTTGATGCCGTCGTTGCCGCCGTAGAGCGTGACGAGCACCAGTACGCCGGCGCCCTCGGCGAGCGGCCGGTCCTGGGCAGCGCGCATCAGGTCGGGCCAACTGACCGCCACCGCCGTCGACAGCAGGCCGGCCGCGCCGACGCCGGCGCTGGCGATCAGGAACCTGCGGCGATTGATCTCGGGCATAGTTTGTCTCAGGCAATTTCGCTTCAGGACGTCAGGTATTCGGGTGTGTTGACGGCGGTGGCCACCAATTGCGGTGGATTGCGCACCAGGGGCGCCAGCGCGTCGGCGGTCCGGTCCGACCACGCACCCACCCCGATCAGGTAGCCGACCGCGTCGATGCGGTCGTCTGGTGCGGCGCTTTCGACGGCCGACAGGTCGCCCAGCTGCGCCAGCCGGCTCGCGGCGCGCAGCCGGGCCTGAGCGCTGGCGGTGGACAGCCACACCGGGCCGTGGGGCCAGCCGCCGACGTTCGGCGGGTAGAAGGGCCGCTGCCCCAGCGCCTGCAGCGTCGCGTCGGTGATCTTGCGCTGCGCGGGGTTGTCGCTGGGCACCCGCAGGGCGCGCAGCGTGCCGACCAGCCACTCGACCGGGGTGTTGACGACGGCGGCCCGGGCGCCGGTGAATTCGGCGTCCGTGAGGATCGCGCGGGTCAGCGCCCGCAGGTCGCGCCGCGGGCCGTACGCCGCGACCAGCCGGTCGAGCGCCTGCGGGGACGGCGGCTCGTCGGAGGCCAGCTGCTGCCACAACCGTCCCGCCACGTACTGGGCGGACTTGGGTTGGGCCAGCACCGCGTCGCAGAACGCGGCGGCGTCGAAGTTGCGGGTGAGCCCGAACAGCGTCTTGTCGCCTCCGTCATGGCGTTTGGGCACCACCGAGGTTTCGCCGTTGGCGCCGATCACCCAGCCGGTCAGCGCCCGGGCGCCGGCGCGGACGTCGTCTTCGGTGTAGCCGTTGCCGTGGCCCAGCGCGAACAGCTCCATGAATTCACGGGCGAGGTTTTCGTTGGGAGCCTTGGCCGTACTGCTCTGCCCGTCCAGCCAGCGCAACGTCGCGGCGTCGGTCAGCATCGCGTAGGCCAGGGCGCGAAAATCACCCAACGACAGCGTGCGCAGCTTCTGATTTTGCGCGGCCATGTGCGCAGCCACCCGGACCTTGCGCGCGGAGGTGGCAAAGTGGTTGTGCCACAACAGCGTCAGCTTCTCATGGATCGGCTGGCGCACGCTGACCATCCGGCTCAGCCACCAGTCGGACAACACGCTTTGCTGCTCGTTCAGCTGCTGGTTGTACTGCTTGCGGGCCGCCGGCGTGGCGCGCTTGCCGGGGGCGCGCGGCGGCTCGAGGGTGGGCATCGGGGTGACGACCGCACCCGGGTCCGTGTCGGGATTGGTCCCCAGCATCGCGTCGACGCAGCTCGGCCAATCGAGGCGGACGGCAGCGTCGACCTCGGGTCCGGTCACCCCGAAGCCGGCCCGACGCAGCATGCGGGCCGTCGTGATCCACTGCGTGGACTGCCCCGGCATGACATAACTGTGCGGTATGTACCTATGTTTTGCCTGTGGATAGACGAAGTCGCGGATCGCGGCCGATGTGCAATCGTCCGCTCCATGAGAGAACCGTTCATCGGCAGCGAGGCTCTGGCGTGCGGGGCGTTGAGCCGGCATCAACTGCGGACCGGCTACCGCGCGGTGCTTCCGAACGTCTACCTGGCTGGGGACGTCGAGCTTTCGCTTGAGCTTCGCATCTGCGCGGCCTGGCTGTGGTCCAGACGGACGGCGACCATCGTCGGGGCGGCCGCCGCGGCGCTACACGGTGCGAAGTGGATTCCCGACGACGTTCCGGTCGAGCTGAACCACGCGAACACCCGCCCGCCGCGCGGAGTGCTGACGCGGCGCGACGCGTTGGCGGACGGCGAGACGCAGGTCATGGGCGGGCGCATCGTCACCACGCCGGAGCGAACGGCTTTTGACATCGGCCGGCGAGGCGCCGTCCGCTCGGCGGTCGTCCGGCTGGACGCGCTGGCGCGGGCGACGGGTTTCAAGGTCGACGACGTGCTGCGTATCGCGAAGCACCATCCCCACGCGCCCGGCTTGCGGCGCTTGGAGGCCGCGCTCGATCTGGTCGATCCGGGGTCGCAGTCGCCGCGGGAGAGTTACCTGCGCCTGCTTCTCATCGACGCGGGCCTGCCTCGGCCGCAGACCCAGATACCGGTTCTGGGCGCCGACGGCATTCCCGTCGCTTACCTCGACCTCGGCTGGGAAGAGCAGATGGTCGCGGTCGAGTACGACGGTGACCATCACCGGTCGGACCGTCGTCAGTATGTGAAAGACATTCGGCGGCAAGAGATGCTGGAGCGGATGGGGTGGATCGTCGTCCGGGTCGTCGCCGAGGACGGCCCCGGCAACATCCTCCGCCGAGTCCGCGCCGGGCTGGCCAATCGAGTGTGAACTCACGGCTTTGAGTGTGAGCCCACGGCGCAGGTTGTCGGCGTGTCGCCGCCCAGGATTCACACGCAAAGCCCTAAACGCACACGCGACGTCCCGGATTGACACTCGCGCGGCCCTGGCGCGATCGAGTGTGAATTCACGGCTTTGAGTGTGAGCCCACGGCGCAGGTTGTCGGCGTGTCGCCGCCCAGGATTCACACGCAAAGCGCTAAACGCACACGCAAAGCAGGCGCACGCAAAGCAGGCGACAACTAGAACGTGCTCGTCGGCCGCACCCTGTTCGCCATGTCCACCAACGTGTAGCGGTGCCGCTGGGTGGGCGCGACGCGGGCCAGGGCCCGCAGCGACGCCTCCACACCAAGCCGCAGGCCGTGCTCGGTGAAAGGGAAGCCCAGGATGTGATTGGTGCTCGCCTCGTTGTCCTCGAGCCAGTCCATCGCGCCGCCCAGCACCAGCGCGCGGATCTGCAGCACGCGTGGTTCGGTGGGCGGCAGCGCCTCCACGCGGCGGGCCGCGTCGCGGATCTGCGCCTCGGTGATCTCGCTCGTGGACCGGCCGGACATCAGGGTCACCGCGCTGGTCAGCCGCGCGGTGGTGAAATGCCTTGAGGTGGGCGGCACCTCGTCCAGCGTGCGCACCGCGCCCTCTCGATCGCCCTCGGCGGAAAGTGATCGGGCCAGCCCGAAGGCCGCCGAGATCACGCCGTCGTTGGTCTTCCACACGATCTCGTAGAACTTGTGCTCGTCGGTGCTGCCGGCGAGCTCGGCGGTGGCGGCCAGCGCCAGCTTGGGCGCCAGCTCGCCGGGGAAGGTGTCCAGCACCTCGGTGAAATGCTTTGTCGCCGAGTCGTAGTCGCCGGTGAGCAGCTCCGCGACGGCCCGGTACCAGACCAGCCGCCAGCGCCAGCCGACCCGCTCGGCCAGGTCGTCGAGCTTGCGGGTGGCCTTGGCCACGTCGCCCAGATCCAGCAGCGCGCGCACCTCCATCAGCGGCAGCTCGATCGACTCGGATACCTCGATGCCGTCGGCGTCCAGCGAGCCGTGGCGCGCCGCACGCAGCGAGTCCAGCGTCTGCACCGGCTGGGAAAGCACCGTCGCCTGCAGCACGGGCGCGGCCACGTCGGCCGGATCGACCAGCGGCACCGGCAGCGCGGTCACGATTTCGCGGGCGGTCAGTTTCTCCGAATGCACCTGCCCGTCCAAGTACACGTCGGTGTGCGCGACCAGCAGGTCCACCCCGAACGTCGAACGGCTCGGGGAAAAGACCGTCGACAGCCCGGGCCGCGGGATCCCGGTGTCCTTGGCCACCACCTCCCGCAGGACGCCCATCAGCTGGGCGGACATCTCCTCGGCGGAGGAAAACCGGCGCCGCGGGTCCGGGTCGGTGGCGCGGCGCAGCAGCCGGCCGTACGAGTCGTAGCGCGTCAGCATCGGGTCATCGTCGGGCAGCCCGTCGACGTAGCGGCCGTTGCGGGTGCGCAAACTCAACGTGAGCGCCGCCAGCGTGCGCCCGACGGTGTAGATGTCGGTGGCCACCGTCGGGCCGGTCCGCACGATCTCCGGCGCCTGGAAGCCGGGCGTGCCGTAGAGGTAGCCGAACGAGTTGATCCGCGACACCGCGCCCAGGTCGATCAGCTTGAGCTGCTCCTCGGTGAGCATGATGTTCTCCGGCTTCAGGTCGTTGTAGACCAGGCCGATGGAGTGCAGATAGCTGAGCGCGGGCAGGATTTCCAGCAGATAGGCGATGGCCTCGGCGACCGGCAGCTTCTCGGCTTTCCCCTCCTTGATTCGCTGCTTGAGCGATTGCCCGCCGATGTACTCCATCACGATGTAGCCGACGGGATCGCCGTGCCGGTCCGTGTGCTCGACGAAGTTGAAGATCTGCACGATCTGCGGGTGGACCACCTCGGCGAGGAACTGCCGTTCGGCCATCGCCATCGCCTGGGCCTCGGCGTCGCCGGAGTGCACCAGGCCCTTGAGCACCACCGGACGGTCGTTGACGTTGTGGTCGACCGCCAGGTACACCCAGCCCAGGCCGCCGTGCGCGATGCAGCCCTTGACCTCGTACTGGCCGGCGACGGTGTCCCCGGCGTTCAGCTGCGGCAGGAACGAGTAAGGGCTGCCGCACGAGGGACACCAGCCCTCGGAGGCGCCCTTGCCGTCCGCATCCGACCGGCCGACCGGCTTTCCGCAGTTCCAGCAGAAGCGCTTGGACTCCGGCACGACCGGGTTGGTCATCAGCGCCTCGACCGGATCGATGTCGCGGCCCCGGGGGATCTCGACCAGCCCGCCGCCGAGCTGCCGGGTCGCCGGAAGCACCCGGGTGGCCACCGTGACCCGTTCCTGCGGTTCGAAGTCGAAGCCGCCCCCGAGCAGCGGGAAGTCGTCGTCATCGTCGTCGAAATCGGGGCGGAACAGCGCCTGCGTCGCCTGCGGGCGCGCCTCCCCCGGCCCCGGGTCTTCGGGGTCTTTGGTGTCTTTCGCGTCCATAGGCTCGGCCATCAGTCCACGTACCTCGGGGTGGGCGGGGCGGGCGCGGGGCCCAGCACCGTCAGCCACTTGCGGTACAACGTATTCCACGTACCGTCCCGGCGGATTCGTTCAAGCGTGCCGTTGACGAACCGGACCAGCCCGGTGTTGTTCAGGTTGACGCCGATGCCGTAGGGCTGGGTGGCCATGTTCGGTCCGACGATGTGCAGGTAGGGGTCTTCCTCGACCAGCCCGGCCAGGATCGAGTCGTCGGTGCTGACGGCGTCGATCTCCCGCTGCTGCATGGCCACCAGGCAGTCGGCCCAGTTCACCACCGACACGACCACCGGCGGCGGATCGATCTGCTGGATCCGGTGCAGCGACGTGGTGCCGCGGGCCACACAGACGCGCTTGCCGGACAGGTCGGCCACCTTGGCGATCGGCGAGTCGCGCGGGGCCAGGATGCGCTGGTTGGCGTCGAGGTAGACGGTGGAGAAGTTCACCAGCTTGCGCCGCTCGCAGGTGATGGTCATGGTCTTGGCGACGACGTCGACGTCGTTGCGTTGCAGCGCGGTCACCCGCTCGTCGGACGACAGGATCCGGTACTCGACGTGCGACGGGGCGCCGAAGATGTCGCGGGCGATCTCACCGGCGATGTCGACGTCGAAACCGGTGATCTCGCCGGTGATGGGGTCGCGGAAGCTGAACAGGTTGCTGCCGATGTCGAGCCCGACGATCAGCCTGCCGCGGGCGCGGATGTCGGCGACCGCGGCGTCCGCCTCGGCCTTGGTGGGGAAGGGGCGCAGGCTGGCGGTCGCGTTGCAGTCCTGGCTCGGGTTGTCCGGCGGCACCGGGGGCTGCGGCGGCAGCTGCTGCATCCCGACCGGCGTGGGCGGCGGCAGCGTCGGCGCGGTGGCCACCGTCAGCGATTCCTTGTGGCTGCAGCCCGCCAGCACGATCGCCGTCGCGAGCACCCCAAAACAGGAGCCCGCCCGCCGGATCCTGGGCATGCCGGGCAGACGCGCCATTATCGATACTCTTTCAGCCGGGGCCACAGGCCCAGCGCGACCGCGATGGCCGCCCCGAGGCTGAGCACCACGCCGCCGATCTGGGCACCGGACAGCCCCCCGCGCGCGTTGAGGACGTCGTTGCGCAAGTGGGTGCGGCTCTGGTCCATGGCCTTGCCCAACTGGTCTTCGAGCTTGTCGAACGCCGGGGTGGAATCGTCCTCACCGCTGCCCAGGGCCACCTGGGTGGCGGCCCGGTAGTTGCCCACCGAGATGTAGGAGTTGATCCGGTCGTTGGCCTCGCGCCAGCGCAGTAGCAGCTGGTCGGCGCCCTGCAGGTCGGGCTTGTCGACGGCGTCGCTGCGGGCCATGTACTGCTCGAGCTGCGAGTGCATGGAGTCGATGCGCTGGTAGAACGACTGCTTGCGCATCTCCTCGTCGCCGCGGCGGATCAGCGACAGGGTTTCGTCGGCCCGCGCCTGCTGGGCCGTGATGGCGACGTTGGTGACGGTCTTGAGCGACTCGGCGGAGGTGTCCTTGGCACTGCGACTTGCCGCCGTCGAGATGGTTAGCGCGGTTCCGACCCATACCACCATGACGAGGATACCGAGCGCGCCGACCACCAGCCCCGGGTTGATCCGGCGCCTGGTGCGTCGCGCCAGCCAGCGGTGGGAGAACGCGCCGAAGACGACCGTGCTGGCGACGACGAGGATCACCGGCGCCGGGAAGTGGGTGGACGCGGTGGTTTCGCTGTCCACCCGCTGCGACGTCGCCTGATACAGCTGTGCCGCGTCGGGCAGAATCCTCGATTGCATCAGCCCCGACGCCTCCGACAGGTACGACGACCCGACGGGGTTGCCCTCGCGGTTGTTGGTCCGCGCGATTTCGATCAGCCCGGTATAGACGGCCAACTCGGCGTTGATGCGGCCCAGCAATTGCACCAACGGTTCGTCGGTCAGCCCGCTGGATGCTCGCGTCACCGCCACCGCGGCGTCGGTGATGGCCTGCTCGTAGCGCTGCCGGACCGGGCGCGGCTCGGCCTGGGCGATGAACGCGGTGGCCGCCGCGGCGTCGGCCACCGACAGGGTGGTGTAGAGCCGCCCGGCGGCGAACGACAGCGGCTCGGTGTGGTTGAGCACCGTGGTCAGCACCTGTTGGCGGTGGTTGATGGTCGTCGAGGTGGCGAACGCGCTGGAAACGCCAAGCGCGGCAAGGACGATCCCGATGGTCAAGATCAGCCCCGGCGTCGTCGAGATGAACCACCACCGCGGATGGGCCGGTTCGGCCGGGGACCGCGACCCCTTCGGCTCGGTCGACGGGTGGGCCAGCTCAACCGTCACGTCCGATCAGCCTCATCTTTCGGCGTCTGAAAGCGCACGCATTCACAGCAGGTACCTGGATAAGCGAATTCTAAGAGAAGGTTGCGGCGGATGGGGGGAGGCCGACACAATTGCGCTGCATATCCTTGAACTCGTGCACGGCGACGGCGACGGGTGGGTGATATCCGACAACGGCGCCCACTACTGGGGTCGGTACGGCGCCGCCGGGCTGCTGTTGCGTGCCCCGCGGCCCGACGGCACCCCCGCGGTGCTACTGCAACACCGGGCGGTGTGGAGCCACCAGGGCGGCACCTGGGGTTTGCCCGGCGGAGCCCGCGACAGCCACGAAACCGCGGAGGAGACAGCGGTTCGCGAAGCCCACGAAGAAGCGGGCCTGCTGGCCGACCGGGTCGCCCTGCGTGCCGCGGTCGTCACCGCCGAGGTCGCCGGGATCGGCGGGATGCGCTGGACCTACACCACCGTCGTCGCCGACGCCGGCGAGTTGCTGCACACCGTGCCCAACCGGGAAAGCGCCGAAATGCGGTGGGTCGCCGAGGACGAGGTCGCCCACCTGCCGCTGCATCCCGGCTTCGCGGCCAGCTGGCACCGGTTGCGCACCGCCCCCGCGCTGGTGCCGCTGGACCACGGCGACGAACGACGGCAGCGCCTGCCCCGCACCATGGAGATCGAGGCCGGCGTCTTCGTCTGGTGCATGCCCGGCAATCCACTTCAGGCCGACCAGGCGCCGTCGCAGCTCAGCCGCCGGATCAGCTCGCTGCTGCAAGCGCCGACCTGAGCGACTCGGCCGCGGCCCGCGGATCCTCGGCCGCGGTGATTGCCCGCACCACCACGATTCGCCGCGCGCCGGCGGTGAGCACGTCGGGCAGCCGGCCGGCGTCGATGCCGCCGATCGCGAACCACGGCTTGTCGCCGCCCAGTTCGGCCGCCACCCGCACCAGCGCCAGGCCCGGCGCCGGGCGGCCCGGCTTGGTCGGGGTGGGCCAGCAGGGGCCGACGCAGAAGTAGTCAGGCCCAGCCGGCCCCGAAGAACTAGCCGCGGCGGCCTGGTCCCTGTCGTGGCTGGACAAGCCGATCAGCGTGTCCGGCCCGACGATCTCGCGGGCCACGCCCAGCGGCAGGTCGCCCTGGCCCAGGTGCAGCACGTGGGCCCCGGCGGCGCGGGCGATGTCGGCGCGGTCGTTGACCGCGAACAGTGCGCCGTGGCGGCGGGCCGCGTCGGCCAGGATCTCGCACGCGGCCAGCTCGTCGCGCGCCTCGAGCGGGCCGAACCTCTGCTCGCCGGCCGATCCCTTGTCGCGCAGCTGGACGATGTCGACCCCGCCGGCCAGGGCGGCGTCGACGAACTCGGCCAGGTCGCCGCGCTCACGGCGCGCGTCGGTACACAGATACAGCCTCGCCGCGGCCAGCCGCGCCACACCTCGATGCACACCGCGACGCTAGCGCGCTAGCGTAGTAGCCGAGAACACACTCAAAACACGGGAGTCCCGGGCGAGCGGGGCTGAGAGTGGGCGCCACCAGAGCAACTGGACCCGCCCTTACCGTCACACCTGATCCGGATCATGCCGGCGAAGGGAGGCCAACAATGGCGACGGAGCTGTCCGTCATCGGCGGCGGCGTCATCGGGCTGTCGGTGGCCCGCCGGGCGGCGCAGGCGGGGTTGTCCGTGCGGTTGCACCGCACTTCAGAGCCGGGCGCGTCCTGGGTCGCCGGCGGCATGCTGGCGCCGCACAGCGAGGGCTGGCCCGGCGAGGAGCGGTTGCTGCGGCTGGGCCTGGACTCGCTGCGGCTGTGGCGCGAGGGCGGGTTTACCGACGGGTTGCCCCCAGAGGTGATCACCGCCCGCGAGTCGCTGGTGGTGGCCGTCGATCGGGCCGATGTCGCCGACCTGCGCACCGTCGCCGACTGGTTGTCGGAGCAGGGGCATCCGGTGGTGTGGGAGTCGGCCGCCCGCGACGTGGAACCCCTTCTGGCGCAAGGCATCCGGCATGGCTTCCGGGCGCCAACCGAGCTGGCCGTCGACAACCGCGCGGTGCTCGAGGCGTTGAGCGCGGATTGCGAACGCCTGGGGGTCGAATGGGCGGCGCCGGTGCGCGACCTGTCCGGCGTCGAGGCCGACGCGGTGGTGATCGCCAACGGCATTGACGCGCCCGCACTGTGGCCGGGCCTGCCGGTGCGCCCGGTGAAGGGCGAGGTGCTGCGGCTGCGCTGGCGCCGGGGCTGCATGCCGTTGCTGCAGCGGGTGATTCGCGCCCGGGTGCACGGGCGGCAGGTGTACATGGTTCCGCGTGCGGACGGGGTGGTCGTCGGCGCCACCCAGTACGAACACGGACGCGACACCGCCCCGGTCGTGTCCGGGGTGCGTGACCTGCTCGAAGACGCGTGCGCGGTGCTGCCGGCGCTGGGGGAGTACGAGCTGGCCGAGTGCGCGGCCGGGCTGCGCCCAATGACGCCGGACAATCTGCCGCTCGTGCAGCGGCTGGACGCGCGCACGCTGGTCGCCGCCGGCCACGGCAGGTCCGGCTTTCTGCTGGCGCCGTGGACCGCCGAACAGATCGTGTCCGAACTCATCCCGGTGGGAGCGAGAGGCTGATGGTCATGATTGTGACAGTCAACGAAAAACAGGTGGAGGTGGATGAGCAGACCACCGTCGCCGCCCTGCTGGAGTCGTTGGGCTTCCCCGACCGGGGCGTCGCGGTGGCGATGGACTTCGCGGTGCTGCCCCGTTCCGGCTGGGCGACAAGACTTTTCGATGGCGCGCGACTCGAGGTGGTGACGGCGGTGCAAGGTGGCTGAGATGGGTGACCACAAACTGACGATCGGTGATCGCAGCTTCGCGTCGCGGCTGATCATGGGCACCGGCGGAGCGACCAACCTCGCTGTGCTTGCCGAGGCGCTCGTCGCGTCGGGCACCGAGCTGACCACGGTGGCGATGCGCCGGGTCGACGCGGAGGGCGGGACCGGGTTGCTGGAGCTGCTCAACCGGCTGGGCATCACGCCGTTGCCGAACACCGCGGGGTGCCGCAGCTCGGCCGAGGCGGTGCTCACCGCGCAGCTGGCCCGCGAGGCGCTGAACACGAACTGGATCAAGCTCGAGGTGATCGCCGACGAACGCACGCTGTTGCCAGACGGGATCGAATTGGTCCGGGCCGCGGAGCAATTGGTCGACGACGGGTTTGTCGTCCTGCCCTACACCAACGACGACCCGGTGCTGGCCCGCCGGCTGGAAGACACCGGCTGCGCGGCGGTGATGCCACTGGGCTCGCCGATCGGCACCGGGCTGGGCATCACCAACCCGCACAACATCGAGATGATCGTCGCCGGGGCCGGCGTCCCGGTGGTGCTCGACGCCGGCATCGGCACGGCCAGCGACGCCGCGCTGGCGATGGAATTGGGTTGCGACGCCGTGCTGTTGGCCACCGCCGTCACCCGCGCCGCCGACCCGCCGACCATGGCGGCCGCGATGGCCGCCGCCGTCAGCGCCGGCTATCTCGCGCGCCGGGCCGGGCGAGTCCCCAAGCGGTTCTGGGCCCAGGCATCCAGCCCAGCTCCGGCGACGACGCGGGCCGCGTCTCGGCCCGCTGAGGAGCCGGGCAATGAACCTGACTCGATGACTCGATGAGTCGGTATGTCGCGCTGGGCAGTTCGATGGCCGCCGGCCCCGGCATCCGGCCCCGCGCCGCGGGCGCACCGCGGTGGTCGGGTCGATCCGCCCGCAACTACGCACACCTGGTCGCCGAACGGCTGAACCTGGACCTGGTGGATGTCACGTTCTCCGGCGCCACCACCGCGAACGTGCTTGCCGATCGCCAGCACGGCGAGCCGCCGCAGATCGCCGCACTTGACGGCTCCGCGGACGTGGTCACCGTCACCATCGGTGGCAACGACGTCGGCGTCGTTCCGCTGCTGATGGCCGCGGCGCTGCCACACGCCGCCCGGCGGCTGCCGCTGTTGGGCCGGCGCATCTTCGAACTGCTCGACCGCGACGCCCGTGATCGCGCTCTGGCGGACGTGTTCGATTCGCTGTGCGCGGTCGGGGCGGCGCTGCGTCAGCGCGCCCCGCGCGCCCGGATCTTCTTCGTCGACTACCTGACGATCCTGCCGCCGGCGGGCGCGGAGGCCCCGCCGCTTTCGCAACGCGATGCCGACCTGGGCCGCCACGTGGCCGCGACGCTCGAACGGCTCACGGTTGACGCGGCCGCGGCAACCGGCTGCGAGATCGTCGGCGCCGCCGCGGCCAGCCGGCAACACCACGCCTGGTCGGCCGTGCCCTGGACGACCAGGCCGTCACGCTACGGTGTGTCGCTACCGGGCCGGCCCGCCCCGCTGCATCCCAACGCGGCCGGGATGCGCGCGGTGGCGGATCTGGTTGCGGCCCAGCTGTAGAGGCTCAGCCGTTGGTGCGCCACCAGTTGTAGAGGGCGTTGACGTCAGTGTTAGACGCCCGGATGTGGCTCAACACGTTCTTGCTGTCGGTCGTCCAGGTTATTACCGCGGCGTTCTTGTAGGTGCCGCACGCCACCTGGCCCGCCGTCTGGCCGCCTTGGCTCCATGTCGTCGGCGATTTACCGCTGTCGCCGCACGCGACCTGCGCTACGCCGCCGAGGTTGTCGGTGAAGGCACCGGCCAAATCGGTGCTGTTCTTGAAGAGTTCGTACACGCCGGCGGCGGGGCCGTTGGAGTCGGGGCTTTGCCCGCAATCGAGCTCAGCAATGACCGAACCGCTCAACGGAGCCGACTGACAATTGTTGAGGCCATAGCCCTTCGAGAGCACGCCGGCCAGCGTGTTGACGTCTGCCGAGCTGCCGGTGGGGTCTGCGCTCGCCGTGGCGGTACCGACGATGGCGAAACCGCCCGCGAGCGCCGCAGCCGTCGCAACGCGCAGCACATTGGTGAGAGGGGACATCGTGAACTCCTTAATCGGGGATGAGTGCTGTAAAACCAACACATTTCGGGATGCCACTCGCGGGATAGCTTGCGGCTCAGGGGATTAGGTCAACCGTTGGCACGCCACCACTGGTAGAGCGCTGCGACGTCGGTGTTGGATCCGCGGATGTAGCCCAACACGTTTTTGGCGTCGGTGGTCCAGATGATCTCGGCGGCATTCTGATACGTCCCGCACGCCACCTGCCCCGAGTTGGCGTTCGAGCTGCCCTGGTGCCAGGTGGTGGGCGACTGGCCGGCGTCGCCACAAGCGGTCAAGACGTCGTCTTTGATGCTGGCCTTGAAAGAGCCGGCCAGATTGTCGGCGTTGGTGAAGAGGATGTACTTCGCCTGGACGGGGCCGGCGGGGTCGGGGCTTTGTCCGCAGGTGAGCGCGGCCAGCTCGCCGGTGGACAGGTTCTGGGCGGTGCAGTTGTTGAGTCCGTAGCCCTTCGACAGGGAAGCGGCCAGCGTGTTGAGGTCCGCGG
Organism: Mycobacterium sp. 852002-51057_SCH5723018; assembly: GCF_001667035.1. Classification (GTDB taxonomy): domain Bacteria; phylum Actinomycetota; class Actinomycetes; order Mycobacteriales; family Mycobacteriaceae; genus Mycobacterium. Next base: position 86,630 of record NZ_LZIR01000108.1, read on the forward strand.
AGCTACCGGTATTGGTGGGATCGGCGATCGCCATGGCGGTGCCCGCGACAGTGAAACCTCCTACAAGCGCCGTGGCCGTCGCAGCTCGCAGCGCGTTGCTGAGCGGGTGCATCCTGGCCTCCTAACGGTTGTCGGACCGGCGGTGCGGCTGCGCTGACATTCAGGAGTGTATTTGCTTCGCTCACTCCGAAACAGTGCTTCTGCTAAAAGGGATCGTAGAGCTATGTCCTGTCTATGCAACACTTCCGGTGGAAATTATCTGTTTGGGCATCATTTGCGGCGCATTTGCGCGATGTTGCTGCGATCTGGTCGCGCGCCCGTGTTCCCCGGAAGCCGTTAATACTCAAAGAAGTTCACCGCCATCGGCGGGGACGACGTCGCCGTTCAGCAAGGCGGTTGGCAACGTGACGGTCATGGGCATTTCGACCGCCGCGATCGGTGAAAGCCGCGATTTTTGCTGAGATCGTGCCCTCACTGCGCCGCTCCGGTATGGTAAGCACCGCTTCACGCCAGCTAACTCCCCCAACTGGAGAATCCATGACACAGCCACCGCCTCAGCCCGGTTACCCGCCGCAGCAGCCTGCCGGCCAAGCGCCGAATAACTACTTGGTGTGGTCGATTTTGGCGACGCTGTTCTGCTTCCCCATCACCGGGATCGTCGCCATCGTCAAGGCCGCATCGGTTAATGGATTGTGGGCGCAGGGTTTGTACGCCGAGGCGCAGGCGGCCTCCGCAAGTGCCAGGAAATGGGTGATCTGGTCCGTCATCATCTGGGCCGTCTGGGTTGTCGTAGTCATCATCATTTCGGTGGCGGGTGGTATGAGTGCAGACAACTCGAGCATGGCGATGCTTTCTCCGCTGCTCTAATCGCAGGCCATGCTCGTGGTGACGCATCGAGGGTCGGGGCGGTTTGCTGTTGGCGCGCCGTTATTGGTGGCCGCGTCCGCGAGCTTGGTGTGCGCTGCCGTCTGGGTGGGCGATCCGACCACCCCGGGCGGCCCGCTGCCGGTGTGCCCCACCAAGGCCCTGTTGGGCATCGACTGCCCGGGGTGCGGCAGCGCACGGATGCTGTATTCGCTGATGCACGGCGACCTGGTGGCCGCTGCCAGGTTCAACGCGCTGGGCCTGGTGGCGCTGGTGTTGTTGGTGTGGGCCTACGCGGCGTGGTCCTACGGTCGTGTGACGGGCCGGCGGATCCCGGGCTGGCAGCACGGGCGCTGGTCGGCGATGGTGACGCTTTTGTTGGTGGCGGTTTGGTTTGTGGTGCGCAACATCCCGATCCCGCCATTCAACGCGCTATATGTCTGATCCCCGGCTCCGAGGTCTAACCTTGGGCGCGATGGTAAGCAACTCGAGGACGGCGTCGGCCATGTCCGCCGTCGCCCTGACCCTGTTCATGACCGGCTGCTCCCATGGGAGTGCCAACTCGCGGCAGGCGACCGGCAACCCGGCCGCGGCGGAGTTCGCCTCCGCGATCCATAACAAGGTCACCACCGATGCGATGATGGCGCACCTGTCGAAACTCCAGGACATCGCCAACGCCAACAACGGCACCCGTGCGGTGGGCACTCCCGGCTACGAAGCCAGCGTCGATTACGTGGTGAACACGTTGCGCGCCAGCGGCTTTGATGTGCAGACACCGGAGTTCTCGGCGAGGGTGTTTCACGGCGACAAACCGACCGTCACCGTAGGCGGCAAGGATGTGGAGGCGCGGCCGTTGGACTTCAGCCTCGGCACGCCGGCCGACGGGGTGAGCGGTCCGCTGGTGGTGTCGCCCAACGGGGAAAGCCCGGGCTGTAAGCCCTCCGACTTCGACGGGCTGCCGGTGCAGGGTGCGGTGGTGCTGGTGGACCGCGGCACCTGCCCGTTCGCGCAGAAGGAGGATGCCGCGGCCCAACGCGGTGCCGTGGCGATGATCGTCGCCGACAACGTCGACGAGCAGCAGATGGGCGGCACCCTCGGTGCCGATACCACCGTGAAGATCCCGGTGGTCAGCGTGACCAAGTCCATCGGATTGCAGCTGCGCACCCATCCCGGTCCGACCACGATCAAGCTCAACGCGAGCGTCCAGAGTTTCAAGGCCCGCAACGTCATCGCGCAAACCAAGACGGGGTCGTCCACCGACGTGGTGATGGCGGGCGCACACCTGGACAGCGTGCCCGAGGGCCCGGGCATCAACGACAACGGGTCGGGGGTGGCCGCCGTCCTGGAAACCGCTGTGCAGCTGGGCAATTCGCCGCAAGTGCACAACGCGGTGCGGTTCGGCTTCTGGGGCGCGGAGGAACTCGGCCTGATCGGGTCGCGTAACTACGTGGAGTCGCTCGACATGGACGGGCTCAAAGACATTGCGCTGTACCTGAACTTCGACATGCTCGCATCGCCGAACCCCGGTTACTTCACCTACGACGGGGACCAGTCGCTGCCTGCCGACGTCCGCGGTCAGCCGGTGGTGCCCGAGGGCTCGGCGGGCATCGAGCGAACGCTGGTCGCCTACTTGAATTCGGCCGGCAAGACCGCGCAGGACACGTCGTTCGACGGTCGTTCGGACTACGACGGATTCACCCTGGCCGGCATCCACGCGGGCGGCCTGTTCTCCGGCGCGGAGGCCAAGAAGTCCGCGGAGCAGGCCAAGCTGTGGGGTGGGACCGCCGACCAGCCGTTCGATCCCAACTATCACCAAAAGACCGACACCCTCGACCACATCGATCGCACCTCGCTCGGCATCGGCGGCGGCGGTGTCGCCTACGCGGTGGCGCTTTATGCGCAGGATCTCGGCGGGCACAACGGGGTTCCGGTCACGGCGGACCGCACGCGCCACACGCTCGCCAAGAAATGACGGGGGCGATGCTGCGCCGGCTGAGCTCAGCGTTGGCGCTGATCGGCCTGGTGGCCGGATGCTCCTCACCGCGTCCCGCGCCGCCGGCCGCGGCGCCGGATCTGGGTCATGGCCTGGCCACGAAGGTGACCGTGGACCGCATGTTCGCCCACCTGCGCGCGCTGCAGGACATCGCCAACGCTAACCACGGAAACCGGGCAGAGGGCACACCGGGCTATGACGCCAGCGTCGAGTATGTGGCGAAGACGTTGCGGGACAGCGGCTTTAAGGTATCGACACCGCAGTTCGACCGGCTCCAAACCGTGTCGCCGGGTAAGCCGGCGCTGACGGTGGCCGGCCGCAGCTATCAGGTCGACCAGGCCTCGCTGCTGGTCCGGACGCCGCCGGACGGTCTGAGCGGGCAGCCGGTGCGGCCGTCGCAACCGTCGGGCTGCGCGGCCGGCGATTACCCGCCCGCGATGCCTAAGGGCGCGATCGCCGTCGTCGACGACACCCGCTGCTCGGTGGTCGACAAGCAGAACAGCGCCGTGGCCAAGGGCGCGGCGGCACTGATCGTGCTCAGCTCGCCCAACGGCAACGGGGCTCCGCCCACGTTGTTCACGCCCGGTTACTTCAAGCAGTTGACCGTGCCGGTTGCGGTTGTCGGCGCCAATGGCGCCGCGGCGCTCGACCGCGACACCGCGCCGATTCGTCTGGTGCTCGACGCCGAGAATGTCAAGATCACGTCGCGAAACGTGCTGGCGCAGACCGAAACCGGGTCGCCTCACGACGTGATCGTGGTGGGCGCGGATCTCGACAGCGCCCGTGGCGGTCCCGGCATCAACGACAACGCGACCGGCGTGGCCGCGGTGCTGGAGACGGCGCTGCAGCTGGGCCCGCTGGCGCCGGTGAACAACGCGGTGCGGTTCGTGTTCTGGGGAGCCGAGCAGGACGGGCCCAACGGCGCGATGGACTACGTCTTCGGCATGGATCGCGACCAACTCAACGACATCGCGATGTACCTGAACTTCACCATGCTGGGCTCGCCGAACGCCGGCTTTTTCACCGACGACGGCGACCAGTCCGGGCCGCCGGGGGCCGGCATCGCGTTCGGCGACGTGCCCGACGGGTCGGCCGGCATCGAGCGCACCCTGGACGGCTATCTCAACCTGGCCGGGAAGCGGCCCGCCGACATGCCGTTGAACACCAGGGCCGACTACCACCCCTTCATGGTTGCGGGCATCCCGATCGGGGGTTTGACCGCCGGTTCTTCGCAGACCAAAACCACGGTGCAGGCGCGGCTGTGGGGCGGTCAGACGGGTACCCCCTTCGACCCCAACTATCAGAGCCCCCGCGACACGGTCGACGCCGTCAATCGGGAAGCGCTGGCGGTCATGGGTTCCGGAGTGGCCTTCGCGGTGGGCACCTACGCGGAGTCGATCGGCGGCGTCAACGGCGTCCCGCCCCATGACAAGCGGCATCGCACGCGGGTGCCGTAGCGCGGCCCTGACGCCAGTGGCGCCGCGCGTCATCGAGGGCCGCCACCGTGCTAGCCGCAACGCCATAGCGGCGGCGATGCCGGGCGCCTAGCAGTTCATCCCGGCCTCACTTTGTCCCCGAGACTTGTCACCGAGCTGGCCCGAACCGCCCGGCTTGCGGCCATTGGTCGTCCATGAAACCCCAGGTGTATGGGTGCGCTACCGGACTAGGAGTCCGGTATATCTTTTCCGCGATTCTATTGGTATGTGGCATATCAATTTAGGTGCATCATCGGTATGCTCCGTGCAGGCGGTGCCTTAGCCGCGGGCCGCCTCCGCCTCGCCCGAATCGGGCAGTGAAGGATTGCACATGAGCAACAAGTCACGTCGTCGCGGTATCGCGGCGGGCCTCGCGTTCGCTGCCGGCTCCGCGCTAACCGCGGGGTTGATCTCGGAGGCCGCAGCACCTATCGCTCTCGCCGACGGGATGCACCTGGCACATGCTCCAGCGCCGGAAGTTCCCGCCCTGCCCCCTGTTCCGGCACCGCCGCTGCCGCCGGCGGTTGTGGTAGCCGCGCCGCCGCCGGTTGTGGTCGCGGCGGCGGCGCCGCCGGCGGTTGTGGTAGCTGCGGCACCGGCGCCCGCTGCGGCGGCCCCGTCACTGCTGCCCGCTGTGGCAACTCCGGCACCGCTGCCCGCTGTGGCAACTCCGGCACCGTTGCCCGCTGTGGCAACTCCGGCACCGGCGCCCGCTGCGGCAACTGCGGTGGCGCCGCCGGTTGCAGTGACTCCGGTGCCGCCGCCGGATGTGGTGACTCCGGTGCCGCCGCCAGATGTGGTGACTCCGGTGCCGCCGCCGGATGTGGTGACTCCGGTGCCGCCGCCAGATGTGGTGACGCCGGTGCCGCCGCCAGATGTGGTGACGCCGGTGCCGCCGCCGGACGTGGTGACTCCGGCACCGCCGGATACAACGACGGCAAGTGGCGTTAGCGTCTCCGTGCTGACTCCGCCCCCAGTTGTGCTAGCTCTGCCACAGCCGCTACCAGCTGTGCTAGCTCCGGCACCGCCGCCCCCGGTTGTGGTAGCTCCGGCACCACCGCCCCCCGTTGTGGTAGAGCCGGCACCGCCGCCCCCACCTCCGGCAGCTCCGGCTCCGCCGCCCCCGCCTCCGGCAGGGGCCGGCTCCGGCACGTCCGGGACATCCGGCGTCTCTGGCACCGGACTGCACGGGCCTGACAAAGGCCGAGACCAGTGACTGAGTAATGAAGCAGGTGTCCGGCCGCGCGACAGGTAGTTGCGGCCGGGCCGTCTGGCCCATTGGTGAATATCGAGCCGCTGTACGTAGCTTGGCGCGCACGACGTGTGAGATCTGCTGCGGACTGGAATCGGCTGGAATCAGGCTGGCGACGGGCCTCCCATCACGTCGCGCGCCGGCGAAGCGTAAGTGGCGTCCCGCAGCCCGCAAGTCCCTCTCGAGGTCGTTTGTTCTGAATGTGTTGGGCGGGAAAGCCGGCTCGATCATTTGCTCATCTGGGTAGAGCGACCACCAGCTGTCCGATGCACGGTGATCTGGACTCTTCCGGTGGGCGCGGTTAGCCACCCAAGCCGCACACCCGGACTCGCACCACCCGACGACCACGAACCACGACCCTATTTAGGCGTGGTGCCGCGAGTCCGGGCGCCGATTGTTTGTAGAACGAATACTAGTCCGTCCGTTCGTGTTTCGAAATGAGTAATCCACCCGCAGTCGGTCACCCGGCGGCGCTGAGACGGTCGCCGGGCGCGGGCCGTAGCAAGACGACGTTCGTGCGAGCCGCGGCTTTCATTTGGGCTGTGACGGTTAGCCATGGGCTTTAGACTGAGAGCCCTTTGATGCTGCGCTGCAGCCTGGTCGGGATGAGGTTCGGTATGGATAAGCGCGGGCTTGGTCGACGTCTGAAGGCGGCAATCGCCTGTGCGGGCGCGGTGCTCGTGGTGGCCGGGTGCAGCACTTTTGTCGAGGGCCGCGCGCTGTCGATGCTCAACGACCCGTTCCGGGTGGGCGGCCTGCCTGCCACCAACGGGCCCAGCGGTATCCGTTCCAACGCACCCAGCACGACGGGTACGGTCGTCAACACCGACAACGGGACGATCGACAAACTGTCGTTGCTCGCGGTCAACGACATCGAGGACTACTGGAAGTCGGTGTATAGCCAATCGCTGAAGGGATCTTTCGTTCCGGTCGGCAAGCTGGTGTCCTACGACTCCAACAGTCCGAGCAGTCCGATCGTCTGCCACAACGACACCTACAAGCTCGTCAACGCGTTTTTCACCTCGCGCTGTAACCTGATCGCCTGGGACCGCGGGGTATTCATGCCCGTCGCGCAACGCTATTTCGGCGACATGTCCGTCAACGGGGTGTTGGCCCACGAATTCGGCCACGCCCTGCAGCAGATGGCGAAGCTGGTGACAAGAACAGACCCGACCATCGTCCGCGAGCAGCAGGCCGATTGCTTCGCGGGCGTCTACCTGTTCTGGGTGGCGGACGGGAAGTCGCCGCGCTTCACGCTGAGCACCGCCGATGGGCTGGACCACGTGCTGGCCGGCGTCATCACCACCCGTGACCCGGTCATGGACGCCGACACCACGAACGACGACGAACACGGGTCGGCACTGGACCGGATCAGCGCCTTTCAGATGGGCTTCATCAGCGGGGCATCGGCGTGCGCCGGGATCAACTCGAAGGAGATCGAGCAGCGCCGCGGCGACCTGCCCACCAAGCTGCAGCGCGATTCCAGCGGCGACCCGGAGACCGGCGAGGTCCCGATCAACGAAGACACGTTGTCGACGCTGATGGAGGTGCTGGGAAAGGTCTTCTCCCCGAAGAATCCCCCCACGCTGTCCTACAAGCCGGCCGACTGCCCCGACGCCAAGCCCAGCCCGCCGGCGTCCTACTGCCCCGCCACCAACACCATCGTCGTCGACCTCCCGGGACTGGCCAAGGCGGGTAAGGTCGCCGCCGAGAACGAGCACACGCTGCCGCAGGGGGACGACACCGCGCTGTCGATGGTGATGTCGCGGTACGCGCTGGCGGTGCAGCACGACCGCGGCCTGCCGATGCAGAGCCCGTGGACCGCGCTGCGCACCGCGTGCCTGACCGGTGTGGTGCACCGCAAGATGGCCGAACCGATCGACACACCATCCCAGAAGCAGCTCGTGCTGACCGCCGGCGACCTCGACGAGGCCGTTTCGGGTCTGCTCATCAACCACCTGGTCGCCAGCGACGCCGACGGTACCAGCGTGCCGGCCGGTTTCACCCGCATCGCAGCCTTCCGTGGCGGAGTCACCGGCAACATGGATGCCTGCTACTCGCGCTATCCCGGATGACGGACGGCCTCAGGCGATTTGGGCGATCCGAGGAACCAGTTCATCGCCGAGGCGGCGGATGTAGCCGACCGGATCGGGGTTTCCGGGAAGCGGACCGACGTTGATCATGTCAACCCCTAACCCGGCGTAGCGCTCCACGGTCTTCAGGTACCCGTCGGTGTCCTCGAAGGGATCGGCGAAAACGCCGACGGTCCTGCGGATCTCGCCGGGATCCCGGCCCACCGTCTCGCAGTGTCGGTTGAGCACCTCGATCTTGTGCTTGAGCTCGTCGACATCGCTCGTCGTACTGTTCCAGACGTCGGCATACTGCGCGACCAGCCGCAGCGTCTTACGCTCGCCATCGCCGCCAATCAGGATCGGGGGCCGCCGGATCGGTTGGGGCACACAGATTGTCTCGGCAAGCTGATAGTGCTTGCCGCTGTACGGCCCGTCGTCGTCGCTCCACATCTGCCGGCAGATCTGCAGCGTCTCCTCGAGCATCTCGAAGCGCGCGCTCAGGGCCGGATACGGAACGCCAAGGGCGACATGTTCGCGCTCGTACCAGGCGGCGCCGAGCCCCAGCATCGACCGGCCCTGCGACAGCACGTCCAGCGTGGTGACCGTCTTGGCCAGCAGGCCGGGGTAGCGGTAGGTGACGCCGGTGACCAGTAGCGCCAGGTCGATCGTGGCGGTGTGGGCGGCCAGGAAGCCCAACGAGGTGTAGCCCTCGAGGAACGGATCCTCGGCCCGCCCAACGTTTTCCATCTGAAAGAAATGGTCGGCCAGCGTGAACAGCGTCGCGCCGCCCTGCTCGGCGGCCTTCGCGGCGTCGGCCAGCGTCGGCCCCAGGCGCGCTGGGTCCCCAGGCAGAAAGTCGATGAAATGCACTGCCAATTCCATTACAGGCGTTGTCCTTTCATTGCTCGGTCAAGCGCTCGAGCAGCGAGAGCCCGTCGAGGATCACGCGGCGTTCCCGTTCGGAATACCGCTCCTGGATGGCGCGTGCCAGCCACTCCTCCCGCACCTGACGGTGGCTCTCGGCCCGCCGACGCCCCAAAGCCGTCAACGAAACCACCTGCCGCCGCCCGTCTTCGGGATCGGGAGTGCGCTGGATCAGCCCACGTTGCTCGAGGGCGGCCACGATGGCCGCCATCGACTGCGGACGCACCCCTTCGGCACCGGCCAGCGCGCTGGCCGATGACGCCCCCTCTTTCCAGAGCCGGGTGAGCACCGCAGTCTGGGACGGCGTCAGATCGTCGTCGATCGCGAGACTCCTCAACCGGCGTCGCAACCGGCTGAACAGCACCCGCAGGTCGCGGGCGGCCGTCACGGCGGAGTCCCCGATGCCGTCCACGCCTCCACCCTAAACCCGACAGTCATAACTGTCCAGTCTGGACTGATCAATTGGTTACGCTGCCGGGCGGGTCAACGCATTTCGTCAGCGCTTCATGTCATGCAGACGTCTGCGAACAGCAGCACGGGCCAAGACACGATCGAGCCGAGGAACGACACGACGAGGTCCGCACCCCGCATCTGGTGAAGATGGTCGGTATGTGTCGAAGACCAGATGAGCCCGACGATGAAGTACGGAATGCCCAGCAACACGGCCATTGCTATCCACTCGGCCACCGTCATCTGGTAGTTGAGTAGCTGCCGCAGTTTGTCCATCACGCGCCTCACTCCCTTCCAATGATCAAGAATGCAGCACCGATTTGTCTTTTGCGCGCGAAAATGGCATGCATGCGCAGTTTGGGTGGCGCCACGGCCGTGGTTCGACGCGCGCTCAATCGTCCGGTGACGGTTCAGGCGCTCATCGAGTTCGCCATCTGGCTCGCGGTGCCCTACATCATCGTTGGTCTCACCTGGGCGTTCATCCACGCCGATAAGGTCGAGGAGCTCAAAGACCAATGGGACCAAGCGTTGCCCGCCGCAGCGGACATCGCCGCATTCGGGGAAGCGACCGCGCTTTGGCCCGCGCTACTTCTGCTTCCCGCCACCTGCACGGGGCCGGGGTCCTAGCGCCTCAACGCAGCAGCCGCAGGGCGGCATCGACGGCGAGCGCCGGCACGTCCAGGGTTTTCGAGCGCAGATCGTGTCGCGCGCCGGCAATTTCGACGACCTCGGTCGGCGCGGCGACCAACGCCGCGGCGACGCGCAGCTCGCCGATAGTGCCGAACGGATCCGACGTTCCGTGCGTGAACACGGTGGGCACGGCGATGTCGGGCAGGTGCTCGGTGCGGGGGCGCTCCGGTTTACCCGGCGGATGGACGGGATAGGAGAACAGTGTCAGCAGGTCCACCTTGATGGGGGATGCCTCGCCGGACGCCACCACCATCGAGGTCTGCCTTCCGCCGTAGGAATGGCCGCCGGCGATCAGCGGGCCGTCGGCCAGGTCGCGGCACACGGAGATCGCCTCCACGATCCCGGCGCGGTCGGCGGCCGCCGATCCGGACGGCGGACCGGTGGGCCGGCGCCGCCGGTAGGGCAGGTTGTAGCGCACCGCGAGCCAGCCGCGGCGGGCCCACTCGTCGCAAACCTGCTGCAGCAGAGCCGAATCGCGGTTGCCGCCGGCGCCGTGGGTGAGCACCACGACCCCGGAAGGCGCCCCGGCCGGCCGGGGCGCGGCGCCCGGGCGGCCCGCGGGGGGGGGGGGGTCCCCCCCGCCCCCGCGCGGCCCCGGGGGCGGGGGCCC
>NZ_LZIR01000109.1 GCF_001667035.1 Mycobacterium sp. 852002-51057_SCH5723018
GCCTCATCCTCAACAGTCTGAGCGTGGACCTCAAAACGGCCCGCCATCGCCCGCATCTGGTGCGGGTCAGTCATAAAACGTGTTGCCATGTTGCCTTTCTCCTTTGTTTCGAAGCCTTCAGTTGTCGAAGTCTTGTTTGGTCGATGCGGCGGTAGCCACGTGACGGACAGATAACGGCCTAGCGGTTAATTGCTCGCCCTTAAACGGGTTACATATCCCCTTTCTTTATTTCCCGCATCAGACGACGACTTGCTTGGGCATGACAGTGGGCTTGAAGCCGTACCGCGGGCCGGCGCCGTAGGCGCCCGCGCCCTTGGCCGCCCCCGCCATGCCGGGCATGCCGGGCATCGCCGCGACCGGCTCCCCCGCCTCGGAGGCGACGGTCCAGCCCGAGCCCTCCAGCGGGGCGGTGGACGAAGCCAGCGTTGCGGGCGCGGCCGAGGACCAGCTGGCCGGCACCGAGAGGCCACCCACCGCCGAGGCTTCGCCTAGCGCTCCCGCGGCCCCCGCTCCGCCCACCGAGTTCACCAGGGCTCCTTCGCCGACGATCGCACCACCGGCGAGCGGGGTGACGGAGCCGGCGGTGGCGGCGGCGGCCGGTGTGGCGGCCGCCAGCGTGTGACCCAGCGACACGCCGGTCGGGATGGCGTTCATGGTGAACCACGCCCCGGTGTTGACCGCGCCATTAACGGCATTGAGGACCGACGGAGTGCCGAGGAAGCCGTCAATCGACTGCAGAAGGCTACTGCTAGGTGTAAAGGCATTCCCGAGGAAGTTGATGGGGCCTTCCGGATTAATCGTCGGGGGCAGAAAGCTAAACGCGTCCGCCAACGTCTGGGCGGGGGTCGCCGCGTTGGCGACCGCGGCGGATTGCAGGGCCGGGGCAGCCGGGTTGGCGGACTGCGTCAGCGGCGCTACCGGCTGAAGCACCGAGGCGGCCGTCGAGGCGCCCTGGTAGGTAGCCATCATGATGGCGTCTTGGACCCACATTTCCGCGTATTGCGCCTCGGTAGCCATGATTGCTGGCGTGTTGATGCCCAGGAAGTTCGTCGCGACCAGCGTCGCCAGCAACGACCTATTGGCAGCGATCATCGGCGGTGGGACCGTCGCCGCGAACGCCGTCTCATATGCGGCAGCCGACGCCATGGCCTGGGTGCCCGCCTGCTCGAGCGCCGCCGCCGAGGTCGTCAGCCATGACACGATGGGCTGGGCTGCGGACGCTGCTGCTGCCGACCCCGGACCCGTCCATTGCTCGGTGGTCAGGGTCGAGACTACCGACTCCCACTGGGTCGCTGTGGTGCTCAGCTCGGCGGCCAGGTTGTTGTAAGCCGTCGCTGCGGCCATGAGCGGTCCTGCGCCGGCACCGGCGTACATGAGCGCCGAGGTAATCTCCGGGGGTACACCCGCGAAATCGAAACCTAGAACCATTTCTGTATCCCGTTCCCTTCGTCCCGAGTTTTGCTGTTAGTTGACTGTGTGACCGCGTATGAACTCACTCCTTAGACGGCCTGCGGCTTCGGCATGACGATGGGCTTGACGCCGTAGCGCGGGGCACCGAAGCCGGCGCTGTTGCGCGCGCCCGCTCCCAATCCGGGCATTCCGGGCACGATCGTCCCCGGTCCGGCCTGCGGTGCCGCGGCGGTCCAGCCGACCGTCTCGACGGCGGTGGCGGGGCTGACGCTCGACGTGAGCGTGCCGGCCCAGCTCGGCGGCGTCGCCAACCTGCCGACCATCGTGGCCTGGCCCATGCCCGCGGCGGGCATGCCGGCCAGTCCGCCCATCCCGCCGGCCGGCGCGGTCACGTTCACCGCGTCGGCAGCGCCGGCTGCGCCTGCAACATCTCCGGCGGCATCGGCGGCGTCACCGGAGGCGGCCGGCAGCAGACCGCCGCCGGCCATCCCGAGCAGGTCGGAGCCTGCGGAGGCCCAGTTGCCGCCACCGATATTGATCATGTTGCCAAGATTGCCCGAGAGGCTGAGCGGGCCACCGAGACCAGAGCTGTAGTTGCCGGTTCCGCCGAGGAGGTACTGGACGACGTCAAGAGGACCGGAGCCGCCGAGAGCCGTCTGGGCCGCGTTGGCGGCCTCGGCGCTGCTGTAGGTGCCAGAGCTGAGCCCTAGGGTGCTCGCATACTGTTCCTGGATAGTCTGAGCCTCCGCGGCAATCTGCTGATACAGTGCGCCGTACGCCGCGAAAATCCCCGCCTGCTGGGCAGATACCGGGTCGGAGGCTGCCGGAATGATCGTCGTGATCGGTTCCGCCGCGCCCGCGTTTTGGGCAGTCAATGAAGTCGTGATCGCCGCAAGTTGCGCCGAGACGGCGAGCAACTCTTCGGGTATTGCTGTCAGAAAAGACATCTTCTTCTCCTAGTGTTCGGAAAATGTCCATCCACCTGCGGTGGATCGACTCTGTACGTTGGCGTATCGGCGCGGTGCGACTGGCAAAAGGCTAACGAGCCGTCCCTCCACAGTCCCGACGGAAAAGGCCAGGGCGACGGGCGTTTACGGCTTCTTAACGACCGTGTCGACAGATTTAACGGTTCCCTGCCGGGCGACATAGTTTTGTCATCTGAGATCGGCCGGCAAAGCGCAAAACCGTGCGCGGCGCGCGCATCTTAGGGCAACCGCGGCCGGAACGCATCTTCGAGATTTCACCGATTTCGGGTGGGATGCGATGCTCCGCAGCCGGGATCCGCGCGCTAGATTCGCCGCCGAGCCCCCATAGCCCAATTGGCAGAGGCAGCGGACTTAAAATCCGTCCAGTGTCGGTTCGAGTCCGACTGGGGGCACGGTGACGAAGGGCATGGTCTGTGACTCGGGGGAAAGTGGGGTCTGCCTTCTGGCGGCGACCCAGCGCTCCTGATAGCCAGGAGTCATGAGAGGCCGGTGGTCCCAGGGAGCCACCCGAGGCTGAGGGCAAACGCATCGTCGCGCGAACGAGTGGATTGTTGGTTACAGTTTCCCCACGCGACACGCGGATCCTCCCCAGGAGAAAGGCGGATGATGATGGATATCGAGCTGGTTATTGTGCGGGGCTTCGCCGCAGCCGCTGTGTGCGCCGGGTTGGCGCTCGGTGCAGCTAGCCCAGCGTGGGCTGACGGACCAACGATGAGCGGCAGCTACAACGAGACCTCGACGTCGCCGGGCGGCCACAGCTTGGTCACCAGCTGGACAGTCAATCCCTGCGCCAGCCAGCCGAACGGCGGATGCGTCTGGATCAAAGCCGGCGAGGGGGGTAACCCAGCGTATTTCATCGATGGTCAATGGGTCCTCGACGAGATGGGCGACTTAAGTTGCCCTGACGGTAGCTATCATCAACTCGCCACCAGTAGGCACGTCACGTGGGATCCCGACACCTTGGCGGGTACGTCTGTCATCACCTACAACACCGCGGTCTGCGGTCACCCGGCGGGATACACGCAAATTAACAAGGTTGAGATCAAACAGGCATCCTGACGTTCATCCAACGGCATGCTGCTCCGCCGCAACAGGTAGGATCGCCAGCCGCACGCTCCGGGAGATCGCCGAATGCGTCGCTCCACGCGGCGACATACCGGCTGACCTGCAGGAGTTCGGGGCGCGCGGCGGTCCGGGATTAGGGTCCAGCATTGTCCGGCCAGCCTGTCTTCGGCACCGGCATGGCAGATAGCCCGTTAACAATTTATGGCAAGAGCGTTAGACCGGTTTCAGCAAAGCGGATATCGGTTACCGATCAACTGCGTTGGTCGGTGGTTGGTCGGTGATCTCTGCGGGGGACGGGTCTATGTCGTTTGTAAGCGTGGCGCCGGACAGTGCCTCGGAAGCTACCAGGACTCTGGCGGGTATCGGCTCGGAGCTGAGCGCGGCGAGTACTGCGGCGGCGGCTCCCACGACTGGCGTCGCGGCCGCGGCTCAGGACGAGGTATCCACCGCGATTGCGGGGGTATTCGGCAACTTCGGTCGGGAATTCCAGGCTCTCAGCGCTGAGGCACAGGCGTTCCATGATCAGTTCGTCGCCAAGCTAGCCGGGGGCATGGGTAATTATCTGAGCGCCGAGGCCGCCAACGCCCAGCAGATTTTGCTCGATGCAGTCAATGCACCCGCCAATTCATTACTGGGGCGTCCGCTGGCCGGGAGCGGAGCCACGCCCGCGCAGTACAGCGCTCGTGTCTTCGATTACCCGACTCCGCTCGGTCCCATACAGCTAACGCTGTACGGGGAACCGTCGTTACCTGGACCGGTCACCGTCACCGGAGGAACACTCCAGGTGCCCACTCCCTTTGCGCTCGCGCTTGACGCGTTGGGTCCAGAGGCCAACGTGCTAATCACACTCCGAAACAGCAGCGCAGCATTTACCAACGCGGTGCAGACCGGGAATCCAGTCGCGGCCGCCGAAGCGCTCCTCGAAACTCCCGCTAATGCCGCGAGCAGTTTCTTCTTTGGCCAACAAACCGTCACGGAGTCGTACCCGGTGCCTTCGGGCACCCAATACACCTCGGCGGACATCAGCGTTCCGCTGGGAGGGCTTCTGACCCCTCTTCAGCCCGTTACGCTTACGCTGCACTCCTCCAACGGTACGGTGACTTCCATTCCACTCGATGGAACGGAATTCGGTGGCCTTATTCCCGCCGCCGAGGGTTTGCTCTCCGGTTCGTAGTCGTCTTGAGGTCGTCGGGACACACTGCGCCCAGGCGGCGCGGTAGTTCTACCTGGTGCTAGCCCAGGCAGCTGGTCACGCCGGGATTGACAAGCGGGCCCACCAGACCGACCAGGTAGTCCGACAGCACCATCACGTCCGTGGCGGCGTGCGACATGGCACGTTACCGACGAGGGCCAGTTCTTCCATCCCAGCGCTGAGCGCAGGCGATAGGCGGATACTCAATTCACCTTGTTGTCTGGCGTCGAGCATTCGGAGGAGCCATGGCTATGCAGTTCGCCGGCAAGGTCGCATTCATCACTGGTGCCGCACGTGGCCAGGGCCGCTCGCACGCGGTTCGGTTCGCCGAAGAGGGCGCGGACATCATCGCGTTCGATCTCTGCGATCAGATCGACACCGTTGCCTACCCGATGACCACCCGCGAGGACCTGGACGAGACCGTCAACCTGGTCGAGAAGACGGGCCGTCGAATCGTTGCGGAGCAGGGTGACGTCCGGGACTTCGACCGGCTCAAGGGCGCCGTCGCTGCCGGCGTCGCCGAGTTGGGGAGGGTGGACTTCGTGCTGGCCAATGCCGGGATACTGCCGGCGTTCGGCGACAAGCGGAATGAGATCGAGGCGTTCGTGAACGCGGTGGACGTCCTGCTCAATGGCGTTTACTACACGGTCGAGGCGGCATTGCCCGCCCTGTTGCAGCACGGCGAGGGCGGGGCGATCGTCATCACGAGCTCATCCGCCGGAATGAACAGCATGTGCCCGAAGTTCAGCGTTCGAAGTCATGGCTTCGCCGGCTACCATGCCGCCAAACACGGCGTCGTCGGGCTGATGCGGTATTACGCGACCACGTTGGCTGAAAAGAACATTCGCGTCAACGCCGTCCATCCCTGCGGGGTGGCCACTCCGATGCTTCTCAACGATGCGGTCGCCCAACACATGGCCGACCACCCGGAGGGCAACAGTGCGCTGGAGAACGCACTGCCGGTCCCGATGATCGAATCCACGGACGTGACCGAGGCGATGATCTACCTGTGCGGGCAGTCCGGCCGCTATGTGACCGGCATCTCGCTTCCTGTGGATGCGGGCTTCGCCGTTAAATAGCGTTGGTTTCCCGATCCACCGCGAAGGAGTCAGCGCCGAAGTGACCGACGATCCGCGCGGTGACGGGGTCTCCCGCCAATACGACCGGTGGCAGTATCCGCCCCCGGTGACCGACCTGGAGGCGTGGACCAAAAACCACTGGGACTGGTTCGATCCCTATTGGGCTCATCGGGTGTTTTGGCCGAACCGCGAATACCAACCCGATCTCGACATCCTGATCGCGGGGTGCGGCACCTACCAGGCCGCAGTCTTTGCCTTCATGAACCGCGCCGCGAAAGTGGTGGCGATCGACGTCAGCCGGTCCGCGCTGGATCACCAGCAGTACCTGAAAGACAAGCACGGGTTGCAGAACCTGCAGCTGCATCTGCTGCC
Source organism: Mycobacterium sp. 852002-51057_SCH5723018 (assembly GCF_001667035.1). Classification (GTDB taxonomy): domain Bacteria; phylum Actinomycetota; class Actinomycetes; order Mycobacteriales; family Mycobacteriaceae; genus Mycobacterium. The sequence continues at coordinate 6,105 of NZ_LZIR01000109.1, forward strand.
GATCGAAGAGGTGTCGACGCTCGGAAGCCACTTCGACCTCATCGTCTCCAGCGGCGTCCTGCACCACCTGGCCGATCCCCTCGCCGGTCTGAAGGCGCTGGCCGGATGCCTGCGCGCCGACGGGGCAATGGGCGTCATGCTCTACGCGAAGTACGGCCGCATCGGAGTCGAATTACTCGAATCGGTGTTCCGCGACCTGGGGCTGTCGCAGGACGAAGCATCCGTCCAAGTGGTCAAAGACGCCCTTGCGGTGCTACCGGGGAACCACCCCGTGCAGAGCTATCTGAAGGTGGCCCGCGATTTGCTCTCCGACGGCGCCCTGGTCGACACGTTTTTGCACAGCCGGCAGCGAAGCTACACCGTCGACGAGTGTTTGGACCTGGTCAGCTCGGCCGGCCTCGCATTCCAGGGGTGGTTTCACAAAACCCCGTACTATCCGTACGACCTTCTCGCGCCGGCTGGCCCATTCCAGTCAGTGTTGAACCAATTGCCCGACGTCAAACTCTGGTCGGTGATGGAACGCCTGCAAACCGCGAACGCCACCCATTTCTTCATCGCCTGCCGCCCCGAGCGACCGAAACACCATTACACGATTGACTTCTCGACGGGCGAGTCGCTCGACTACGTTCCGCTGACGCGCACGGCGTGCCTGCTGTCCGGCGACGAGATCTTCTTGCCGGGCGCGAAGCTGAAGCTCAACCCCGCGCAGCTGCCGTTCGTCCAGCACGTCGACGGCCGCCGCTCGATCCGGGAGATCGTCGAGTGCGTGGCACAGCGCGGCGACGTCAACCCGGCAGGCATAACCGACCTGCAGGAGTTCGGGCGCAACCTGTTCCGGTCGCTATGGCGCATCGACTTCCTGGCCATGGCGCTGAATCAATCGTGATGAGGGAGGCAACCGTGCGTTTGGTGATCAAGGCGGCGGCGTCGGCCATTGCCGTTGCGACGCTTTGTGCCCCGGTCCAAGCCGCTGCGACACCGGCTCGGGGCATCGAATCGGTGTTGTTGAACCAGTCATCGCTGGACGGTCGCGACTACATCACCCGCGACATCACCATCGCGCCCGGTGGCAGCACCGGCTGGCACTGGCACGACGGCGAACTGGTCGGCGTGGTCAAACAGGGCACGCTGACACATAACGCGTCCAACTGCTCGGTAGACGGCGTGTACAACGCCGGCGACGCGGTCGTCGAGCCCGCCGGCGCCGACCACGTTCACATTGGCCGCAACCTCGGCGCCGTCCCGACGATCCTGCAAGTCATCTACGTCGACCCGCCCGGCACGCCGCTCGCCGTAGACGCCCCCAACCCCGGTTGCGACTTCGACTGACGAGCGACCCGGATCACCCCCGGCAACGCCTTGCCGCCAACGGCCCCGCAAACCTTGACCCATACACTGACCCCCCGTGGGCATGCTCTCTGGCTTTGCGCCGTGGATCGCTTATTGGGTCCTGGTCGGTAACGTCCCGTTCGGCGTCGCCGCGCTGATCGCGCTGGCGATCGCCGTCGCCGCGCTGGCGGCTGGCGGCGCGACCGGCAAGCCGTGGCGACCCCTTCAAGCCGGGTCCGCGGCAACATTTTTGGTCTTGACGGTGCTGACCTTTGCGCTTGGCGACGCGTTCAACCAGCGGTGGCTCCTGTTGCTGAGCAACGCCGGCATCCTGCTGGTGGCGCTCGTCAGCGTGCTGGTCGGCAAGCCGTTCGTGCGGGAGTTTGCCGCGGCGGAACAGCCCGACGACGTGGTCAAGACCGAGCTGTTCGGCCGGATGGTCAGGACACTGACCTGGGTCTGGATCGCCGCGTTCGCCGGCATGACGCTGTCGGCGGCGATCCCGGTGATTGTGGACGCGAACTCCAGCATCCTGGACACGACGACACCGTTGTCGTACGTCGGTTACTGGGCCATTCCGTTTTCGCTCTTCGGCCTGGCGGCGCTGGCGTCGCCGTGGTTGTCCGAGCGGATGCTTGCCGGGATCGAGGACGTCGCCCGGGAGACCTCGTTCGTCGCCTACGACGAGGCCACCATCGACGAGCTGTACTACCTGGCTCAGGAACACGCCAATCGCGAGGTGGGCCCCGGCAAGGAGGCCTACAACGTCAAGGTCGGGGGCATGGGCACCCCGCTGACCGGCGACGAGTCGCGAAAATCGTGGCCCTCTACCTACAAAGTGCGCGAGAAGCGGCGCTAAAAGCGCAAAGATCGGCTGCATGGCAGGCGAGGCCAAACGCTGGCTGGCGGCGGGAACAGCGTTGATCACCCTGGCGGCCTGCTCGTCGGATCCGTCGCCCTCCCAATTGGCGCCACCGGCCAAGGAATTGAGCACGGGCCCCGGGAAGGTTTTGACCATCGCCCCGGGCCAGCTGCTGGCCGCCACCAATGGCGTGACGCCGGTGGCGTTCGGCAAGCCCGCCCACGGCACCATCGCTTATGGCGCTTACGGCGCGATGATCTACACGCCCGACGCCGGCTTCGCCGGCACCGACCTGCTTCCGGTCACCGTCAGCCACGCCGTCAGGCTTTACGCCGAGGACGAGCCGCCGTTGATCATCGTCGGCGAGGTTGCCGTGCAGGCCAACGCGCACGGGTCCGCGATCGCCGCGGTGCCCGGCAGCGCCGACGAAATCTATGCCCTGGCCGACCGCGGCCCGAACGTCGACGGGCCCGCCCCGGGCGAAAAGGTGCTTCCGGTGCCGGATTTCCACCTCCAGATCGCCAAGCTCAAACTCACCGATGGCGTGGCGACCCTGGAGCAGATCATCACGCTGAGCGGGAAGGACGGCGCACCTCTGGTGGGCGTCGGTGACCCGCGGGCCTCCACCGGCGAATCCTTTGTGGACCTCAACGGCAACCGGCTGGCACCGTCGGATCACGGGCTCGACAGCGAGGGCCTGGTCGCCATGCCCGACGGCACGTTCTGGGTGTCCGACGAGTACGGCCCGTTCATCGTCCACTTCGACGCGAGCGGCAAAGAGCTGGAACGACTTTCACCGTTCGACGGCTCGTTGCCCACCGAGCTGTCGCTGCGGGCACCGAATCAGGGCATGGAAGGCCTGACGGTTACCCCCGACGGCAGCACCCTGGTGGGCATCATGCAGTCGGCCCTCAGCACGCCCGGATCGGTTGGCTCGTCGAAATCCGTTCCGGTCACCCGCATCCTGACCATCAACCTCGCCAACCGCGGTGACATGCACGAGTACCTCTATCCGTTGGCCAATCCACAGCAAACGAAGGTCGCGGTGTCGGAGATCACCGCGGTGAGCGCCACGACGTTCCTGGTCGACGAGCGCGACGACGAGCCAGCGCCCAAGGGCAACAAGAAGATCTACCTCGCCGACATTTCCGGGGCCACCGACGTCGGCCCCCGCTCGACGGTGCCGGGTGCCTCCTATCGGGCCGACGCGGGCGGCCTGCTGATCAACGGCGTTCCCATCGAGACGTTCGTCGGCATCGCTACCGACGCGGCGGCCACGGACAAACTCAAGGGCGCCGGGATCACCCCCGCCACCAAGACGCTCAAGCTCGATCTCGGAGAGCTGGTGCGGTCGCTGTCGCCCAACGGCGACTTCTTCGGGCACGACAAGATCGAGGGAGTCCTCAGCCGCGACGGCGGCAACACCCTGATCCTCGCCAACGACAGCGACTTCGGCCTGGCCGGATTGGCTTCGGACACACCGCCTTTCCAACTCAAGCCGAAGATGCTGCCCAACGGCACCCAAGACAGCGGCGAGATCCTCATCGTCGACACGAGCAAGCTGCCGGCGACAACTGAGTCTTTGTCGGTGCCGATCAAGGTCGGCTGAGCGCCTGACCTGCGCTCCGCTCCGCCATGGCGTGATTCGGCTACGTTGGTTCCGGCGGGGCGACCACGGACGGGCCGCATGCGCTCCGCATTTCCGCGACGAAACGAGGAGCACCGCGATGAACGCGCCCAGCCCAGACGCAATCCGCGCAGAAACGATCACCATCACCGGCCACGGCGGCGACGAGATCGAGGCGTACCGAGCCAGCCCACTTGCCGAGGGGTCGCGCGGCGGCATCGTGTGGATCCACCACATGCCCGGCTACGACCGGGAGACCAAGGAGTTCGTCCGCCGCCTCGCCGACAGCGGTTACCACGTTGTGGCCCCGAACCTGTACTCCCGCGAGGCGCCCGGCGCCGCGCCCGACGACGCCGCCGCGGCGGTGCGGGCCGCCGGTGGCGTGCCCGACGACCGACTGGTCGGCGACGTGGCGGGCGCCGTCGAACACCTGCGCTCGTTGCCCGGCGCCAACGGAAGGTTCGGCGTGATCGGGCACTGTTCGGGCGGGCGGCACGCGTACCTGGCGGCGTGCTCGTTGCGGTTCGACGCCGCGGTGGACTGCTACGGCGCATTCGTCGTCGAGGATGCACCCGAGGGCATGCCGAAGGTGATGCAGCCGATCCTGCACCTGGCGACCAACCTGAGCTGCCCGCTGCTGGGCCTGTTCGGGGCCGACGACAAGTTCCCCGCACCGCCCGCGGTGGCGACGCTGGACACCGAACTGACCAAGCTGGACAAACCGCACGAGTTTCATTCCTACGACGGCGCGGGCCACTCGTTCTTCTCCGTCGATCGGCCCGCGTACCGGCCCGAGGCGGCGGTGGACGGCTGGCGCCGCATCGACGAGTTCTTCGCCACCCATCTGAAAGGCTAGGTGTCTCAAGGCATGTGCACTTATCTCACCGAACATGTGCAGATCGACGGCAGCGGCAAGGGCGCGACGGGCTGGTTCGGCGCCAACCGCGCGACCGTGTACGTCGACCACCCCGTCCACGCGCCCTACGGCCACACGGTCAACATCGACGTCATCAACCCCGAGCTCGGCCCGGCGGCGCGTGTCGCCCTCGAACTGACCGAGGAGAGCGCCCTGGCGCTGGCCGGCGCCATCCACAAGGCGATCGCCAACGCGCCGGCCGGCCTGGCCTCGAAGGACCAGACATGACCGCCGAACGTGACTACCCGCAAATGGCCGCCGCCCGGGGACGTATCGAGCCCGCACCCCGCCGGGTCCGCGGCTACCTCGGCCACGAGCTGCTCTTCGACACCACCGCGGCCCGCTACGTGTGGGAAATACCTTACTACCCAGCGTATTACGTGCCGCTCACGGACGTGCGCACCGAGTTCCTGCGGGACGAGAACCACCCGCAGAAAGTGCAGCTCGGTCCGTCGCGGCTGCACTCCCTGGTCGGCGCCGGCCAGACCCATCAATCGGCCGCCCGCGTGTTCGACGCCGATAGCGGCAGCCCGGTTGCGGGCACCGTGCGATTCGAGTGGGACCCGTTGCGGTGGTTCGAGGAAGACGAGCCGATCTACGGCCACCCACGCAACCCGTATTCGCGGGTCGACGCCCTGCGTTCGCACCGGCATGTTCGCGTCGAACTCGAAGGAATCCTGTTGGCCGACACCGCCTCTCCGGTGCTACTGTTCGAAACCGGCTTGCCGACAAGGTATTACATCGATCCGACCGACATCGCGTTCGAGCACCTGGAACCCAGCACCACGCAGACGCTGTGCCCGTACAAGGGGGTGACGTCGGGCTACTGGTCGGTGCGGGTCGGCGAGGCATCCCATCCCGATCTGGCGTGGACGTACCACTACCCGCTACCGGCGGTCGGCCAAATCGCCGGCCTGGTCGCCTTCTACAACGAGAAGGTCGATATCATCGTCGACGGCGCCGCTTTGCCGCGACCGCAGACCCAGTTCAGCTAACGGGTCGCGGAACGAAATCAATATTTAAAACGCCGCACACACGGCCGAAACATTTCCATTCGACGCTTCACCCGTCTACGGCGTCGTTTCGCACCGCAGCTGATTAAAGCCCGTTGGCTCGAATTGGGGTGTGTCTGAACCATGTTGCCTTATCCCGATTGGCTGAATCCCGGAGACAACGCCTGGCAGTTGGTGGCGGCGACTCTCGTCGGCCTGATGAGCATCCCCGGCATCGCCGTGCTGTACGGCGGCCTCGTGCAAAAGAAGTGGGCGGTCAACACGATGCTGATGGCCTTCACCGGTTTTTCACTGGTGCTGGTCGTATGGGTGCTCTGGGGCTTCAAGATGGGCTTCGGCGAGCCGCTGAAGCTCGGCCCGGGCATCCTGCAGTCCGCTGTCGGCATCCCGCACACCATCCTGTCCAGCAACAACCAGCAGCAAGCCGTCATCCCGCTGTTAGACGGCACCATGCCGCCCTTCCGCTTCTCGCAGACCACGCTGGCGTACTTCCAGTTCGTCTTCGCGGCCATCACGCCGCTGCTGTTCCTCGGCAGCGTGATCGGCCGCATGAGCTTCAAGGCGTGGCTCATCTTCGTGCCGCTGTGGTCGACCTTCGCCTATTCGGTGAACGCGTTCCTGTTGTGGGGCGGCGGCTGGTGGTCGCACGCCGGAGCGCTGGACTACAGCGGTGGGTACGTGATCCATCTCGCCGCTGGCACAACGGGTTTCGTCGCCGCCGCGGTGATAGGTCCGAGGCTGGCGCGGGATCGGGAGCGCGCCGTGCCGAACAACCTTCCGCTGGCCGCCGTCGGCGCCGGTGTGCTGTGGTTGGGCTGGAACGGATTCAACGGCGGCGACCCGTATTTCTCGGGCGCCGACGCATCTTTGGCGGTGCTCAACACCAACCTCGCCACGGCCGTCGCGCTGCTCACTTGGGTGCTGTGGGACATCTTCGCCAGCAGGCAGCGCAAGCCGACGTTCCTGGGCGCCGTCAACGGCATGATTACCGGGCTGGTCGCCATCACCCCGGCCGCTGGCTTCGTCAACAGCTTCGGCGCGATGATCATCGGCGTCGTCGCCTCGTCGCTGGTCTGGATGTCGTGGAACTGGCTGGGCAGGACCAGGCTGTTCAAGAAGGTCGACGACACCCTCGGCGTCTTCCACACCCATGGGGTGGCGGGCCTGTCGGGCGGGTTGCTCGTCGGCGTGCTCGCCGACCCGAAGATTGTCGAATACCTCGGCGGCAGCACGGGATCCGACGTGACCTTCTCCGGATGGCTGTGGGGTCACCATCCCAAGCAGATCCTGATCCAGGCCGGCGCCGCGGCCACGGTCATCGTCTGGGATGCGTTCGTGACGTTTGTCATCCTGAAAGTCCTTGGCCTGTTTATGAAGTTGCGGTTGCCCGACGAGGTCCTGGAAACCGGTGACCTCGGTGTGCACGACGAAGAGGCCTACCCCGACGAAGCTCTCGTTACGGGCCGGCGGGTCGAGCCGGTAGTGGCGCGGGCCGAGACGGTGTCCACCGAGCCCGCCGAAACGGCGGGTGATTGAGGCTGTGATGAAGCCATGAAGCTGGTCACCGCAGTCGTCAAGCCTTTCACCCTCGACGACGTCCGGCACGCCGTGGAGGCCGTCGGTGTGCTGGGGCTGACCATCACCGAGGTCCAGGGATACGGCAGGCAACGGGGGCATACCGAGGTCTACCGTGGGGCGGAATACGCGATCGAGTTCGTGCCCAAGGTCCACATCGAGGTACTGGTCGCCGAGGAGTTTGCCGCGCGCGTCGCTGAGGCCATCATCGGCGCGGCCTGCACCGGGAAGATCGGCGACGGCAAGGTGTGGGTTTCCCCGGTAGAGAAGGTGATCCGGATCCGGACCGGAGAACGGGACCACGACGCGCTGTAACCCCCGACGGCATTTTAACCGTCAAGCGGTGCCGCGAATTGAATTGCCCGGCTGGGTACGCGGGTAAGGCCGGATGTGACATCTGCCTCTTTCGCGAGAAATTCTAAGAACCCCTTATTTTTGAATTTTTTGGAGCGCGCGCCCGGAGGGTTAGCCGCGCTGCTCAACTTGGGTGGTGGAACCGGTGTCTGCTGTTCGCCACCCGGTCACACCCGGCGCCGTCGATGACGAGATCTTAAGCGCAGTCTGAGTTTTCGACGTGACGCCCTCAACAGCAGTCACACGGAAATAATTTTGGGTGGAATTTCGTCGGTAAAGTTTGACGAAAGCAGTCACCTAACGGGTGCTGAAGTGCGGTTAATCCCGGGTCGCCAGTGTCGCAGCGCGTTGCCGCAGCTCTGTCGCGCCCGCGGACCGACCACGGAGACAGCAAAGGCGGTGCGCAGCATGCGCGACCTGAACCACCGTGCGGGCACCCCCGATGGCGGGCCCATCGAGTTAGGGGCGGCGCCGGGATTCCCCATCGTTGCCGAGATCGCCGTGCGCAACGGTCCGATCAGCGGCATCGCCGCCACCCCGGATGGCGCCCGACTGGTCGTCACCAACCACGGCCACGACAGCGTCTCGGTGATCGATACCGACAGCTGCCGGGTCGTGGAGACGGTGGAAGGCCTTGACGAGGCCTTCGCTGTCGCCACCGGCAGCGCCGACAGCGCCCGCGCTTACGTCAGCATCGTGTCGCCGGCCTACGACTCGGTCGGGGTCATCGACCTGGTCACCAACACGGTCGTCGCGACGCACCCGCTGGCGTTCAGCGTGAGCGACCTGGCGGTCAGCCCCGACGGAAGGTACGTCTACGCCAGCCGCAACGAGGCCGGCGGCGCCGACGTCGCCGTTCTGGACACCGTGACCGGCCTGGTGGAGGCGATCGACCTGTCGACTCGTCCCGGAACCACCACCGAATGCGTGCGCGTCAGCCCCGACGGGGCTCGCCTGTATGTCGCCACCACCAGCCCTGCCGGCGGCCGGCTCGTCATGTTGGCCAGGAGCGCAGCCCGGTGGCAACTCATCGGCACCGTCGAGATCGGGTTGCCGATCCGCGACGTCGCGCTCAGCCCCGACGGCGCGCTGGCCTACGTGGCCAGCTGCGGCCCCGACTGGGGCGCCGTGATCGACGTCGTCGACACGCGGACGGTGAAAATCACCGGCACGTACAAGATCGGCGAGCTCAGCGGCATCCTCACCGGGTTGACACTCAGCCGCGACGGCGATCGGGCCTACGTGGTCAGCGACGACAGCGTCACGGTGCTGTGCACGCTCACGCACGACGTCGTCGGCACCCTCGGAGTGGCCAATCAGCCGTCGTGCGTGCTCGAAAGCCCCAACGCGAAATACCTGTACTTCGCCGACTATTCCGGCAGGCTCACGGTGGCGCCGGTCGCCTCGATCGTCGCGCTGGGCACCGGGGCGTCGGTCCGCACGCCCGAGCCGGCGTTGGTCTAGCTTGACGACGATGCAGCCCGCGTAGCGGGTGGGCAGAAGTCGGGCGATTTGGGCCGCTGCCCGAGTAAAACGCGAATTGTCGGGGGAATCCGTTTCTCGCGGCCGCGCGCGGCGATAGCATTCGCCCGACCGCATCAGGCGGCGCTGCGCCGGGACTCGGAAAAGGCGGTACCTCGATGGACAGCACAATGCAGGACTTTCCGTTGACCATCACCGCGATCATGCGGCACGGCTGCGCGGTCCACGGAGTACGCACGGTCGCCACCGCCACAGGGGACGGTTACCGGACCACGACCTACCGCGAACTGGGTCAGCAGGCCGCCCGGTTGGCAAATGCGCTGCGCGGCCTCGGCGTTACCGGCGATCAGCGCGTCGCGACGTTCATGTGGAACAACACCGAACACCTGGCGACCTACCTCGCGGTGCCGTCGATGGGCGCCGTCCTGCACACGCTCAACATCCGGCTCTTCCCCGAGCAGATCGCCTATGTGGCCAACGAAGCCGAAGACGAGGTGATGCTGGTCGACGCGTCGCTGGTCAAACTGCTCGTGCCCGTCCTGGGCAAGCTCGAGACCGTGCACACGGTGATCGTGGTCGGCGACGCGCCAGAAGAACATGTGGCGCCGCTGGCCGAATCGGGCAAGACCGTGCTGCGGTATGCCGACGTGATCGCCGATGAGCCGACCGAATTCGACTGGCCGCGCATTGACGAGAACTCCGCGGCCGCGATGTGCTACACCAGCGGCACCACCGGCAACCCCAAAGGCGTGGTCTACAGCCACCGTTCGAGCTTCCTGCACGCCATGGGGGCGTGCACCACCAACGGCATCGGCGTCGGGGCCATCGACCGCGTCCTGCCGATCGTGCCGATGTTTCACGCCAACGCCTGGGGGCTGCCGTACGCGGCGCTGATGGCGGGCGCCGACCTGATCCTGCCCGATTGCCATCTCGACGCCCGATCGCTGATCGGCATGGTCGAAAGCCGGCGGCCCACCCTGGCGGGCGCGGTGCCGACCATCTGGAACGACGTGCTGCATCGCCTCGAGGACGACCCCGACCACGACATGTCGTCGCTGCGCCTGGTGGTATGCGGTGGGTCGGCGGTTCCGGTCTCGCTGATGCGGACCTTCGAGGAAAAGCGCGGCGTGCAGATCCGGCAGCTCTGGGGCATGACGGAGACGTCGCCGATGGCCACCATGGCGTGGCCGCCGCCGGACACCCCCGACGACCAGCACTGGGCGTTCCGCGCGACGCAGGGCCAGCCGCTCTGCGGGGTGGAGATGCGGATCGTCGACGACGACGGCGAGGTGCTGCCCAACGACGGCGAGGCCGTCGGGGAGGTGGAAGTCCGGGGCGCGTGGATCGCCGGCGCCTACTACCTGGGACGCGACGAGTCCAAGTTCGACTCCGGCTGGCTGCGCACCGGCGACGTCGGCCGCATCGACGAGCGGGGCTTCGTCACCCTGACCGATCGGGCCAAAGACGTCATCAAGTCCGGCGGGGAGTGGATCTCGTCGGTCGAGCTGGAGAACTGCCTGATCGCCCACCCCCATGTCCTCGAGGCCGCGGTGGTCGGGGTTCCCGACGAGCGGTGGCAGGAACGACCGCTGGCGGTCGTCGTGGCCAAGCACTCGTCGGTGAGCGCCGAAGACCTGCGAAAGTTCCTGGCGGACAAGGTGGCCCGGTGGTGGTTGCCCGAGCGATGGACGTTCGCCGACCAGATCCCTCGCACCAGCGTGGGCAAGTACGACAAGAAAGCCATCCGCGCGCGCTACGCCGAAGACGGTTACTCGGTGATCGAGGCCCGCGACTGAAGCGCTCGCGGGCAAGCAAGATGGGAACATGAGTCTGCGGGTCATTCAGTGGGCGACCGGGTCCGTCGGAACGGCGGCGATCAAGGGCGTGCTCGATCATCCCGACCTGGAACTCGTTGGCTGCTGGGTGCATTCGGAGGCCAAGGGCGGCAGGGACGTCGGCGAGATCATCGGCACCTCGCCGTTGGGTGTGACCGCGACCGACAGCATCGACGACGTGCTCGCGATGCACGCCGACGCGGTGATCTATGCGCCGTTGCTGCCCAACGTCGAGGAAGTCGCCGCGCTGCTGCGCTCGGGCAAGAACGTCGTCACCCCGCTCGGCTGGTTCTACCCGAGCGAAAAGGAAGCCGCCCCACTGGAAGTCGCCGCACAGGCCGGCAACGCGACGCTGCACGGCGCGGGCATCGGCCCCGGGGCGGCCACCGAGCTGTTCCCCTTGCTGCTGTCGGTGATGTCGACCGGCGTGACTTTTGTTCGCGCGGAAGAGTTCTCCGACCTTCGCACCTATGGCGCGCCGGACGTGCTGCGCTACGTGATGGGCTTCGGCGGCACGCCGGACAGCGCGCTGACCGGGCCGATGCAAAAGCTGCTCGACGGCGGGTTCATCCAGTCCGTGCGGCTCTGCGTCGACCAGCTGGGCTTCGCCGCCGACCGCGAGATCCGGTCGTCGCAGGAGGTGGCCGTCGCGACCGCACCGATCGCCTCACCGATCGGCGTGATCGAGCCGGGCCAGGTCGCCGCGCGCCGCTTCTGCTGGGAGGCGCTGGTCGGCGACACGGTGGTCGTGCAGATCACCGTGAACTGGCTGATGGGATCCGAAAACCTCGATCCGCCGTGGGGTTTCGGGCCGGCGGGGGAACGCTACGAGATCGAGGTGCGGGGAAACCCGGACACCCTGGTGACCGTGAAGGGCTGGCAGCCGGAAAGTGTGCTGGCCGGGCTGCAGAGCAATCCCGGAATCGTGGCGACCGCCGCGCACTGCGTCAATGCGATCCCGGCCACCTGCGCCGCACCGGCGGGCATTCAGAGCTTTTTCGACCTGCCGCTGATCACCGGCCGGGCCGCCCCCGGGTTGGCGCGGTAAAGCGCGCTCGGTTGGCCTGCTCGCGGATGTCGCCAGACATAATCCGTTGCGATGCGCGTCGGCGTGTCGTCGCAACTGGTGATGTGTCGCGGAACCCAAACCGAGCCTCCGGGCGCGGCGGCCGCCTTCGGTACGGTCGAGACCATGTGCCGACTTTTTGGCTTGCACGCGGGGACACACGTTTGCACCGCGACGTTCTGGCTGCTGAACGCCCCAGACAGCCTGTCGCAACAAAGCCGGAAGAACCCCGACGGCACGGGCCTGGGCCTATTCGACCAGCATGGTCGGCCGCAGCTGCACAAGGAGCCGATCGCGGCGTGGCAGGACACCCAATTCGCCACCGAGGCGCACCAATTGAGCGGCACGACCTTCGTGGCCCACGTCCGGTACGCGACCACCGGGTCGCTCGACGTCCGCAACACGCACCCGTTCCAGCAGGACGGCCGGATCTTCGCGCACAACGGCGTGGTCGAGGGACTGGATGTCATCGACGCCCGGCTGCGCGAGCTCGGCACCGCGGACCTGGTTTTGGGCCAGACCGATTCCGAGCGGGTGTTCGCGTTGATCACCGGTTCGGTCCGCGCCCGCGGCGGCGACGAGACGGCCGGTCTCGTCGACGCCGTGCGGTGGCTCGCGGCGAACGCCCCCATTTACGCGGTCAACATCCTGCTGAGCACGGCCACCGACATGTGGGCGCTGCGTTACCCGGATTCCCACGAGCTCTACCTGCTCGATCGTCGCTCCGAGCACGACGACACGGGCCCCGGCTTCGACCTGCGCACACATCGAATCCGCGCCCGGTCGGAGCATCTGTGCACCCGCTCGTCGGTGGTGTTCGCCAGCGAGCCGATGGACGGCGATCCGCGCTGGTGCCTGCTCGAACCGGGAGAGCTGGTCCACGTCGACGCCGGGCTGCAGATCGCCCGCAGCGTCGTGTTAGCCGACCCGCCGGCTCATCTGCTCCGCCGCGAAGACCTGAGCGCGCCGGTGCAGCTGTCCCAACACACGAAGGTCCGAGGCGGCGCGTGACGACCAGACGCGCGCTCGTGCTGGCCGGTGGTGGAATCGCCGGAATCGCTTGGGAGACGGGCATTCTGCAGGGCATCGCCGACGAACGGCCGAAAGCCGCCCGGCTGCTGCTGGATTCGGACGTGCTGGTGGGAACATCGGCGGGTTCGGCGGTCGCCGCGCAGATCGGCAGCGGCAGCACGCTCGAGGCGCTGTTCGACCGGCAGATCGCCGAGTCATCGGCCGAAATCGATTCCGGTGTCGACGTCGACGACATCACCGAACTTTTCCTGGCCGCCCTGCGCGAACCCTACGACACGACCCGGGACAAGATCCGGCAGCAGATGCAACGCATCGGGGCTGTGGCGGTAGCGACCCAAACCGTGCCCGAGCCGGTGCGGCGCCGGGTGATCTCCCAGCGCCTGCCATCGCACGACTGGCCGGAGCGGGTGCTGCGCATCACCGCGATCGACGTCGCCACAGGGGAATTGGTCGTCTTCGATCGCGACTCCGGCGTCGGGCTCGTCGACGCGGTGGCGGCCAGTTGCGCGGTGCCGGGCGCCTGGCCGCCGGTGACGATCGGGGCGCGGCGCTACATGGACGGCGGGATCGCCAGTCCGATCAACCTCGGCGTGGCCGGCGACTGCGACGCGGCGGTGGTGCTGGTGCCCTCGGGCGCCGACGCGCCCTCGCCGTTCGGCGACGGGCCGGCGGCCGAGATGGCGGCGTTCCCCGGCGCGACGTTCGCGGTGTTCGCCGACGACGACTCCCTCGCGGCTTTCGGAGCCAACCCCCTGGATCCGCGCTGCCGCGTCGCCTCGGCGCTGGCCGGGCGGGACCAAGGCCGCCGCGAAGCCCCTGCCGTCGCGCGTTTTCTCGGGGTCTGACCGGCGGATCAACCCTCGATCGCGGGCGGGTCCGGGTCCTCTTGCTCGGCTTCGAGGCGGTCCAGCGCCTGGTCGGCCAGCGCGCGGCCCGCGCCGATCACCTCCAACGCCCGGTGGAATTCCAAGCCCCGGCACGTCGAGCGGGGCACCTCGATCAGCACGTCGGGCGGGTAGGCCGCCAGCGTGTGGCGCGCCAGCGCCGCTTGGGCGATGTCGATCGTCCGGTTCATCACCTCAAAACCGCCCAGCTTTGGGACCGCCGGGCCGACGTCGAGGTCGTCGTCCCCGCCGGGCGGCTCCGCACCCGGTTCTTCCGACCAGGTGTCCGCTCCGAACCGGCTGAGCACCGCCCGCGCGGTCGGCCGGTCGAGCAGCGACCGGGCCGCGGTCGTGTCCAGCAAGGCGGACGTGCTGCGCACCATGCGGTTCAACCATTCGGCGGTGACGCCCGGCTCGGCGGCGCGGCGTTCGATGGCCTCGCTGCCGCTGAGGCTCACCGCGATGGTCAGGTCGGCGTTGACCGCGGCGATCGGGGCCATCGGCAACGGATCCAGGATGCCGCCGTCGGCGAGCAGGCGGCCGTCGATCTCGTGCGGCGCGATCACCCCCGGGATCGCGATCGAGGCGCGAATTGCCGCGTCGACGGGACCGCGCTGAAACCACACCGACTTGCCGGCCAGCAGATCGGTGGCCACCGCGGTGTAGGGGACCGGCAGCTGCTCGATGGTGACCGGGCCGAGGATGTCGCGCACCGCGTCGAGGATCTTCTCGGCCCGCAACACCCCGGCCGCACTGATGGACGGGTCCAGCAGCCGCAGGATCGTGCGCTGCGTCAGCGACTTCGCCCAGTCCGCGAACTCGTCGAGTCTCCCGGCCGCTTGCAGGCCCCCGACCAGCGCGCCCATCGACGAACCCGCGATGCCGACGATCTCGTATCCACGCGCCCGCAGGGCCTCGATCACCCCGATGTGGGCATAGCCGCGGGCGCCGCCGCTGCCCAGCGCCAGCGCCACCCGAGTCGGTGAGGATCGGCGCGCGACCGCTCCGCCAGGTTCGCCGGGCACCCATTCATTTTGCGCGGCGGAACCGAGCGTCACCGGCCGGGCCGGCACTTTTTTGCAGCCGTGATCGCAATTGCGGCGGGGCTTGCCGGCGCTACCCGCATTCGTCGCTCGCGGCCGCTCGCGCGGCGGTGAGGACGGCGGCCTGCCGCGCCAGCGTCAGCTCAGACCACCGGGCATTCCAGGTGCCGGCCGTGCCCGTCGGGGACGCCTGAATCATCGCCAGATACGGCTCCAGCAGCGACCCACCGGTCTTGGGCTGCGCTTCCATCCACACTTTGGCGGCGTGACAGGCCTGGAAGTATTCCTCCTCGGTCGAATCGGCGGGCACGTCGACTCTGGTCGTCACGCCGGCGGGGGAGAGCCCGACGGCACCCGGCGGCGCCGCATTGGGGGCCGCGGAAGAACGCGCCGACGACGGCAGCGTGGGCTTGCTGGTGGGGGCGCCACGCGAGCAGGCGGTGACGCCGGCCAATCCGGTCAAGCCGATTGCTAGGACGAGGGCGGCCCACCACTGGGGCCGTTGACGGCGCCAACGCACGATCTCAATCTATGCAACACTGGCGGCCGTGATGGAGCGCTTCGGATTTTGCGAGTGTTGTCGGCCCTAACACGCCGCCGCTCGTCCCATCCGTTCACTCTGGAGCTCCCCCATGTCTGTTCTTTTTTCGACGTCTGTTCCCGTTGCGACGCCTGCCGTCGCCCCGGCCGCGCTACGCCCACTGACGTCACCGTCCCCGGGACCGACCCGGCTGCGGGTGCCCGACCTGCTGTATGCCACCGACCAAGCCGCCGACCACGTGCTCAGCGGGCGCTGCGACCACCTGCTGCCCAAGGGCGGGATTCCGGAGTCGCAGCGTTGGTTCACCCGCATCCACGGCGACGAGGAACTCGACATCTGGCTGATCAGCTGGGTTCCCGGTCATCACACCGAATTACACGACCATGGCGGATCCCTGGGCGCGCTGACGGTGCTGTCCGGCTCGCTCAACGAATTCCGTTGGGACGGAAGGCGATTGCGCCGACGCCGGCTGGACGCCGGGGATCAGGCCGGGTTCCCGCTGGGCTGGGTGCACGACGTGGTGTGGGCGCCCAGGCCGGTTCCCGAGCCGGTGAGCGCCCACCGGGTACCGGTTCAGCCGACGCTGAGCGTGCACGCCTACTCGCCGCCGCTGACCGCGATGTCCTACTACGAGGTCAGCGACCGCCACAGGCTGCGCCGCCAGCGCACCGAACTGACCGACCAGCCGGAAGGATCCTGATGAGCCGCATCGACGTCGTCCTGAGATCGGCCCGGCGCCGGTATCGCCGCCTGCCCGCCGCCGAGGTGCCCGACGCGCTGCGGCGCGGGGCGGTGCTCGTCGACATACGGCCGCAGGCCCAGCGATTCCGCGAGGGGGAATTGCCGGGCGCGCTGGTGATCGAGCGCAATGTGCTGGAGTGGCGCTGCGACCCGACCAGTGAGGCCAGGCTGCCGGAAGCCCTCGGCGACGACGTCGAATGGGTGATCGTGTGTTCGGAGGGCTACACGTCCAGCCTGGCGGCGGCCGCGCTGCTGGACATCGGCCTGCACAACGCCACGGACGTCATCGGCGGCTATCACGCGCTGGCGGGCGCCGGCGTGCTGGACCAGCTGACCGGGGGGTGGGCCGAGCCGGGATTGCTGACCAACAACGGCTCGCCCGTGCGCCGCTGGCTCTAGCTACCCCATTGAGCCGCTCGAGCTGCTGATGATGGCGTCGGCGTGCAGCAGCGGCCGTAGCTTGGCGGTCTTTTCCGGCGTCCACCCGGGCGGCGAGAGCACCGCCGCCCAGCCGTCGGCGACATCGGCGACGTAATGGTGGCCGTGCCCGTCCGGCACGTCCACGGCGACCGCCATGTCCGCCGAAACCTGCAAAAACGTCACAACCGGGATCCAGCGGGTCTGGGGTAACACGTCATAGCCGCGTTTTTCACGCAGCCAATCCGGCTTGGCGAACAACAGGTCGGGGGTCCACCAGGCGATCGGATCCGAGGCGTGCTGCAGGTAAACCACCCGCGGGTGGCCCCATTCGGCGTCCGGGCGCGCCAAATCGGTTGCGCGGGCGACGAATCGGACGTTCTTGCCGTCGTTGTAGATCGGCAACCACTCCGGGGAACCGGCATCGCGTGTGGCGGTCAGGTCGGTCCAGATGGTGTTGTTGAATGTGGGTCCGCTGAACAGCGCGCCGTCGGTGCGCGCCAGCACGTTGTTCAGGCTCATGAACGGCGCCTCGCCGCCGAACGACCCCAGGCTTTCGCCGAACACGACGAGCTTGGGGCGTTGCCCCTCGGGCATTTGGCGGACCAGTCGGTCGACCGCCTCGAACAGCGCCTGGCCGGCGTGCCGCGCATTCTCCTTGTCCACCAGGAACGACAGCCAGCTCGGCAGGAACGAGTACTGCATGCTGACGATCGCGGTGTTGCCGTTGTACATGTACTCGAGCGCGTCGGCCTCAGCCTCATTGATCCAGCCGGTGCCGGTGGTCGTTCCGACCGCGACGACCGCGCGCTGCAGTCCGCCGGTGCGCTGCAGCTCGCGCGCCGCAAGTTCGGCGGTGGCGGTGATGCCGTCGGCGGAGTTGAGCCCGGCGTAGGCCCGGACCGGCTCGGTGGCCGGGGCGCCGTTGAATGCGGTCAGTTCATGGACCTTCGGACCGCCTTCGACGAAGATGCGGCCTTGGTGCCCAAGCGATTCCCACGAGACCAGCGACTCCGGCCCGCCCGACCGCAGCCGAGATTTAGGTGGCGCGATATCGGGGCTTATCTCCTCGTTGACCGAGGCGAAGGTGTTGTTCATCGTGCGCATTGCGAACTTGAGGACGACGCCGTTGAGCACGGTGATCGTCAGCACCACCAGCGCGATCACGACGATGGTCGCCGACAGTCGAAACGGCGCGATGCGGTCCACCTGGCCGACGAGAAATTTGACGAGCCAACGGATGAACTGGCCGATTTCGACGAGGGCGAACAGCACCACCAGCGACAGGGCCGCGGCCACCGGGTAGTCGTACCACTTCAGATGCTGGACTCCCATCAGGTCCCGCACGTTGTCCTGCCAGACGTGAAACCGGATCGCCATCACCACCATCCCGACCGCGCCGACCGGGATCAGCACCATCCAGGCCCAGCGCGGCGGCGCCGGGCTGTGATCCCGGTCGGCCATGAAGCGCACCAGCCACACGGCGAAGACGCCCAGCCCGTAGCCGATGGCACCTGAAAAGCCGCTGACCAAGCCCTGGAACACCGCGCCGCGTGGCAGCAGCGACGGCGTCAGCGAAAACCAAATGAAGACAAGGCCGACCGCGGTGCCCGTGAAGGTGTAATGGCGGGCCCACCACGGCCTGGTCCGCCGCGTCCGGGGAGCCGGGGCTTCGGCGGCTTCGGGCGCTGCTCCCTCTTCTGGGGCGGTCGTCGTGGCACCTGGTTCGCTCATCTCAGCGTCCTACCGGTGGGTGAAGTTGGGTGGCCGCTTCTCGATGAACGCCGCCATGCCCTCGGACTGGTCGTCGGTCGCGAAACTCGAATGGAACAGCCGCCGTTCGTAGAGCAGTCCTTCGGACAGGGTCGACTCGAAGGCACGGTTGACGGCTT
Source organism: Mycobacterium sp. 852002-51057_SCH5723018 (assembly GCF_001667035.1). Lineage (GTDB taxonomy): Bacteria > Actinomycetota > Actinomycetes > Mycobacteriales > Mycobacteriaceae > Mycobacterium. The sequence continues at coordinate 24,714 of NZ_LZIR01000109.1, forward strand.
CCTTGGCCATCCGCGACGCCGAGCGCGACATCTGCGAAATCGTGGCGGCGACGGCCTTGGCCTCGGTGAGCAAGTCGTCGGCGGGCACCACGCGCGAAACCAGGCCGCTGCGTTCGGCTTCGGCGGCGTCGATGGTGCGCCCGGTCAGGATCAGGTCCATGGCCTTGGCCTTGCCGATGGCCCGGGTGAGCCGCTGCGAGCCGCCCATGCCCGGCAGCACGCCGAGCTTGATCTCGGGCTGGCCGAACTTGGCCGTGTCGGCCGCGATCAGCAGGTCGCAGATCATTGCGAGCTCGCAGCCGCCGCCGAGCGCGTACCCGGCCACCGCCGCGATCGTCGGGGTGCGCACGGCGGCCAGTTTGCTCCAGGCGCTGAAGAGGTCGTCGCCGAACGCGTCGGCGAACGTCAAGCGCGACATCTGCTTGATGTCCGCGCCGGCGGCGAAGGCCTTGGCCGAACCGGTGATGATGATCGCCCCGATACCGGGGTCGTTGTCGAATTCGGTTGCCACGCCGGTGACTTCGTTCATCACCTGGAGGTTGAGCGCATTGAGCGCCTGCGGCCGGTTCAGGGTGATGATCCCGACGCGCTCCTCGCGCTCGACGAGGATGGTCTCGTAGTTCTGGGAGGGGGTGTCCGTCATCTCCAACCGCCTTTCTAGAAACTCAAGTCGTCGTCGACCGGCTCGAAATACGCCTCGACCTCGGCCGCGGTGATTTCGGCCAACGTCGCCGGCGACCACTTCGGGTTGCGATCTTTGTCGATGATCTGCGCCCGGATGCCCTCCACCAGGTCGTGGGAGCGCGACGACGCGCTCGACACCCGATAGTCCTGCACCAGAACGTCTTCCAGCATGTCGAGCTTGGCGGCGCGTCGCACCGCCTCCAACGCGACCGACACCGCGATCGGGGAGCGGGTGGCGATCACGTTGGCGGCGTCGTTCGCGGGCCCGGCGTCATGTCCCCGCAGCGCGGCGAAGATGTCTTCGACCGTGTCACCCGCGAAGCACTCGTCGATCCAATCCCGTTGCGCGGCAAGCTCACTCGGTGGCGGTTCTACGGCATGGGCGGCCAGCGCGCTCTCGATGCCGTCGTCGACGATCGCCTTGGCGAACGCATCGAGCTCGCTATGCGGCACATAGTGGTCGGCGAATCCCATTGCGATGGCGTCGGATCCGGAAAACGGCGCCCCGGTCAGCGCGGCGTGCAGGCCCAGCGCGCCCGGCGCCCGGGACAGCAGATACGCGCCGCCGACGTCGGGGACAAACCCAATACCCACCTCGGGCATCGCGACTTTCGACGTATCGGTCACCACCCTGATGCTCGCGTGCGCGCTGACCCCGACGCCGCCGCCCATCACGATGCCGTCCATCAGCGACACATACGGCTTGGGGAAACGGCCGACCTGCCCGTTGAGCGAATACTCGTCGCGCCAGAACCGCCGCGCCTCGACGCCGTCCTTGCGGGCGCTGTGATAGACCGCCACCACGTCGCCGCCGGCGCACAATCCGCGTTCGCCGGCCCCCGACAACACCACCGTGCGCACCGCGTCGTCGTTTTCCCAGCGGGTGAGCACCGCACTCAACGCGTCGACCATGGTCTGGTTCAGCGAGTTGATCGCCTTGGGGCGGTTGAGCGTGATCAAGCCGACGCCGCCGTCGACTCTGGTCAGGACCTCATCGGGTGCATCGAATTCCGCGGTCACGCCCTAGCCTCCCAATCGCCGGCCCAGCCTCGATCAGCAATCTAGAACGTCAGTAGTGGGGCGATAAGCGCGGGTAAGGGTTATGTTTGAGCCGACGAGAACATCCCAAGCCGGAAACCCCAGAAAACTACTGCTCCGCTGGGAACCCGCGCGGGTCGCTGATCGTTGAGCAGATGTTCGCACAGCTCGAACCCACAGTCATAAGAGAGGATCCGACGGTGCGGGAGACAAGTAATCCGGTATTTCGTTCACTGCCTAAGCAGAGGGGCGGATACGCGCAATTCGGCGGTGCCGCGGCCCCCATGGCCGGCTACCAGGCCGACCCCTACTTCGCTCCTTACCAGGAGACCAGGGCGGCCCGCCCGCTGACCATCGACGATGTCGTCACCAAGACGGGCATCACGCTGGGCGTGCTGACGGCCGCGGCGATCGTCTCGTACTTCTTGGTGGCCTCAAACGCCGCGCTGGCGATGCCGCTGACGCTCATCGGCGCGCTCGGCGGCCTGGGTCTGGTGCTGGTCGCGACCTTCGGTCGCAAGCAGGACAGCCCGGCGCTGGTGCTCAGCTATGCCGTGCTCGAGGGCCTGTTCCTGGGCGCGGTGTCCTTTGTCTTCGCCAACTTGACGGTGTCATCGGCCAACGCCGGCGCGCTGATCGGGGAGGCCGTGCTGGGCACCTTCGGCGTGTTCTTCGGCATGCTCGTCGTGTACCGAACCGGGGCCATCCGGGTCACGCCCAAGTTCACCCGGATGGTGGTCGCCGCGCTGTTCGGGGTGCTGGCCCTCATGCTCGGCAACTTTGTGCTGGCGATGTTCGGCGTCGGCGGCGGAACGGGCCTGGGCCTGCGCAGCGGCGGACCGTTGTCCATCATCTTCTCGTTGGTGGTCATCGCCATCGCCGCATTCAGCTTCCTGATCGACTTCGACGCGGCCGACCAGATGATCCGCGCCGGAGCGCCGGACAAGGCCGCTTGGGGCATCGCCCTGGGGCTCACCGTGACCCTGGTCTGGCTCTACCTCGAGATCCTGCGCCTGCTCAGTTACCTGCAAAACGACTAGCGCACGCTGACGAGAAAAACCGGCACGCCCACTGGCGTGCCGGTTTTTTCGTGCGTTGACGGCATTGCGTGTGCGCTGATGGCGGCGTGGGTCGGCGTGTCGCCACCCTGAATTCCCACCCAACGCCGCCTCGCCATGTCACAACTGCGACGGCTGGATGCGTCTGCTGCTTGTGAGCAGATATCCACTCGTGAAAGGCAGGACCATGAAGCACATTGTGATCATCGGTGCCGGCTACGCCGGCATGGCTGCGACGACACGCTTGGCGCGTCGGGTCAGGGGTCGCGACGACGTGCACCTCACCCTGGTCAACCCGCAGACGCGTTTCACCGAGCGGTTGCGGTTGCACGAGGCCGCCTCGGGCCGGCAGCTGGCCGATCTTCAGATCCCGGACATGCTCGCGGGCACCGATGTCGAGTTTCTACAGGGATGGGTCACCGGCATCGACGCCGACGCCCAAACCGTTCGTCTCGACGACGAGCGCACGATCAGCTACGACACACTGGTGTACGCGCTGGGCAGCGTCGCGGATACCCAGGACGTGCCCGGTGTCGACGAATTCGCCTACACGCTCGACAGCGCCCGCGACGCCGGGTTGCTGGCCCAGCAGCTGGACCGGCTCGGCTCCGGCACCGTCGTGGTGGCAGGCGGGGGCCTGACCGGGATCGAATCGGCGGCCGAGATCGCCGAGCAGCATCCGGGGCTGGACGTCGTTCTGCTGAGCCGGCAGGTGCCCGGGTCCGCCATGGGCACCAACGCGCGCGCCCGCCTGCACTCGGGGCTGGACCGGTTGGGCGTGCGGATCCGTGCCGGGGTCGACGTTGTCAAGGTCATGCCTGATGGGGTTGCCCTCGCCGACGGCGAGGTCGTCTCGGCGCGGGCGGTGCTGTGGGTGACGGGCGTGCGGGTGTCGCCGGTGGCGGCCGCCGCCGGCTTGTGTGTCGATGAGCGTGGCCGCGTCGTCACCGATGCGTCGCTGCGCTCGGTGTCGCACCCCAACGTGTACGTCGTTGGCGACGCCGCGGCGATTCGGCAGCAATACGGCCTCATGCACGGGACCTGCCAGAGCGGCATCCCGACCGGTCTGCACGCCGCCGCCAACATCGTGCGGGAACTCAAGGCCAAGCAGCCCAAGGGGTTCCGATTCGGCTACGTCCATCAGCCGGTGAGCCTGGGACGGCACGACGGCGTCATCCAGTTCACTCATCCCGATGACAGCCCGACGCGGTTCTATTTGGCGGGTCGCTGGGCCGCGGCATACAAGGAAACGGTCAGCGCGAGCCCGTGGACCACTTACCGTCTGCTCAAGTTGTTGCCCTGGCTGGGCGCGGTGACATGGCGGCGGGGTGGGAGCTTCACCCGATGAGCACCGACGAGCACACGTTCATCGAACACCGGAAACTGTTGTTCGCCATCGCGTATCGGATCCTCGGCTCGGCGGCAGATGCCGAGGACGTGGTTCAGGATGCGTGGCTGAAGTGGTCGGCGGCCGATCGGGGGCAGGTCGCCGACCCCAAGGCGTACCTGTCCCGCATTGTGTCGAACCTGTCGATGGAACGACTACGCTCGGCCCGGCACAAGCGGGAAACCTACGTGGGGCCATGGCTTCCCGAGCCCATCCTCACGAGCGTCGACACGGCTGAGGACGTCGCGGCCGCCGAATCGGTGTCGATGGCGATGCTGGTCGTGCTCGAGACGCTCAGCCCGCTGGAGCGCGCGGTGTTCGTCCTCAAGGAGGTTTTCGACTTCAGCTACGCCGAGATCGGTGCGGCCGTGGAGCGTTCAGAGTCGGCCGTGCGCCAGGCCGGCCACCGCGCCCGCAATCACGTGCAGGCGCGACGACCCCGGTTCGAAGCCGACCGCGACAAGAAACGGGCGGTCACCGAACGCTTCTTCGCCGCCGCAACCGGTGGCGACATCAACGATCTCATGCAACTGCTTGCCCCCGATGTCACGCTGTGGACCGACGGTGGCGGCAAGGTGCGCCAGGCGTTGCGCCCCATCGAGGGCATCGGCAAGGTCGCCGCCTGGCTGGCCGGCGTCACGCAACGACCTTACGAAGGCGTCGAGATCGCCGATATGACAGCCGAAGTCGTCGACATCAACGGCGGCCCGGGCGTCGTATTCTCCGCCGCGGGCCGGGTAATCGCAACGCTCACAGTCGAACTCGACGCCGACGGGCACATCGCCACCATCCACAACGTGGCCAACCCGGACAAACTCCACGCCGTCGCGGATGGGATCGAGCGGGGCTAGCTGAGCCGCTCGATCACCATCGCCATGCCCTGGCCGCCGCCGACGCACATGGTCTCGAGGCCGAGCGTCTTGTCCTGCGTCTGCAGGTTGTTCATCAGCGTCGTGGCGATGCGTGCGCCCGTCATGCCGAACGGGTGGCCCAGCGCGATCGCCCCGCCCGACACGTTCAGCTTGTCCTCGTCCATGCCCAGCTCGCGCGCCGAGCCGAGCACCTGCACCGCGAACGCCTCGTTGATCTCGTAGAGGTCGATGTCGCTGATCGACATGCCCGCCCGTTCCAGCGCCTTCTTGGACGCCTCGATCGGGCCGAGCCCCATGATCTCCGGCGACAGGCCGCTGACCCCGGTGGACACGATGCGCGCCAGCGGTGTGAGACCCAACTCCTTGGCCTTGGTGTCGCTGGTGATGACCAGAGCGGCGGCGCCGTCGTTGAGCGGACAGGCGTTGCCCGCCGTCACCGTGCCGTTGGGCCGGAACACCGGCTTGAGCTCGGAGACCTTCTCATACGTCGTACCCGGGCGGGGCCCGTCGTCGGTGGTGACCGTCGTGCCGTCGGGCAGCGTCACCGGGGTGATCTCGCGCTCGAAGAACCCGTTCTTGATGGCCTCCTCGGCCCGGTTCTGGCTACGCACGCCCCAGCGGTCCTGCTCCTCGCGGCTGATGCCGGTGAGGATGGCGACGTTCTCGGCGGTTTGGCCCATCGCGATGTAAACGTCGGGCAGCTTCCCGTCGGCGCGGGGGTCGTGCCACTCGTCGGCGCCCGCGGCCGCGGCGGCCGAGCGTTCCTGCGCCTCGTCGAACAGCGGGTTCTTGGTGTCCGGCCACGAGTCGGAGTTCCCCTTGCCGAATCGGGACACGGTCTCCACGCCCGCGGAGATGAAGGCGTCTCCCTCGCCCGCCTTGATCGCGTGGAAGGCCATCCGGGTGGTCTGCAGCGACGACGAGCAGTACCGGTTGACCGTGGTGCCCGGCAGGAAGTCGTAGCCGAGCTCGATCGCGACGACGCGGGCCATGTTGAAGCCGGACTCACCGCCCGGCAGCCCGCAGCCCAGGATCAGGTCGTCGATCTGGTGCGGGTTCAGCGCGGGCACCTTGTCGAGGGCGGCACGCACCATCTGGACGGCCAGGTCGTCCGGCCGCATGCTGACCAGTGACCCCTTCATGGCGCGGCCTATCGGCGAGCGAGCGGCGGAGACGATGACGGCTTCTGGCATGGCTGTTCCCTTCCGGTCCCTTCGGCGGCTGATGCGGGCTCGCTCCAAATAGGCGGCTGCAAGAAGGCGGACCGTGTGTCCACCCGCCGGGCTACGACAAATCTAGTCGCCGCCGACCGGTCGTCACGAAGACGGGGCTGGTATCTCGGTCGCCGGGCGCCGCCACAGCCGCGACATCACGCTCAGTGGCATGGGACCCTGACTGGGCGCCGGGGTAGTGGACGCCTCCAGCACGCCGGGCGCCGGGGTCTCGTCCTCTACCCCCAACCCGTCGCACAGCGCGCGGAGCAGCGCATCGGCGGCCAGCGCGTACGCGGTCGCCGAGGGATGGTAGCCGTCGGCGGAGAACATGAGGTCGCGTTTGGCCCGGAACTCGGGCGCCAGCAACCGCGCCATGGGGACCGGCACTCCGCCGGCCGACCGGACGGCGGCGGTCTGGGCGCGGGCAAGCTGCGAGGTCCGCGCATGCGCCAGCGAGCGAAGCGGCTGGGGGATGGCTGGGATCAGGCCCAGGTCCGGACAGGTGCCCACGACCACCACCGCCCCGCGGGAGCGCAGCCTGCGCACCGTCAGGGCCAGCCGCTGCGCGGACTGACTGATGCCGTTGAGTGCCGTGACGTCGTTGGCGCCGATCATGATCACGGCCGCGTCGGGCGGCGGCCCGGCCACGAACATCGCGTCGACTTGGCCCAGGACGCCCTTCGACGTGGCGCCGACGATGGCCTTGGTGCTCAGCCGGACGACCTTGCCGGTGCGCTCGGAGAGCCCGCGTGCGATCAGCACGCCCGGCACTTCCTCGGCGCTGGTGCAGCCGTAACCGGTGGCCGTCGAGTCCCCGAAGATCATCAGGTGCAGGTCGATGGGCATCCCGCGCAGCCACCGCTGCACGGGCCCGCCGCCGGGGGAATACACGCCGTCGGCGCGCGGCGGAATGTCCCAGGCCTTCGGAATGACGGTGCGCGTGTGTGCCGCCTGGCCAACCAGCAGGTTGCGTGCGCCCAGATAGGCCGTGCCCGTCGAGGCGAGTGCGCCCGCTGTGGCCAGGGCGATCGTCGAACGACGCGGCACCCGGATGGTCACGTCGTCGAGTTTAGTTCGGCTTGAGGGTTTGCGCGGGCTGCTTTTCTACAAAGTGGTCACGTTGTGAATCAAATGTGGTATCAAATCAGGTTCTTCAAACGTTGCCCACATAAAGGCCTGTCAAGCTAAGTCATGGGGCTGGCTGAACGCCCTGGCGATCGGGCTGAACCGGACGCTTAGCTGCCTCGTCACATGCTGTATCGCACTACAACGGCGTAGGAAGTGTTGAGCATGACCGCACCTAGCAAGGTATCCGGTTCACCCCGGAATACCATTCGGCCATATGAGGTCCTCAAAGCACGTAGAGTTGAGGCACGCAGATTTGCGATCAGCGACGGCGCACCGGTCGAGGTCCTCGAGTCCGGGCCCAGCGTCGCTGCCCGAGTAGCTAACCTGGCGTCGCGTCTGACGATCCGGCCGGTCCTGGCGGTCGGCAGCTACGCACCCACCTTGCCCTGGCCCTGGGGCCTCATCGATGCCGCGGCGAAAGTGCTGCTGCCGTCGGCCACCGTCCGCGAGACGGTGAGCTTGCCCAATTCGTCGGCGCAGCTGGTGCGCGCGCCCGGAGTCCTGCCCGCCGACGGCACCCGCCGCGTCATCGTGTACTTGCACGGGGGCGCGTTTTTGACCTGTGGAGCAAACTCGCACGGGCGACTCGTCGAGGCGCTGTCGAAGTTTGCTGACGCGCCTGTGTTGGTCGTCAATTACCGGCTGCTGCCCAAGCATTCCGTCGGGATGGCGCTCGACGATTGCCGCGACGGCTACAGCTGGCTGCGCGAGTGTGGCTACCAGCCTGACCAGATCGTGCTGGCCGGCGACTCCGCGGGCGGGTATCTGGCGCTCGCGTTGGCGCAACGTCTGCAGGAGGAGGGCGAGGAGCCAGCGGCGCTGGTAGCGATCTCGCCGCTGCTTCAGCTAGCAAAGGAATGCAAGCAGGCCCATCCCAACATCAAGTCCGACGCGATGTTCCCCGCCAAGGCGTTCGACGCGCTCGTCGCGCTCGTTGCTAGCGCCGCCGAAAAGAACATCGTCGACGGCAAACCCGAAGATATTTACGAGCCCCTCGAGCACATCAAGCCCGGCCTGCCGCGCACCCTGATCCACGTCTCCGGGTCCGAGGTGTTGCTGCACGACGCGCAGGTGGCGGCGAGCAGGCTGGCGGCCGTCGGCGTGCCGGCCGAGGTGCGGGTGTGGCCGGGGCAGGTCCACGACTTCCAGCTGGCCGCGCCGCTGGTTCCGGAGGCGATCCGTTCGCTGCGCCAGATCGGCGAATACATCCGCGAGGCCACCGGCTAGCGGCGCCGTCTCCGACGGCGCGGGTGTGCACCGCCCGAAACCGCCTGAGACGATGAACGCATGCGGATCGCGCAGCACATCAGTGACCTCATCGGCGGCACGCCGCTGGTTCGGTTGAACTCCGTCGTCCCCGAGGGGGCCGGCACCGTGGCGGCCAAGATCGAATACCTCAATCCCGGGGGCAGCGCCAAGGACCGGATCGCGGCGAAGATGATCGACGCCGCGGAGGCCGGCGGCGAGCTCAAGCCCGGCGGCACCATCGTCGAACCCACGTCGGGCAACACCGGTGTCGGCCTCGCCCTGGTCGCACAGCACCGCGGGTACAAGTGCGTGTTCGTCTGCCCGGACAAGGTCAGCGAGGACAAGCGCAACGTGCTGCTCGCCTACGGCGCCGACGTTGTCGTGTGCCCGACGGCCGTGCCGCCCGCCCACCCGGACAGCTACTACAGCGTCTCGGACCGGCTCGTGGGAGAAATCGACGGCGCCTGGAAGCCCGACCAGTACGCGAACCCGGAGGGGCCGGCCAGCCACTACGCGACCACCGGCCCGGAGATCTGGGCCGATACCGACGGCAAGGTCACCCACTTCGTCGCCGGCATCGGCACCGGCGGGACCATTACCGGCGCCGGCCGCTACCTCAAGGAGGTGTCCGGCGGTGCGGTCCGCATCATCGGCGCCGACCCCGAAGGATCGGTGTATTCGGGCGGCAGCGGCCGGCCCTACCTGGTCGAAGGCGTCGGCGAGGACTTTTGGCCGAAGGCGTACGACCCGACCGTGCCCGACCAGATCATCGCGGTGTCCGACTCCGACTCGTTCGACATGACCAGGCGGCTGGCCCGCGAAGAAGCGATGCTGGTCGGCGGGTCGTGCGGGATGGCGGTGGTGGCCGCGCTGAAGGTCGCCGAGGAGGCCGGACCCGACGCGCTGGTGGTGGTGCTGCTGCCCGACGGCGGGCGGGGCTACATGTCGAAGATCTTCAACGACGCCTGGATGTCGTCCTACGGCTTCCTGCGCGCCCGGCTCGACGGGTCGACCGAGGAGTACCGGGTCGGCGATGTGCTGCGCCGCAAGTCGGGTGCGCTGCCGGATCTGGTGCACACCCACCCGTCGGAGACGGTGCGCGACGCCATCGGCATCCTGCGCGAGTACGGGGTGTCCCAGATGCCCGTGGTCGGTGCCGAGCCGCCGGTGATGGCCGGCGAGGTGGCCGGCAGCGTTTCCGAACGCGAACTGTTGTCGGCCGTCTTCGAGGGCCGCGCCAAGCTGGCCGACGCCGTCGCACAGCACATGAGCCCGCCGCTGCCGATGATCGGCGCCGGTGAACTGGTCAGCGCGGCCGGAAAGGCGCTACGCGACTGGGACGCGCTGATGGTGGTGGAGGAGGGCAAGCCGGTCGGGGTCATCACCCGATACGACCTGCTGGGCTTCCTGTCTGAGGGGCCTCGAGGACTGAGCGGCCGACGCTGATCGAGCCTGTGACGCAGGTCTCGCCGCTCAGGTACTGTAATGCGGCCTAGTCAGCTACCGCAGTGGAAGGTTGCCCCATGACCGATCAGCCGTCGTCCGGCGAATCTCACCTGCCACCCACGCCATCGCCCGCATCGTCCGGTGGTGGAGTCCTGGGTCGCGCAGTACTGGTTCACGGTGTACTGGGTGACATCGGTGACGCACCCCGACTGCTGGGTGGCGAACATGATCCACGACCCGATGGCCTGCAGGACGACGTACGGCAGGTAGTCGATGACGAAGGCCAGCGCTCGCGAAACCCACGGGGCGTAGGCCTCCGTGGGCAGGGTGCGGATCGCTGGCCCGGGCGGCGGCGATCAGGCGA
>NZ_LZIR01000110.1 GCF_001667035.1 Mycobacterium sp. 852002-51057_SCH5723018
ACGAATTGCGCACCCCGCTCGCCGCGATCCGCGGCTACACCGAACTCACCCAGCGGATGGGCGACGACCGCGAGGCGGTGGCGCACGCGATGAGCCGGGTGGCGTCGGAGACCCAGCGGATCACGCGCCTCGTCGAAGACCTGCTGCTGCTGGCCCGCCTGGACTCCGGCCGGCCGCTGGAACGCGAACCGGTGGACCTGTCTCGCCTCGCGGTCGACGCCGTCAGCGACGCCCACGTCGCCGGGCCCGACCACCAGTGGGAGCTCGACCTGCCCGAGGAGCCCGTCGTCGTCACCGGTGATGCGGCGCGGCTGCACCAGGTGCTGACGAACCTGCTCGCCAACGCCCGGGTGCACACCGCCGCCGGCACCGTGGTGACCACGCGGTTGAGCGCCGAGCCGACGCACACGCTGCTTCAGGTGATCGACAACGGCCCCGGCATTCCTCCGGCACTGCAGTCCGAGGTTTTCGAGCGATTCGCGCGCGGCGATTCGTCGCGGTCCCGCAAGGGCGGCAGCACCGGGCTGGGCCTCGCGATCGTCTCCGCCGTCGTCAAGGCGCACAACGGGATCATCACGGTGGACAGCTCACCGGGCCGCACCGAGTTCACGGTGCGGTTGCCACTCAACGGGTGGCAACCGCCCGCAAGCACTTCTTAGATCACAGAGTTATGAGCAAGTCGCGTCGATTTCGAACGGCTTGTTCACCTGCTGCGTCGGGTTCGCCATGTCGACGCCGCTGGCGGTGCCGGTGACCTTGTAGGTGTTGCCGTCCTTGGTCGCCGAGGCGTTACCCTGACTCCCCTGGGCGTACTGCAGGGTCACGCCGTTGACGTTGCCGAGTTGGACGGCCTTCACCGTGGGCGGGCTGGCGTCTCCGAGCACGACGCTGATCCCGGTGGTGTTCCCACCGACCGCAATGGAGACATTGCCGCCAGCCTTGCTGCAGATGGTGGTGCCCTGGACGTTCTGGTCCTTGCCGTCGATGATGACCTTCGACGCGTTGTTGCCGCCGACCGACACGGAGCCTCCTGGCACCGAGGTCGAAACGCCACTCGACTTGTTGCTCGAACACCCCGATATCCCGGCAACCAGAATTGCCGCTCCAGCTGCCGCGACCGTCAGTCCACGCTTCACCTGTTCTCCTTTGCCCGATTTTTGCGGTCCTCGGCATTGAGGGCCGTCACGGCAGTATGCGTGTTTGCCGGACCGCGCACGACAGGTTCGATGAAAATTCTTTCCGAACGCTGGGAGCCGCATCGGTGGCAATGTATTGGCGGTGCAACACAAACCCCCCACCGCGGTCATCGAGTCCGCGCATCGCGACCTCGTCCTGCCCCTGCATGACACGGCGGATTTCGACAATGCCGATCGTGGATTCATCGCCGCCCTGTCCCCGTGCGTCATCAAAGCGACCGACGGCCGCGTCGTCTGGGACAACGACGGCTACTCCTTCCTCGGCGGCGCCGCGCCGCCGTCGGTCCACCCGAGCCTGTGGCGGCAGTCGACCCTGGCCGCCAAGCAAGGTCTCTACGAGGTGGTGCCGGGCATCTATCAGGTTCGCGGCCTGGACATCTCGAACATCACCTTCGTCGAGGGCGACACCGGCGTCATCGTCATCGATCCGCTGATTTCCACCGAGGTAGCGGCCGCGGCGCTGAGCCTCTATCGCGCCCACCGCGGCGGTGAACGCCCCGTGGTCGCGGTGATCTACACCCACAGCCACGTCGATCATTTCGGCGGCGTGCTGGGCGTCACCTCGCAGGCCGACGTGGACGGCGGCGCGGTGGCCGTACTGGCGCCGGAAGGGTTCATCGAGCACGCCGTCCAAGAGAACGTCTATGCGGGCCCGGCAATGCTGCGCCGCGCGACCTACATGTACGGCTCCATGCTGGCGCGTGGACCGCAGGGTCATGTGGGCTGCGGTCTCGGCCAGGCCACGTCCACCGGCGAGGTCGCCGTCATCGTTCCCACCGTCGTCATCCGGCAGACCGGGGAGAAGCACACCATCGACGGCGTGGAGATCGAGTTCCAGATGGCGCCCGGCACCGAGGCTCCCGCCGAAATGCACTTCTATTTCCCACGTTTCCGCGCGTTGTGCATGGCCGAGAACGCCACCCACAACCTGCACAACCTGCTCACCCTGCGCGGCGCGCTGGTGCGTGACCCGCACGCTTGGTCCGGCTACCTCACCGAGGCCATCGACACGTTCGCCGATCGCGCCGACGTGGTCTTCGCCTCCCACCACTGGCCCACCTGGGGCCGGGACAGCATCGTCGAATACCTGTCGCTGCAACGGGATTTGTACGCCTACCTGCACGATCAGACGCTTCGCCTGCTCAACCAGGGTAATACCGGGGTGGAGATCGCCGAGATGTTCCAGATGCCGCCCGCGCTGGACCGGGCCTGGCACACCCACGGGTACTACGGTTCGGTCAGCCACAACGTGAAGGCGGTCTACCAGCGCTACATGGGGTGGTTCGATGGCAACCCGGCCCGGCTGTGGCCCCATCCCCCGGAGGTTCTCGGCCCGCGCTACGTCGACGCGATGGGCGGCATCGACCGGGTCGTCGACCTCGCCCAGGACGCCTTCGACGCTGGCGACTTCCGTTGGGCGGCAACGCTATTGGACCACGCGGTCTTCACCGACAGCGAACACGGCGCCGCCCGCGCGCTGTATGCCGACACGCTGGAGCAGCTCGCCTACGGTGCCGAGAACGCGACGTGGCGGAACTTCTTCATGAGCGGGGCCACCGAATTGCGCGACGGAAACTTCGGCACCGCGGGCCAGGTCGCCTCGCCGACGATGCTTGCCCAGCTGACGCTGGAGCAGATCTTCGACAGCCTGGCCATCCGGGTCAACGGCCCGCGCAGCTGGGACCTCGACGTCGCCACCGACATCACGTTCGCCGATGCGTCGACCAACTACCGGCTCACCCTGCGCAACGGCGTGCTCGTCTACCGCAAGGTGGCCGCCGACCCCGCGACGGCGACCGTTACGGTCAAGCTGGACAGCAAGTTTCGCCTGCTCGCCATGGCAGTGGGCGACTTCACCTCACCGGGGCTGGAACTATCTGGTGACCAGTCGGCTCTGCAGGCCTTCCTCGGTGCGCTCGATCAACCCGACCCCAACTTCAACATCGTCACGCCGTAGCCTCACCGGCAGCCGCGGAACTAACGCACGACGTCTATGACGACCTTGCCCAAAACCTTGCGCTCGGCCACGTGCCGCAGCGCCGCCGCGGTCTCCGCCAAGGGGAACCGCGCGCCGATGTAGGGACGTATCGTGCCGGCGGCGAACATCCGCGCCAGCTCCGCCATGTCGCGCGCGGCCTCGTCGGGACGGTCGGCCATGAAGGTACGGATCTCCATGCCGCGCACGGTTATCCCCTTGAGCAGCACCAGGTTGAGCGGGATGGACGGGATCGTGCCGGAGGCGTAGCCGAGGGTGACGAACGTTCCGCCGCGGGACAGGCCGCGCAGCGCGGGCTCCGCGTAGGGGCCGCCGACCGGGTCGAGGACCACCCGCGCGGCGTCGCCGGTAAGCTCACGGATGCGCGCTTTGAGGTCTTCCCGGTCGTAGTCGACGGTCGCTTCGGCGCCCCGACGTCGGCACAGCTCGAGCTTTTCGGGGCTGGACGCCGCGGCGAGAACCCGGGCCTTCATGGCCGCCGCCAGATCGACCGCCGCCAGCCCCACACCGCCGGCGGCGCCCAGCACCACCACCCAATCGCCTTGCGCCACTTGGGCGATCGAACGCAGCGCGTGATATGCGGTGCGGTAGGTGACGCCGAACGCCGCGGCCGATGCGAAGTCCGCGCCGTCGGGTATCAGCGCCACCGATCCCGCGTCGAGCACCGCCCGCTCGGCGAACGCCCCGGTCGGGGTGGTCGCAAAGACCCGCTGACCCGGACGAAAGGGGGCGCCGTCGCCGACCGCCACCACCTCGCCGGCCAGTTCGCTGCCCGGAATGAACGGCACCGGAATCTTGACCTGGTACTTGCCGGCGATCAACAGCACGTCGGGAAAGTTGACCGCCGCGGCATGCACGCGAACCACCAGCTGGCCGGGACCGGGGACGGGCTCGGCGACGTCGTCGATCACCAAGTCTTCCGGCGTGCCGTAGGACCGGCACACGGCGGCGCGCATCAACTGACCCCCAGCCCATTCAGACAGAACCGCACCACGTGCGCGATGTCGTCGGGCCCGGGCCGGTCGGCCGAACCCATGTAGCGCCGCATGGTTGCCGCCGTGCAGCAGAACACCGCCTCGACGTCGCGCTCGACGTCGGTGCTGTCCAGCTCGGTAATGGGTTCGATCAGCAGATCCCGCAGCGGCCGCATCATTTCCTGATCGGCCGCGCGCCAGTTGGTGCCCGCCGACATCTGACCCGCCGCCGCGCGGCTCTTGCTCCTCAGGTGCGGCTCGGCGACCTGTGCCAGCGTGCCCTCGATCCAGCGCGCGATCTTGTCGCGCGGCTGGGACTCCTTGGCCATCTGATGCTGAAGGTAGGACACCACGATCGCCACCCCGCGTTCCATCACCGCCAGGATGAGATCGTCCTTGCCGGCGAAATACCGGTAGAACGCCTTGTTCGACGAGCCGGCCTCCGCGACGATATCGCTGACGCGAGGCGGGTCGGGCGCGACCCGTTCCATCACCCGCACCGCGGCCGCCAGAATGCGTTCCACCTCCTCGGTGGCATCGCGCTGGCGTTCGTCGAGCGCCCGCTCGACGGCCGCGGTCACCCTGCTACTGGTCAACGAGGTCGCCGTACTTGGCGCGGGCGGCTTCGCGGCGGACATCGAGCATTTCGCTGGGCCAGTCACCTTCTTCGGCGTCGTAGCCCTTGAGCAGCATCCGGGCCAGGTTGACCTTGTGCGCCTCGGTGGGACCGTCGGCCAGACCCAGCGCGATACCGCCGAGCAGCACGTTGACCAGCGGCAGCTGATCGGTGAGCCCGAGCGCGCCATGCACCTGGATCGCCCGCAGCGCAATGGATTTGAGGACCTGGGACGCCAGGATCTTGCATGCGGCGATTTCGGCGCGGGCGGCGCCTTCGTCGCCGTTGTCGATCAGCCATGCGGCGTGCAGCACGGTCAGCCGGAACGGTATCAACTCGGTGTAGGAGTCGGCCACGAACTCCTGCACCAGCTGCTTGTCGGCCAGCGAACTGCCTTGGGTGAAGCGGCTTTTGGCGCGGCGCGACATCATCTCGACGGCGCGCTGCGCCATACCGATGGAGCGCATCGCGTGATGCAGTCGGCCTCCGGCCAGCCGCGTCTGCAGGATCAGGAAGCCCTGGCCGGGCTCCCCAAGCAGCCCGTCCGACGACACCCGCACCCCGTCGTAGCGGACCAGGGAATGACCCGGCTCGTGCGGGTCAGCGCCCACCAGGTGGTGGTTGGCTTCCAGGATCAGCCCCTCGGTGCCGGCGGGTACCAGGAACGTCGAGGCACCGCGATGGACGGGCACGTCCGGATCGGTGATCGCGACCACGATGAAGAACGACGCGACAGCGGCATTGGAAGAGAAGTACTTTCGCCCGGTGATCACCCAGTCGTCCCCGTCGCGGACCGCCCGGGTGGTGAAGACCCGCGGATCCGCGCCGCCCTGCGGCTCGGTCATCGAGAAGCACGAGAAGATCTCGCCGGACAGCAGCCCGGACAGGTAGCGGTCCTTCTGGTCCTGGGTGCCGAAGCGGGCGATGATCTCCGCGTTGCCGGTGTCAGGCGCCTGCGTGCCGAACACGATCGGCGCCCACGGGCTACGGCCCAGGATCTCGTTGATCAGCGTCAGCTTGACCGCGCCGAAGCCCTGCCCGCCCAGTTCCGGGCCCAGATGCGGCGCCCACAGGCCTTGGTCGCGGACCTGCTGCTTGAGCGGGTCGACGATCCGGCGCCGCTCGTCGTTGAGCGGCAGGAACTCGCAGCCCGGGAACAACACCTCGAGCGGTTCGACCTCCTCGCGCACGAACTCGCGGATCCAGTCCAGCTTCTTTTCGAACTCCGGCTCGGTGGAGAAGTCCCAAGACATTCGATGTTCCTACCTTCCACTAGGTGGCGACCCGCCACGTCGCTTGGTGGCGACCCGCTGCGTCAAGGGATGCCACCGTCGGCGCGCAAGATGGAGCCGGTGGTGAAACTGGACGCGTCGGAAGCCAAAAACAATGCGGCGCCGATGATTTCACGCGGGTCTCCGGCACGCTGCAAAAAGAGGTGACCGAAGGCGTTGGTGTCGGCGTTCTCCAGACCCCACGCCTTGCTGACGTCGGTCAGGTAGGGTCCGGCCATCAGCGTGTTGACCCGAACGGCCGGCCCGAACGCCTGTGCCAGCCCTTCGGTCATCGCGTTGAGTCCGGCCTTGGCCGCGGCGTAGGGAACGATGCCGCCGTTGGGACGCAGTGACCCGGACGAGCTCACATTGATGATGGAGCCGCGACCGGAGGCCACCATCCGCTCGCCGATCAATGCCGATAACCGGAAGGGCCCCTTGAGGTTCAGGTTGACCACCGCGTCGAACAGCTTCTCGGTGACGTCGGTGAGCTTGTCGTAGAGCGGCGACATGCCCGCGTTGTTGATCAACGTGTCGACCTTGCCGAATCGGGCGTAGGTCGCGTCCACCAATCCGCCGAGTTGCTCCCAGCGTCCCACGTGCACCTGATACGGCAAGGCCGAGCGGCCTGTCTCGGCCTCGATCTCCTTGGCGGTGCTCACGCAGTTGTCGAAGTTGCGGCTGGCGATCACCACGTCGGCGCCGCAGCGCGCGGCACCGAACGCCATTTCGCGGCCCAGGCCGCGGCTGCCGCCGGTAATCAGCACGACGCGGTCGGTGAGGTCGAAAAGCTCGTCGGCGTAACCCATTTCAGCGTGTACTTGCCAGCTCGGCCGCCGTGGCGATCAGCTGCGGGATCATCGCCCCGAAGGTTTCGGTGATCTTGGGGTCCACCTTCTCGGTGCGCACCCCGGCGGCGTAGGTCTTCTCCAGCACGATCCCCAGCTTCCAGTTGGCCAGCACGAGGTAGTAGTCGATGTTCTCGGTGGAAAGCCCGCTGACCTTTTCGTAGTGCTCGAGCAGCTCGCTGCGGGTCGGCATGCCGCGCATGTCCAGGTAGAACCCGTCGGCGCGCGGCTCCTCGCCGTCGTAACCCAGCAGCGCCCAGGCGAGATCCAGCAGCGGATCTCCGACCGTCGTCATCTCCCAATCCACGATGGCGGCCAACCGAGCCGGCTCCCCGTGCGCGAACATCACGTTGGCGAACTGGTAGTCGCCGTGCATGATGCCGGGCTGGTACTGGGCGGGCCGGTTGTTGCGCAGCCAGTCGGCGGCCTCGTTCAGGCCGGGAAGCTCGCGCACCTTGTAGGCGTCGAGAAACTTCAGCCAGCGGTCGACCTGTCGTTCGTGGAACCCGTCGGGCCGGCCGAACCCCTCGAGCCCGTGGCCGCGCCAGTCCACCCGGCCCAGCTTGGCCGCGCCCTCGATCAATTGGAACGCCAGCCCGCGCCGCGCGTGCAGGTCGGTGTCGAACGGCGCCTGCCACCCGCCGTCCATCGGGCTCCACCCGTCGATCGCCTGCATTACGTAGAACGGCATGCCCAGCACCGTGCCGGTGTCGTCGGCGGCGATCAGCGCCGCGTGCGGGACGTCGGTGCCCGACAGCGCCCGCACCAGCCGGATCTCGCGCAGCAGGCCATCGATGCGAGCCGCGTCGGCGCGCGCTCCGGGCATGCGCAGCACCATGCGCATGCCGCCCCGCTCGATCAGATAGAGGGTGTTCTGCGAACCACCCTTGAGCTGTTGCAGCACCGGTTGTTCGCCGCCGCCCGGTGCGCTGTTCGCATCGAGCCAGCGGGCAAGGACGCGCGCGTCCAGTTGGGTTTCGCCGACGCTCGTCATTGTGCACACCCCGATCTCCGTATGGAGAATAGCATTCTCGGGCTGCTTTGCTAGTTCTTACTTCGGTTTGTGTGCGCTGAGCAGGAAGCCCGGGGCCATGAAGTGGCCCTCGTCGTCATGTTCGACGTTCGGCGACGGGTCCGGTGCGGACGCCAATGCGGCCGCGTTCCCATAGAGCTTCGCGGGCCGCAGGTCGTCGACCCGCCACATGGTAGAGACGGCGTCGCGCAACTCGGTCTCGGCAAAACCGCGCGGGCCGGGCCGGTCACCCTCGCCTGGGTCGCCCAATGCCCCGGCGGCGAACGCCAGGATGTACAACGACGCCCCCGGCGCGGCCGCGCGGAAGATCGACCGCAGATAGTCCTGGCGCTTGTCGGGCGGCAGCGCGTGGAAGAGCCCGCTGTCCAGGATGGTGGAGAAGCGGCAGTCATACCCGCCGAAGTCGGTGACGTCGGCCTGCGCGAACCTCGCCGTTGTCAGCCCTTGTGCGGCCGCCGCCGCGGCCGCGGCCTCGACCGCCGTCGCGCTGGCGTCCAGGCCGACCACTGTGTAGCCGCGCGCGGCGAGCGCCAGCGACAGGGCGGCATGGCCGCAGCCGGCGTCCAGCACGTCGCTTCGCACCTTGCCTTCCTCGATGAGCGCGGCCAGCTCGGGCTGCGGCCGGCCGATGCTCCACGGGGGTGGCGTGTCCTGTCGATAGGCGGCGTCCCAATCCATGCTCGGCTGGCTCATCTGTCCTCCTTCTGGTCGAACCTGACGGGTGCGGTGAGAGAGTTAACGACGCTCCTCACCACACCCAACCACTCGGAGGCAGGAACTGACATGCAAGTGCTGCTGGTCCGGCATGCGCTTCCGCTGCGCAGCGAACACGGCGAGGGCTCGGACCCGGACTTGTCGGAGCAGGGGCTGCAGCAGGTCGAGCGATTGCCCAAGGCGCTCGCCAGGTTTCCCATTTCGCGGGTTGTCAGCAGCCCGCAGCGCCGCGCCGTTCAGACCGCGGAACCGGTCGCGGTGGCCCGCCGGCTGAGCCTCGAGATCGACGATCGATTCGCCGAGTACGACCGCGACCTTTCGCTGTACATCCCCGTGGAGCAGATCCGTGCGGAAAGACCGGACGAATGGGCGCGGCTTGCGCAGGGGCACCTGCCCAGCGCGGTCGACGAAGACGCGTTTCGCGCGCGCGTCCGCGCCGCGGTCGACGATTTGGTCTCCGCCGCCGATCCCGAGGACACGGTCGCGGTGTTCAGCCACGGGGGAGTGATCAACGTGCTGCTGCACGAGATCCTCGGCACGGCCCGGCTGTTGTCGTTTCCCGTCGACTACGCGTCGGTGACCCGGCTGTTGTTCTCGCGGTCCGGCCAGGCGACGGTGGCGGGCGTCAACTGCACCGAGCACGTGTGGGACTTGCTGCCCCGGAACCAGCGGTGAGTCGCCGCGTCGCGCGGTGGTAAACAAGTCCGGTGACTTCCGCTGACCGACTCGAAGGGCTCGACCTGGGCTCGCTGGACCGGTATCTGCGTTCGCTCGGGATCGAACGCGACGGCGAGTTACGGGCCGAGTTCATCTCCGGTGGCCGTTCGAACCTGACGTTCCGGGTGTATGACGACGCCTCGGACTGGTTGGTGCGGCGCCCGCCGCTGCACGGGCTGACGCCGTCGGCGCACGACATGGCCCGCGAATACAAGGTGGTCGCCGCGCTGCAAGACACACCCGTTCCCGTGGCGCGCGCGATCGCGCTGTGCCAGGACGATTCGGTGCTGGGCGCGCCGTTTCAGATCGTCGAATTCGTGGCCGGGCAAGTGGTGCGCCGGCGCGCCCAGCTCGAGGCCTTCAGTCACACCGTGATCGACGGTTGCGTCGACTCGTTGGTCCGGGTGCTCGTCGACCTGCACAGCGTCGATCCGAACGCCGTGGGGCTGGCCGATTTTGGCAAACCCAGCGGATACCTGGAGCGCCAGGTGCGACGCTGGGGTTCGCAGTGGGATCTGGTCCGGTTGCCCGACGACCACCGCGACGCCGACGTCGAGAGTCTGCATTCCGGTCTGCGCCAAGCCATTCCGCAGCAGAGCCGCACGTCGATCGTGCACGGCGACTACCGGATTGACAACACCATCCTGGACCTCGACGACCCGACGCACGTTCGTGCCGTGGTGGACTGGGAGCTCTCGACGCTGGGCGACCCGCTCAGCGACGCGGCGCTGATGTGCGTGTACCGCGACCCCGCGCTCGACCTGATCGTCAACGCCCAAGCCGCCTGGACCTCGCCGCTGCTGCCGACGGCCGACGAGCTCGCGGACCGCTACTCGCTGGTGGCCGGCCTGCCGTTGGCGCACTGGGAGTTCTACATGGCGCTGGCGTACTTCAAGCTCGCCATCATCGCCGCCGGCATCGATTTCCGGCGACGGATGTCGGAACTGGCTCAGGGCAAGGACGACACGTCGGAACAGCAGCCCGAGGTGGTGGCGCCGCTGATCGCCCGCGGCCTGGCCGAGCTGGCCAAGCTGCCGGGCTAGTCAGGTCGATTGTGCACTGACGGCTTTCTGTGTGCGCTGGCGGCGGGAATTCGACCGCTTTTCCCACCCAGGACTCACCCGCGAAGCCGAGGATTCACACTCGCAAAGCCAGGGCTAGAGGGGCCGTGTGCCCGCGTGCGGCGTCTTGGCCGCGCGGCGCAGCTGAAGGATTCGCGCGGTGCCCGCCGCCACGGTGATCAGCCCGCCCACCACCGCCGCCAGCAGGATCGACACGCCCAGCGGCAGGCTCCAGTGCCAGGCCAAGAACGTTATCGGCGTCGACGTCGTGTTTTGGGCTATGAAGATCAGCAACAGAATCAGGATCAGGAAGCCGGCGATCAGGAATGACCACAAGGCGCCGGCGCGGGTAAAGCCGACGGCCGGGTTCTTGGATGTCTCGCGCGGCGCCGGAGGGGGCGGGGGAGGCGGGACAGGGGTTTGGCCGCTCATACTGTCATCTTTGTCCCATCCTGCACGGATTGAAACAAATCCGGGCAAAACCATCCGCGCGACCTGCACCTCTGGCGGCGGCGGCTCGGCGATTCTGCCGTTACTGTCTGCGGTATGAGGATGCTGCCGCGCGTGCATCGCGCGACCGTCCACGCCGCAATGTCGCTGGCGACGCTGTGTCTGATCACGGCCTGCAGCAACGCCGATCCGCTGGGCGCGGAGACCCGCAGCCCAAAATCCATCGTGGTCGGCTCCGGCGACTTTCCCGAATCGGAGATCGTCGCCGAGATCTATGCGCAAGCCCTACAGTCCAATGGCTTTGAAATCGGGCGGCGGATGGGGATCGGCAGCAGGGAGACTTATATCCCTGCGCTGAAAGACCATTCCATCGACTTGGTGCCGGAATACATCGGCAACCTGCTGTTGTACTTCGCACCCGACTCCACCGCGACCATGCTCGACGCCGTCGAACTGGAGTTGTACAAGAAATTGCCCGGTGACCTGTCGATCCTGACACCGTCACCGGCGTCCGACACCGATACGGTCACCGTCACCAGCGGCACAGCCAGCGCCTGGGACCTGAAGACCATCGGCGACTTGGCGGCGCACTCGCCCGACGTGCGATTCGGAGCGCCATCGGCGTTCGAGGCGCGCCCGTCCGGGCTGCCGGGCCTGCGGCAGAAATACGGGTTGAACATTAGTCCGGGCAACTTCGTCGCCATCAACGACGGCGGCGGGGCGGTGACCGTGCGCGCCCTGGTGGAGGGAAGGGTGACCGCCGCCAATGTTTTCAGCACGTCGCCGGCCATACCGCAAAATCACCTGGTGGCACTCGACGACCCGGAGCACAACTTCCTGGCCGGCAACATTGTGCCGCTGGTGAATTCGCAAAAGAAGTCGGACCGGCTCAAGAACGTGCTGGACGCCGTCTCGGCGAAGCTGACCACCTCCGGGCTGGCCGCACTCAACGCCGCGGTGTCGGGCAACTCCGGCGTCGACCCCGACCAGGCGGCACGAAACTGGGTGCGCGACAACGGCTTCAACCATCCGATCGGGCAATGACGTTGATCGTCTTCGACAATGTGAGCAAGGTGTTCGCCGACGGCACCACGGCCGTCGACCGGCTGAGCCTGGTCGTCCCCACGAGCAAGCTGACCGTGTTCGTCGGGTCGTCGGGCAGCGGCAAAACCACGGCGGTGCGGATGATCAACCGGATGATCGACCCGACCTCCGGCACCATCACGGTCGACGGGAGGGACGTCGCGGGCGTCAACCCGGTGCAGCTGCGCCTCGGGATCGGGTACGTCATCCAGCACGCCGGGCTGATGCCCCATCAACGGGTGATCGACAACGTCGCAACGGTTCCCGTGCTGAAGGGTCAATCCCGCCGCGACGCCCGCAAGGCCGCCTACGAGGTGCTCGAACGCGTCGGGCTGGACCCCAAGCTCGCCAACCGCTATCCCGCGCAGCTTTCCGGCGGTGAACAGCAACGCGTCGGGGTGGCCCGCGCGTTGGCCGCCGATCCGCCCATCTTGTTGATGGACGAGCCGTTCTCGGCCGTCGACCCGGTGGTGCGCCATGAGCTGCAGAACGAAATACTGCGTCTGCAAAGCGAATTGCACAAGACCATCGTCTTCGTCACGCACGACATCGACGAGGCGCTGCGGCTCGGCGAACGGGTGGCGGTGTTCAAGGACGGCTGCCTGCAGCAGTACGACGAACCCGGGCAGCTGCTTTCGCGGCCGGCCAACGAGTTCGTGGCCAGGTTCATCGGGCTGGGCCGCGGTTATCGATGGTTGCAGCTGATGGATTCTGCCGGATTGCCACTGCACGACATCGACCGCATCGCAGCCGACCGCCTCTCCGACACCGGCCTTCCCGACGGCTGGGCGCTCGTGGTTGACGACGCGGGCGCGGCGCTGGGCTGGATGGACGCCGAGGGCCTGCGCCGGCACCGCGCCGGCGCATCGCTGGCCGACAGCATGACCGCCGCCGGTTCGCTGTTCCGCCCCGCCGGCAATCTCAGTCAGGCGCTCGACGCGGCGCTGTCGTCGCCGTCGGGGGTGGGCATCGCGGTCGACGACGGGGACAAGGTGATCGGCGGCGTGCTGGCCGACGACGTGCTGGCAGCGGTGGAAGCCCGACGGCGAGCGTGACGATGCACTACCTGCTGACCCACCTCGACGATGCCTGGGCGTTGACCATGGTCCATCTGCGGCTGGCACTGGTGCCGGTGCTCATCGGGTTGGCGATCGCGGTGCCGCTGGGCGTGCTGGTGCAGCGCGCGCCGATCCTCCGACGGATCACGACGGCAACCGCTGCGGTCGTGTTCACCATCCCCTCGCTGGCGCTGTTCGTGGTCTTGCCGACGATCATCGGCACCCGGATCCTCGATGAGGCCAACGTCATCGTCGCGCTGACGGCCTACACCGCCGCACTGCTGGTGCGCGCGGTGCTCGAGGCGCTCGACGCGGTGCCCGCCGAGGTGAGCGACGCCGCCACCGCAATCGGCTACCCGACCATCAAGCGGATGCTGAAAGTCGAGCTTCCGCTGTCGATCCCGGTGCTGGTCGCCGGATTGCGCGTGGTCGTGGTGACCAACATCGCGATGGTCTCCGTCGGCTCGGTGATCGGCATCGGTGGCCTGGGCACCTGGTTCACCGAGGGCTACCAGACCGACAAGAGCGACCAGATCGTCGGCGGCATCATCGCCCTGTTCGTGCTGGCGGTCGTCATCGACGTCCTCATCGTGGTGTCCGGTCGGCTGGCCACGCCGTGGGAGCGCGCCGCGCGCGGGCCCCGGCGGCGGTCGGTGGTGGCCCCGGTGGTGGGCGGCGCGCGATGAACTTCGTCCAACAGGCGATGTCCTACCTGCTGACCGCCGACCACTGGACCGGTCCCGTCGGGCTGGCGGCGCACACCTTGGAGCACCTCGAGTACACCGCCGTCGCGGTGGGCGCGTCGGCGCTGATCGCCGTGCCGATCGGGCTGATCATCGGGCACACCGGCCGCGGCACCCTGCTGGTGGTGGGCGCGGTCAACGGGCTGCGCGCGCTGCCGACGCTGGGGGTGCTGCTGCTCGGGGTGCTGCTGTTCGGGCTGGGCATGGGGCCGCCGCTGGTTGCCCTGATGTTGCTGGGCGTGCCGTCGCTGCTGGCCGGCGCCTACGCGGGCATCGCCAATGTCGACCCGACGGTGGTCGACGCCGCCCGCGCGATGGGCATGACCGAGACCCAGGTGCTGTTGCGCGTCGAGATACCCAACGCCCTGCCGTTGATCCTGGGCGGGTTGCGCAACGCGACGCTGCAGGTGGTTGCCACCGCCACGGTGGCCGCCTACGCCAGCCTCGGCGGGCTGGGGCGATACCTGATCGACGGGATCAAGGAGCGCCAATTCCAGCTCGCGCTCGTCGGTGCGTTGATGGTGGCCGCGCTGGCGCTGATCCTCGACGGCCTGCTGGCGGGCGCGGTGTGGGTGTCGGCGCCCGGTACCGGTCGGTTACGTGGCGGCGTCGCTTGGCGCAACAACGTGACGCCGCCCGCAGTTGCCACCAAACCCGCCGCGATGGCTGGACACGTCTTACGGTAGAAGTGTGAACGCAGCCCCCTCTGGTCCCACGCGGCGTGTGTGGCAGGCGATGCTTACCTGGCGTGCACAGGACATCTCCCGGATGGAATCGGTGCGAGTCCAGTTGTCCGGCAGGCGAATCAAGGCCAACGGCCGCATCGTGGCGGCGGCCACCGCCCACAATCCGGCGTTCGGTGCCTACTACGACTTGCAGACCGACGAGACGGGTGCCACCAAGCGCTTCGGGTTGACCGTCACGCTGGCCGAGCGGGAGCGTGTGCTCTCCATCGCCCGCGACGAGGAAAACATGTGGTTGGTGACCGACCACCAGGGCGAGCGGCGCGCTGGATACAACGGCGCGCTCGACGTCGATGTGGTGTTCAGCCCGTTCTTCAATGCCTTGCCGATCCGGCGCCTCGGCCTGCACGAACGGGCGGACTCGGTCGCGCTGCCGATGGTCTATGTGAACGTGCCCGACATGTCCGTGAGCGCGGCGACGGTGAGCTACACCAGCGAGGGACGCCTCGACGGGATCAAGTTGCGCTCCCCGGTCGCCGACACCGCCGTGAGCGTCGACGAGGACGGGTTCATCGTCGACTATCCAAGCTTGGCAGAGCGGATCTGATCACCCCACCAGCCCGGCCGGCGGCGGCCAGTTCGTCGCGCCAATTCTGCGCGCCGATGAGGACGGTGAAGATGTCGGAGCGCGGGAAGCTGTCGTAACGCGTGCGCGCGGCGTGGCCGGCGTCGATGAGGTCCGCCAGCGAGTTGCGGGAGGCCAGTGACTCGCGGGCACGGCCGAGCAATTCGATGACCTTGTCGACCGCCGGCAGCAGCTGGGTGGCGTTGCTCTCGCACATCGCCCGCACCAGCTCCGGGGCGGTGCCGGCCACCCGGGTGCCGTCGCGGAACGACCCCGCGGCCAGCGCGAAGGCCAGCGGGACTTCGGCGGCGGTGACGGCCAGCGCCTCGGCGAGCAGGTGCGGCAGATGCGAGATGGCGGCCGCCGCGGCGTCGTGCTCGTCGGATTTGGCCGGCACCACCAAGGCACCGCAGTCCAGCGCCAGTGTCATCACCATCGACCACACCCCGGGGTCCACATGGTCGTCGACGCTGACCACCCACGGCGCCCGGGTGAACAACCCCGCGTACCCGGCGGCCCAGCCCGAGTCCGCGGTGCCCGTCATCGGGTGGCCACCCACGAAGCGTTCCAGCAGGCCGGCCGCGACGACTTCGTCGAGCACCGCTGTTTTGACACTGGTGACGTCGGTCAGCGGGCAGTTGGGGGCCAGTTCGCTGACGTGGGCCAGCAATCCCGGCAACGCCGGCATCGGCACGGCCAGGACGATCAGCGCGCCGGCGGCGGCGGCGCGGGTGAGCGTGTCGGTGAGGTCCGTGCTGGCATCGAAGCCGTCGGCGACGGCCGAGTGGGCGCCCTGGACCGACCGGTTGTAGCCGAACACTTCACGGCCGGCCGCCGTGGCGGCCCGCATTATCGAGCCGCCGATCAGGCCCAGCCCGAGCACGCACACGGGTGTCTTGGAAAGGGGGCCGGCCACAGTCCAAGGTTGGCACAATCTCCGCGAGGAGGTGCTTTCAGGTGTCGCCTGCGCCGGGCGTTCGTCCGGTCTCCGTCTGGCCAGCGGGCCTGGTCAGCGACTAGCGTAAGCGCCCATGGGAGCACAGCGGGCGTCTGCGCAGGGCCCGTCCGCGGACATACCGGACGGCTTCGGCGTTGCGGTCGTGCGCGAAGAGGGACGATGGCGCTGCACTGCGATGTCCTCGAAGGCGCTGACGAGCCTCCAGGCAGCCGAGACCGAACTGCGTGAACTGCGCAGTGCTGGTGCTGTCTTCGGCCTTCTCGACATCGACGACGAATTCTTCGTCATCGTGCGCCCGGCACCCGCCCGGACCCGGCTGTTGCTGTCGGACGCCACCGCGGCGCTGGACTACGACATCGCCGCCGAAGTGCTGGACAGCCTGGACGCCGAAATCGGTCCCGAGGACCTCGAGAACGCCGAACCCTTCGACGAGGGCGATCTGGGGGTGCTGTCCGACATCGGGCTGCCCGAGGCGGTGCTGGGGGTCATCCTCGACGAGAGCGACCTGTACGCCGACGAGCAGTTGGGCCGCATCGCCCGGGAAATGGGCTTCGCCGACGAGCTGTCGGCGGTGATCGACCGCCTCGGTCGGTGACCGCAAGCGCGGCGGAGCCGGGCGCAGCGGGTCGCCGCCATCAGCCTCGGTCGGTGATCGCAAGTGCGGCGGAGCCGGGCGCAGCGGGTCGCCGCCATCAGCCCCGGTCGGTGATCGCTGACGAAGAGCTGATCCGTACCGCGCTGTCGGTCGCTGCGACGGCCGGTCCGCGCGACGTGCCGATCGGCGCGGTGGTGATCGGCGCCGACGGAACGGAGCTGGCCCGGGCGGTGAACGCCCGTGAGGCACTCGGCGATCCGACCGCACACGCCGAAATCCTGGCCATGCGCGCGGCGGCCGGCGTGCTCGGCGACGGGTGGCGGCTGGAGGGGACCACTCTGGCCGTGACCGTGGAACCGTGCACCATGTGCGCCGGCGCGCTGGTGCTGGCTCGGGTCGCGCGGCTGGTGTTCGGGGCATGGGAGCCGAAGACGGGGGCGGTCGGGTCGCTGTGGGACGTGGTCCGCGACCGGCGGCTCAACCATCGCCCCGAAGTGCGCGGCGGCGTGCTCGCGCAGGAGTGCGCCGCGCCCCTGGAGGCGTTTTTCGCCCGCCAGCGATTGGCGTGAGTTGCCCCCGGGCGTCGAGATGGCCGTGAGGGCTGTGATCGTCCGCGCAAGCACAACCATGGCGGCAATCTCGATGCGCCCGCCAGCGATTGGGGTGACCGGCCGGGCGTTCGGTAAGCTGCCTGGCGGTGGCGTGTCCGAGCGGCCTAAGGAGCACGCCTCGAAAGCGTGTGACGGCTAACACCGTCCGAGGGTTCAAATCCCTCCGCCACCGCCATAGCCCTGGGCCCTGCCTAGCAGGTAAAAGGGTATTTCCCTGTTTGCTGGCTGGTGTCGTGCCCACCCGTTGCCCACGTTTTGCCCACACCCGCGACTGAATATGAGTTATGCAGGGTGACCGCAATTGCGTCCAGATCGGTGTCGAACAGGTCGGCGTACGTGTCCAAAGTGACCTTCGCGCTCTTATGGCCCAGCATCCCGCCGCCATCGTCACGATCACCATCAGCTGACCGGAGGCCACAATGACCATGACCACGAAGCGCGCACGGCGCGCACCAGCCAACGACGGCACCACCGTCACCGTCACCGGGCCGCACCTCGTATTCCACGACGGCGAGCAACGCGCCGGCACCCTGACCGGCGTCCCCGCCGACACCGCCGAGCACTGGCAGCGCGACGGCTGGGTCACCATCATCGAGGACAAACCGAAGGCTCCGGCCAAGGCCGAATAGGACCGGCGGCGGCGGGGCGTCAAACCCGCCTGCGATCGGGCAAGGTACGGCCACGACGGTTGAGTTCTGCTCCTTTCCCGCCCGCCCCCACACCGGCCCCCCCCCCCCGCCACACCGCAGACCCCCACCCACGCACACACCGCAAACGACAGGGGAGCGGCCTCTACAACCCCTTTTGGCCCCGCTTTCATGTGACAATCGCCTAATGGTGGGGGAACAACAAGATCCTGATTCTGAGCGAGTCCGGCTCGAATACGCGCGCATCGCGCTCGGCATGCTCAACAGTCATGTCATCGAAGGCGGCCCCAAATCGACGGCGATAGATCAGTGGAAGGGATTGATCTACGAGGAGGCCGATAAAGTTGGCGACGATAAGGCAGTAGCGGTGGCGTCCACCAAAGTTGCAACCGGCATGACTTACGTCGCGTGGGAATTGCTGGCCATGCGCGAGTCCGAAACCGGCCGCAAGGTCACCGAAACGCTCGAGCATCTTGGCCGCGTGTTCAACCCGCCGGGTAAGTAACCCAAACTCTGCCTTGGCGTGGAGGCACCAGCGCATTGTTCACGATCGAAACCGCCGCGAAGGCGTCGGAGGTGACCGTCAACGGACGCACCTACCAACGACGCGCACTCGACCAATCCCGAGTAGGTGTTGACCAATGCCCCGACCCCGCCGCCAATGCCCCGGCGACAACGGCCGCTGCACCAACCTCATCACCAGCGGGCAGAAGTACTGCGACGACCACCAGCCGGAACCATGGCGAGGGCCACGCACCGCATCATCAACCATCACCAGGACCCGCGCATGGCAACGCTTCGACGCATGATCCTGCAACGCGACCGCTACCAATGCCAGATCCGCACCGAAGGGATCTGCACTGGCCCGCCAGCGTGGTCGACAAGATCATCCCGGCCGCGCGCCGACCAGACCTCGTCATGAACCCGACCAACTGCCGCGCCGCCCGCCCACCATGCAACAACCACAAAGCACGCACCGCCGACAGGACAGCATGATCATTTGCCGACGGCCCGAGAATGGGGAGGGCGTGGCCTGGTGCCCAGCCGCCGTCTGCCGATAAGGCACTGGAAATTTCTGCCTGTACGCTTCCCCACACTTCGCGGGATGCGCGGTGAACGCTGAAACGCCTGTGCTGCAACGCTTTAATGTGTACGGGATCGTCTGCACCGCAACATGATTCGGACGCAAAGCCGTTCCGCAGCGCCGACCGCGCAAAAGCCCAGACCCGTAGCCGGGCCGAGCGCCAGTACCGTGTCGGTGTCCGCCTGGCTCCCGGGAAGGGTTCCTGGCCCGGGGGCAGTGGCCGATTCTTATCGGCGATGGGTGTTGTCGGTACCGGAGCCTGGCCGGCCACGGGCGGTGGTGCTCGGATGCGTGCTGCATGAAGTCGTATAGGGCACAAAATGAAGTCGTATAGGGCACAAAACCGTGGCTCTAGGCGTTGCTAAAAGTAGTGCGACTCTGAGTGTAGACAAACCAGGAGTGCCTGTGAGCACCCAAGCGCACCGCTTCAGTCGTTAGCTCTTCGTGATAACGAACAGGCGTGTCTCGGCGATTTGAAGGGTACGTCCAAGCAACTTGTGAGATGGTTTGCCTGTAGTGGTGATGTGACCGATGGGGCATATGTGTCGAATGTGTCCAAAGTGAACCAACCTGGTTGGGACATCCCGCGCTGGGGTACCCGGCAGGGCGCATATTGTGGGGACCTACACTGCACAACTAGGGGGTAAACGATGGGAGAAAGCTTGTCCATGCGCGCCGCTCAGCGGAAGCAGAAGAAAGCGGTTCAGGACGACGCACTGCATCGCCGCCTGAAGAAGTACGGCAACCGTGGCTTCGTGAAGGTGAAGTCGGCCGAGGGGGCCTCAGTGTCAAGCAAGGCTGCAAAGAACTTGGCACCCGCTGGCTAGTCCGTAACGCCCGGGGGCACGCGAGGACGTAAATGGGGGGAATGGATTTACCGGCTGCGCAACCGGTCTGGCCGGCGTGTGAGCCCGTCGGAAAGTACTTTCTGGATCTGATTTCCGACCCACTGTGGGTCCGCCGTCGCGTTGAGACAGTCGAGCTGACCAGTACAGTTCGATTCGAACGGCGCGTGTCCCTCGATATCGATGTCATTGACCTTGTTGCTCGGGCAGAAGCTAGTGGTATTCATGCCCCTAGCAAACTCTTCCTCCCGCTTACTCTGTTCGAGAAACGGCTGCTTATCGACTTCGACGTCGTTGATAGCACTGGCAAGACATTGTCGCTCGTGACGAGTGATGAGGATTCACACGCAGCACTGGCAGTTATCCTTGCGACCGCCGACTCGCTCGGCGTTGACCCCTCGGGGTTTAGCGCCGGCATGGTCGCCAAGCTTTACGACATCGTGAGGAACTCGCCCGACCCCGTGGACGCCGCCATAATCGCTAATGCCTCGAGCGTCGAGCAGAGGCAGTACGTCTCTGGTTGGAACCTGCGCAATGCCAGTCGCGCGGAGGAAATTGCTTGGAGGGCTGTCTTTGCCCAGCCTAATTTTGCGGGGCGGGTTGCCGAGTTCACCACTCACTACATGCCCATTGTGTCTATTCCGGCTGAACCTTCGCCGCAAGTAATCAAGTACCGCACGGTGGAGAGCGAGCTGATCACGGACACCAGTGGGTGGACGTGGGGTGAACGCATCGGCTGGGACCGGGTTTACTTTGCTGTGGCAACGCCCAGCATCGGTAGAGCGCGCCGGGAGCACGTTCGAATCGATGCGCCGCGGGGCGTCTTTGCGGTAAGTGCAGACGTGCGGACGGTAACCGGCGAAGCAGAGCAAGGGCCGCTAACCCCGCAAACTTCGGGCGACACTTTCCTTGGGAGAGTGACCCCGGAGCGAGCTCTTGTCTACACCCAGGGACGGACGGAATCAGGTGGGCATGAAGTAGTGGTGGGATTTCGCCCCGCCGTGACCGGATTCAGGACACCTGCGGTATTGGGGGCGCTATTCAGTGCGCTAATCCTGCTGGCTGGTGCGGCGGGCCAGTGGGTACGGGGCTTCCTGGGGACAATTGCAGAGCACAGTGCTGAACCCGCCGTCGCGCTGCTCATCGTGATTCCGTCATTGCTGGCGGCGTATCTCGTGAGAGAGGAAGAGCATGAGATCCGCTCGAAACTTCTCGCGATACCGCGCTACTTTGTTGGTGGGACGTCGGTCCTCACGTTGATCGCAGCAATCGCCATGATCGCGCAGTTTTCTGGACATACGCTTGCGTACGTCTGGGTTGTCTGCGGTGGACTATGCTTCCTGACCCTGTGCTTTCTCGCGGTAGTGTGTTGGCGGATCGCCCGCAGCCATCAAGCAGTTGTGGAGCGGAGCTATCTCCAATTCAGCAAGAGTATTGAAGAGTGGTAGCGCCCTCGGTCTGCCAGTGCAGGGAAGATGGCCGAGGTTCTCATGGCCGAGGCGGCCGCCCACTCTATGCCCACAATCTGCCCACAGTTACACATAACTGTGGTGAAGCACATTGAGGTGTTTTCGCACTTCAGCAGGGTCTCGGCAGTTCCTGCGGGTTGCTGAATAGGGTTCAAATCCCTCCGCCACCGCCAAGGTTTTTAACCGTCAGCGCAGCTCACGGGCGCTTTCATGTGGGCTGGCCGCTCGTCAGGCTGCGAGCCGCCTGGAATTCGCTGTCCCGATACGGACGTCCATTGGGTTGAAGCAGGTCGTGAAACCACACCTTGGGCGGCGCGGTGTAGGGATGATCCCAGGAGTCCCACGGGAAGTAGGTCTGGGTCTTTCCCGCGACCAGACCCCAGTTGAACGCGCCGACGTTGCGGCGCTTCGCCACGGGCAGGATGCTCTCGATGGTGCTGCCCTGCGGACGGGCCATGTACTCCGTGCAGATGATCGGCCGGCCCAGCGGCGCCAGCTCGGCGATCCGCGACTCGAAGCCCGCCGGCTCGGCATAGGAGTGGAAGGTGATCACGTCGGCGTTGTTGAGCTGGATGTCGCTGATCGGGCTGCGGCCGGCTTGCTCGCCCTGGTCAAGACCGCGCCACACGCCGCTCGTCAGCGGTTGGCTGGGATCGACGGCACGGGCCCAGCGGAACACCTGGGGGAGCAGCTCGGCCACCCGCTCCAGCTTGTCCTTCCTTTCGACCTTGGCGTAGACGCGCGCGGGGTTGTCGGGTTCGTTCCACAGGTCCCACCCCAGAACCCGGTTGTCACTGCGGAATTGGGTCAACACGCTGGTGACGTAGTCCTGCAGGACGCGGGTGTAGCCGGGGTCGCCGAGGCGTTCGGCGCCGGGGCTCTGCACCCAGCCCGAGTTGTGCACACCGGGCCTCGGCGCCCGCTGCGGACCCAGCTTGGGGAACGGGTCCCAACAGGAGTCGAAGAAGACAAACAGCGGCCGGATGCCGTGACTCGCTGTGATGCTGACGAACTGGGCCAGACGATTGTGGAACCCGCGGGCGTCCTGCGCCCACAGTTGATCATGCAGGAAAACCCGCACGCTGTTGAAACCGTACGACCGGGCCCAGCCCAGCTCGGTGTTGATGCGCCGTAGGTCGAAGGTCCCCGGCTGAAACATCTCGAGCTGGTTGATGGCGTATGACGGAATGTAGTTCGCGCCGACGAGCCAGCCTTGCGCTTGGTACCAACGAGTGGCACGGTCGGCCGACCACCGGTTCAACTCCCCGGAGGAGCGCGGTGGGGGTTCGGCGGAGGCGCGCGGTAGGTGTGCCAAAGCGGTGCCCGCCGCCAGCAGCAAGGGGAATTTCAGGGCCGTTCGACGGTGCACGAATTGACGATAAATTTCCCGAGGCCCTGTCCCCGGTATTTGCGCAGCGCGTCGCGACAGTGTGTCGGAGGTGGGTGGATTGTTATCTTGTTGTGACCAAGCGGTTTTGGTCAGGCGTTCCAGTGTACGGTGCTGCGCGGCGCGCCAAAGCCGTTGGCGCGCAACGGATCAGAGTGCTAAATGTCGAGTGCGGACGGTGTCCAGCTGCTCACGACCAGGGGCAGCGAGACCCCCGCGCCGCCGCAGGTCACCTCGACCGCCCAGCGGCCGTCAGACGGCAGCCTGGCGTCGATTTCGAAGAAGGCGAATCCCGGGAATTCGCCCACAGCGGCTTCCGGTGCCTCGAACCACTTGTACACCGGCGCGTCAGGCGTGGGCGGCCTGATCTCTACGTCAACCCGACGGTCCGTGCAACCGTTGTTGTCGGGCTGCGTCAGCACCACGAGCACAAACCGGGCGAACCGGTCCGGTCCGACCGTGAACTTGGAAAGCAGGCCGCCTTGCACGTTGAGTTTTTGGTCTACCGTCGCGGCGGCTTCCGCCAGGAAAGCACCGGTGAGCCTCACACGCAGAACCTACCGTGCTACTGGTCGATCGGACACCGGAGAACTCGGTCAAGGTGTGCCGAATATAACAGAAGAAAATAATAGCCGACTGCTACTATCGCATAAGTCATCGGTCGGTCTGTGGGCGAGGGGTCAGACCGCTCGATGACTATTCGCATATTGGCTATCGACGGCGGGATAGTGACTTGCACCAGCCCGGCACCAATTCGATGCGACGTGGATGGCGAAGAGCCTTCAATCTTCGTGCCCTTGGGCGCGATACTGAATGCGTGGCTGAACGCAACGTGCTGGGGGGCGCGCTGGAACCTTGCGGCACGGACCCACTCACCGGTTTCTACCGAGACGGTTGTTGCTCCACCGGGCCCGAGGACCTCGGACGGCACACCATCTGTGCCGTCATGACCGCGGAATTCCTGGAGCACCAGCGTTCCATCGGCAATGACCTGTTGACGCCGGTCCCCGAATATCGCTTTCCGGGGCTGCTGCCCGGCGATCGCTGGTGTGTCACCGCGCTCAACTGGCTTCGGGCTCACCACGACGGTTGCGCGGCGCCGGTGGTGTTGGCGTCCACGCACGAGCGCACGCTCGAGGTCGTTCCCCTCGAGACGCTGCAGGAACACAAGGTCGATGTTCCCGACGACCTGGCTAACTTGTAGCGCCGGCCAGCTGATCCTCGATCCGCCGCGCGGCGGCCCGCACCTGCTCGCCGAGCTTCTCCACCCCGGCCGCCGCCAGATCGGCGAACGGCGCGGCGCTGATCGACATCGCGACTACCCCGTCCTCATTGAGGACTGGAGCGGAAATGGTGGCGACGCTGTGCGTACCGGCGCCGGTCAGCTCCTCGCGCAGCACGTCAATCACCGTCAGGTCGGCGAACGCGCGCGCAAGCCGTGCCGTAATGGCGTCGGGTTCTGCGTCGCCGCCGAGCGCGCGCAGCGCGGTGTACACCCGCACGTATTCGCGGCTGAGCCGCTCGACGGTATATCCGCGGTCGCGAATCTCCTTGAGCACCGCGGTCATTCGTCGCTGCAGCGCGGTAGACGGCTTGCCGATGCCCTCCAGCCAGGCCCGCTGCGCGCCAGCGGCGCTCCAGGCGATGTAGTCGCGCCCGAACGGCGCCACCAACGGCATGCTCAGTCCGCGGTCGATTCGCATGCCGGACGCGGACTCGCCGGCAGCATCAACCACGACGAGGGCGTTGGCGTCGCGGCGCGCCAGAAAAACCTGTGTCGCGGTCGATTCGGCCAGCTCCTGCAGGATTCCGTGAAAGATCCGGTCGCTGGCCGGCTTGGCCAACGCCGCGATGCCCGGTCCCCAGCAGTAGGTGGCCGACGCGCCATCGCGGACAACCCAGCGGTGGGCGACCAGCGAGGCCAGGATCGCGTGGCCGGTGGCCCGGCTGATGGCAAGCTCGCGGGTGATCTCCGCGAGGGTGAACGCCCGCGTGGGCTGGGAACCGAGCAGCCGCATGATCGCGACCACCCGCTCGGTCGGCGGCGAAGAGGGTTGACGAGCGCTCCCGGCCGGGTCTAGCGTCTGTGTCATATTTCGAACGCTACGTCGAATATTCGACACAGTAAATGTCGAGGAGGCGATCGCGTGGATTCTGCGGTCGGCGACGTTGACGACATCGACTTCGACGACCTGTCGTCGCCCCGGCTGACCGAGGTCCAGCGTCAGATCCTGGAATTCACCGAGGCCAGGCGCGTCGACTTCGACCTCGACGCGATGCTGGCCGAAGCGATCGAACAGGCGGGCGTGGGCGCGGACCTGGACGCCGCCGACGGGTTCGGCGACCGGCTGACCGCGCACGTGGCCGCCATCGAAGCCGACGACGGGCTGACCCAGCTCACCCGCTCGTCGCTGCGGCAGCGAATGGTTCGCCTGCTGCGCAACCGGCTGTCGCTGACCGACCTCGTCAAGCGGTATCCGGAAATCGAGTCGATCCCGATCGAGAAGCCTTTCATCGTGGTCGGGATGCCGCGATCGGGGACCACGCATCTGGTGAATCTCATTGCCGCCGATCCGCGCCGGCGCGCGCTGCCGTACTGGGAGAGCCAGGAGCCGATACCCGCACGGGGCCAGGGCCCCGACACCTTCGGGATCGACCCCCGCTACGCCCAGGCCAAGTCCGAGCACGACGCGCTGATGGCCAGCGCCCCGGTGGTGGCCGCCATGCATGACCGGTTCCCCGAGGCGATCGAGGAGGAGGTCGAACTCCTCGACCTCGACCTGGCGGCCTACGTCCTGGAATGGCATGCGCGGGTTCCGGGTTGGCGGGACTACTACCTGGGCCTCGACCAAACCGAGCACTACGCGTACATGAAGAAGGTGTTGCAGGCGTTGACGTTCCTGCGCGGGCCGCGGACCTGGATTCTGAAGAGCCCGCAGCACTGCGAACAGCTCGCCCCGCTGATGGCGACCTTCCCCGACGCTACGGTGGCGTTCACCCACCGCGACCCCGTCGCGGTGATCCAGTCGGCGATCACGATGATGGCCTACTCGGATCGGCTGCGCCGCACCAGCATCGACCCGGGCTGGCTGCTGGACTATTGGAGCGACCGGGTGCACCGGCTACTCAGCGCATGCGTGCGTGACCGCGAGCTGGTGCCGGCCGACCGCAGCATCGACATCGGCTTCCATCACCTCAATGGCAACGAAATACCGCTGCTGGAACGGCTTTACGACTGTGGCGGGGTGGAACTGACACCGAAGGTGCGGGGCTGCTTTCAGAGCTATCTGGAGGGCAACCCCCGCGGCAAACACGGCCGCATCCGTTACGACCTGCAACGGCACTTCGGCATGTCACCCGGCGAGCTTCGCGGCCGTTTCGACTTCTACTTCGAGCGGTTCGACGTCCGCCCGGAATGAGGAGACAGCATCCATGGGCACCCAAGACTTTGAGCCGATCTATCGCAGCCGCCCCGGCGCCGACGCGATGGGCCCGGCCTGCGCAGAACGGGCCGAGCAAGTGGCGCGGGGACTCTGGTGTTCGCCCGGCCTGTCGAATTCCTACCTGCTGACCACCGGCGACGGCCGGGTGATCGTCAACACCGGGATGGGTTTCGAGGGGCCGGTGCACCGCGCCAACTTCGACGCCGTCGACCCTTCGCCGGTGCGCTACGTCATCTTCACCCAGGGACACGTCGACCACGTCGGCGGCCTGGACAGTGTGCGCGACCCGGACACCACCGTTGTGGCGCAGGCGAACTGGACCGCGTGGCGTGACGACAACGAGCGCCTCATCCCGTACCGCGCCAGCCGCAGCGCCTTCGCCTTCAAAGACACCCTCGCGACGGGCGTCCAGGCCATCCAGCGCCGGCTGGGCACCACCCGCCTGCCGGGCCAGAGCGTTCCCATCGTCGATCTCGACTTCGACGACACCCTGACCCTCGAGGTCGGCGGCAGGCGGATGGAGTTGATCTCCGTGCCCGGCGGGGAAACCACCGACTCGTTGGTGGTGTGGCTTCCCGAGGAACGAATATGCCTGTGCGGAAACACCTTCGGCCCGGTGTTCGGGCATATTCCCAACCTCGTCACCATTCGCGGCGACCGATACCGGGACGCCTTGACAGCCATCGCGTCGGTGGAACGGGTGCGCGAACTGCGGCCCGACCTCTTGGTGACCGGTCATTTCGATCCGATCGCGGGCGCCGAGCGCATCGATGCCGAGTTGACCCGCCTGCGCAACGCCATCCAGTACATCCACGATGCGACGGTCGCCGGGATGAACGCCGGCAAGGACGTCGGGACCCTGATGCGCGAGATCACGTTGCCCCCGGAATACGAAGTGGGCCAAGGGTACGGAAAGGTCGACTGGGACGTGCGGGCCATCTGGGAGAACTACTCGGGCTGGTTCCACCACCGGTCGACCACCGAGCTCTACCCGGTCGGGTTCGACGCCGTCGCCCCCGATGTGGTCGAGCTGGCCGGCGCCGACGCGCTGGTGGATCGGGCGCGCGAACACCTGAGCGCCGGCCGGCCGGTGCAGGCCATCCACCTTGCCGAGCTGGTGCCCACCGACCATGCGGGGGCGCGCGAGGTGCTGCGGCAGGCCCATGAAAGGCTGCTGGCCGACAGCACCAACTTCTGGGAAAGAGCCTGGCTGAGGAACCAACTAGCGAGGAAGCCATGACGTCGCGGGTCAGCTTCGATTTCACCGGAACGGCGGCCCTCATCACCGGCGGGACCAGCGGGATCGGGCATGCCACCGCGACGTTGTTTCGCGACGCCGGCGCCGAGGTCACCATCACCGGAACCAAACCCGCCGCCGCGGACTACGACACCGACCTGTCCGGGATGGCCTATCACCAGCTGCAGATCACCGACCACAAGTCGGTGGACGCGTTGGCGCAGGCGTTCACCCGCCTCGACGTGCTCGTCAACAATGCGGGCGCGAATTTCCCTGGCGGCCTTGACGAATCGAAGCCGGACGGCTTCGAGGCGGCGGTCGCCCTCAACCTGACCCGCCCTTACCGGCTCACGGTCGGGCTCTACCGCGCGCTGAGGTCGTCGACCGCGACGGGCGGCGCCAGCGTGGTCAACCTGGCGTCGATGTCGGCGCTGCGAGCCGTCCCCCTCGTGCCCGGCTACGGCGCGGCCAAAGCCGGCATGGTCTGCATCACCCGCAACCTCGCCGCCAAATGGGCGACCAAAGGAATCCGGGTCAACGCGGTGGCCCCCGGCACGATCGACACGCCGATGACCGCGCCCATGCATGCCGCGCCCGAGCTCGTGGCCGCGGAGTTGGCCCATATCCCGTTGCAGCGGTTGGGATCCGCCGCCGAAATCGCCCCGACGGTGGCCTTTTTGTGCACCGAGCAAAGTAGCTACACCACCGGCGCGCTGTTCGTCGTCGACGGGGCATCGGACTGCGTCTGAGATGAGGCACTGATGGGATTGGCGCTGCGGCCCGAGGACTTCTACCACACCGGCATCGTCGTGCCCGACCTCGAGGCCGCCATAGCCCGCCTGACCGCGTTGGCCGGCTACCGGTGGATCAAGCCGCTCACCTACACGCTGCCGTTCCGCACCGCAGCGGGGACCCGCGAACTCACCTCGACGTTCGTCTACTCCCTGCAGGCCCCGCACGTCGAACTGATCCAGGAGGTTCCCGGAAGCCCGTGGGCGGCGGCCCAGGGCAACGCCGTCCATCACTTGGGCTACTTCACCGACAGCCTCGCCGAGGCCGCCCGCAGTCTGGAAGACAACGGCTTCGCGTTCGAAGCCACCGCCGACGTCTCCCCTCCTGATCTTGCGCTGTTCGCCTACTACGTCGACGAGTTCGGCACCCGCATCGAGATCGTCGACCGCGCGCTGTTTCCCGACTTTCCCGCGTTCCTGCGGTCCGCGGCGCCGCCGCAGGCATGACATGCTGCTGACGGTGCTGCGGTTCAACTTCGCCTCCCCGCACGGAGACCCGCGCAAGCAGAGCAAACTGCTCACTGCCGCTCTCGAACTCGCGCAGTGGGGCGAGTCGCACGGGTTCACCTCGGTGAGCGTCGACGAGCATCACGCGACCGGGCACGGCTGGAGCTGTAACCCGATCATGGCGGCGGCGATGTTCCTGGCCCGCACCACGACGCTGATCGCGAGCGTGGACTGTGCGCTGGGACCGCTGTGGAACCCCGTCCGCCTCGCCGAAGACATCGCGCTCGTCGACAACATGAGCCGCGGCCGCCTGCACACCACGGTGGGGCCTGGGCTATCGCACGGTCGAATACGACTCGCTCGGAGTCGATTTCGGCCGGCGGGGCGAACTGATGGACGGCCTGGTCGAGCGGATGCTGGCGGTCTGGTCCGGCGCCGATACGGAGGCCGGAGTCTGCATGGGTACGTGGACCAGGCCGCATCCACCGCTGTACGTCGGCGGTGGCTCACGCGCCACGGCGCGGCGCGCTGCGCGGTTCGGGTTGCCGCTCAGCCTGGCCGATCACCTGCCCGAAATCGCCGCCTACTACAGCCGGCTGTGCTCGGAGGCCGGCGCCAAGTCATTCATCCTGATGCCCGGACCGGTCAACCGCGGAATGATTTTCCTGCATGAGGATCCGGACCGGGCGTGGGCCGAACTCGGCGGCCACATCCTTTGGGAGGCGGTCACTTACGGCGAATGGTCGACCGAGCAGCGTTCGCTCATGCATCTGCCCGGAGTTCGGACGCTGGACGAGGTCAGGGCGTCGGGACGATACCGATTCCTGACCCCCGAGCAACTCATTGCCGAGCTGAATGATGCCGACGAGTATGGGCCGCTCGTCATGCACCCGCTCGTCGGCGGCATGCCCGTCGAGGAGGCGTGGAAGTCGGTTCAGCTGCTCACCGACACGGTCCTGCCCCAGCTCACCTGATTGTGCACCCCGATAACGGGTATGGAAGACGCATGAAAGCTAAAGCGAAACGAGCATTTTCATTGATCGGCGGCGCCGCCGCGCTGAGTTTGGCGCTTGGCGCCGGCCCGGGCGCCATGGCGCCCAGCGCGCCGGCCGCGCCGGCGACTCCGACGTCGTCGAGCCCGGCGCCGCCCGCACCGGCGACGGCGCCGCAGGGTCCATACGTCGGCGGCGGCAACGGGAATGCGCCGGGCGGCGGTGCCGGTGGTGGTGCTGGAGGTGGTGGCGGATAGCCCGACCCCCGGGGGCGGGTCCGGTCAGGTCCGCTCGTCCGCCTTCTTCCAGTGCCGGCCCTTGACGGCTTCCAGAGCTTCGGTGACATAGAGATCCAGCGGGCGCGGGGGCGTGGGCTGGCGCACCCACCGCTGAAAGGCGAAATCGGCCGCCGCAAAGGCCAGTTGGACCAGCAGCGCGGGCCGGATGTCGTCGTCGGCGTTCACGCCCATGCGCCCGCCGATCAACTTGGCCGCCCGCTCCTTGTCGCCGGGCGTGTGGATCGTGGCCTTGTCGAGCAGCCCTGGAGCGACCAGCAGGGCCTCTCGCCACTGCTGGATGTCGCTCTCGTCGAACGAGCGGATCCGCCCGACGATCGCATTGATCAGGGCGACGTCCGGCGACTCCCTGGCCGGTCGCTGCTCGAGCAGGTTGACGATGGCGGCGCCGCCATGGTGGACCGGGCCGAGCAGCAGGTCCTCCTTCGTCGGCACGTGCCGGAAGAATGTGCGCGGCGAAACGCCTGCGGCGGTGGCGATTTCCTCCGTCGTCACGGCGTCGTAGCCCCGCTCGATGAACAGTCGGAACGCCGCGCGCATGATGTCGGCCCGGATTTGCGCGCGCTGCCGATCCCGCAGCGACCCCTCGCTCACCGGAAGGAACCGATTCCGCCGTCGACGTGAATGGTCTGCCCGGTGATGAACGACGCGTCGCTGCCGAGAAGAAACGCGACCAACGCTCCGACGTCGGTGCGCACGTCGCCGATGCGGCGCATCGGAACCCGCCGCACCGCCTTCGCGTAGTCGTCAGGGGCAAACTGCTTCCACAGCTTGACGCCGTCGGATTCGGCGAAGGGACAGATGACGTTGACGCGGATGTTGTCGCGTCCCCACTCCAGGGCGGCCACCTTGGACAGTCCGCGGATGGCCTCCTTTGCCGCCGCGTACCCGCCCCATTTGGGCTCGCCCCCGGTGCCCGTCCCCGAGCCGAGGTTCACGATCGAACCGCCACCCGCCTCGACCATCAGCGGGTGCACGGCCTGCATGAGCAGGAACGTCGCGCGGGGGCCCACGTCGTAGCCGAGGGCCAGGTCGCCGACGGTGATGTCGACGAACGCCTTGGGCTCGTTGGTGGCGATGGCGTTGTTGACCAAACCGTGCACGGCGCCAAAGACGTCGACTGCGGCGGCGGCGATCCGCTGAGCGTTGTCCGGGTCGCGAAGATCGGCGACCAGCTTCTCGGCGCGACCCAATCCCTGGAGCTCCTCGGTGGTGGCGCTCAGGACGTCGCCCTGGATGTCGACCAGCAGCACCGACGCGCCCCGTTCGAGCAGTGCGGTGGCGATGCCCTTGCCGACGCCCTGGGCGGCGCCGGTGACGATCGCGACGTGGCCGCGCATCGACTCTGGATGCGAGTAGGTCATGCCGACGGCCCGATGCGCAGCGGAATGCTGCGGTGCAGCTCGTAGGTACTGCGCGCACCGTTGGGCAGTTCGATGAACTCGACCGGCGTGCCGTCGGGGTCCTTGACGAAAAACATTCGCACCCCGCCGATTTCGAACGGCTCCTGGTCGGGGGTGTAGCCGGCGGCGGTGACGCGGCGGTGGGTCTCATCAAGGTCGCGCACGGACAGCGAGATGTTGTGGATCCCGGTCACGCCGCGGCGTGCCGGCTTGTCCGCGGGTTTGCTCCCGAGCGATAGCAGCTCCACCATCAGTCCCCCCAGCAAGCCGCCGACGACCCTGCCCTCCTGCTTACGGGTGGCGTGCAGGACGGCGTCGAAAGGCTCTCCGGAGATAAGGGTTTCGAAGACGACGTCCATGCCCAGCACACCGCGGTAGAAAGCCAGGGCGCGGTCCATGTCGGTCACTCCGATGACGAGGTGGCAGAACGACACGTCGTCCAGGACGCTCGTCACGGTCTGTGCGCTGCAAGCTTGGGAGCCGGGCGCCCGGCGAACAACGGCAGGTCGAGGTAGGTCTTGATGCCCGGCTCGGCGGCGCACACGTCGGGGATGGCGTTGACACAGTGATTGGCGGTCGCCACCACCCCCGGGTTGCGTTGCAGCCCTTCGGCGATCGTCGGCGGCTGCAGTCCCTTGAAGGTGAGGCTGACGTCGGGGTCGCCGGTGATCTCGACCTCGAAGCGTTCGCCGGGCGCGCCGAAGTTCCACTGCGGATCCAGATTTTCCTCACCCATCAGCCAGTTGACCGCCGCGGTGATG
>NZ_LZIR01000111.1 GCF_001667035.1 Mycobacterium sp. 852002-51057_SCH5723018
TCGGGCAACAGCATCGCGCCGTACAACCACCTAGAAACCGGGTCGCCGTACGCGATGGAGTACGTCTGGGGCCGCCAAGTAGGGGATAACACGATCAACCCATGAAAATCACCGGTACCCTCGTCCGACTCGGCATCTTCTCGGTGGTGCTGCTGCTGTTCACTGTGATGATCATCGTGATATTCGGTCAGATGCGCTTCCAACGCAACTACGCGTACTCGGCCGAATTCACCAACATCAGCGGGTTGCGGCAGGGGCAGTTCGTTCGCGCCTCCGGGGTGGAGATCGGCAAGGTCAGCTCGGTAAACCTGGTCGACGGCGGCAAGCGGGCGCGGGTGGATTTCAGCGTGGATCGCTCCGTGCCGCTGTATCAGTCGACGACGGCGCAGATCCGCTACTTGGACCTGATCGGCAACCGCTACCTGGAGCTCAAACGCGGTGAGGGCGACGGGGCCGACCGCGTCCTGCCGCCGGGCGGGTTTATCCCGGTGTCCCGGACGTCGCCGGCCCTCGACCTGGACGCGCTGATCGGTGGGTTCAAGCCGTTGTTTCGGGCGCTGGACCCGCAGAAGGTCAACACCATCGCGTCGGCGCTGGTGACCGTGTTCCAAGGGCAGGGCGGCACCATCAACGACATCCTCGACCAGACCGCGCAATTGACCAACCAGCTCGGCGAGCGTGACCAGGCGATCGGCGAGGTGGTCAAGAACCTCAACATCGTGCTGGACACCACGGTTCGGCACCGCCAGCAATTCGATCAGACCGTCAACAACCTCGAGGTGCTGATCACCGGGCTGAAAAACCACGCCGACCCCCTGGCCGCCGGTACCGCCCACATCAGCAACGCCGCCGGAACCG
This sequence comes from Mycobacterium sp. 852002-51057_SCH5723018, assembly GCF_001667035.1. Classification (GTDB taxonomy): domain Bacteria; phylum Actinomycetota; class Actinomycetes; order Mycobacteriales; family Mycobacteriaceae; genus Mycobacterium. The sequence goes on from NZ_LZIR01000111.1 coordinate 859, forward strand.
TGGCCGACCTCCTGGCCGAGGACCGCGGGCTGCTGCACAAGAGCCTCAACTACCTGGACGCGGTGCAGCAGCCGCTCATCGACCAGCGCGATCAGCTCAACGACTACTTCCACAAGGTCCCGACGGCGCTGAACATGATCGGGCGCGCCATCGGTTCCTACGGCGACTTCGTCAACTTCTACGCCTGCGACATCACCCTCAAGCTCAATGGGTTGCAGCCCGGCGGTCCGATCCGCACGGTCCGGCTGTTCACGCAGCCGACGGGTAGGTGCACACCGCAATGAGGACGCTCGAACCCCCCAATCGGTTGCGCATCGGTCTGATGGGCATCATCGTCACGCTGCTCGTCATCGGCGTCGGCCAAAGCATCACCAGCGTGCCGATGCTGCTCGCCAAGCCGGAGTATTACGGGCAGTTCACCGACTCCGGCGGCCTCAGCAGGGGCGACAAGGTACGCATCGCCGGCATGGACGTCGGCAAGATCGAGGGCATCAAGATCGACGGCGACCACATCTTGGTGAAGTTCAACATCGGCACCGAAAGCATCGGTACCGAGAGCCGGTTGGCGATCAAGACGGACACCATCCTGGGCAAAAAGGTCCTCGAGATCGAGGCGCGGGGATCCGAGAAGCTGCGGCCCGGGGCCGCGTTGCCGCTTGGGCAGAGCACCACCCCCTACCAGATCTACGACGCGTTCTTCGACGCGACCAAAGCGGCCAGCGGGTGGGACATCGACACGGTCAAGCAGTCGCTGCACGTGCTGTCGGAGACGATCGATCAGACCTATCCGCACCTCAGCTCCGCGCTCGACGGCGTGGCCAAGTTCTCCGACACGATCGGCAAGCGTGACGAGCAGATCAAGCACCTGCTCGCCCAGGCCAACCAGGTGGCCAGCATCCTGGGTGACCGCAGCGACCAGATCGACCGGCTGCTGGTGAACACGAAGGTCTTGCTGGCCGCCTTCAACGAGCGCGGACAGGCCATCAACGCGCTGCTGGGCAACGTCGCCGCCTTTTCCGAACAGGTGAAGGGATTCATCAACGACAACCCCAATCTGAACCACGTGCTGGAGCAGCTGCGCATCGTCAGCGACCTCCTGGTTCAGCGCAAGGACGATATCGCCGACGGTCTCACCGAGGTCGGCAAGTTCCTGCCGTCGCTCAACGAGGCGATCGCGTCTGGGCCGTTCTTCAAAGTGGTGCTGCACAACCTGATCCCGGGCCAGATCATTCAGCCGTTCGTCGACGCCGCGTTCAAGAAGCGTGGCATCGACCCGGAGAACTTCTGGCGCAGCGCCGGGTTGCCGGAGTTCCGGTGGCCCGACCCGAACGGCACCCGCCTGCCGAACGGCGCGCCGCCGCCGGCGCCGCCCGTCCTGGAGGGCACCCCCGATCATCCGGGACCGGCCGTCCCGCCCGGATCGCCGTGCTCGTACACGCCGGCCAACCCCGGCGGAAACGTCACCGTCGGCGACGAGGGCCTGCCCCGGCCATGGAACCCCCTGCCCTGCCTGGGCGCAAACATCGGCCCGTTCGGGGGCCCCGGCTTCCCGGCGCCCGTCGACGTCGCAACGTCCCCGCCGAATCCGGGCGGTGTGCCGCCCTTGCCGGGCGTCCCGATCGCGGGCCGGCCGGGTGACCCACCGCCGAACGTTCCGGGCACCCCGGTGCCGCTGCCGGCGCAAGCACCGCCGGGCGCGCGCACCGAGAATCTGGAGCCCGCGGGGCCGACTCCGCCACCGTCGACGTTCGCGCCGGCCCTGCCGCCTGGGCCGCCGGCGCCTCCTGGGCCCGGTAACCAGCTGCCGGCACCGTTCATCAACCCCGGCGGAACCGGAGGCAGCGGCGCAGCGGGAGGGGGTAGCCAGAATTGAGCACCATCTTTGATGTCCGCAACATCCGGCTGCCGCGGATGACCCGGGCGACGATCATCATCGGCTCGCTGGTGATCGTGCTGGCCCTGGTGTTGGCGTTCGTCGGCTGGCGGCTCTACCAGAAGCTGACCAACAACACCGTGGTGGCCTACTTCCCTACGGCCAACGCGCTCTACCCGGGCGACAAGGTGCAGATCATGGGGTTGCGGGTGGGCGCGATCGACAAGATCGAGCCGGCCGGCGACAAGATGAAGGTCACCTTCCACTACGAGAACCAGTACAAGGTGCCGGCCAACGCGTCGGCGGTGATCCTCAACCCGACGCTGGTGGCCTCGCGCGCGATCCAGTTGGAGCCGCCCTACAAGGGTGGGCCGGTGCTGGCCGACAACGCGGTGATCCCCGAGGAACGCACCCAGGTGCCGGTGGAGTGGGACGAGCTGCGCAACAGCATCACGAACATCATCTCCAAGCTCGGCCCCACCCCCGAGCAGCCCAAGGGCCCGTTCGGTGAGGTCATCGAGTCCTACGCCAACGGGCTGGCCGGCAAGGGCAAGCAGATCAACACCACGCTGAACAACCTGTCGCGGGCGTTGACCGCGCTCAACGAGGGCCGGGGCGACTTCTTCGCGGTGGTGAAGAGCCTCGCCCTGTTCGTCAACGCGCTGCACCAGGACGATCAGCAGTTCGTCGCGCTGAACCAGAACCTGGCGGACTTCACCACGCGGCTGGCGCACAACGACACCGACCTGGCCAACGCGATAGAGCAGTTCGACAGCCTGCTCTCCACCGTGCGCCCGTTCCTCGACAAGAACCGCGAGGTGCTGACCCACGACGTCGACAACCTCGCGACGGCGACGACCACGCTGCTTCAGCCGGACCCGCTGAACGGGCTGGAGACCGCCCTGCACGTGCTGCCGACCGCCGCGGCGAACATCAACCAGATCTACCACCCGTCGCACGGCTCGGTGGTTGCCATTCCCGCGATCACCAACTTCGCCAACCCGATGCAGTTCATCTGCAGCTCTGTCCAGGCGGCCAGCCGGATGGGCTACCAGGAGTCGGCCGAGCTGTGTGCGCAGTATCTGGCGCCGATCCTCGACGCGATCAAGTTCAACTACCTGCCGTTCGGCTTGAACATCGCCAACACCGCCGAGACGCTGCCCAAGGAGGTCGCCTACTCCGAGCCGCGGCTGCAGCCGCCCAACGGGTACAAGGACACGACCGTCCCGGGCATCTGGTCACCGGACACGCCGACGTCGCACCGCAACACCCAACACGGCTGGATCGTGGCCCCGGGCATGCAGGGTCAGCAGGTCGGGCCGATCACTTCGGGCCTGCTAACCCCGGACTCGCTGGCCGAGCTCATGGGCGGCCCCAACATCGCGCCGGTGCAGTCGAACCTGCAGACACCGCCGGGACCGCCGAACGCCTACGACGAGGTCCCGATCGCGCCGGTGATCGGCCAGAACCCGCCGCAGGTTCCGATCCCGCCGCCCCCGCCGGGGCCTGAGGTGGTCCCCGGACCGGTCGCCCCGACGCCCGCGCCGGTGGCCGCACCGGCACCGAACGCAGGAGGTGGCCAGTGAGGCGCGTGACGAGCGCGGCAGGCGCGAGGAGTAAGCCGAACAGACGGCCAGTGAGGCGCGTGACGAGCGCGGCAGGCGCGAGGAGTAAGCCGAACAGACGGCCAGTGAGCGCGTTCCGCCTGATCCGCAACCGCGCCTGGAAGGCGCTGGTGCTGGCGGTCGCCGCGCTGGTGCTGAGCTCATGCGGCTGGCACGGGATCTCAAATGTGCCGATCCCGGGCGGTCCGGGCAGCGGCTCGGGGTCGATGACCCTCTATGTCCAGGTGCCGGACACCCTGGCGATCAACGGCAACAGCAAGGTGATGGTCGCCGACGTGTACGTCGGCTCGATCAAGGCCATCAACCTGAAGAACTGGGTCGCCACGTTGACGCTGGGCATCGACAAGAGCGTCAAGCTGCCGAAGAACGCCACCGCCAAGATCGGCCAGACCTCGCTGCTGGGTTCCCAGCATGTGGAGCTCGCCTCCCCGCCCAACCCGTCGCCGCAGGTGCTCAAGGACGGCGACACGATTCCGCTGAAGAACTCGTCGGCGTTTCCCACCACCGAGCAGACCCTGGCCAGCCTCTCGCTGATCCTGCGTGGCGGCGGCATTCCCAACCTCGAGGTACTGCAGAACGAGGTCTTCAACATCTTCAACGGACGGGCCAGCCAGATCCGGGCCTTCCTGGGCAAGCTGGACACCTTCACCGACCAGCTCAACCAGCAGCGCGACGACATCACCCATGCCATCGACTCGACCAACCGGCTGCTGGTCTACGTCGGCGGACGCGCGGACGTGCTGGATCGCGTGCTGACCGACGTCCCGCCGCTGATCAAGCATTTCGCCGACACCAAGCAGCTGCTCATCAACGCCGTCGATTCGGTGGGACGGCTCAGCCAGGCCGCTGACCAATACCTGTCGGAAGCCCGCGGCCCGCTGCACACCGACTTGCAAGCGCTGCAGTGCCCGCTGAAGGAGCTCGGCCGTGCCTCGCCGTACCTGATCGGCGCGCTGAAGTTGATCCTCACCCAGCCGTTCGACATCGACACCGTGCCGAAGCTGTTCCGGGGTGACTACATCAACATCTCGCTGACGCTCGACGTGACCTACAGCGCCATCGACAACGCGTTTTTGACCGGCACCGGGCTGTCGGGGGCCCTGCGCGCTCTCGAGCAGTCGTTCGGGCGCGACCCCGAGACGATGATCCCCGACGTCCGCTACACGCCGAACCCGAACGACGCGCCCGGCGGGCCGCTGGTGGAAAGGGCGGATAGGAATTGCTGACCACCTTCGTCAGACGCCAACTCGTCCTCTTCGGGATCCTGACGGTGATCTCGCTGCTGGTGCTGGGCGTCTATTACCTGCAGATCCCGAGCCTGATGGGCATCGGCCGCTACACACTCAAGGCCGAGCTGCCGGCGTCGGGCGGCCTGTACCCGACGGCCAACGTGACCTATCGCGGCATCACCATCGGCAAGGTCACCGACATCGAACCGACCGAGACGGGCGCCGAAGCCACGATGAGCCTCGACAGCCGCTACAAGATCCCGATCGACGCGATCGCGAACGTGCACTCGGTGTCGGCGGTCGGTGAGCAGTACCTGGACCTGGTGTCGACTGGGCACCCGGGCAAGTACCTCTCCGACGGGCAGACCATCACCAAGGGGACGGTGCCCAGCGAGATCGGGCCGGCGCTCGACACGGCGAACCGGGGGCTAGCAGCGTTGCCCAAGGAAAAGATCGGCTCGCTGCTCGACGAGACGGCACAAGCCGTCGGCGGCCTGGGGCCGGCCCTGCAACGGCTGGTCGACTCCACCCAGGCAATCGTCGGTGACTTCAAGACCAACATCACCAACGTCAACGACATAATCCAGAACTCCGGACCGGTCCTGGACAGCCAGGTTCAATCGAACAGTGCGATCGAGCGCTGGGCACGCAACCTCAACACCTTGGGCGCCCAGTCCGCACAGGAGGACCAGCACCTCAAGAGCCTGCTGTCCCAGGCGGCGCCCACCGCCGACCAGGTCAACTCGGTGTTCAACGACGTCCGCGAGTCGCTCCCGCAGACGTTGGCCAATCTCGAGGTTGTATTCGACCTGCTCAAGCGCTACCACACCGGCGTGGAGCAGGTGCTGGTGTTCCTGCCGCAGGGTGCATCGATCGCGCAGGCGGTCGCGGCGCCGTTCCCCAACATGGCCGCGCTGGACCTGGCGTTGTCGATCAACTGGCCGCCGCCGTGCCTGACCGGGTTCATCCCGGCGTCGGAGTGGCGGTCGCCCGCGGACACCAGCATTCAGCCGCTGCCGACCGGGACGTACTGCAAGATTCCGATGGACACCCCGGCCAACAGCGTGCGTGGCTCGCGCAACATTCCCTGCACCGACATCCCCGGCAAGCGGGCCGCGACGCCGCGGGAGTGCCGCGACCCCAAGCCATACGTGCCGCTGGGCACCAACCCCTGGTACGGGGATCCGAACCAGATCCTGACCTGCCCGGCGCCCGCGGCGCGCTGTGATCAGTCGGTTCGTCCTGGCATGGTGATCCCGGCACCGTCGGTTAACAACGGCCTGAACCCAGCGCCGGCGGACCGTGTCCCGGGGACGCCGCCGCCGACCAGTGACCCGTTGTCGCGGCCCGGATCGGGTACCGTGCAATGCAACGGCCAGCAGCCCAACCCTTGTTCCTACACTCCCAACGGGCCTCCCGCGGCCATCTACAGTCCCCAGAGCGGTGAACTGGTGGGGCCCGACGGAGTCAAATACTCCGTCGAAAACTCGACAAAAACAGGAGACGACGGATGGAAGGAGATGCTGGCGCCAGCCGGCTGAACCCCCCACCGATGCCGAAGTTCCGTCGTCTGCGTAGGCGGCGTTCGAAGATCGATCAGAACCCGGCGGTCGCGGCCGACCAGGCCACCGAGGCGACGACCGAGGATTCGCAAGAATCCGAGGGCGGAGCCGAGGAAACAAGCCCCGAGGCGACGACCGAGGTTTCGCAAGAATCCGAGGACGCAGCCGAGGAAACAAGCCCCGAGGCGACGACCGAGGGTTCGCAAGGATCCGAGGACGCAGCCCAGGAAACAAGCCCCGAGGCGACGACCGAGGACGCGGCTGAATCCGAGGACGCAGCCCAGGAAACAGCCCCCGAGGCGACGACCCAGGACGCGGCTGAATCGGAGGACGCAGCCGACGCCGTAGACACTGGCGACGGGCGCCGTCCGTCGCGCCTGGGCCGCGGGTGGCTCGCCGGCATCGCCGCGGCCCTGGTCTTAGGTGCAGCCGCCTTAGGAGCAGGCGGCTACTTCGCATTGCGCTACCACCATCAAAGCCAGGCCATCGCGCGCAACGACGCCGCGGCGCTCAAGGCGGCGGTGGATTGCGTTTCGGCGACGCAGGCGCCGGACACCAACGCGATGACGGCCAGTGAACAGAAGATCATCGACTGCGGCACGGACGCCTTCCGCTCCCAGGCGGTGATGTACACCAACATGATCGTGCAGGCTTACCAGGCCGCGAACGTTCACGTCCAGGTGTCCGACGTGCGCGCGGCGGTCGAGCGCAACAACAACGACGGTTCGATCGACGTGCTCGTCGCGATGCGCGTCAAGGTGGCCAGCGATCAGTCGCAGAACGAGACCGGCTACCGCCTGCGGGTGACGATGGCGCTGGCCGAAGGCGAATACAGGATTTCTAAGCTTATCCAGGTAACGAAGTGACGGTGGTGGTCGAGGCGACTCCGACTCAGGCCCACGCAACGACCGCAATGCCAGACTCGTCGCGGGACACCTTGGCGCCCTGGCGTTTTCGCGTCCGTGCGTTCGCCGTCGACGTCCTTCCGGCCATCGCCGTGGCGGTGACGATGGCACTGGTCGCGCTGACCGCGTCCCAGCATCCGGTCTGGTGGTGGCTGTGCGTCTCGGTCGGCGCGCTGGCCATCCTCGTGATGTTGGTCGATCGGTTGCTGCTGCCGGCGGTCACCGGGTGGACCCTGGGCCGCGCGCTGTTCGGACTCGCGGTGGTGCGCTCCGACGGGGGAGCCGTGGGGCCGTGGCGCCTGTTGCTCCGGGACCTGGCCCACCTGCTCGACAGCGCGTCGGTGGTGGGATGGCTATGGCCCCTGTGGGATTCGCGGCGCCGCACCTTCGCCGACATGTTGCTGGACACCGAGGTGCGACGCGTGGAAGCCGACGACCCGCCGCCGAACACACGCCGGTGGGCGAGCATCGCGGTGCTGAGCGCCGCCGCGATCTGCCTCGCCGGTGCCGCCCTGAGCTATCTGGTCGTGTACTCCCAAGATCGGGGGAGCGAACAAACTCAGGCGCAGATCGCGACCGAGGGTCCGAAGATGGTCGCGCAGATGCTGACGTATGACCCGAAGACCTTGCACGACGACTTCGCGCGCGCCCAGTCGCTGGCGACGGACAAGTATCGCGGCCAACTCGTCACCCAACAGGACGTCGTGCAAAAGGGCAACCCGGTCATCAACGAGTACTGGCCCACCAATTCGTCGGTCCAATCCGCGTCGCCGGATCGGGCGACGATGCTGGTGTTCCTGGAGGGTAGGCGAGGCGCCGGGCCCGACCAGCGCTACATCAGCGCGACCGTGCGGGTGAACTTCGCCAAAGGCGGCGACGACCGGTGGCGCATCGACGATCTCGCCGTGCTGACCAAGCCAAAACCGCCGGGGAACGGGAAATGAGCCCGCGGCGCAAGTTCTCCCCTGGCGAGCAACCCCTGCTGCTGGCCCGTCCCGTCGAGGAGGATCGGCGGCCGCGCGGCTTGATCCTGGCGAGTTCGGTAGGCGCGGTGGTGATGTCGGCGGCGATCGCGGTGTGCAGCCTGATGCTCGTCTCGCACGAGTCCCGGGTACGCAGCGAGGCCAGACGAACCGAGGTGCTCAACTATGTGACGGGGTTCATGACGCAGTTCACCTCGATTGACCCCTACCACGCCAACGACTATGTGAGCCGGATATTGACCCAGGCGACCGGCGACTTCGCCAAGCAGTACCAGGACAAGGCGAACGAAATCCTGCTGCAGGTCGCCCGAGCCGAACCGGCGACCGGCAGCGTGCTGGGCGCGGGCCTGGAACGCTGGAACGACGATGGCAGCGCCACCGTAATGGTGGCAACGGAGGTCACCTCCAAGTCGGCGGACGGAAAACAGATAAGCGCGAACGCCAATCGGTGGACGGCAACCGCAACCCAGGAAGGGAAGCAGTGGAAGATCAGCAACCTGCTGCAGGTGATCTGACCGCCGACGAGGCTTCGGCGGCGACAACCGAAAAAGCCAAGGCCGAGAGCGACGAAAGCACCGAGGCTACAACCGAACCCGGCGACGTTGCGGCCGACGAGGCCGAGGCGGAGGCCAGCGCCGAGAACGTGAAGGACGGCAAGGACGGTCGCCGGCCCCGGCGCAAGCTGCTGGCCGGGAAGCGGCTGGCCATCGCGATCGCCGTGGCCGCCATGATCTTCGTCGGCTCCGCGGCGTTCGCGGGCGGGGCCGCACAGCCCTACCTGGCCGATCGCGCCACCGCCGCAACCAAGCTGAGGGTCGCGCGGACCGCGGCCAGCGCGATCGCGGCGCTGTGGACCTACACGCCGGAAAACATGGACACCCTCGCCGACCGCGCGGCGGCCTACCTCAGCGGCGATTTCGAGGCCCAGTACCGCAAATTCGTCGACGCGATCGTCGCCCCGAACAAACAGGCCAAGGTCAGCAACCACACCGAAGTGACCGGGGCGGCGGTCGAATCGCTCGACGACCCGAATGCAGTCGTCATCGTCTACACCAACACCACGTCCACCAGCCCGCTGACCAAGAACGTCCCGGCCCTGAAATACCTGTCATACCGGCTGTTCATGAAGCGCACCAACAGTCGCTGGCTGGTGACCAGGATGACTACCATCACCTCGCTGGATCTGACGCCGCACGTATAGCGCGACCGACCCACATCCCGCCGGAACACACTCTCCCAGCCCATGCCCGTTGCCTCACCGGTGTCCGAGCGGATGACCGTCGCGGCGTTGCTGTTGCTGACCTTCGCCACCGGCTTGGCCGACTCGATCAGCATCCTGGTCCTCGGCCACGTCTTCGTGGCCAACATGACCGGCAACGTGATCTTCCTCGGCTTCTGGCTGGCCCCGAGAACGAGCATCGACCTGACCGCGGTCGCGGTGGCCCTGCCCACTTTCGTGTGCACCACCATCCTCAGCGGCCGGCTGTCACGCAATTTCGGTGAGCGAACCCGAGCGTGGATCACCACTGTGCTGGCGACCGAAGTCGTGTTGCTGGTAGCGCTTTCGATCCTGGCCGGCACCGGCGCGCTGCACTACCACGACAACAGCAAGCTGATCATGATCGGCGTCCTGGCGGTGACCTTCGGCCTGCAGCACTCGAGCGCCCGCCAGTTCGGGATTCAGGAGCTCTCCACCACGGTGCTGACCTCAACGATCGTCAGCCTCGGTCTGGACAGCCGACTGGCCGGTGGCACGGGCGCGCGCCAAACGCTGCGCTTCAGCGTCGTTCTCACCATGTGTGCCGGCGCCCTGGTGGGAGCGACCATGTCACGATTCGTCGTGGCGCCGGTCTTCGCGGTCACCGCGGCGGTGGTGGCGACCAGCCTGCTGATCTTTCGTTTCGGGCCGGCTGAGGTGAAAGGCGCTGTGCCGAAGCCTAATTGAAGGCCAGCCAGCTGGGCAGCGCGCGCTCGTGGGAGTCGCAGAGCACCTGCCGGGTGTCGCACGATCCCCTTGGTGACCCGGCACCGGCCCACATGCCGCCGGTGTCGCGCCGCAGCACGATGGCCGACGAGCCACCGCCGTCGAGCAGGACCGCGGTGTCGCTGCCCAGGCCGCGGAAGAGGTCCTGAACGTTGTCCGGCGTGTAGCTGCCGCCCTCGAAGATGTACATCTCGTCCTTTTGCTTCGCGTAGGCGATGGCCGTTCGCGCCGCGCTGGGACCGCCGTCGTGCAGCTGCCCGGTGTTGCCGGGACCCAGTAGCCCGATCCCCGACACCGCGACGAACTTCTCGTTCTTGTTCAGCAGGTCCTCGATCACCGGGGTCGCGGCGTCGTAGTCGTTCTTGCCCCTGGGCCACACCACATACGGCGCGCCGCCCGACGGCAGGATCATCGTCGTCAGCGAACTCCAGCTCTCGCCCCCACCGGAGAGGCCCTGCTTGCCCGGGTAGGCGACCGTGCCGGTGACCGCCTGGTTGGCCCGCCCCTGACCGTGGGTGTTGTCGACGAAGGCGCCCAGCGGCGAGCTGCAACCCGTCTGGCGCCACGAGCCGCCCTTCTGCCCGCGCACGTCGAAGAAGTTGGCATTGATCGCGATCGTCGGTTGCCCCATCCGCTGCCACGCCTGCAGCGGCGGGTAGAGCTCGGATGCCTGCCAAAGTCCCTCGCCGGTGCGGGCGGCTGGATTGTTTTCACAGCGCGCCTGATCACCCTGGTGCGTGTCGACCAGCAGGTGCGGCGCCAGGCGGCCCGCGGCGTTCTTGATGATCATCAGGTGGCCGCCGTTGTCCATCTCGTACCAGCGCCCGCCCGCGTCGAGCAGCGGCGTGGGGTGACCGGGACCGAAGTTGTAGACCAGGTATGCGCCCCTGGTGGTGCTGATCGCGCTGGCGAGCAGGTCCCGCCCATCGGCGGCGCGCGCGACGGGCTGCCCCGTGGTGCCGGTCAGGATCGCGCAAGCCACCAGCGCCGTGCAGCAGGCCGCCAGCCGGCGCAAGCTGGCAGATGGCGTCCGCACGATGGACCTTTCGGCACTGATGTCGAGGCAACCTCACCAGCATCAGGCACACAGGTCACAAAGGAATGACGCTCAGGACCCGCTCGAATTACGTTTGCTCGCTTGCACTTTCGCTGACCGCCTCGCTTGCGGTTTCCCCCGCACCCTCGCGGACGTCTTCGCGCTTGCTGAGGCGCGCCTGGTGCTGGGCCTGGTGTTCCGCGGCGATCGCGTGCTCGACCGCGCCCGGGATTCGGTGGAAACCCTTGCGGTCGTACAGGTGCGTGATGATCCCGCCCAGCGACAGGCCGATCACCAAGCCGACCGCCGTCAACCACAACGCCTGGGACAGCCCGGCGTCGCCACGGCCACCGAGATAGACCAGCGACCGCACGCCCAGGAACACCTGGTGCATCGGCTCGAATTCGGCCAGCCAGCGGAAGAATTGCGGCGTCGCCTCCAGCGGGACGGTGGCGCCCGCCGACGGCAAGCCGAGGATCACGAAGATCAGCATGCTGACCAACAGGCCCATCGAGCCCAGCACCGACAGCAACGAACTCGACGTGATGCCCACCGCGATGATCGCGAAGACGCCATAGGACCACAATTGCCAGCCGAGCGGGATGGGCATGCCGAGGCCGTCGGCAATGGCCAGGTAGACCGCCGACGTCAGCACTGCCAGCAGCGCCATGATGCCCCACTTGAGCAGCAGCGTCTGGAATCGTGAGATCTTCACCTGCTCGGCAAAGCGGTACACCGGCCCCCATTCGGCCGGCACGTAGCCCAGCAGCGCGTCCACCAGGGTGCTGACCACGACGCTGCCGGTGAAGCCCGCAAGCAGCAGCAGGAGCGCGTAATAGAACGCCGACAGCCCGTTGCCGGTGCCGTTCGGCAGCGGGTTGTAGACCGCGGCCTTGACGTCGATCGGATTGGCAATGGCCAGCGCCGAGGCACCGGTGAGTGGTGCCCCGCCGGTCTGGGCCGCGACGTCGGCCGTAAGTCGTTGCCCTACTTTGCCGTTCGCCACCGACATGGCCTGGGTCAGGGTTTGGCCCGCGATGCTGGCCCCCAGGGTGCCGGCCCGCGGGTTGGTTGAGACGGTGATCGAGGGCCTGACCGCACGCCCCGGCGTGACCGCGCTGGCGCCGAATTCACGCAGGTTCGACGAGAAGGTCGGCGGGATCACCAATTCCCCGTACACCTGGGCGGTGTCGAGCTGTCGCTGCGCCTCGTCGTGGGACACCGCCCGGACGTCGAACTTGTTCTTGTCCAACGCGGAGCTCAGTCCGTCGGCGATCTGCGCCCCATAGGGGCCCGCGTCCTCGTTCACCACGGCGATGGGGAAATGCCGCAGGTTGGTCATCGGGTTCAGGATGCCGCCGAGGTACAGCGCGCACAGGGCCGACATCAGGGCCAACGTGACGACGACGGGTAGCGCCCAGAACCGCACGGTCCTAACTGCCTTGACATTCCGGTTCGGGTTAGGCGCCGCGTGCCGCGGCTGCGATTGAGACATGCGGGCTCCTGTCTGTCGTGCCCACTCTAAATGGTCCCCGCGCGGGCGCTTGACGGTCTCAGTCGCCGAGCGTTGCGTGCATCTCCCAGATCAGCAGTTCCGCTCGGTCGCGCGCGGACACCCGACGGGCGTCGGCGTCGGTGAACCGGACCGCGTCGCCCTCGTCGAGGTCACCGATTCCCGCTAGGCTCACCCGGCCCCGGGCGACGAATACGTGCAGGTAGGGCGCCTCGGGGAGGCTCACCGCCGCGCCGGGCCGCAACCGGGTGGCGTACAGGGCGGCGTTGCGGTTGTGCAGTGTGATGGCCGCCTCGTGCCCCGGGATCCCTGAGATGATGGTCACCAGGCCGCCCTCGAGCAGCTCGGAGCTGATTTGGTGTTGTTGGTAGCTCGGGGTGACAGCCGTCTCATCGGGGACGACCCACATCTGGACGAAACGGACCGGCTCCGTGGGGGAATCGTTCTTCTCCGAATGGAGGATGCCGCTGCCCGCCGACATGCGTTGCGCCAGACCAGGATAGATCACGCCGCGATTGCCCGCCGAATCCTGATGTGTCAGCTCTCCCCGCAGGACCCAGGTCACAATTTCCATGTCCCGGTGCGGGTGGCTGTCGAATCCCGTTCCGGGCTCGACGATGTCATCGTTGTTGACCAGCAGCAGCCCATGGTGGGTGTTGTCGGGATCGTAGTGGTCGCCGAACGAGAACGAATGCCGCGACTTCAGCCAGGACGTCGAGGTGACCGCACGGTCGGCCGCACGCCGGATGTCCACGGTGGCAGGCATGCGCTTAGCCTAATCGGGCACTGCGGCCGTGAGCAGTTCCTGCGCGTGCCGCAGCGCATCTTCGAGCGCGGGCAGAGTCAGCCCGGACGGGCGGCCCAGGTGGATTTCGATTTGGTACTCCGGCTGGCCCGCCAGCTGGCCCTGGTGCCCGAAGATCGGGAGCACGACGAATTCCGTTGAGTCCAACTCGGTTTCGAGGACATCGGTGACCGATCGCAGCGTCACCATGGTCATCAGGGTGGTCAGCCGGCGGGTCACCTGCGCGGTCGGTTCCAGCGAGGCCAGCACGTCGGCGAGCCGGTTGTGCAGCGATTGGTGGGTGTCGTCGAACCGCCACGCGCCGTAGCCGCGGGCCCGGATATCGGCGAGCACCCGTTGGTGGCCGCCGATCTCGGAGCGGCTCAGCCTTGGCATCACCCGGTGTAGCCAGGCCTGGACGGAATCGTCGTCGCGCCAGGCCATCGCCACCAGGCCGAACGGCGGGTCGATGGGGAAGCGCTGGCCGACGGCGTGCCCGCCGTCCGTTCCGTGTCCGACCGCGTCCACGGTGGTGAGGTGGCGACCACCGATCCTCGACATCGAGCAGCCTGCGCCGAGCGTGTCATGCAGGAACCGCAGCGCCTGGCGGCCGCGGTCCAGCAGCGGAAACTGCATCCGTAGCCCATGGACCAGGCCGAACAACCCGCTGCCCAGCACATAGCTGCGGTCCTCGCGCCGCGTCACCCAGGCGCGCCGTTCCAGTTCGGCCAGCACCAGCGCACAGGTCGACGTGCTGATGCCGCACGCCTTGGCGAGCTCGGCCGACGTCCGTCCGTCGGCCGAATCCGCCAGCGTGGCAAGCACATCCATCACCCGCCCGGTGGGCGGCGACTTGGCCGTCGGCTCGGCGACCGGCGCGGGCGTTGACGGGACCACCGCGACCTCCCTACGATCCGTCCAAAATGTAAGCTAGTGTGTCCTAATAGTAGGAGAACCGTGATCAAGGTGGGAGTGTGGGGGCCGGGCTCCATGGGCGTGATCGCCTTGCGCGGGGTGATCGACCACCCCGAGCTGGAGCTGGTGGACGTCGTCGTGCACAGCAACGCCAAGGCCGGTCGCGACGCCGGGGAGCTCTGCGGGATCGCGCCGGTCGGGGTGGTGGCCACCCAGGACCCGGCGCCGATGCTCGCCGGTGACGCCGATGCGGTGGTGTATGCCGCCGGCGCCAACCTGCGACCGCTGGAAGCAGTCGAGGACATGGCGTCGATCCTGCGGGCCGGAAAAAACGTGGTGTCCTGCTCCGTGGTGCCGCTGGTGTTTCCCGACGCCGTCAACGCGGCGTTCACCGACCCGCTGCGCCAGGCCGCACTCGAGGGCGGGGCGTCGTTCTTCACCACCGGCATCGATTCGGGCTTCGCCAATGACGTGCTGCCGCTGGCCCTTTCGGGCGTATCGCGGGTCATCGAGTCGATCCGGGTGACGGAGATGTTCAACTACGCCACCTATCCCGACAAGGCCGCGGTCTACGAGATCCTGGGCTTCGGAAAGCCGCCGGAGTTCAGCGCGTTCGCGGCGATGCCCGGCGTGTTCACCTTCGGCTGGGGACCCGTCCTGCACCAGCTCGCCGCCGGGCTGGGCGTCAAGATCGACAACATCGAGGAGGGCGTCGAACGCGTGCCGGCCACCGAGGCCTTCGACACGCCCACCGGCCACATCGCGGCCGGGACGATCGCGGCGATGCGCTCGACGCTCACCGGCTACGTCGGCGACAAGCCGAGGTTCGTCGTGGACCACGTGACGCGCATGCGCGACGACATCGCCCACGACTGGCCGCAGCCCCACATCCGCATCGAACCCAAGGACCTCGGCTACGGGCAGGCGTCGGGCCGCGGCCTGTATCGCGTCGAGATCGAGGGTTCGCCGAGCATGCGCTGCGAATTCGAGATGGCCGAGGACGGCGACCACGATCTCGGCGCGCGGATGGCGGGCGCGTCGCGAATGGTCAACGCCATCCCCGCGGTGTGCGCGGCCCCGCCCGGCCTGCTGTCGGCGCTGGATCTGCCGCTGGTCACCGGGGCCGGACTGATCCGTCCGGTGCCGGGCCCTTCGCCGGATAGCCGACTGTTCTAAGCGCCGGGATACGTCGCGGCGGCGAGTTCGAGGATCTCGGCGCGGTCGTCGGGCAGGATGAAGCCGGCCTCGATCGCCCTGTCGAGTGCCGTCGTGAAGCCGTCGAGGTATTGGGTGGCTCCGCCCGGGTAGAGCCGGTGCAACGTCGCGGGGTCGAAGGGTTCCCCGGAGCCGAAGATCGCCGCCATGATGCTCTCGGTGGCGCCGAGACCGGAGGTGCGAGCGGTCGGCACGTCCACCCATGGGGTTCGCACGCCGCCTTCGGCGAGGCCGTTGGCGTCCAGCTGCGGCCGGGGCTGATCGCCGTCCCGCACGCTGATCGGTGCGGCCTCGGGTGCGGGCTCGCCGGTGCCGACCCAGCGGTTCAGGGCGGCGAGCGCCGCCTGGACCACGTAATGGTGCTGCGGGGCGAAGTTGATGAAGTGCCCTAGTTGTTGGCCCATCAGCATGTTGGTGGGCGCGTAGGCCGCCACGATCGCGTCGATCGGTGCCGAGCCGCTGTCGATGGCCGCGACCTGGATCGTGTAGTTGTCGGCGTGGGCGGCGCCGGGAATCTCCCAGACCCGCAGCCGTTCGGTGTCGGGCTGCCGCGCAAAGTAATAGCCGTGCCGGGGGCCGCCGAACAGGTCGGTTTCGGTGATGACGGCGACGACCGGGACGCGCAGGTCGGTGCGGAACGCGACGGCCCCCGCCGAGTTCGCCTCCGAATCGTCGAAGATGGAAATCCCGTCCAGCGGCGCGGCGGACGCGAACCGGGAATGCACCAAAAAACCGTCGTAGCTCGCGGCGAGCGGATCGACGGCGTTGATGTAGGTGGTCAAGAACATCGCCGATTGCGACTCGCCCACGGCGATCACGTGCCGCGCGCGCAGATCACCCAGCACGCCGTGGTCCGTGGCCTCCCTGACGAGTTGTCCGACCTGTGAGAAGATGTCGTAGCAGAATTCGTCGCCCGGATGACGCAGGGGCGCATAGCGTTTCGGGTCCTGGCTCTTCAACGACATGTCCATACCCAGCAGGCTGACGCCGCCCTCCACCCCGACCCGCTGGGCCGAGACCGCGACGTAGGCGTAGCCGGCGCGGAGGATTTCGCGATGCGCCATCATCCACACGGCCGGAGCATCGATGCCGCCGCTCACGTTGAGCCACTCGACGAGGACCGTTCCGTTGAACCGCGCCCGATCGGTCGGGGTCAGCGCCACGATCCGCGTGGTGTATTCGGCTGTGCCGCTTGGGGCTACGTCCCACCGGCCGTCTCGACCCAGCTCCGACGTCGACGCATAACACGACGCCGTCCCCGAGATGAAGAACTCGGAGGCGACGTAGCCCACGGCGCCGATGTCGAAGGCGCCCAGCAACAAGAGCGGTTTTCCGGGAAGGGGCTCGACCGTCATCGTCACAGCGAACTGGGCAGCCCGAATTTGGCGAACAATGTGTCGTCGAGGAAGGCCACCACGTGTGACACCCCGTCGGTGGTCATGTCCAGCACGTGCAGCTGAAACGGCACGTGCACGTCCCCGTCCCGCATGTACATGGCGGCGGCCGGTTGGCCGTTGGCGATCAGCGGGAGCAGTCGCATGTCGCCCGGCGACTCGGCGGGACACTGCTGATGGATCAGCGTGATGATGGCCCGCGGGCCCTGGTACCAGCCCACGAAAGGCGGCATCTCCCAGATCGCCTCGGCGGTGAAGAGCTCGACCAGGCGGTCGATGTCGTAGGCCTCGAATGCCGCGATGTAGCGGGCCAGCCGGTCCTGCGCTTCCGGTGACTCGGGTGGCGTCAACCGGTCGCCGGAGCTGGGCTGGACCGCTTCCAGCTGGGACCGGGCCCGCTGCAGCAGGCTGTTGACGGCGGTGGTGGTGGTGCCGATTGCCGCCGCCACTTCGGCGGCCTTCCACTGCAGCACGTCGCGCAGCAGCAACACCGCCCGCTGCCGGGGCGAAAGGTGTTGCAGCGCAGCAACAAACGCCAACCGCACCGACTCACGCGACCCGACGATGACCGACGGGTCCGCCGGATCGTCGGTGACGTCCGGCAGCGGCTCCAGCCAGGGCACCTCGCGGCGTTCCACCAGCTCGGCGGCCGGATCCGAGCTGGAGGCTCCCAGTCCCGTCGGCAACGGCCGGCGCTGGCGGCCCTCCAGCGCGCTCAGGCAGGTGTTGGTGGCGATGCGGTGCAACCACGTCCGCATCGACGACTTGCCCTCGAACCGGTCATAGGCCTTCCAGGCCCGCAGCAGGGTCTCCTGCACCAGATCCTCTGCATCGTGCACCGACCCGGTCATCCGGTAACAGTGCGCGAGCAATTCACGACGGTACGGCTCGGCATTGGCGGAGAAATCCCCGCCGACCGCCGGGCCGCCTCCAGGGTTTTCGGTCAGCACGCTCACGGACACGAGCCTACGCAGTGCCTGCGACACGCTAAAACCCTTGAGACATTACGCTGCACGTTAATGACTACGCGCACTGAACGTAATTTCGAAGGCGTCGGTGGCGTGCGCATCGTCTACGACGTCTGGACGCCGGACGCGGCGCCGCGGGCGGTGGTCGTGCTGTCGCACGGGCTCGGCGAATATGCGCGCCGGTATGACCACGTCGCCCAGTGCTTCGGCAAGTCGGGCCTGGTCACCTACGCGCTGGATCACCGGGGCCACGGGCGCTCCGGCGGCAAGCGGGTGCTGGTCCGGGACATCTCGGAGTACACCGCCGACTTCGACACCCTGGTCGGCATCGCCACCCGCGAACACCCCGGCCTCAAGTGCGTGGTGCTCGGGCACAGCATGGGCGGCGGGATCGTGTTCGCCTACGGGGTCGAACGCCCGGACAACTACGACCTGATGGTGCTGTCGGGGCCGGCGGTGGCGGCCCAGGATCAGGTGTCGCCGCTGATGGTGCTCGCCGCCAAGGTGCTCGGTGTGCTGGTACCCGGTCTGCCGGCGCAGGAACTCGACGTCGACGCCATCTCCCGCGACCCCGCGGTGGTGGCCGCGTACAACGCCGATCCGCTGGTGTATCACGGGAAGGTTCCGGCCGGCGTCGGCCGCGCGCTGCTGCAGGTCGGCGAGACCATGCCGCAGCGGGCGCCCGCCCTGACCGCGCCGCTACTTGTGGTGCACGGCGGCGACGACCGGCTCATCCCCGTCGAGGGCAGCCGCCGCCTGGTCGAATGCGTGGGATCCAGCGACGTCGAGCTGAAGGTCTACCCGGGGCTTTTCCACGAGGTCTTCAACGAGCCGGAGCGCGACCAGGTGCTCGCCGACGTGGTCTCCTGGATCTCGAAACGGCTGTGACGGGCCGTCGGCTCTGCCACCGACCCAGTGTCGTATCGCTCCAGTAGTTTTGGCGGCATGACTCGCGCCGGCGACGATGCAGCGCGAAGCGATGAGGAGGAGCGGCGCAGATGACCCCGCCGGCGACGATGCAGAGCGAAGCGATGAGGAGGAGCGGCGCAGATGACCCCGCCGGCGACGATGCAGAGCGAAGCGATGAGGAGGAGTGGCGCAGATGACCGACGCCGGCGACGATGCAGCGCGAAGCGATGAGGAGGAGTGGCGCAGATGACCGACGACAAAATGCTGGCTCGCATCGCCGCGCTGTTGCGTCAGGCCGAAGGCACCGACAACCCGCACGAGGCGGACGCCTTCATGAGCGCCGCGCAACGATTGGCGACGGGGGCCTCCATCGACCTGGCGGTGGCGCGCTCGCACGCGGTCAACCGCTCGCCCGCGCAGGCGCCGACGCAGCGGACCATCACCATCGGGGCCGCGGGCACCAAGGGCCTGCGCACCTACGTGCAGCTCTTTGTGCTGATCGCGACGGCCAACGACGTGCGCTGCGACGTGGCCTCGAATTCGACGTTTCTGTACGCGTACGGCTTCGCCGAGGACATCGACGCCACCCACGCCCTCTACGCCAGCCTGGTCGTCCAGATGGTGCGGGCTTCGGACGCTTATCTTTCCTCGGGTGCGCATCGGCCCACGCCGACGATCACCGCCCGGCTCAACTTCCAGCTCGCCTTCGGCGCCCGCGTGGGTCAGCGCCTGGCCGAGGCCCGCGAGCAGGCCACTCGCGAGGCGACCAAGGATCGCCGTCGCCCGCCGGGAACCGCGATCGCCTTGCGGGACAAGGAGATCGAGCTGCGCGACCATTATCAGAGCACGTCTAAGGCGCGCGGCACCTGGCAGGCGCACCGGGCGTCGGCGGGGTACTCGTCGTCGGCGCGACGCGCGGGTGACCGGGCCGGGCGGCGCGCGCGGCTGGGGAACAGCCCCGAGCTGCCCGGCGCCCGGAGCGCCCTGCGCCGGTGACCCCGGCCGGCGCGCAAGAGCCGTCTACGAGGGATTCCCAGCGCGCGAAGGTCTACGCGGCCGAGGAATTCGTCCGGACGTTGTTCGATCGCGCCGCCGAGCATGGATCCCCCGCCGTAGAGTTCTTCGGCGCGCACCTGACGCTGCCGCCCGAGGGCCGGTTCGGATCGGTGGCTTCCGTGCAGCGCTACGTCGACGACGTGCTCGCGCTGCCAGCGGTCCGGCAACGGTGGCCGCGGGTGCCGCCGCTGCGGGTTCGCGTGCGGCGGGCCGCCACCGCGGCGCACTACGAAAACCACGACGGCGCGGGCGTCATCGCGGTTCCCGACCGCCACACCGGCGACTGGGCGCTGCGCGAGCTGGTGGTGCTGCACGAGGTGGCGCATCACCTGTGCCGGGCCGAGCCGCCGCACGGTCCGCAGTTCGTCGCGACGATCTGTGAGTTGGCCGAGCTGGTGATGGGCCCGGAACTCGGGCACGTGCTGCGCGTTGTGTACGCCAAAGAGGGTGTGCGTTGAACAAACCGGTCGACCCGGATGTCCGGGCGCGCGAGGTCGAGTCGCAGATGACCGACGACGAGCGGTTCTCGCTGCTGGTCGGGGTGATGGGGGCCAGCGAACTCTTTCCGGCGCGCGACGAGCGCATCCCGCCCGGCGTCCCGATGAGCGCCGCGTATGTGCCGGGGGTGCCCCGGCTCGGCGTCCCGGCGCTGCTGATGAGCGACGCGGGCCTGGGCGTCACCAACCCCGGCTACCGACCGGGCGACACGGCCACCGCGCTGCCGGCCGGGCTGGCGCTGGCGGCCAGTTTCAACCCGGCGCTGGCCCGCGCCGCCGGCGAGGTGATCGGTCGCGAGGCGCGCAGCCGCGGGTTCAACGTGCAGCTCGCCGGCGCGATGAACCTCGCCCGCGACCCGCGCAACGGCCGCAATTTCGAATACCTTTCCGAGGACCCGCTTTTGACCGCGACGATGGCCGCGGAATCGGTGAACGGCATCCAGCGCCAAGGCGTCGTTTCGACCGTCAAGCACTACTCGCTGAATTGTAACGAGACCAACCGGCACTGGCTGGATGCAGTGATCGACCCGGACGCGCATCGCGAATCCGACCTGCTGGCCTTCGAGATCGCCATCGAGCGGTCCCAGCCCGGAGCGGTGATGACGGCCTACAACAAGGTCAACGGCGACTACGCCGCGGCGAACGACGTCTTGATCAACGAGGTGCTCAAGGGCGACTGGGGATACCGGGGCTGGGTGATGTCCGACTGGGGCGGCACGCCGACCTGGGAATGCGCGCTCAAGGGCCTCGACCAAGAGTGTGGCCCGCAGATCGACGCGCTGCTGTGGCAGTCGGAGGCGTTCGGTGAGCCCCTGCGGGCCGCCTACGCGGGCGGCGGGCTGCCCGCCGAGCGCCTGTCGGACATGGTCCGGCGGATCCTGCGGTCGATGTTCGCGGTCGGCGTCGACCGGCACCAAGCCACGCTCGCACCGGACTTGGCCGCGCACAACGAGATTGCGTTGCAGGTCGCCCGGCAGGGAATCGTGCTGCTGACCAACCGCGGGGTGCTGCCGCTGGCGCCCGAGTCGACCGCCCGCATCGCTGTCATCGGCGGTTACGCCCACCTCGGTGTTCCGGCCGGCTACGGGTCGAGCGCCGTCGTGCCTCCGGGCGGCTATGCCGGCGTCATCCCGATCGGGGGCGCCGGCCTGGAGGCCGGGATGCGCAATCTTTACCTGATGCCGTCGAGCCCGCTCGCCGAGCTGCGCAAGCAGTTTCCGCACGCGCACATCGAGTTTGATCCCGGCCTCAGTCCGGCGGAGGCGGTGCTGGCGGCGCGGCCGGCCGACATCGCGATCGTGTTCGCGGTGCGCGCCGAAGGGGAGGGCTTCGACGGCGCCGACCTGTCGCTGCCGTGGGGGCAGGACGCTCTGATCGCCGCCGTAGCCGCGGCCAATCCGAACACGGTCGCGGTGCTGGAAACCGGCAACCCGGTGGCCATGCCCTGGCAAGACTCGGTGAACGCCATCGTCCAGGCCTGGTATCCGGGCCAGGCGGGTGGCCGGGCCGTCGCCGAAATCCTTGCGGGCCGGGTCAATCCGTCGGGCCGGCTGCCCATCACCTTCCCGGTCGACCTCGATCAGACGCCGCGCCCGGAACTGTCCGGCGCCGGCGCGCCGTGGGGGGAGCCGACCACCATCGAGTATCTCGAAGGGGCCGATGTCGGGTACCGGTGGTTCGCCAAAGCCGGCCACACCCCGCTGTTCGCGTTCGGACATGGCTTGTCCTACACCAAGTTCGGCTACCGCGACCTGGTGGTCACCGGCGGTGACAGCGTCACCGCCAGCTTCAGCGTCGTCAACCTCGGCGACCGCGGCGGAGCAGACGTGCCGCAGGTGTATCTGACCGCGGCCCCCGGGGAGCAACGCCTGCGGCTGCTCGGCTTCGAGCGGGTCGAACTCGAGCCCGGTGCGACGCGCCGGGTGACCATCGAGGCCGATCCGCGCCTGCTCGCCCGCTACGACGGCGGCGCGAAAGCCTGGCGCATCACGCCAGGCGGTTACACGGTGGCGGTGGGTGCGTCGGCGCTCGCCCTGCGGCTGGCGGCCGAGGTTGACCTGGCCGGCCGTGCGTTCGCGCGCTGATTGGCAACAAAGAGGTGAGGCTCGAACGCACGACCGGCCGGAGTGCTACTAGACCGGGGTCAGTTCGTCGCCGCAGGTGCAGCGGTACGGTTCGCCCCCGCCGGAGCAGTGGCAAGGGGTCTCGATGCGAACGCGACACCCGCAGCCCTCGTGGCCACACGTCAGCAAGGTTCCCGCCTCGTAGTTTGCCATTCGAATCACCCTTCTCTGTCGTTGATTCGTGGTGTGGGAACAACCACCGCCCTCACCATATACCCCCTACCGGTATGCCGTAAAGGGCGGGCCGCATTAGCGTGGACGGTATGACCGAGAACCCCACCCCACAAGACGTCGATGCATTCTTGGACAGCACGGTGGTTGGCGACGATCCGGCGCTGACGGCGGCGCTGGAAGCCAGCAACGCGGCCGGGCTGCCGCAGATCGCCGTATCGGCACAGCAGGGCAAATTCCTGTGTCTGCTGGCCGCAGCGACGCAGGCGCGGCGCATCCTCGAGATCGGCACGCTGGGTGGCTTCAGCACCATCTGGCTGGCCCGCGGCGCCGGCCCGCAGGGACGGGTGGTCACGCTGGAATACGAGCCCAAGCACGCCGAGGTTGCGCGGTCCAACCTGCAGCGGGCCGGCGTCGCCGACCGTGTCGAGGTGATCGTGGGCGCCGCGCTGGATACGTTGCCGACGCTGGCCGGGGGCCCGTTCGACCTGGTGTTCATCGACGCCGACAAGGAAAACTATGCCGCCTACCTCGAGTGGGCGGCCCGGCTGGCGCGTCCGGGCTCAGTCATCGTGGTGGACAACGTCATTCGCGAAGGCAGGATACTGGAACCGGAGTCCGACGATCCCAGGATCTCCGCGACGCGCCAAACGCTGCAGGCTATGGGCGAACACCCTCGGCTGGACACCGCGGTGATCCAGACGGTCGGGGCCAAGCACTGGGACGGGTTCGCGTTCGCGTTGGTGCGTTAGTGGGTGCGGCAGCGGCGGGGCCGTCAGCGCGGGCCGAGCTCCTTGACCGCCTGCTCGGCCGACGTGAGTTCACCGATGCGCAAAGCGGTTTCGCCGGCATACAGGGCGGCGCGATCCACCCAGGAGTCCGGCACGCCGGCGACCGGCGCCAGCGGCGTGAAGAACGGACGGCTCGTCGACTGCAGACGCATCAACGCGCCCGCGTCGAAGTAGCCCAGCACGGACAGCGGGCGGCTGGCCGCGTTGAGGGCGGCAGGCAGCGCCTTGGCCTTCCCGTTGTCGCCGCACCACCGCCGGGTGGCGGCGTTGGGCACGACGCGGTGGCGCAGCGGCCAGCTGAGGCCGAACAAGTTCGTCTCGATGGTGTTGTCGGCGTGCAGGATTCGCCGCTGATATTCCCGGCTCGCGTTGGCCTCGTGCGTCAACAGGAACCGCGTACCGGCGATCACGCCGGTGGCTCCCGCGGTCAGTGCTGCGCCGGTGTCGGCCCCCGTGGCGATTCCTCCGGCCACAAACACCGGACGGTTCCCGGCAGCCGCGAGCGCATGCGGTAGGAACTCCAGGGCCGGCATGGTTCCCACCAGGTGGCCGCCGGCTTCGCGTCCCTGAGCGATCAAACCGTCTGCGCCCCAGGCGACCGCGGCGCGCGCCTGGGTTTCGGTGCCGACCATCACAAAGACGAAGATCCCGGCCCCGCGCAGGTGCTCCACCAGCCGGCGCTTCTCGCCGAACGCCAGCACGACCGCGTCCACCCGGGACTGTACGCACACCGCGACGTGGTGGCGATTGACGAAGTGCATCAACAGGTTTACCGCGACGGCGCGGCCTGGTGCCCGTTCGCGCATTTCCTCGATCGCCGCCCGAAGTTGGCGCGGCGTGACCAGGCCCAGGGTTCCAAGGCCCCCAGCGTTGGCGACCGCGGCCGCCAATGCCGCGCCTGCCAGGCCGCCCCCCATTCCGGCCTGGCCGATCGGAAGGTCGAGCCGCAGCCGGTCGGCAATGTCCATGTCCTGTCACGCTACGCGGCCGGTGAGTACGCGAGCGTGGGGCCTAGGGACGAATTCAAGGCGGCAGATGCCGTACCTAGGGCCCGCACTCGGCGCCCTGGGGTAGCTGCGCATCCAGGTCGAGTCGGGCCGTCGAGGGCCCGGTTCTTCGTTGCTGGCGCGCGGCGATCGAGCGTAATGTCGGGATAGATGGGTGGGTTAACCAATGAGCCCAATTAGCCTGCTGTGTAACGGAAAGGTTGCAAAATGAGTACAGTCCATTCATCAATCGATCACCACCCCGATTTATTAGCTCTGCGTGCCCGCTACGAGCGCGTCGCCGAGTCGATGAGCGCGCACGTCACTTTCGGCCTGGCCTTGCTGACGGCTCTGTATGTGGCTGCGTCACCGTGGATCGTGGGATTCAGCGCGGCGGCGTCGCTTGCGACGAATGACCTTATCGCCGGGATCGCGATGGCGTTCTTGGCATATGGGTTCGCGACGACACTGGACCGGGCGCACGGCATGACCTGGACGCTGCCGGTGCTCGGCGTGTGGGTCGTCGTCTCGTTGTGGATTCTGCCGGGCTTCACACCGACCGCCGGCATGATCTGGTCGAACGTGGTCGCGGGCGTGTTGCTGACCTTCCTGGGCCTGAACGCCACCTACTTCGGCATGCGCACGCGCGAGGCAAGCGCCCACGCATAATTCCGAAGCCCGTTCGGCCACAACTTAATACGCGCCGCCGAGCCGTGCGGACCACGACCGACAGGCCTAGCCGCAGACTGCGCCTATCGCGGCCGAGCTGACCAGCTTGACGTACTTGGCCAGCACACCGGTCTTGTAGCGCGGCGGCGGCGGAGTGAAATTGGCGCGCCGAGAATCGAATTCGGCCGGATCGGTCAGTACGTCCAGGACCTGGGCGGCGACATCGAGCCGGATCCGGTCGCCGTCGCGCAGGAACGCGATCGGGCCGCCGTCGACCGCCTCCGGCGCGATATGCCCCACGCACAAGCCCGTCGTTCCGCCGGAGAAGCGGCCGTCCGTTAGCAGCAGCACGTCCTTGCCGAGGCCGGCGCCCTTGATCGCGCCGGTGATGGCGAGCATTTCGCGCATCCCCGGGCCGCCCTTGGGGCCTTCGTAGCGGATCACCACGGCGTCGCCCTCGGTGATGGTCCCGTCCTCGAGGGCGTCCAGCGCGGCGCGCTCGCCGTCGAAAACCCTTGCCGTGCCTTCGAACACGTCGGAGTCGAAGCCGGCCGTCTTGACCACCGCCCCATCGGGGGCCAGCGATCCGCGCAGGATGGTGATCCCGCCCGTCGGATGGATCGGGTCGCCCAGCGCCCTCAGCACCTTGCCGTCCGGGTCCGGCGGGGCGATGGCGGCGAGATTCTCGGCCATGGTCCGGCCGGTGACCGTCAGGCACTCACCGTGCAGCAGGCCCGCGTCCAGCAGGGCCTTCATCACCACCGGCACGCCGCCGATGCGGTCGACGTCGAACATCACGTGGCGGCCGAACGGCTTGACGTCGGCCAGGTGCGGCACCTTCGACCCGATCCGGCTGAAGTCCTCCAGCGACAGCGTGACGTCGGCCTCGTGGGCGATGGCCAGCAGGTGCAGCACCGCGTTGGTCGAGCCGCCGAACGCCATCACCACCGCGATCGCGTTTTCGAAGGCCTCCTTGGTCAGGATGTCGCGGGCGGTGATGCCGCGGCGCAGCAGTTCGACGACGGCCTGGCCGCTGCGCCGCGCGAACCCGTCGCGCCGGCGGTCGGTGGCCGGGGGCGCCGCGCTGCCCGGCAACGACATGCCCATCGCCTCCGCCGCGCTGGCCATGGTGTTGGCGGTGTACATGCCGCCACACGCGCCCTCGCCGGGGCAGATCGCGCGCTCGATGGCGTCGACGTCCTCGCGGGGCATCAACCCGCGGGCGCACGCGCCGACCGCCTCGAACGCGTCGATGATCGTGACGTCGCGTTCGCTGCCGTCGGACAGCTTGGCGCGCCCGGGCAGGATGGAGCCCGCGTAGAGGAACACCGCCGCCAGGTCCAGGCGCGCGGCGGCCATCAGCATCCCGGGCAGCGACTTGTCGCACCCGGCCAGCAGCACCGAGCCGTCCAGCCGCTCGGCCTGCATCACGGTCTCGACGCTGTCGGCGATCACCTCGCGCGACACCAGCGAGAAATGCATCCCCTCGTGGCCCATCGAGATGCCGTCAGACACCGAAATCGTGCCGAACTCCAGCGGATAGCCGCCGGCCGAGAACACGCCTTCCTTGACCGCCTTGGCGAGCCGGTCCAGCGACAGGTTGCACGGCGTGATTTCGTTCCAGGACGACGCGACGCCGATCTGGGGCTTGGCGAAGTCCTCGTCTTCCATGCCTACCGCGCGCAGCATGCCGCGGGCGGCGGCCTTCTCCAGGCCGTCGGTGACGTCACGACTACGCGGTTTGATGTCGGCATCCCTTTTGGCGGGCGCCGAATCGGTGGTGGGGACCTGGCCAAACTCCATCGTCCAAGTATGCGCGGGCCGGTCCGGCCGCAACTTCGCGGGTCATACCCCGTCGGGGTATGCGGTAGACTCGCTTAACCAGGGCGTAGGGAGGGTTGGACACCGGACATGACGACCGCACACGGATATTCGCAACAGAAGGACAATTACGCCAAGCGGCTGCGGCGCATCGAGGGCCAGGTGCGTGGCATCGCGCGGATGATCGAGGAGGACAAGTACTGCATCGACGTGCTCACCCAGATCAGCGCGGTCAACAGCGCCATGCGTTCGGTGGCGCTGAATCTGCTCGACGAGCACCTGAACCACTGCGTCACGCGGGCGGTCGCCGAGACGGGGCCAGAGGCCCCGGAATTGGCTCAAGCTAAGCTGGCCGAAGCCTCGGCCGCCATCGCGCGCCTGGTACGTTCCTGATCGCGGGCGTGTTGAAACGCTTACTTTGGTGAACCCGTTCCCGCAGTGCGTACCGTAGGGGCAGCGTGATCTAGCAACAGCCTCGCCTCGCCGATCGCCACACCTTGAGCGACCACTGCCATGACAGCCGAAACCGCCACCATCGCCGCGCGAACGTGGACGCCACGGGTCGCGGCGCAGCTGGCTGTGTTGGCGGCGGCCGCCTTCACCTACGTCACCGCGGAGATCCTGCCGGTCGGCGCGCTCTCAGCGATCGCGCGCAACCTGCAGGTCAGCGTGGTCCTGGTGGGGACCCTGCTGTCCTGGTACGCCCTAGTGGCGGCCATCTCGACGTTCCCGCTGGTGCGCTGGACAGCGCACTGGCCGCGGCGGCGCGCGCTGGTGTTCAGCCTGGTCTGCCTGACCGCCTCCCAGGTCATCTCGGCGCTGGCGCCCAACTTCGCCGTGTTGGCGGGCGGGCGGGTGCTGTGCGCGGTCACCCACGGGCTGCTGTGGTCGGTCATCGCCCCGATCGCCACCCGGCTGGTGCCGCCCAGCCACGCCGGCCGCGCCACGATGTCGATCTACATCGGGACCAGCCTGGCGCTGGTCGTCGGCAGCCCCCTGACGGCCGCGATGAGCCTGATGTGGGGCTGGCGGCTGGCCGTGGTCTGCGTCACCGTCGCCGCGGCCGCCGTCACCGTCGCGGCCCGGCTCTTGCTCCCCGAGATGGTGCTGTCCGCCGACCAGCTCAAGTGCGTGGGGCCGCGGGCTCGTCACCACCGCAACCGCCGGCTGATCGTCGTCAGCCTGATCACCATGGTCGGCGTCACCGGCCACTTCGTCTCGTACACCTACATCGTGGAGGTCATCCGCGAGGTCGTCGGCGTGCGCGGACCCAACCTGGCGTGGCTGCTGGCAGCCTACGGGGCCGCCGGGGTGCTCGCCGTCGGTATGGTGGCGCGGCCGCGGGGCCGGCGGCCGCGCGGCGCCGTCATCCTGTGCTTGGCCGGTTTGACGGCCGCGTTCGTCGTGTTGACCGCCCTGGCGTTCGGCCAGGCCACCCCGGCCGCCGCCCTGATCGGGACCGGCGCGATCGTGCTGTGGGGAGCGATGGCCACCGCCGTGTCGCCGATGATGCAATCCGCCGCGATGCGCAACGGGGTCGACGATCCCGACGGGGCGTCGGGGCTATACGTGACGGCGTTCCAGGTGGGCATCATGGCCGGCTCGTTGGCTGGTGGGCTGTTGTACGAGCGCAACATCGCGCTGATGTTGACCGCCTCGGCGGGCCTGATGGGGGTGGCCCTGGCCGCCATGGCGGCCAACCGCCACATGCTCGACGTTGCGCCGCCAAGTTCACGGGATTCATAGCTCGGCAGCTCAGCGACGCCATCGTGGCGCTAATACGGCCGTTGTCAGTAGCCGAAACGGGTAGCTGGCTTTGCGGCTATGCCACACTGTGTTCGAAAGAACGTGACTGGAGGGATGCATATGTTGGGCCGCAGAAGGGGACGCCTTTTCGCCGCTCTGAACGCCGCCGGATTGGCTTCAGCCTTGGGCTTTGCGCTGGTGCTGGGCGCCGGTCCCGCGCTGGCCGACCCCGATCCGGCTCCGGGCGATCCGGGGGCGGTCGCCGCCCCGGGTGGCCCGCCGGTGCCGGCGCCTGCCGCTGACCCGCTGGCGCCCCCACAGCCGCCGTTGTTGCCCTTCCCGGGTGCGCAACCCGTGGCGGCCGGCCCCGCCACCGGGCAGAACCCGGCGCCGTTCACCGGCACCCCGCCATTCGGGCCCCCGGCGTTCGTCCCGAAGAACGGCGCGACGGTGGGCGTCGGCCAGCCGATCATCATCAACTTCCCCGCGCGCGTCGACGACGCGGGCGCCGCCATAGACGCCGTGCACGTGTCGTCGGTCCCGCCGGTGCCCGGCAAGTTCTACTGGATGACCCCGACGCAGCTGCGCTGGCGCCCGTTGAGCTTCTGGCCCGCGCACACCGCGGTGACGGTTGACGCCGGCGGCACGGTGTCCAGCTTCCAGACCGGGGACACGCTGATCGCCACGGCGGACGACGCCACCCATCAGCTGACCGTCACCCGCAACGGCACCGTGGACAAGACCATCCCGATGTCGATGGGCATGTCGGCCGGTAATCACCAAACGCCTAACGGCACCTACTACGTGCAGGAGAAGATGCCCTCGGTGGTGATGGATTCCTCGACCTACGGGGTTCCGGTCAACTCGACGTACGGCTACAAGGTGACCGTCGATCTGGCCGTCCGGTTCGACAACGTCGGCGACTTCGTGCACAGCGCCCCGTGGTCGGTGGATGACCAGGGCAAGCGCGACGTCAGCCACGGCTGCATCAACATCAGCCCCAGCAACGCGAGGTGGTTCTTCGACAACTTCGGCCCGGGCGACCCCATCGTGGTGAAGAACTCGTCCGGCGGCGACTACAAGAAGAACGACGGATCCAGCGACTGGATGACGTAGCCCCCAGCAGACGCAAAGCCCCCATTTCGGTACGAAATTGGGGGCTTTTGCGTCTTCTCGTCCAGGCGGCTCCCGGGGGTTTCGCGGACCGGCCGATTATGTATAGCATCATACATATGCGTAGCCCGCGCGAGCGGATGGTGGTATCGGCCGCCCTGCTGATCAGGGAGCGCGGCGCGCACGCCACGGCGATCTCCGACGTCCTCGAGCACAGCGGCGCGCCCCGCGGGTCGGCCTATCACTACTTTCCCGGCGGGCGGACCCAATTGCTTTGCGAGGCGGTCGATTACGCCGGCGAGCACGTCGCCGGCATCATCACCGAGGCCGAAGGCGGCCTGGAACTGCTGGACACGCTGATCGACAAGTACCGCCGGCAGCTGCTCGACACCGATTTCCGCGCCGGCTGCCCGGTGGTGGCGGTCTCGGTGGAAGCCGGGGAGCAATCAGACCGCGAGCGCATGGCGCCGGTGATCGAGCGCGCCGAGGCGGCCTTCGACCGCTGGAACGACCTGATCGCCCAGCGGTTCGTCAGCGACGGCATGGCGCCGGAGCGGGCCCGCGAGCTGGCGATGCTGGCCACCACCGCGCTCGAGGGCGCGATCCTGCTGGCCCGGGTGCGCCGTGACCTGACGCCCCTTGATCTCATTCACCGCCAACTGCGCGACCTCTTCGTGGCGCAGGCCCCGGAAAGGAACCCCCGCAATGACCGGTGATTGGCAGCCCACGGCCTGCATCCTCTGCGAATGCAACTGCGGCATCGTCGTGCAAGTCGAAGACCGCCGGCTGGCTCGCATCCGCGGCGACAAGGCACACCCGGCGTCGCAGGGCTACACCTGCAACAAGGCGCTGCGGCTGGACCACTACCAGAACAGCGGTGCCCGGCTGACCTCTCCGCTGCGCCGCCGGCCCGACGGCAGCTACGAGGAGATCGACTGGGACACCGCGATCGTCGAGATCGCCGAGGGCTTCAAGCGCATCCGCGACGCCTACGGCGGCGACAAGATCTTCTACTACGGCGGCGGCGGGCAGGGCAATCACCTCGGCGGAGCCTACAGTGGCGCGTTCCTGAAAGCCCTCGGGGCGCGGTATCGGTCAAATGCCTTGGCGCAGGAGAAGACCGGCGAGGCGTGGATCGACGCGCGGCTGTACGGCGGGCACACGCGCGGCGAGTTCGAGCACGCCGAGGTGTCCGTGTTCGTCGGCAAGAATCCGTGGATGTCGCAGAGCTTCCCGCGAGCCCGGGTGGTGCTCAACGAGATCGCCAAAGACCCGGCCCGGTCGATGATCGTGATCGATCCGGTTCTCACCGACACCGCCAAGATGTCCGACTTCCACCTGCGGGTGCGGCCCGGCACCGACGCCTGGTGCCTGGCGGCCCTGGCCGCCGTCCTGGTCCAGGAAAACCTTTGCAACCAGGCGTTTCTCGCCGAACACGTGCACGGTGCCGACGGCATCCGCGCCGCGCTGCGCGAGGTCCCGGTCGCCGACTACGCGCAGCGCTGCGGGGTCGACGAGGAGCTGTTGCGGGCGGCGGCGCGGCGGGTCGGCACCGCCGCCAGCGTCGCGGTGTTCGAGGACCTCGGCATCCAGCAGGCGCCCAACAGCACCCTGTGCTCGTACCTGAACAAGCTGCTGTGGATCCTGACCGGCAACTTCGCGAAAAAGGGCGGCCAGCACCTGCATTCGTCATTGGCCTCGCTGTTCAGCACGGTCTCGGGCCGCACCCCGGTCACCGGCGCCCCGATCATCGCCGGGCTGGTGCCCAGCAACGTCGTCCCCGAGGAAATCCTGACCGACCACCCGGACCGCTTCCGGGCCATGATCGTCGAGAGCGCGAATCCCGCTCACTCGCTGGCTAATTCGGCCGCATGCCGGGAGGCGTTCCAAGCGCTCGAGCTGATGGTGGTCGTCGACGTCGCGATGACCGAGACCGCCAGGCTCGCCCACTACGTGCTGCCCGCGGCCTCCCAGTTCGAGAAGCCGGAGGCCACCTTCTTCAATTTCGAGTTCCCGGCCAACGCATTTCAATTGCGCCGGCCGCTGTTGCAGCCGCTCCCGGGCACCCTGCCCGAACCCGAGATCTGGGCGCGGTTGGTGCGCGCGCTCGGCGTGATCGACGACGCGGACCTGCGCCCGCTGCGCGAGGCGGCGCAGCGCGGCAGGCAGGCCTACGCCGAGGCGTTCCTGGGTGCCATGGCCGCCAATCCGACTATGGCCAAGCTTGTTCCGTACGTCCTGTATGAAACGCTGGGGCCGACGCTGCCAGACGGGCTGGCCGGCGCGGCCGCCGTGTGGGGACTGGCCCAGAAGACCGCGATGACCTACCCCGAGGCCGTCCGGCGCGCCGGCCACGCCGACGGCAACGCGCTGTTCGACGCCATCCTGGACAGCCCGTCCGGGGTCACCTTCACCCGGCACACCTACGAGGACGACTTCGCGCTGATCAGCCACGCCGACCACAAGATCGCCCTGGAAATCCCCGAAATGCTGGACGAGCTAAGCGCATTGGCGGGGGCACCCGCGGAGCTGACCACGCCGGACTTCCCGATCGTGCTGTCGGTGGGGGAGCGGCGCGCCTACACCGCCAACGACATCTTCCGCGACCCGTCCTGGCGCAAACGCGACGCCGACGGGGCGCTGCGCGTCAGCGTCGAGGACGCGCAGGCCCTCGACCTCGTCGACGGGGGCCGGGTGCGCATCAGCACCGCGGCCGGCAGCGCCGAGGCGACCGTCGAGATCACCGAGACCATGCTGGCCGGACACGCGGCGCTGCCCAACGGTTTTGGGCTCGACTACCGCGACGAGGACGGCCACACCGTCGTCCCGGGCGTCGCCCCGAACGCGCTCACCTCAACCGAATGGCGCGACCCCTACGCCGGCACGCCCTGGCACAAGCACGTGCCCGCCAGGATCGAGCCGGTCCTCGCGGGGGTCAGTTCCAGATCCTGACCCTGCGCTGCGGCGTCAGGTACAACGCGTCGCCCTCGGCGACACCGAAGGCGTCGTAGAAGGCGTCCATGTTGCGGACGACGCCGTTGCACCGGAACTCCGGCGGCGAGTGCGGGTCCACCGCCAGCCGCCGGATCGTTTCCGCCTCACGCGATTTCGTGCGCCACACCTGGGCCCAGCCGTAGAACACGCGCTGCACGCCGGTCAGACCGTCGATGACGGGTGCGGCGGTGCCGTTCAGCGACAGCTGGTAGGCCAGCAGCGCGATCGACAGCCCGCCCAGGTCGCCGATGTTCTCGCCGACCGTGAAGGCTCCGTTGACGTGGCGGTCGCCGTCGAGCTCCCTGGGCGTGTACGTGTCGTACTGTTCGATCAGCGCCTTGGTGCGGACGCCGAACTCGGTGCGGTCGTCGTCGGTCCACCAGTCCACCAGGTTGCCGTCGCCGTCGTACTTGGCGCCCTGGTCGTCGAAGCCGTGCCCGATCTCGTGCCCGATCACCGCCCCGATACCGCCGTAGTTGGCGGCGTCGTCGGCCTCGGCATCGAAGAACGGCGGCTGCAAAATGGCTGCGGGGAAGACGATCTCGTTCATTCCCGGGTTGTAGTAGGCGTTGACGGTCTGTGGCGTCATGAACCATTCGTCGCGGTCCACCGGCCCGCCGAGCTTGGCCAGCTCGCGGTCGTGGATGACAGCGTGTCCGCGTTGGTAGTTGCCGTACAGGTCGTCGCGGTCGATCACCAGCGTGGAGTAGTCGCGCCACTTCGCCGGGTAGCCCACCTTGGCGGTGAACTTCTCCAGCTTGATCAGCGCGCGCTCGCGGGTCCGCGGCGTCATCCAGTCCAGCTCGCTGATGGACTGACGGTACGCCGCTTTCAGATTGTCGACCAGAGTGTCGATCCGGGCCTTGGCGTCGGGCGGGAAATGTCGCTGCACATACAGTTTCCCGACGGCGTCGCCCATCACGCCCTCCACCAGCGACACCGCCCGCTTCCAGCGTTCCCGGATCTGCTCGGCGCCGGTCAGCAGGCGGCCGTAGAAGTCGAAGTCGGCGGCGACGATCTCGTCCGTCAGCCAAGCTGTACGGGCGCGAATCAAACGCCAACGTGCCCAACGCTTCCAGTCTTCGAAGTCCTCACTGCCCCAGAGCGACGCGAACGCGGTGAGGTAATCGGGTTGGCGCACAACCACTTCCGCGAGGACTTCCGGACCGCTGCCCAGCGCGGCCGCCCAGCGACTCCAGTCGAAGCCTTCGGCGTCGGTCTGCAGGTCGGCGAAGGTGCGCAGGTTGTAGGTGAGTTCGGCGTCGCGGCGCTTGACCACGTCCCAGTGCGCGGCCGCCAGTTTGGTCTCCAGCGCCACGATCCGGGCCGCGGTCTCGGCGTGGTCACCCGCGTCGCCGCGATAGACCAGGCTGAACATCCGCGCGATGTGTCCCGGGTAGGCCGCCAGCACCTCGGCGTGCCGCTCGTCGCGGAAATACGATTCGTCGGGCAACCCGATGCCTGACTGGCCGAAGTGCACCAGGTAGCGGGCCGAGTTCTTGGCGTCGGTGTCGACGTACATCGCCACGCCGCCGCCCACCCCGGTGCGCTGCAGGCTGCCCATCGCGGCGGCCAGCGCCGACCGGTCCGTGCAGTCCTCCACGAGGGCCAGCTCGTCGAGCAGGGGCTGCACCCCCCGGCGTTCGACGGTGCCCTCGTCGAGGAAACTGGCGTAGAGGTCCCCGATGCGCTGCTGATCGGTCCCATGCGGGGAGCCCGACTCGCTGGCCTCGACGATCAGGTCGCGCACCTGCTCTTCGGCCCGATCGAACAGCTGGCGGAACGCGCCGTCGGTGGCCCGGTCCGGGGGAATCTCGTACTCGGCCAGCCAGCGGCCATTGACATGGCCGAACAGGTCGTCTTGAGGGCGGGCACCGGGATCGACATAGCTCAGGTCGACCCCTGAGCGAATGGCCGCATACGTCACCCCGCCATCCTTCCACCTTCTTTTGGATGCAACGATCGGCCCATGTCCGACGCCGAACCCGAAGACGACGCCGGTCCCGACCCCGCGACGCCCGAAGACGCAGGTGGCCCGCTCTTTTCGGGCTTCGGCATCGCGTCGACCGTGCTGGGCGTGTTGTCGGTCGCCGCGGTGGTGCTCGGCGCGCTCATCTGGTCGGCTCACCGCGACGAGGTGGGCGAGCGCATCTACCTGAGCCGCGTCATGCAGTCCGCCGCCGACTGGACGGGCCTGTTGATCAACATGAACAGCGGCAACATCGACGGCAGCCTGCAGCGGCTGCACGACGGGACGGTCGGAGACCTCAACACCGACTTCGACGCGGCCATGCAGCCATACCGCCAGGTGGTGCAGAAGCTGCAGTCCCAGAGCGCCGGCCGGATCGATTCGGTGGCGATCGAGACGGTCCACCACGACCTGGACAGCCAGCCCGGCGTGGCCCGGCCCGTGGTGACCACCAAGTTGCCGCCGTTCGCCAGCCGGACCGACTCGGTGATGCTGGTCGCGACGTCGGTCAGCGAGAACGTCGGCGCCAAGCCGCAGACGGTGCACTGGAACTTGCGGCTGGCCGTGTCCGACGTGGACGGCAAGCTGATGATCTCCGGGCTGGAATCCATCCGATGAGAAACATCTGGCGGTTGCTCGCCTTCGACATCGTGGCCCCGCTGGCCGCGATCGGCGCGCTGCTGATGATCGGGCTGATCCTCGGCTGGCCGCTGTGGTGGGTGTCGGCGTGCTCGGTGCTGGTGCTGCTGATCGTCGAGGGGGTGGGCGTCAATTTCTGGCTGCTGCGCCGCGACTCGGTCAGCGTCGGCACCGACGACGACGCGCCGGGGCTGAGACTGGCGGTCGTCTTCCTGTGCACGGCCGCCCTGGCGGCGGCCGTGGCGACCGGCTACACGCATTGGACGAAGTCGGACCGCGACTTCGACAACGATGCCCGCGAGGTGGTGCACGTCGCCACCGGGATGGCCGAGGCCATGGCGTCGTTCACGCCCAGCGCCCCGATGAGCTCGATCGATCGGGCGACGGCCATGATGGTGCCGGAGCAGGCGGGCGCGTTCAAGGACCAATACAAGAAGTCCAGCGCCGATCTTGCGCAGCGCAACGTCACCGCACAGGCCGCCACGGCGGCGGCCGGGGTGGAGGCCCTCGGGCCGGCGGCGGCCAGTGTCGCCGTGATCCTGCGCGTGACCCAGGACGTGCCGGGCCAGCCGCCCAGCCAGGCGGCGCCCGCGC
Source organism: Mycobacterium sp. 852002-51057_SCH5723018 (assembly GCF_001667035.1). Lineage (GTDB taxonomy): Bacteria > Actinomycetota > Actinomycetes > Mycobacteriales > Mycobacteriaceae > Mycobacterium. The sequence continues at coordinate 36,923 of NZ_LZIR01000111.1, forward strand.
TGCGGGTGACGCTGGCCAAGCGCGGCGGCAACTGGCTGGTGTCCGATGTGGTGCCGGTCAATTCCCGGTGACGGGGATCAGTTGGATTCGGCCGAGCGCGCGGACTTCACCTTGACGAATCGATCCGAGAGCCGGCGCATCCGGATCATCAACGCGGCCGACGGGCTGGTGCTGCCGTCGAGGTAGGCGGCCAGCTCCTCGGGCATCGCCCCGATGCGGGACGCGAATTCGTGCTGGGCCAGGCCGGACCGGTCGATCAGCAGCGCCACGTGGCGCGCCACCTCGGCGCGTTCGTTGGCTTCCAGGTGGGTGCGGGCGCGCTCCAGCACCTCCCACAGGGCCTTGGAGATCCCATAGGGTCGCGTGCCCTGCAGCACCTCTTCGACCTGCCGGGCGGTCCGCCCGTACGGGTCGCGCTTGAGCGCGGCGGCGATGCGCTTCCAGGTGGCGATGTCGCCGCCCTGCAGCGCCGAACGGATCGCGGAGGTCGGCCAGAACTCCACCGGCTGGTCCGGGTCTGGCAAGGACCCGCCGCCGGGCGTGCGCTGTTCGCCGGCGGGCCGCTGGGGTGGCGGCGCCGGACGTCGGTCAGATGCCAACGTCACCTCGCCTCCTCCAGCATTGCGACAGCCACCGACAGGCAGCGTTGCCTGACCTCGTCCCAGTCCGCCCTGGCGTCGGGTTCCGACCAGTGATCGTCCCCGAAATCGGAGGGGTGTGGATCCGCGAGCCGACGGACCAACTGCGTGGCGATCCAGTGCGGCCTGGGTGTTTGACAACAGTAATACCTGTCTATCCCGGCCAGCACCACCGCAGCGGTCTCGGGCTCAACCGTTTCGACCATGTCTGCAAAGTCGGCATAATCGCGGCTGCTGTTACGGCACATGATCAGGTAGCCCTTGAGGCGCAGCGCTTCGGCCCCGGTCGGGACGAGCAGCCGGTCACCGGTGGGCAACTGCACGTGCGTGGTTTCTACCGGGCTGCGGCGTTCGAACTGCGGAAGGTCCGCGCCGTGGGCGCCGGTCTCCAGCGCGTCGATGGCGACCGACAGGCGGCCCCGCCACAGCGTGACCGGATGGACGGGGCGGTCGCCGCCGGAGATGGCGCGGGCGATGCCGTTGCGCGACGTCAGGCCGCCGACCAGCTTCTTGGCGCCCGAGTGGGCCTTGGCGTGGCCGTTGGTGGGCGCCGCGGCGCTCTCATCGCCGATGTCGACCTGGTGGGGGATCTGCCCGGGGCCGAGGCCCCGCGCGCCCGTGGCCTCGCCGCTGCGGCCGCAGCCGGTGAACGCCAGCGGGTCGGCCACGCAGATGGCGTCGGGTGCCAGGTGCTTGAGCTTGGCGGCCGACTTGAGCACCATCCGCAGGTCGGCGCTGGGCGGCGTCAGCGCCGAGATGTCATCCGGAATGACCACGACGTCGCCGAGGTCTACCTCGGGCAGCGGCCTGTCGAAGTCGACAGACGGCAACATGCGCGCCAGCCACCGCGGCAGCCACCAGTTCCACTGGGCGAACATCGCCATCAGCGCCGGGACCAGGACGAGCCGCACCACCGTGGCGTCCACCGCGATCGCGACGGCGCACGCCACGCCGATCTCGGCGACCAGCGGCATGCCGGCGAACGCGAAGCCGATGAACACCGCGATCATGATCAGGGCGGCGCTGGTGATCGTCCGGGCGCTGGTGCTCACGCCGTACGCGACCGCGTCGCGGGTGTTCCCGGAGTGCAGGAAGCGTTCCCGGATGCGGGTGAGCAGGAAGATCTCGTAATCCATCGACAACCCGAAGGTCATCGCCAGCACCAGCGGAGGAACGGTGCTGTCGATCGAGCTGGTCCGGGTGAAACCGAGGTCTTGCAACCAGCCCCACTGGAAGACCATCACCAGGCTGCCGTAGGCGGCGGCGACCGACAGCAAGGTCATCAGCACGCCCTTCAACGCCAAGAACACCGAGTGGATCGAGATCAGCAGCATCACGAACGCGATGAGTGCCACGAAGAGCAGCACCACCGGCTCGGTCTGGGCCACCCGGTCGTCGAAGTCCTTGATCAGCGCGGTCGGGCCGCCGACGTCGACCCGAGCGGTCCCAGCGTCGGGAATCTTGGGCAGCTGCGTGCGCATCCACGTGACGGTCTCCCGCGCGCCCATGTCCTCGGGATCCACCGATAGCACCGCCGACAGCAGGGCGCTGCCGTTGTCCTCGGCGAATTGGGGCGGGGACACCGAGACGATGTGCGGAGCGTGAGTCATTCGCTGCCGGATCGCGGCGATGGTCTGGCTGTGCTCGGGCGAGGCCGCGCCGCCGTCGGGAAAGCTGATCAGCACCCGGACCGGGCCCAGCGCGCCGGGTCCGAGCGCTTGGGCCGCCGCGCCCACCCCGGCGCGGATCTCGTGCGAGGAGTCGAACTGCCGCAGCAGGCTGTTGCCCAGCACCATCGAGGCCGCCGGCGCGGCCATCACGAGCAGCACCGCCGACGCGGCCACCGCCGACATCCACGGTCGGCGCATCACCCATCCGATCCAGCGGTTCCAGAACCGGGACTGTGTGCCCTCCGGCTGCCGCGACCAGTGCAGCAGGGCCGACCGCTTGGCCGCCGCCCGGCCGAACGTCGCCAGCACCGCCGGGGTCAGGGTGGCCGCGGTCAGCATTGCCACCGCCACGGCCAGGATGGCCCCGGTGGCCATCGACTTCAGCGCCGGGGTATTGATGACATAGATCCCGGTCAGGGAGGCGACGACGGTCGCGCCGGAGAGCACCACCGCGAGCCCGGAAGTGGCCATCGCGGCGTCCACGGCTTCGGTCGGCTGGCGGCCCGAACGCAGTTCCTCGCGGAAGCGCATCAGAATGAACAGCGAATAGTCGACGGCCAGGGCGATCCCGAACATCGAGACCGTCGAGGTCACGAACACCGACATGGTGGTATAGGCCGACAGCAAGTAGACCAGGCCCATGGTCACCACGACCGTGCAGACGCCCAGGGCGAGCGGGATCGCCGCGGCGGCCAGCGAACCGAACACCGCCAGCAGCACGACCAGGATGATCGGCAGGTTCCAGCGTTCGGCGGCGGCGATGTCGTGCTTGGTGTTGGCCGCGGCGGCGGCGCTGAGCGCGCCCTGGCCGATGACGTAAAGCCGCACGCGGCCGTTCGCGGTCTGGCCGGACTGATCGCCCTTGATGCCGACCCTCTGGCGCAGCTGCTTGGCGATGTCGCTGGTGCCGGAGTTGCGGGCGTCCAGCCGCAGCGACACCACATATGGCCGGTCGGGCTGCGGCGGCCGCTGGGTGGGGTTGGGCACCTCCGTCACGCCGGGAAACTCGCCGGCGATCTGTCGCAGCTGCCCGACCGCGTCGTTGATGTCCTGATAGCTGGCGTCCGGACGGGGGGCCGCGACCAGCGCCAACGAGGACGCCCCCTGGTCGTGGAAGAGCTCCTCGAGCTGGTCGTGCACGGCCAGCGACTGGGAGCCGGCCACTTCGAAGCCACCGCCGGTGAGGTTGCCGGATTGCGTCATCGCCAGATAGATGGCCGGCACCAATGCCAGCAACCAGCCTGTGAAGACCAACCAACGGTATCTACGCAGGCTGCGACTGAGGCGCATCATGAACTGCTGGATCTCTGCACTCCCCGGTGTCTCGCGCGGCGCGTGCAGGCGAGAATACCGCAGCAGCCTGTGGATTATGTCGGGTTATCTGCATCCTGAGCTGCAACGACGCCGATGTTGCCAAGACGCAGCAAACTCGTTGTGAACCGGTGACTAAAAGGAACTGGTCACACGAGTGGCAGCGCCCGGTCGGGGGATGGCAGGATGTCGGATGGCCGCGCGGGGCACGGGGATCTCCGCCACCAAGAGCCTTCTATCGCAGCCGTTTACGAGATGTCGAGCACTCGGCACGTCTTTCGGCGAACTCCTAAGGGGTGATCCATGACGACAGGCACCGCGACCCGGCGCCGCCGGCTCCTCGCCGGGCTGATCGCCACCGCAGCGCCCGCCGCCGCCCTCGCGGTGCTGGCCGGGCCGCCGGCGACCGGAGCCAACGACCCGTGCGCGGCCAGCGAGGTCGCCCGCACGATCGGTTCGGTCTCCAAGTCCATGGGTGACTACCTGGACTCGCACCCGGAGACCAACCAGGCGATGACGACGATGCTGCAGCAGCAGGCGGGGCCGCAATCCGTCACGGGGTTGAAGTCCTACTTCGAGGCCAACCCGAAGGTCGCCGGCGACATGACGTCGATGGCGCAGCCGCTGACCAACCTGTCGATGCAGTGCAAGCTGCCGATCACGATCCCGCAGGCGATGGGCCTGATGCAGCAGGCGCAGGGCGCCGCAGGTGGGCTGCCGGGCGGCCAGGCATCCCTGCCCGGCAACGCCGCCGGCACCCCGCCGGTGGCGACCGCGCCGGCGCCAGGCGCTGCGGGCGGCACGCTGCCCGGCGTCACGATTGGCGGCGCGCCGCGCCCCAGCAACGTCGGCTGAGAGTCGGTTACGCGCCTGCCGACCGGTCGCCGTCCGGGTGGGCCTCCGGCGGCGGGACCGGGCCTTGCAGGGCGCCGTCGCTCTGGTCGGCGGAGGGGTCGCTGAGGTAGCGCACCACGGGCAGCGGCCCGGTGATCGGGTCGTCGGAGTCGGAGTCCGAGACGTTCTCGGTGCGGAACACGAAGAAGAACACCACCCAGCCGACGGCGGAGATGAGCAGCCAGCTGATCAGCCGGTAGAGCAGCATCGCGGAAATGGCGTTCGGCAGGGACATCCCGCTGGACACCAGGCCGGGCACCAGAACCGCCTCGACGACCAGCAGCCCGCCCGGCATCAGCGGAATCGTGCCGACCGCGCGAGCGGCGGCGTAGGCCACCGTCAGCCCGGCGACCGAGGCGTGGTCGCCGGCGGCGTAGGCGGCGAAGCCGAGGCAGGCCACGTCCGCGATCCAGTTGAACATCGACCAGCTGAACGCCACACCCAGGTCGCGGCGGCCCAGGCTGACCGATTCGAGCTGGCTGAGCGTCTCGCGCCACTTGTCCAAACCGGTCTCCGCGGGCTTGCCGCGCACCGAGTTGATCCAGGCCAGAACCCGGCCGCCGATGCCCTCGATCAGCTCCGGGCGCGACGCCACCGCTTGGGCCAGCAGCAACAACGCGACGAAGCCGCCGAGCGTGAACAGCAATGAGAACGGGTTGTTCTTGGCGCCCAGGAAGAACGCCCCGCCCAGGCCGAGCAGTGCCAGCCCCACGGCCTGCAGCACGCCCGACATCACCAACTGCCACGACGCCACCACCGCCGAGGCGCCCCAGATCCGCTGCTGACGGAACAGAAACGTGGCCGACAGCACCGGCCCGCCCGGCAGCGTGGTGCTCAGCGAGTTGGCGGCATAGAACGCGGCCTCCGACCGCAGTTGCTTGACGTGCACGCCGGCCGATCTCAGCAGGGTGCGCTGAATTTGGGCGAAGCTGTGCATCGACGCCGCCGCCGCCAGCACGGACGCGAGCAGCCACCACCAGTTCGCCTCATACAGGCTCGTCCAGGCCTTGGCCAGCTGGTCCCAGCCGAGCGAGACCTCGACAGCAAGCACGATCGCGACGACCCCGAGGATCACCCACCGCACCCACCAGTACTTGCCGCGCGGGGTCGATTCGCGCGCCAAGTCGAGCTTGCGTGGGGGTGCGTCGTGCGGCACGGGGTTTAGGGTAACCGCGCAGGTGGCGCGGCCATCCGGACGAAGCACCGACTGTGTCAGGGTCGTTCTGGGGTCGTAACCGGATCGTGGCGGCCACGGGAACGGCCCAGGGGCCTCCGAGGGGTCTCCGAGGGGTATCCGAGGGGGCCGAGGCGGCTTCCGAGGAACCTCCGAGGGGCAACTGCCCCGTCGCCGAAACGGCCCCCCGCGGCCCCGTCGGAGCAAAGCCGCGCCAGATAGGCTGGCCAGATGCTGGCAAACCCCGACGATGCTGCGGTCGAACCGCTTGTCCGCAGGACCGCGGCCTGGGCGTGGCGGTTGCTCGTCATCCTGGCCGCCGTGGTCGCCGTGCTGTGGGTCGTGCAGAAGCTAGAAGTGATCGTCGTTCCGGTGTTGCTGGCCTTGATGGTGAGCGCTTTGCTGGTGCAGGCGGTCGACTGGCTGGACCAGCGCGGCCTGCCGCGTGGCGCGGCGGTGGCGCTGGTCCTGTTCGGCGGGTTCGCGATCTTCGGCGGCATCCTGGCCTTCGTCATCACCCAGTTCGTCTACGGGCTGCCCGACCTGACCGAACAGGTGAGCCGAAGCATCGACTCCACCCGCAGGTGGCTGATCGAGGGACCGTTGCACCTGCGCGGCGAACAAATCTCCAACGCGGGCAACGCCGCGATCCAGGCGCTGCACAACAACCAGTCCAAGCTCACCAGCGGCGCCCTGGCCACCGCCGCCACCATCACCGAGATGGTCACGGCCGCGGTGTTAGCGCTGTTCACACTGATTTTCTTCCTCTACGGCGGCCGCAACATCTGGCAATACGTCACCAAGATCTTCCCCGTGGGCGTGCGCGGTCGGGTGCGCGAGGCGGGCCACGCCGGATACGGGTCGCTGATCGGCTACGTGCGGGCGACGTTCCTGGTCGCCCTGACCGATGCGGCGGGTGTGGGCACCGGGCTGGCGATCATGGACATTCCGTTGGCGCTGCCGCTGGCCTCGCTGGTGTTCATGGGCGCCTTCATCCCGCTCGTCGGCGCGGTGATCGCCGGGTTTTTGGCCGTGGTGGTGGCGCTGCTGGCCAAGGGCGTCGTCTACGCGCTGATCACGCTTGGTTTGCTGGTTGCGGTGAACCAGATGGAGGCTCATTTGCTGCAGCCGCTGGTGATGGGGCGCGCGGTCTCGATCCATCCGCTCGCCGTGGTGCTGGCCATTTCCACCGGCGGTGTGCTCGCCGGGATCGTCGGCGCCTTGCTGGCCGTTCCGACGGTCGCGTTCCTCAACAATGCGATTCAGGTGCTGCTGGCCCCGGATCCCGCCGCCGAAGCCGAGAAGCAGACCGAGGAGGCCGACGACACGGCGATCGTCGAGGCGGAACCGGACCGCCCGCCCGACTGATTCGCTCAGCGCTTACAGGCGTCCCTCGCGGCGCAGCAAGTCCTGGGCGCTGAGGCCCGCGCCGCCCCCGCCGGCGCGGCGGCGCTGACGTGGGTTGTCGCCGTTCTCGCCTTGTCCGGGGGAGTTGAGCTGCTCGGTGGCCGTACCGGGGTCGTCGGCGTCTGAGCGCCTGATCGGCAGGGCGGTCGTGGGCTCGGCCGGGTCGGAGTTGTTATCGCCGGAGCGGTGGGTCGGGATCGGCATGGCCCGCGTCTCGCCGCTGGACGGCGGCGGTGGAGGTGCCGGGTGCGCCGGCGCGGGGGGCCGTGCGGTGGGCGGCGGGGTAGCGCCGGCCGGGCCGCGCGCCCCGGCGGGGCGCTCGTGGCCGGGTGTGCTCTGGTTGCCGGCGGCCGGGTTGGCGTTGGGGGGAACCGTGAGGCGCGTGGTCGGGGCTTGCGTCGGCTGGCTCGGCTGGGCCTGCAGCCGTGCGGTGTTCGCGGCGGCCGGCGTCGGCGGCTGCGCGGGCCGCGGCTCCGGCGGGGCGGCCGGGCGTGCCACCCGCGACGGCTCCAGCACGCCGGGATGCGTGGGGTCGTGCGGCGGGCGCGGCGTCGCGGCGACCAGGCTGGCCGCGGCGACCGGGGGCCGGGCGGGCCGCCCGTTGAGGGTCGGCCGCTTGCGTTCGTCGGGCAGGTCGATCTCGCCCAGCCCGAGCCGGTTCTGCAGGCGACGGGCCCAGCGCGGGGCCCACCAGCAGTCGTCGCCGAGCAACTTCATCACCGACGGCACCAGGAACATGCGGACCACGGTCGCATCCAGCAATAGCGCAGCCATCAGACCGAAGGCCAGGTACTTCATCAGCACCAGGTCGGAGAACACGAACGACGCGGCGACCACGGCGAGCACCAGCGCGGCGGCGGTGATCAGGCGGCCCGTGGTGGCGGTGCCGATCCGGATCGCCTCGGCTGTGGACATGCCGCGCTCGCGGGCTTCGACCATCCGGGACACCAGGAACACCTCGTAGTCGGTGGCCAGGCCGAAGCCCACCGCGACGACCAGCGCGATCAGCACCACCATCAGCGGTGTCGGCGTGAAGTTCAGCAATGTCGAGAAGTGCCCGTCGACGAAGATCCACGTCAGGATCCCCAAGGTGGAGCCCAGCGTCAGCGCGCTCATCACCACCGCCTTGATCGGCAGCACGAACGATCCGAACGCCAGGAACATCAACACAGTGGTGGCGCCGAGCAATAGGACCAGCATCAGCGGAGCCTTGTCGAACAAGCTGTGGATGCTGTCCTGCTCGAGGGCCGGCGTGCCGCCGACCAGGAGGCTGAGCCCCTTCGGTGGGTTTATCGCCCGCAGTTCGCTGATCTTCTTGGCGGCGTCATTGCGATTGGACAACCCGTTCTGGATCACCCGCACCGTGTCGTCTTTGGGCTGCGACGTCCCGTTCGGTCCGTTGACGCAGGGATTGCCGGCGATCGTCGGGCATGGCCGCTCCTGCCACGTCTTGTCGGTAAACCCGGTGATCGGCGCGAGCTTGTTGCGGATGTCGGCGACCTGCTGATCGGTGACTTTGGTGTGGTTGTCGCTCTTGATCACGACCGTCAGCTGTTCGGTCCGGTACCCGGGGAACAGCTTGTCGAAGTGCTCCTGGGCAAGGCGCACGGAGTTGTTCGGCGGCAGGTACTTCTCGCTCATGCCCCCGAAGGACAGGTTGCCCAGCGGAATGACCAGCAGGATCATGCCGACGGCGATCGGGATGGCGAACGCCAGCGGACGCTTCATCACGAAGTTGACGAGTTTGCCCCAGAAGCCGGCCTCGACCTCTTCGCGGGTCTTGGTCTTCTGCAGCCGGTCCGCGAGCCAGTTGAGGTAGGCGCGCGACACCTTCCAGTTCCGCAGGAACGGCACCCGGAACGCGGTTCGCACACCGAGCGCGTCGACGTGACGGCCGAGGATGCCCAGGCAGGCCGGCAGCAACGTGATCGACAGCAGCGCGGCGAGCCCCACCGCGGCGAAGATCGCGTAGGTCAGCGAGTGCACGAAGCCCTGCGGCAACGCCAGCAGGCTGGCGCTCGAGGCGATGATCAGGACTGCCGAGAAGGTGACGGTGCGACCGGCGGTCATCACCGTGCGTCGCACCGCGGCCTCGGTGTCGTAGCCCTCGGCGATTTCCTCCCGGAACCGGCTGACCACGAAAAGCCCGTAGTCGATGGCAATACCGAGGCCGATCAGCGAGACCACCGGCTGGGCGAAATAGTGCACCGGCCCGAACATCGCGACGAACCGCAGGATGCCCAGCGCGCCCGCGATGCTCAGCCCGCCCACCATCACCGGCAGGCCGGCGGCGATCGCGCCGCCGAACACCAGGAACAGCACAATCGTGACGGCCGGCAGCGCGAGGACCTCCATGCGGCGCTGGTCGGTGGCGATGGTGCCGGTCAGGGCGTTGGCGATCGGCTCCAAGCCGGCGAGTTGGACCGTGCCGCCGTCGAGCTTCTGCAGGTCAGGCGCGATCGCCTTGTAGTTGTTGAGGATGGTGTCGTCGTCGTCGCCCTTCAGCGGGATGCTGACGAAGGTGTGCTTCTTGTCTTCGGTCGCCATCCCCTTGATCAACGGGGGCGCGTCGGCGGGGTTGGCCACCGCCAGCCAGCCCGCCCACCCGACGACCTGGTCGGGATGGTCGTTCTTGAACTTGTTGAGCTCGCCGACGACCTTGTCGTGCCAGGCCGGGTCGTCGACGGTCTTGCCGTCGGGGGCGGTGAAGGTGGCGACGATGTGGCTGGTGCGGTCGCGACCGTAGGTCTTGTCGCCCAACACCGAGGCCTTGACGGACTGGCTGCCGTCGTCGTAAAAACCGCTCTGCGTGACATGCTTTCCCAGGCTGAGCCCGAAGACGCCGCCGCCGAGGCACAGAGCCACCATGACCCCGATTACGATGTACCGGTAGCGGTACACAGTTCGACCCCACCAGGCGAACACGTGAGCTCCTTACTGGATCGAATGTGACCCGCGCATTGGCTTCCCAGTCTCACACACGCGTGATCAACAGGGCGGACAGCGGCCGGAACGGCTGCAGCCACGCCCCCTGGTCAGGCAGCGAATCTAGCCCGATTCGCGGCAACGGCTCCCGGAACACACCCGCGATGTCTTCCAGGTCAACGAAGTCCAAGGTATCCGACGCTAGCGCCCAACTCGAATGTTCGCGAAATCCGATCACCTGAACACCGACCCCGGTGCGTGCGATTTCTTCCAGCGGTTGACGGAACGCCTGCCCGTCGGCGGAGGCCACGACCAGCGCCGCCAGCCCCTCGCTACGGCGCCGTTCGATATGCGCCAGCATGTCGCGGTCGACGTCGCTGTCCTCATCGATCTTCGGCTTGGCGAAGACCGCGAACCCGACGTTTCGCAGCGCGTCCACCCAGGGCCGGACGACGTCGGCGCTGCCCGGCGCGATGTTGGTGAAGACGGTGGCCTCGGGTTCGATCACGACGCCCGGGCGGCTGGCGCTGACCTCCGCCGTGCGCGCCAGCAGCCACCGGCCGAGCGCGTCGAAGCGCGGGCGCTCGAGCGCCGTCGGCCGGCGGCCGAGGATGGATCCCAGGCCCATGTCGAGGTTGGGCGCGTCCCACACCAGCAGGACGCGCCCGCCCGGGGTGGAGAAGCTGTTCAGGCCCTCGGCCGACAGGACCGCCGGCGATTCGAGGGATTCCGGTGCTGCTGTGGTCTCTTCCGTCAGGCTCATGCTCGTCGCCTACTCCAAATGAATTCGGTCACGGCGCTGCCCGCTTCTTGGGCCTTGGTCTCGTACTTGGTGGTGGGGCGGACGACCGAGATCGGCAGCCGGCTGTCCGGGCCCGCGCGGCACAGCCGCGGTTCGGCGTCGCCGACCTCGCTGATCTGCTCGGCGTAGCCGGCGTGGTCCGTCGCGGCGTGCAGGACACCACCAGGGAGTAACCGGTCGGCGATCAGGCCAATCGTGCTGGATTGCAGGAAGCGGCGTTTGTGGTGGCGGGCCTTGGGCCACGGATCGGGAAAGAAGACCCGAACCCCGATCAGCGAGGCCGGTGCAATGAGATGCGCCAACACGTCGATCGCGTTTCCGTGGATCAACCGGATGTTGTCAACCCCTTCGCGGTCGATCGCGGTTAGCAGCTGCGCCAGGCCGCGCCGGTAGACCTCGACCGCGATCACGTCGACGCCGGGCTCGTCCTTGGCCATCGCCAGCGTGGATATGCCGCTGCCGCAACCGATTTCGAGCACCACCGGCGCCTGACGGCCGAACCAGGCACCGGTGTCAAGCGGTTGGCGATCCCCGGAGCCAGCGCCCAGCGAGAGGCCCAGTGTTGGCCACAGCCGCTCCCAGGTCTCGCGTTGGCCACCGGAAAGGGTGGACCGCCGCGAGCGGAAACTCGAGGCGGGGAGCCGACGATGTTCTTCGGTACCCAGGCCAGCCCCCACCTCCGCCGGCGCGTCGGGACACGTCCCGACCCCGGGTTGCGCATGCATTTGTCCATGGTGGCCCATGAACCGCCGGTGTAGCCGCCCCTGGTCCAGATTGATACCCAACAGTTGCCTTGAGACCGGGCTCCTGCTGTATAGGGGGAGGGGGAAACGCCTCGTGCAGCGCGAGCGTATCCGCAGAAATATTTGGTACTAGCTTCCGGCCCGCAGAGCGCAGACGAAGGCCAGCCCCGCCGAGTTAGCTGGGCGGGGCTGGCTAGTGGTTACAGGCCGTAGATGCCTCGCGGGTCGCCCAGCGTGACGAGGAGGTCCTCGGCGTCGGCGCGGGCGGATAGCTGGGCCTCACGAGCCCGCCGTGCCTCGTTCGCAGTGACGGTGGCCCGGTAGCCGTGCCAGCCTGCCCGGAGGGCTACGGCGACGACTGCGGCGACGGTCACGAGGACCGGGTGCGCCTGGACGAACGCGATCACGAGCAGGATCGCCGCGACCCACCGAAAGGTGCGGAACTTCACGGCGAGAACCAAGCCGAGGAGGAGCGAGACGGTGATCATGCGAGCAACCACGATTCGCTCTGCTCGATGTCGTCGAGCGCCCGGTCGATGGACTCCAACTCGGCCGACATCTCCCCGGAGGAGCCGGGTGAGCTCCCTCCGGCGGGCCGCGAGCTTCCAGCGGCGGGCCGCGAGCGCATGCAGGAGCACCTCGCGTTCCTTCGGACTGAGCTGGTCTCCGTCCAGGGCGGTGCCGGCCGGATGGCGCAGCCTCGCGGCGGCCTTCGCGGTGAACGGATCGGTGGTGGTCGTGGTCATGGTTTCCCCTCTCGTTCGGGGCCGGTCCTCTCCGGCCCTTCAAGGAGACTAGGTCGGGCGAACGATAAAAAGGGCGATAACCTGCGAAAACGCGGCCATCGGCAAACGCGGATACGGCTGCCCAGCGGCGCGACTTACAAATCTACGACTCGCCGGGTCGCACCTTCCCCAAAAGGACCTTTCAGCGGATATCTTCACCACCTCGGCCCCACACGGGGGCCGGAGAAACGGAAGGAAACCACGATGACCGACAAAACCTATGCCTCCCGGATAACCGGCGAACGCTATCCCTCCCCCAAGGTCGCAAGTATCAGTGATTGGTGGGCTGAGCAGCAGCAGGAAGCAGCGGAAGCTGCCGACGAGATCGCCAAGGAAGAGGCCCACGCGATCGCCAAGGAAGAGGCCCACGAGGCCGCCAAGGAAGAGGCCAAGGAAGCGTACGACGACGCCTACAAGGAGGCGTACGAGGAGGCCTACAAGGAGGCGTACGAGCGGGCCTACGCCGAGGAAACGGCGAAGCGGTCACGCGCATGAGTAAGCGTGGGGATAAGGGCAGGGGCAAGCGACGGAAGGGCGACGACCAGTTCCGCGCGAAAGCGAAGGCAACGCACCTGTGGGACAACATGACCGCCGGCCTGCAGCAGATAGCGGAGGTGCGGAAAGAGGCCGAGGAAGCGGGGTTAGAGATGCCGGACGATGTACGTCAGCAGCTCGTCGGCATACGACAGCTCCTGCACGACAACGGCCTCCCATGGGAGGAGATCGACGCGACGCCGGGACTGCACCTGCCGTCAGGCGGGTAGCTAGAGCGTAGGTATTGAGTTTGGCGCGGGCGGCGTGCACACTGTGCACAAATTACCCCTTCAAGAAAGCCGGAGCGGGTGGTATCGGTGGCACCGAACGAGCGCATCGAGCAGGGCGCCGTGGCGCTTCTCACGGAACACTTCCAGTTGGATGACGAACAGGCGCTAGGGGTGCTGCGCAAGCTGGCGGAGCGCGCCGAGATGCCAATACGCGAGGTCGCGGAGCTGTTGATCGACCGCGACAAGCTGGGCCGGAAAACTGGGCGGGACAACCTGCTGGCCGTGTACCTAACCGACGAACGTATGAACCCACGGCAGGGCGATAGATAACTCGCCCACGTCATCCATCGTTCCTCTTACAGGGGCTCAGGGTCGCGGTCGTACCGGAACCGGCCCCGGTACTCGTCCAGAGAGAGGACCCTATTCCGGATCGGTCTCCGACTCCCCTAATCGGTAGTCCTCATCTCGGGCTCGCCTGTCGGCCAACGCCGCAAGCTCGTGAGCGGCGGCACCCTCCGGATCGTTCAACGCGGCCCGATCGTGGGCCAGCGCCGCATTTTCGTGCGCCTTAGCGGCGGAGACATGCGCCGCCCGAGCCCGCTCATGCGCCAGTTCGACATCGACTGCTGACACCGGCCGCCCGGACCGAAGCTCAGCCAAGCGAACCTTTAGTTCCTCAACTCGCTCCCTGGCCCGCTCAGCGCGGGACGGCTCGGCCATTCGGCAAGCCTACGCAGCGTCCACGTAATTCTCAGAGTGGTCTGGGGTCGCGGTCGTCCTGGAACCGGCCCCGGTACGCATCGAGGGAGAGGACCGGAGCCGCCTGATCGCCCGGCATGCCGGGGTCGTCCTCCGCGCCCCGAATGCCAAGGAGCCCGTAGAAGCGGGCCTGCTGCTCCAGTAGCCGCCTACAGTTTTCCCACGCCTTGAGCTGCTGCGGGTCACCGGAATCCAACGCCCTTGGCATCAACCGGGATAACAGCAGTTCCGTCCGGAGCACGTAAACCTTGCGGGCCTCCTCGGAGAGCACCTGCCGGTCCGGGCCGTCGAGGGTGAGCTGGCGGCGGATGGCCTGATCGACAGCCTTCCGCGATAGCTGGATCTTCGGATGCTTCGCGATGTCGGTGATGGTCGCCCCGGTCAGGAACAGCCGGAGTATTCGGGCATCCCGAAGCTTCCGGTCGGCTGCATCAACACGCGGCATACCCCAAGTGTGAGGCCAAGATTGGCGAAACTCGCAAAGTCGCACGGTGTGGCGTCAAACCCCTTAAAGCCAGCGGAGATTCAACACCCTAAAACGCCTGGTCAACGACCCTTTTTAGCGTATCGGAAACACCAAGTGCCAGAAGGCATTAAACCGCGACAATCGGGGAGGGATGCCCGGTGCCTTATGCAGTCGGGCGATCGCGCCCTCGCTAGATATTTTGGGCGCCCCGCCCCCAACGGGTGGGGTGCACTGTGTGGGCCGACCGAGGGGCAAGTCTGTGCGGATCGGGACGGCCGGAGCCGCTTTCTTGACCACCGGCCGTGCCCGATCCCCGGTCCATTGCTACCGATCTGGTCACGCTGAACCGTTCCCCCACCACGGGGCATTTGGATGGGGTGCGGGCATGACCGGCGAGGAGGACCCGGTGAGGAGTCCTCGGCCCTCCTCGGGTGTGGCCCCCAGTGCGGTCACGCCCACACCCCGCTCGCCACCGCCCAGGGGAGGTTAAATTCCGGGACGGCGGCGAGGGCTTTCACTTACGGCCCCGAGGCGTGTCGGGCCGTGCTTTCGCGGTGCCCCGCTTAGGCGAGGGCTTCTCCGGCCGTGGCGTCACGTTCAGGACGCACGGTTGGTACTCGACGCCCCAGCCGACGCGACGGGCGCGGACAGCTCCCCGGCTAACGAGGTCATCCAGCTCGCGCATCGTCAGCCCCATCCGGCGGGCACACTCCTCCGCCTCGACCCACTCCGGGTGGGTGTATTCGAGGTCGTTCGGCCGGCGGTCATCCATCACAGGTTCTCCGCGCTGCAGCGGACGCCTGAGCATCCGGCGATGACGTCATGGGCGAGCTGCAGCGCGGACACCGCGTCATCGTGGTCGCCGGATTCATCGCCGTCGAGGTCGTCGTCGTCATCGTCGATGTCGTCCAGGTCGTCGTCGTAGGCCATGATCAGCTGTGGAGGGTCGCTATCGCGAACGCTTTCGGCCTCAAAACGCCTATAACGCAACGCATTTCAGCGCGCATGATGAAAGCGTTTGTCTCGAACAACGATTCGCTCCAATAATTCAAAAGTAGCGACATTGATTCGCGCAAATAAAGGGTTACGGCGGTGCCGAAATCCCCAATAATCGCGGTGCCCTGCGGGATGCTTGGTGAAATAACCCGTTTGATCTGATCGTCAGGTCCAAAGAAATTCGAGCTGTTCCCTACGACCGCGCTCGGATGATCGAAACCGCTTGTTAGCAAACCACCTTGCGCTCCCCAGCGGGTCAGGTCAACGGTCTCCGCATCTGCCGGATTCAAGACGATAGCGTCCGGAGTCTCACCAATGTTCTGCAATTCGGTGAAACTATGGCGGATTGTCGTCAAAATGTCGGTGTCAAAAGCGACTTGGGTGGTGCCGGCCGTATTCAAAATGCCGGTCATTTCCTCGTTCTGGCCATCCCCGGATACCACGGATTGCTCCAGTTTCGCGAGAACTCCTTGCGCCATTTCGCGGCTCAAAAATGGTTGGACCTGCTGAATGTCCATCAGATACCGGGCCGGAATCGGCTCGCTCAAATGCGCAATAACTCGCGCTCGTTCCTGGACGGGCGTCAAAGTGAAAGTGCTGGTTGGCTTTTGCGCCAAATCCGCAACCACCGCAGCGTTATTGACGCGGGCCGTTTCCTGATAAAACTCTAGCGAATTTTGGTCGATCTGAACCCTGGAAATCAGCAGGTCCACGAGCCGGGAGGGCCATTTCATCAGGCTGACGAATGGCGGAACAAGCGATGGAACATCCAAGACGCCGCTGCTAATTGCGCGCTGCTGCTGGTTCCGGGCGATGAGCTGCGTCGCTACCCGCTTCGCCCAGCCGTCAGCTTCCATGCGGGCCGACCGCTCGCCGCCGCCGCCCGCCTTGATCGCCTGGACGAAGGGGTTGTCGCCGCCCGCACGACGGATCTCCGCCCTCTGCTCGGCAATCCGGGCGTCGAGAGCGCGGATCGTGTCCTTGCTGGTCTTGTACATCGCGCCCAACGTGCCGGTCGGGTCGTCCCGCCACCGCTTGTAGCCCAGCGAGCGGGCCTCTTCGAGGCAGGCTTGGGCACGTGCCTCTTCGCCGTCCCTCAGCGTGAGCAGCTTGTTCAACAGGTCTTGCACGATGGGGTCCTTCGTCCGGGGGTGCGCGCAACGCAACACGTTGCCACGCAACGCAATTAGCACATGTCTTTGAATGAGTGACCCGCCATCGCGGCCCCGGCCACACGAAGTCGATCCGCCATCGCGGCCCCGATCAACCTCTTAGAGCTACGTCCGAGCCGGGCGCATCGCCCAGGTGGTTCCCGCAAGCTCTGGCCGTCACGATACGACGGGGCACCGACAACCGGCAAGGGCGCCACGCCGGAAATCCTTGCCCGGAATCCCTTGCGTTGACGTCACTTTGGCGTCATACTCCTGGATTGGCCCTGGCCAGAAGCAAATCCACGAGGGTCTCGCCGAACTCCTCGACCCACACCGCCAGGTACTCCGAGCCCGCGTCGTGAACTCCGGCCAGCAGCTGGCCGATGAGCACCAGGGCCTCGGTGGGCAGCGAATCGGGGGCCGGCCAGTCGGTTACTTGCCCGCCGTCGATCCGGCGCCGTGCCTCGTCCACACAGCAGCGCCACGCCCGGTTGCCCCAGTCGGAGACGGCCGGGTGATCCATCCTGGCAAAAGGCTCGCACCAGCTCGTGAGGCCGGCCACGTCCTCGTCGGTAAGCAGTTGCAGGTTCACTCGTTTCCTCTGTTCGCGGCGATCCGCCGGTCGAGGTCAGCTATGACCACGTTCAGGTCGTTGATCCGGGCTGTGTACGCGGCGTACGCGCGTGCGAGCGGCTCGGGGAGGGAATCCTCCGGCCGAAGCCCGGTTGCCTCGGCAGCGTCCAGCAGAGCCCCACGAAGGCGCATCAACGTCACGCGTTCGGTGTAGGCGGCGTCCCGGCGCCGCCGCAGCTCGCCGTCATCGGTCATCGGTCGTTCCCCTCTCACGTCGTTTCCGTTCGCGTTCGCGGTTCAGGGCCGCCGACGCGGTGGTCTCGCCCCGCAGGACGGCCTGGATCGTGTCGTGGTCGCCCTCGGCGATCAGGTTGCCGAGGGCGCGTCGCTCAGTCGCTCTCTGGGCCTTGGCTTTCGATTTCCGCACGGGTCTCCTTTCGTTGACGTGGTTTCGGTACGCGGCGGCAGCGCACCCGGCCGCGCTGGTCGGTGAACACCAAGCCGTGAGACCCGGTGCAAAATCCGGCCGGGTCGCAGGGGGCTAGGGCGGACGCGGCCAGAGCCTCGGCCACGCTTGCAAATTGCGTCAGTTCGGCGATCGGGCTTGGTGTGACGTCGCCCCGGCCGCTGAACCCGAGCCGCCAACAAATCAAGGTGGCGGCGGTCGGCTCCGGCGGGGGCCCCAGCCTTTTCCGATCCCATGTCCGCCCGCTCACGATGCCCCGCCGGACTTCGGTTGTGTGGTGCACCAAGCGCATCGGTGCGTGCCGGCCACGGCCGCGAACCGTTTGCAGCGGCGGCACAGGCCGCGAGGACAGTCCGGCCGGTGGCCCTGCGTTGCGCGGTGCCACCCGCATTCCGGGCAACGGCCCCGACCGCGAGGAGGGACGAATCCCGCCGTCAGTTCCGTTTGTCCGTCCACCCCCGGCCCTCTTAAAAGGGCCGGGGGTGGACGGACATGTTCACCCGGAAAGTGGACAGGGGTGGACAGACTGGACATGCTCATTCGCCAATTCGCTTGAAGTGCGGTCGTTTGTCGGTGCCTACGTTGACCAGATCGCCGGATTTCAGCAGGTCATCCAGGGCTCGGTGGAACGTTGCGTTCGGCATCTCGGCCGCATTACGAAGCTCGGCCTTCGATGCTCCGGTGACGGAGAAGCAGTGAACAAAGGTGGACAAAAGCCTGTCCGCCCGATCCGGTTTGTCCACCCCCCGGTGGACAGAAATTACGGCACTACCGGTACCGGGCATCGGGTCGATTTCTAGCTCGTGCCGGTCGTTTTCGGGGCCGTCTCGGCGCTTCTCGCGGTCTAGGACGATGACCCCGCCGTCCCGTTCCGTGAGGTACACGGTGTCCACCGCGCCCTCGAACGCCGACGAGCCCCGGAGGGTCTTGCCGTCCTTGCCGGTGTGATGCAGGCCCAGCACGACGCCACGGCTGGCCGGAGTCCGGGCCAGGAGCCAGGTCATCGCATCCACGACGATCCCCACGTCCCTCGCGGAGTTCTCGTCGGCCCCGACCATGCAGCGGGCCAGCGTGTCGAGGATGACGAGCCCGTAGCCGCCCCATTCGATAAGTGCCGCAAGGTTGCCCACGTCGAGAGGCCGGGTCAGGTTGACCGGGTGCGGAAGGATATGCAGGCTGTCGTCCGGGATCGAGGTTTGCCACGCGGTTTCCCAGGCCCGGATGCGGCCCTTGAAGCTGTACGCGCCCTCGCCGGCCACGTACAGGGCACGGCGCTGCTGCACGGGTCGGCCCTGCCATTTCCGGCCGGTCGCTACCGACGCGGCCCAATCCAGCGCGATGAAAGTCTTAGCGGTACTCCACTTTCCGTACAGCAGCGCCGTTGTGCCCTGGTCGAGCACGTTGTCGATGAGGGGCTCCGGATCAGGCAGCTTCAGCAGGTCCGATCGGGTGAGGAGCTTCTCCGCGTATACCGGCTTGCCGTCGTCATCTTCCGGTGGCTCCGACTGTTCCGGCTCCTCGAACGGGCGCTGCGTCGGGATTTCGTCCTCGGCCCCGTTGGTGCCGAACCGGTCCGTGCCGATGCCTCGTTTCGTCCGCTTCTCCGCCGCCTGAGCTGCGATTTCCTCAATACGGGCCTTGGACAGGCCGTCTTTGCTCACTCGGTATCTCCTCGCTGCCGCAGGAGCTCCAACGCGAGTGCGGGGAATCCGTGGCGGGCGAGCCGATCACACGTCTCCGCGCTGATGTGGCGGCGGGCCAGGTCCCGCCACGCTTCTAGCCGAATCGCCGGGTCCGGATCGGAGAGGCTAAGCCGCCCTCGGGGTTCCGGCGTGAGAGGATCAGCGGATAACTCAATAGCCCGATAAGGACTTGGTTCGTCCAAAGTGCCGGGAGGGCCCGCCAGAGGAGAAGTGCCGCTCCGTTTGATGGCGGGCCCTTGGCATGTCACGAGGCTCCCGTCTTGCGGGCCTGCTGCTGGGCTGCTTCGCGGGCGGCTTTCCGGGCCTGCCGGACCTGGGCTGACTTCCAGGCCATCCGTTGGTAGTGGGCTTTCTTGGCGTTCTGCGCGGCCTTGCGGCGGTCCGAGTCGGACATCTCCCCGGCCGGGTCAACCTGCTGCTCCCAGTAAGAATCAGAGGGCGGTGATGCGGCTCGGCCGGGGGCGGTCCGGGCCGAACGGTCCTTCGTGCGGGCCCAGCTGGTGTGTCCTCCGAGCGATCCGGTGAGTCGGGCCTGAGCCGGGGTAAGGGTGCTTCTGGGTGGTTTCTTTTCGGGCGTGCCGGTGGACACGGTGGGTTCTCCCTTGGGATCTGGGTGAACCACCGTCCGGGTAGGACCGGACTCCGGCCTGCGTAAAGCCCACAGTGCTCGGGGGCCAGGCCGTAGCGGGTGCCGGGGCGGGATGAACGGCTAACGGAGAGGGCCGTCCCGCCGGGAATCGGCGCTACGGCGTATACAGTAACGCCCGCAGCGGTATACGGCCCGGAAGGAAACGCTCCCCGGCGGGTCAGATCTCGCCGAGGTTGAGGCGGCGGGACTCCGCTGCGGCCCTCTCCGCTGCACTTGCGTTGGTGTACCTCGCGATCATGGCGTGGCTCGTCCAGCCGGCCACGGCCATCAGCCCTTGCTCGGAGCCCTCAGCGGCGAGCCAGCGGCAGGCGAACGTCCTGCGCAATTTGTGGAGGTGAAAGTCCTTGATGCCAGCCAACTCGGCCCGGTACTGCACACAAAACCGCACGCCGTCGTAGCCCAGGGTCCGGCCTCGGTCCCCCAGCCATAGGTCGTCACGCTCGTGGAGGGGATGTGTGCGGCGTGCACGAAGGTACCGGCTGAGGGCTCGGGCCGTGTGCGGACCGAACGGCGCGATCCGGCCTTTCGCGCCCTTCCCGCACCGGACGAGCGCGAAGCTCTGCTCCGGCTCCAAGTTGAGGTCCCTGAGCTTGAGGGCACAGACTTCCGCCCGCCGCAGCCCCGTCTCCAGCATCAGTCGGATGAGGGCTTCGTCGCGGCGGTCCCGGAACTCCGGCCCCGAGCAGACGGCGATGAGCCGCTTCGCCTCCGCGTCCGAGAGGGCTTCCAAGACCTTCCGGGGCAGCTTCGGCAGCCGGAGCCCGTAGAGCAAATCGGAGTCGATCTCACCCTCCTCCGCGAGCCAGGCAGAGAACCGGCGGACGGCCAGCTGCCGGGCTGCTGCTGAGGAGGCCTGTGCCCCACCCTCCAGCAGGTCGGCGACCCATGCCCGGACGAGTTGCCGGTCTAGGGCCGGTTCCTGCCCGTTGTCCTCGCACCAGCGAACGAACACCCGTACACCCGTCACGTAGTTGTGCAGCGTCGACTTCGACTTGTTCTCGCACTTCATCGCGATCTCCCACTCACCGAGCAGGGAGGCGAAGTCGAGGCGCGGAGTGAGTCTGGCAACGGTGGCGGTCATTGCGGTCGGGGTCCTTCCGGGAGTTGCTCCCGGCCGGTCGGCCGGGCAAAAAATATCCTAGAGTGGTGCGGCGTAGGTCCCCATTTTGAAACGCTTTGGCCTCGTTTCCGCTGGTCACAGGTGTTAGCTATCCACAGGTCTATACCCAACTTTTGCCTTCGGCTGGTAACAGATAACCGGTGGCTCGCATCTCGCCGATGCAAGTGCCACCATTCGGTGGGGCCGTTGCAGGCCCGGCAAACGGGCTCGCCTCGGCGACGACCTTGCTTCCCGCGGAGGCAACGCCGTCTGGACGATCGGGCCGATCGGATCTAATGGGCAGGACATGACGGGACAAGGGCACCACACCTTCGCTGACGAGCTGGCGCGTTTCGCCGCCGCCCGCGCGGACGCGCGCGTGACGGCGATCGCCGAGCGGGCCGGCGCGCCGCTGCGCGCCGTCGTCCACGGACGCCGGACGGTGGGGTGCGGCACGGTGGCGCGGGCCCTGGACCGCGCCGGGGATGCGCACGGGATCGGCGTGACGACCGGGGAAACGCAGGCCGACGTCGTCGTCTACGTCATCGCGGAGGTGGTCAAGCCCGAGGACACCGAGGCGATCGGCGGCACCGGACGGCCGGTGCTCGCGGTGCTGAACAAGGCCGACCTGACCGGCTCCCTGTCCGGGCGGGGCGGTGACGGGCCGATCGCGGCGGCGCGGGCCCGCTGCGCCGAACTGTCCCCGCTCGTTCGTGCTCCCATGGAGCCGATGATCGCCCTGCTCGCGGTCGCCGCGCTCGACGACCTGGACAGCGCGCTGTGGACGGCGTTGACGGCGCTGGCCGCCGACCCCCGCGGCGCCGGCATCCTGGACGGTTCCTTTGCTGGGTTCATGGCAGCGAACAATCCGGTGCCCACCGACGTGCGGGTGCGCTTGCTTGAGACCCTGGACCTGTTCGGCATCGCGCTGGGCATCGCTGCGATCCGGCAGGGCCGGACGCCGGCGCAGGTCAGGGCCCTGCTGCGGCGGATCAGCGGTGTCGACGCCGTGCTGGACACGATCTCCGTCGTCGGCGCCGAGCTGCGTTACCGAAGGGTGCTTCGGGCCGTCGCGGAACTGGAGGCGCTGGCCGTCTGCGATGGCGAGATTGCCGAGGCCGTCGGCGCGTTCCTGTCCCGCGACGATACCGTCGTCGCCCGGATGGCCGCCGCCGTCGACCTGGCCGAGGCGGCCGGGCTGGAGGTGGACCCCGGCAACTGGGACCGCGACGATGCGGCCGCGCACCTGCCGCGTGCGCTGCGCTGGCAGCGCTACAGCCGTGGCGCTCTGGGGCCGGTGAGCGACCTGCACCGGGCCTGCGGCGCCGATATCGTCCGCGGATCGCTGCGGCTGTGGTCGCGGGCCGGCGGGTCGCTGTCCGGGGGTCTCCGGTGAGCGACGACCCGGCCGCCCAGGTGGACGCGCTCGTGGCAGCGGTCGGGCCGCGGCTGGAAGCGCCAGCGATCAACCGGCGCGACGTGGTGTTGGTGACCGGCCCGTGGCTGGCGGGGGTCACCGCGGTGGTCGCGGCGCTGCGCGAGCGGCTGCCCCAGCACAAGTTCGTCGAGTCCACGGAGCTCGGGCCCGGCGATGCGCCGATCGCGGTGGCGTTCGTGGTTTCCGCGGCGGCCACTCTGACCGCCTCGGACTGCACACTGCTGGATGCCGCCGCCGAGCACACCGACACGGTGATCGGCGTGGTGTCCAAGATCGACGTGCATCTCAACTGGCCGGAGGTGGTGGCCGCCAACCGCGACATCCTGGCGGCGCATGCGACCCGCTACGGCCAGGTGCCGTGGGTGGGTGTGGCCGCGTTGCCCGACCTCGGTGAGCCCATCGTCGACGACCTGGTGGAAACCGTCGCGGCGCGACTGGCCGAACCCGAGATCCCACGGCGAAACAGGCTGCGCGCGTGGGAATCTCGGCTTGAGACGGTCGCCCGGCGGATGGACCGAGACGCCGAGGGTGCGGGCCGGCGGGCCCGGGTTGACGGGTTGCGCGAGGAGCGCAGCACCGCCCTGCGCCAGCGTCGTCAGGCGAAGACTGAGCGCACGATCACCCTGCGCGGCCAGATCCAGCAGGCCCGGGTGCAGTTGTCCTACTTCGCGCGCAACCGCTGCTCGTCGTTGCGCACCGAGCTGCAGGAGGACGCCGCGGGTTTGTCCCGACGCAAGATGGCCGGCTTTGAGGCGTATACGCGCGGCCGGGTCGACGAGGTGGTCGCCGAGGTGAGCGCGGGAACCAATGCGCAGCTCGCCGACGCCGCGCAGGTCCTGGGTGTGCCGGTGACCCTGCCAGCCTCAAAAGTCGCTGAAAATACCGTAACCACGGAGAAGCTGCCGACCGTCGACGTCCCACCGCCGCCGCTCAAATCGCGGCGGCAGGAGACCTGGCTGATGATGCTGCTGGGCGCGGGATTCGGGCTGGGTGTGGCGCTGACGCTGAGCCGGCTGGTGGGTGGCCTGGTCGCGCGGCTGAGCCCCGCGCTCGCAATAGCCGGGGCCGCGGCGTGCGTGGCGATCGGGCTGGCGGTCACGTTCGTGGTCATCCACATCCGCGGCCTGCTGCGCGACCGGGCGTTGCTGGACCGGTGGGCGGGCGAGGTGACGTCGTCGCTGCAGTCGGTGGTCGAGGAATTGGTCGCCACCCGGGTGCTGGCGGCCGAGTCGATGCTGAGCAGCGCGCTGATCGCCCGCGACGACGCCGAAAACGCCCAGGTCGCCGACCAGGTCAGCGGGATCGACAGCGAGCTGCGCGAGTACGCCATCGCGGCGGCTCGGGCCGCGGCGGTGCGCGACAGGGAGATGCCCACGGTTAAGGCCGCACTGGACGCCGTGCGTGCAGAGCTAGGAGAACCGGGTATACCCCCACCCGAAAGCCCCGATCCCGACGCGGACGGGGGCGACACCGACAAACCGGCTTCAAGGAGCGCGAATGGCGATGATTCGTGACGTTCGGTGAGGTTTCTGAATCGTTGTTGTGAGAAGGCTTATACCCGGCCGGGACCTCCCCGACAAGTCGCCCACGATAACCTGTAGTTAACGCCACCATGTAAACAGTTGTGTGGGCGAATGCATACCCGAGAACCCACAGGAGAGTTCGATGACTTCAGCGACCATCCCCGGTCTGGACAGCGCGCCTACCAATCACCAGGGCCTGTTGGCGTGGGTAGAGGAAGTCGCCGAGCTGACCCAGCCCGACCGGGTGGTGTTCGCTGACGGCTCCGACGAAGAATTCCGGCGGCTGACGGACCACCTCGTCGAGGCGGGCACGTTCAAGCGGCTGAACCCCAAGAAGTACCCGAACTCGTTCCTGGCGCTGTCCGATCCGTCCGACGTGGCCCGGGTGGAGTCCCGGACATTCATCTGCTCCGAGCGGGAGATCGACGCAGGCCCGACCAACAACTGGATGGATCCCGCCGAGATGCGGTCCACCATGACCGACCTGTACCGCGGCTGTATGCGCGGCCGCACCATGTATGTGGTGCCGTTCTGCATGGGCCCGCTCGGCGCGGAGGACCCCAAGCTGGGCGTGGAGATCACCGACTCCGAGTACGTCGTCGTCTCGATGCGCACCATGACCAGGATGGGCAAGGCCGCGCTGGAGAAGATGGGCGACGACGGGTTCTTCGTCAAGGCGCTGCACTCCGTCGGGGCCCCGTTGGAGCCCGGCCAAGAGGACGTGCCGTGGCCCTGCAACGACACCAAGTACATCACCCACTTCCCGGAAACCCGCGAGATCTGGAGCTACGGCTCGGGCTACGGCGGCAACGCCCTGCTGGGCAAGAAGTGCTACTCGCTGCGCATCGCGTCGGCGATGGCCCACGACGAGGGCTGGCTCGCCGAGCACATGCTGATCCTCAAGCTGATCTCCCCGGAGAACAAGGCCTACTACTTCGCCGCGGCGTTCCCGTCGGCGTGCGGCAAGACCAACCTGGCCATGCTGCAGCCGACCATCCCCGGCTGGCGAGCCGAAACCCTCGGCGACGACATCGCCTGGATGCGCTTCGGTAAGGACGGCCGGCTGTACGCCGTCAACCCCGAGTTCGGCTTCTTCGGCGTCGCACCCGGCACCAACTGGAAGTCCAATCCCAACGCCATGCGCACGATCGCCGCCGGCAACACGGTTTTCACCAACGTCGCGCTGACCGACGACGACGAGGTGTGGTGGGAAGGCCTGGAGGGCGAGCCGGATCACCTGATCGACTGGAAGGGCAACGACTGGTACATCCGCGAGACGGAAACCAAAGCCGCCCACCCGAATTCCCGCTACTGCACGCCGATGTCACAGTGCCCGATCCTGGCGCCGGAGTGGGACGACCCGCAGGGCGTGCCGATCTCGGGCATCCTGTTCGGCGCCCGCCGCAAGACCACGGTGCCGCTGGTGACCCAGGCCCGCGACTGGCAGCACGGCGTGTTCATGGGCGCCACCATGGGCAGCGAGCAGACCGCTGCCGCCGAGGGCAAGGTCGGCACGGTGCGCCGCGACCCGATGGCCATGCTGCCGTTCCTGGGCTACCACGTCGGTGACTACTTCCAGCACTGGCTCGACCTGGGCAAGAACTCCGATGAGTCCAAGCTGCCAAAGGTGTTCTTCGTCAACTGGTTCCGCCGGGGCGACAAGGGCGAGTTCCTGTGGCCGGGCTTCGGCGAGAACAGCCGCGTGCTGAAGTGGATCGTCGACCGCATCGAGCACCGGGCCGGCGGCCAGGACACCCCGATCGGCATCGTGCCTAACGCGGCGGACCTGGACCTGGACGGCCTCGACGTCGAGGGCGAAGACGTCGCCAAGGCGCTCGCGGTCAACGCCGACGAGTGGCGCCAGGAACTGCCGCTGATCGAGGAGTGGTTCGAGTTCGTCGGCGACAAGCTGCCCACCGGCGTCAAGGACGAGTTCGAGGCGCTCAAACAGCGCCTGTCCGAATCGGGCTAGCCGCCAATCGCCTGCCGCCGCAACGACTTCGGCAGGTACACCGCGCCCGCTCCCGCGCCGGCCGCCCTGTCCGCCGGATTGGAGATCGCGCAGCGCCTCAATGACAGGCAGCCGCAGCCGATGCACGAGTCCAGGTTGTCGCGAAGCGCCATCAGCCCGGCGATCTGGTCATCCAGGCGTGCGCGCCAAGACTTGGAGAGCCGGGCCCAGTCGGCGCGCGTCGGAGTGCGACCGTCGGGAAGCGTGCCCAGCGCCTCGGCGACCTCATCCAGGCTCAATCCGACGTTGCGGGCGGCCCGGATGAAGGCCAGGCGCCGCAGCATCTGCCGCTCGAATCGTCGCTGCCCGCCGGCGGTCCGCGTCGCCGTGATGAGACCCTGGCCCTCGTAGAACCGGATCGCCGAGGGGGCGAAGCCGCTGCGACGGGCGATCTCGCTGACGGTGAACAGGTCCCGCTTATCCATTGCGGCCTCCAGCAATTCGGTACTTGACTTAAAGTTTACTTCAACTACCAGTATGGGCCGTATGACTCAATCTCAATCCCGGCCCGTCGCAATCGTCACCGGCGCATCCCGCGGCTTCGGAAAAGCCGTTGTCGCCGCCCTCCTCGACCGCGGGTGGGCC
The DNA here is from genome assembly GCF_001667035.1 of Mycobacterium sp. 852002-51057_SCH5723018. Lineage (GTDB taxonomy): Bacteria > Actinomycetota > Actinomycetes > Mycobacteriales > Mycobacteriaceae > Mycobacterium. Next base: position 63,455 of record NZ_LZIR01000111.1, read on the forward strand.
GTGGCCGGTGACGCCCGCCGCGCCGACGAACTGAAAACAACTGCCGCAGAACTAGATTCAAGCCGATTCATCGCATTGCCCGGCGACGTCACCGACGCGTCGCATCGCGACGCGCTGGTCAGGGCCGCGACCGGGGCCGGCGCCCTTCGGCTGGTGGTGAACAACGCCAGCCGGCTGGGGCCCAGCCCGCAACCGACACTGGCCGAGTATCCGGCGGACGAGTTGTGGGCCGTCTACCAGGCGAACGTGTTCGCCCCGCTGGCGCTGATCCAGGCCACGCTGCCGGCGCTTGCCGACAACGCGGGGGTCATCGTCAACGTGACCTCGGACGCCGCCGTCGAGCCCTATCCGGGGTGGGGCGGATACGGCTCGTCGAAGGCCGCGCTGGACCAGCTGTCGGCCGTGCTGGCGGCGGAGGTCTCGGTGGTGCCTGCCGTGGCGGTGTACGCGTTCGACCCCGGAGACATGCGGACCGAAATGCATCAGGCCGCCTTTCCCGGTGAGGACATCTCCGATCGCGCCGAGCCGGAGACGAAGGTTCCGGCGTTGCTGCGCCTGCTGGACACCAGGCCGCCCGCCGGACGGTACCGGGCATCCGACCTGGTCCTGTCCGGGGCGCGATGATGGCTCCCCCGATGAGTCCGCGCACGGTCTTCGAACGTCCGGCGGGCTCGGACGCCGTCGAGCCGCCGGAGGCGCACGGGATTGCGCGCGACGCGGTCAAGCTGCTGGTCGCCCGGCCCGGCGGGGTCAGCCACGCCCGGTTCGCCGACCTCGGCGATCACCTGCGACCGGGCGATCTGCTGGTGGTGAACAACTCCGCCACCCTGCCCGCCGCGGTAGACGGCCACCGAGGCGGGCGGCTCGTCGCCGTGCACTTCTCGGTGGAGCGAGCCGAGAAGCTCTGGGTGGTGGAACCGCGACCGGCGGGGGACGCCCGCGGCCACCTCACCGACGTCCGGCCCGGCGAACGCATCGAGCTGCCCGGCGGCGCGGCGGTGGTGATCGCGTCGTCCTACCCCGAACCCGGCGTCGAGGGCGCGCGGCTGTGGACCGCGCGGGTGATTCTGGAAGGCAGTCTCGCGTCGTACCTGGCCCGGCACGGCCGGCCGATCCGATATTCCTACGTGCCGCGGCCCTGGCCGCTGCGCTACTACCAGACCGTGTTCGCCCGCCTTCCGGGCAGCGCGGAAATGCCCAGCGCCGCACGGCCTTTCACCGCCGATCTGGTGACCGACCTGGTCTCCCGCGGTATCGGGATCGCGCCGATCACGCTGCACGCCGGGGTGTCGTCGGCCGAAGCCGGCGAGCCGCCGACCCCGGAGCGGTTCGAGGTGCCGGCCGCGACCGCGCGGATGGTCAACGCGGCGCGCACGGGCGGCGGCAGGGTGATCGCCGTCGGCACCACGGTGACCCGGGCCCTCGAGTCGGCCACCGACTACGGCGGCCTGGTACGGCAGGCCGGCGGTTGCACCGATCTGGTGCTCGGCCCCAACCGCCCGCCCCGCGCGGTCGACGGCCTGATCACCGGGTGGCACGACGCCGGCGCGTCACACCTGTTGCTGCTCGAGGCGATCGCCGGCCCCGACCTGGTCGCGATGGCCTACCGGGAGGCGATCACGCACGGCTACCTGTGGCACGAATTCGGCGACAGCGCCCTGCTGCAGCCGGAGCGCTGAGCACGGGTGCGGTCTCAACCTTCTCGTTTGCCGCTGAATTGTTCGACCAACAATTGGAGACGGTCCGAGTCGTAGGCGGGACGTAGCCGTCCGGTGCGGCTGAGCGTCACCAGCCCGTGCAGCGCTGCCCAGAAAACTTCGGTGAGCGTGTCGGCGTCCTGTCCTTCGGCCACCATGCCGACCGCCTCATGCAACGCGGCAAAGGCCGCCGAAAGCTGAGGCGGTGCGTCTTGGGCGGCGAAGCGCAAGCTGGTCGTCCGGGTGAACATCGCGTCGTAAACCGCCGGGTTGTCGCGGGCGAAGTCCAGGTAGGCGTGGGCGATCCGGGTCAGGGTGTCGCTGGCCACGTTGTCGATGTCGGAGTGGGCGGCCCGAATCGCTTCGGCGAGCTCGTCGAACCCGTCGAGCGCAACAGCGTCGGCGATTTGTTCCATGCCGGCGAAATGCTTGTACAAGACAGGCTGGCTGTATTCGATCTCGGTGGACAGCCGACGGGTGGTGACCGCATCCCAGCCTTCGGCCTCGGCCAACTTGCGAGCCGTCGCGACTATCAGCCGACCTCGGGCAGACCGCTCACGCTCACGGCGATCCTTGAGAGACATACCCTATCGTATCACAGCTAGAAAAACTAGCAATGCTATTGACGCGCGCGCCGTGGGGGGGTTAGCGTTGCTAGCGGATATGAGGGAAGGAGTTACGACATGGACTTGGACCTCTTCACCCGTGCCGCCGCACTGATCGCGGTGTTGGGCGCCGCGGTGGTCTACGGCACCGACGTGTTCTGCGCGATGGTCATGCGACCGGCGTTGGCGTCGGTCGACGACGCTGCCCTGGTCGCGGTCATGGGACGCGTGCACCGATACGGAGACCGGCGCATGCCGGTGCCCGGGGTGCTCGGGGTCGTGGCCACCGCGGTGAGCGCGGTGCTGGCCGTGGTGGCCGCACACTGGGCGCAGGCGATCCCGGCCGGTGCCGCGCTGGTGCTGCTGGTGATCTGGCTGGTGCTCTACACCCAGGTGAGCGCACCCATCAACAGGCAAATGACAGCGGCCGCCGACGCGGGCCAGGCGCTCCCGAACGGGTTTGCGCTGCAAGCGAAGTGGGACTCGATCATCAATGCTCGCGCGGTGCTGCAAGGTCTGGCAGTGACCGCCTTATGCGTGGTGTTGATGATCTGACCGCCTCGCCCGCAGCTCTACACAGCCGAATTCAACTGAAGGAGCACGACTTCGATGTTTCAGCTCAGGATCTACACCCTGCGATCGCCGGAAGCTCTGCAGCGGTACGCAACGGTTCACTGGGCCCGCCACCTGGCGACCTTCCCGAAGTTCGGAGTCACCACCCACGGTGTGTGGACCGAGCGAAGCGGCGGCGCGAATCGAGTCGTCGCGCTGATCGGCTACCCACCGGGCGCCGACACCGAACAACTCACCCGGCACATCATGACCAGCCCGGAATTCGGCGCCGACATGGCCGGCTTCGACGTCGACGACATCGTCGACGTTCGGTCGATACTGCTTGACCCGACATCGTTTTCACCGATCCACTAACGAACCCCAGGAGTGTTCGACATGACCGTCACCATCATCGGCTACACGCTCGCCGGACTGCTCGCCGCGGGCATCATCTTCATCGGCGCACGCTTCCTCGTCGCGCCGCGCGTCGCCGCCGCCGGATACGGCGTGCTACCGGATCTGGACCAGCCGTACGCCGGCGCCTACTTGAGCGTCAAGGGCGTGCGCGACATCGCAACGGGGGTGGTGGTCATCATCCTGATGGTCGCGGGCGCGACCCACCTCGTCGGCTGGGTGATGTTGGCCGCCACGATCATTCCGCTGGCCGATACGGCGATCGTGCTCCGCAATGGCGGCTCGAAGTCGATCGCCTGGGGAGTCCATGGCGTCACCGCCGTCGTCATGCTCATCACTTCCGCTCTCCTGCTCGTGCCCTAGAGAGACGAAACGCTGCCCGCCACCTCACGAAATGCCCGCGAGGTTTGAGTAGGACAAAATGACCGAGATGAGAGCCGATCTGTTGTCACCGCCGGGGAGCGCCGCATACCGGGCCGCGACCAACCCGCACAACGCCACGGTGGTGCAGCGTCCGGCCATGGCGGCTCACCCGCGCAGCGCCGACGAGGTCGCCCACGCCGTGCAGTGGGCCGCGCAGCGCAACCTGGGGGTCGCCGTACAGGCCAGCGGGCACGGCGCGGGTGCGCCGATCGAAGCCGATCGGCTGCTGGTGGACACTTCGGGATTGAACGCGGTCCGCATCGACGCGCAGGCACGCGTCGCCCACGTCGGGGCCGGCGCGACCTGGTCGGCGGTCAGCGCGGTGGCCGAACGCGATGGGCTGCTTGGACTGGCCGGCACCTCGCCCACCGTGGCCGTCGCCGGCTACACATTCGGGGGCGGAGTCGGGTTCTTGACCCGCCCGTACGGGATGGCCAGTTCGGCGCTACTGGCCGTCGATTACGTCGATGGCAACGGGCAGATTCGACGGGCGGCAGAGGACGCCGCCGACGCCGTCGACCGCGAGGCGCTGTGGGCGTTCCGGGGCGGCGGTGGGGTCGGCCTGGCCACCGCGCTGACCGTCGAACTCGTGGCGCCCCCAGGATTGTGGGCCGGTTATCAACTGTGGAGCATCGATGCGCTTGGGCCGGTCGCCGACGCCTGGGTGAGCGCCATGGGGCAGATCGGTGATGCGCTCTCGACAAGCATCAGTGTGCTGCACACGCCGCCGGGCGCCCCCATGTTTCCCCCCGCGCTGCAAGGTGTACCGATCGTGCATCTGGCTTTCGCCTCACCGCAGGGCCCCGACGCGGCCGGCCCGTTGCTCCGCGCGCTGCGGGCCGCGCCGGCGCCAGTGGTGGACAGCAGCTGGGCGCCCGCCGACGCGGCCCGGCTTGCCCAGATTCACCTCGACCCACCCAATCCGGTTCCCGCGCTGGGCCTCGGCCGATGGCTTGGGCCCAGCGCGCCGGCCGTGGCGGCTGGTGTGTTGGGCACCGCGGCCGCGGCCGACTCGCCGGTCGCGGTCGTCGAGTTGCGCAACGTGGGCAATCACGCGCACACGCGCGACGGCGCGACCACCGCGGTACCCGGACCCTTCCTGCTGCACGCGGTGGGCGTCGCGACCGAGCTCGCCTCCCGCTCGCGCACCGAGGATGGGTTGGCACGAGCGCGCGCCGCCGCGCGGCCGGCCGACCTCGGACGCGCCGCCGCGTCGTTCGCCGACGGCCGTGGTGCGATCGCCGACGGGCTGGACCATTCAGATCTGCAGCGTCTCGCCGGTATCAGCACTGCCCTCGACCCCGACCAGCGACTCGCCCCGTCGCGAGTGCTGGCCGGCTTGAATGACGTGTGACAGCAGGGCGGCGGGTCTTGGTAACGGCGAGTTCGGCGGTCCGGATGTCCTTGTTGACCGGTGTGACTGCATGCCGACCGGCCACTTAACACCCGTCAAACTTCGGCGGCGGTACAGTCGGCGCATGCAGATTCGCCCGCATATCGGCGCCAACAAGCCCGCCATAATCCTGTACCCGTCGGGGACCGTCATCACATTCGACGACCTGGAGGCCCGGGCCAATCGGCTGGCGCATCGCTTCCGTCAGGCCGGGCTGCGCGAGGGGGACACCGTCGCGATCCTGATGGAGAACAACGAGCACATCCACGCGGTGATGTGGGCGGCCCGCCGCAGCGGTCTGTACTACGTGCCGATCAACACCCACCTGACCGCCGCCGAGGCCGCCTACATCATCGACAACAGCGCCGCCAAGGCCATCATCGGCTCGGCGGCGCTGCGTGACACGTGCGCCGAACTGCGCGACAACCTGCCCGGCGGGCTGCCCGATCTGCTGATGCTCGCCTCCGATAAGGAAAGGGCCGACCTGCCCGGCTGGGAACGCTACCCGGAATGCGTTGCCCGCCAACCAGACACGCCGATCGACGACGAACTCGAGGGCGACCTGCTGCAGTACTCGTCGGGCACCACGGGCCGGCCCAAGGGCATCAAACGCGAACTCCCGCATGTCTCTCCGGCCGAGGCGCCCGGCATGATGTCGGCCCTGGTCGGGTTCTGGATGAACCCCGATACGGTCTACCTGAGCCCGGCCCCGCTCTACCACACCGCGCCGTCGGTGTGGTCGATGACCACGCAGGCCGGCGGCATCACCACCGTCGTCATGGAGAAGTTCGACCCCGAGGGCGCGCTGGACGCCATCCAGCGCTACCGGGTGACCCACGGCCAGTTCGTGCCGGCCATGTTCACGCGCATGCTCAAACTGCCTCAGGCGGTTCGTGATTCCTACGACCTGTCCAGCCTGCAGCGGGTGATGCACGCCGCCGCGCCGTGCCCGGTCGAGATCAAGAAGCAGATGATCGACTGGTGGGGTCCGATCGTCGACGAGTACTACGCCTCCTCCGAGGCGATCGGGTCGACGTTGATCAGCGCCGAGGACTGGCTGGCGCATCCGGGTTCGGTCGGTAAGCCGATGAACTGCCAGATCCACATCCTCGGCGAGGACGGGACCGAGTTGCCGCCCGGGCAGGCCGGCGAGATCTACTTCGAGGGCGGGTTCAACTTCGAATACCTCAACGATCCGACGAAAACCGCCGCCTCGCGCGACCGGCACGGCTGGGCCACCGTAGGCGACATCGGCTACCTCGACGACGATGGCTACCTGTACCTGACGGACCGGCGCCACCACATGATCATCTCCGGTGGGGTGAACATCTACCCGCAGGAAGCCGAGAACCTTCTGGTCACCCACCCGAAGGTGTTGGACGCGGCCGTGTTCGGCGTGCCCGACGACGAGATGGGGCAGCGCGTGATGGCGGCCGTGCAGACCGTGGACCCCGCCGACGCCACCGACGGGTTCGCCGACCAGCTGACCGCGTGGCTGCGAGACCGCTTGGCGCACTACAAATGCCCGCGCAAGATCGCCTTCGAGGCGCAGCTGCCGCGCACCGACACCGGAAAGCTCTACAAGAACGGGCTGATCGAGAAATACTCGGTGTGACCCATGCTCCGGGTGGTTGACCTATCGGGCGCTCCCGATGCCGACGTCGCATCACCGCCCGGCGTGACCGTCGCCGTCGGCGCGGCCGCCGACATCGCGGCGGCCGAGTCCTGGCTTGGCACAGCGACTTTCACGCTGACCGAGGAAGCCTGTACCGACCGCAGGGTGATCACCGTCGATTCGGTGCCTGAGGCGGTGGCCGAACTGACCGAGCGCTGCCGGCGCTGGCCGCACGCCAGCAGCGTGTGCGACGACGTGCTGCGCTCGGTCGATCCCGGCGGCCCGACACTGGCAGCAGTGGTGACCGAGTCGTTGGCCTATTCGACCCTGCAGGCCGGCCCGGAGTTCGCGCGCTGGCTGGACGAGCGGGGGCCGGCCCGAATGCCCGAGATCGCCGATCCGGTGCTGGCGCAGCGCAACGGCGACACGGTGCACGTCCGATTCAACCGGCCGCAGCGCCACAACGCGTTCTCCACGGACGCGCGCGCCGCGCTGCTCGAGGCGCTGACCGTGGCGCTATTGGACCCGTCGGTGACACGAATAGTGTTGAGCGGCAACGGGCCGTCATTCTGCAGCGGCGGAGATCTCGCGGAATTCGGCACCTTCGCCGACCCGGCGAGCGCGCATCTGGCCCGCACCCGGCACAGTCCCGCCCTGGCGCTCGACGCGCTGACCGCCAGGCTTGGCCCGTCCTGCCGCGCCGAGGTTCATGGCCGGGTGATGGGCAGCGGATTGGAGATGGCGGCCTTTTGCGGATGGGTTGAGGCGCACGAAGATTCGGTGTTCGGGCTACCCGAACTGGGGCTGGGTCTCATTCCCGGCGCCGGGGGCACCGTCAGCGTCACGCGGCGGATCGGCCGCTGGCGGACGGCGTATCTGGTGCTGTCCGGGCGCAGCGTCGGCGCCAGTACCGCGCGCGCGTGGGGGTTGGTGGACGCGACTTACGTTGGCGCCCAAGGGGGGTCTCAGAAGCCTGAGTAGGTGGTGCTGGTGGTGGACGGGATGGACGAGACAATCGCCGCGAACATGGCGAACCACAGAATGACACCGATGACATAGGCGGCCACACCCACGACTGCGCCGATGATGGCCCACTTCTTGGCGTTGTCGGCCGAGGCCTGCGCCTCGGCGTACCGCCCCTGGGCCCACTGCCCGGAGACCCTGGTGGAGTACACGAGCGAGACGATTCCGAACGGGAGGCAGCACAGGACGGTGACCAGGATGGCCCAGACGAGGTAGTTGTCCGGCTCGCGTTGCGCCGGCCAACCCGGCTGCGGGGCCGGGTAACCGGCCGGCGGCGGCTGGCCTTGCCAAGCCGGCGGCTGTTGGCCCTGCCATTCCGGGGAACCTTCGTACGGCCCAGGGGGATAACTCATGGCAGCTGCCTTTCGTTGGCTTTGCTGGTGTGAGAAGTCAGGCAAATATACAGCACGCACCTACGTCAAACTGGGAGATTTGCTTCAGATCCCGCCCCGGGCGACCAGCTGCCCGGCGATGACATTGCGCTGAATTTCGTTGGTACCCTCGCCGACGATCATCAGCGGCGCGTCGCGGAAATAGCGCTCGACATCGTATTCGGTGGAGTAGCCGTAGCCGCCGTGGATGCGCACGGCGTCCAGGGCAATCTCCATCGCCACCTCGGAGGAAAACAGCTTGGCCATGCCGGCCTCCATGTCGCAGCGTTCGCCGCTGTCGTAGCGCTCGGCGGCATAGCGGGTGAGCTGACGGGCGGCGGTGAGTTTGGTGGCCATGTCGGCCAGGTAGTTGCCAATCGCCTGGTGTTTCCAGATCGGCCGGCCGAAGCTTTCCCGCTCCCGGGCGTAGGCCAGCGCGTCCTCGAGCGCCGCCGTGGCCACGCCCAGGGCGCGCGCAGCTACCTGAATGCGGCCCGTTTCGAGCCCCTTCATCATTTGCGAAAAGCCCTCGCCCAGCCGGCCCCCCAGCACGGCCGACGCCGGCGCGGAAAAGTTGTCGAACGACAGCTCGCAGGATTCGATGCCCTTGTAGCCCAGCTTGGGCAGGTCGCGCGACACCGTCAGGCCCGGCCCGTGCTCGACCAGCACGATCGAGATGCCCCTGTGCCTCGGGGTGGCGCCCGGGTCGGTCTTGCACAGCAGCGCGATCAGGCCGGAACGGCGCGCGTTGCTGATCCAGGTCTTGGAACCGTTGATCCTCAGCCCGTCCGAGCCGTCGGGCACAGCGGTGGTCGTCATGTTCTGTAGGTCCGAGCCACCTCCGGGCTCCGTCAACGCCATGGTGGCGCGCAGCTCGCCGGTGGCCATCGCCGGCAGGTAGGTGCGCTTTTGTTCCTCGGTGCCGAACAGCGTCAAGAGCTTGGCCACCACCGTGTGCCCGCCCATCGCGCCGGCCAGGCTCATCCAGCCGCGCGCCAACTGCTCGGTGACCCGGACATAGCAGGGCATCGACACCGGCGACCCGCCGTATTCCTCGGGAATGGCCAAGCCGTAGATGCCGATCCGCTTCATCTGCTCTATCCACGCCTCGGGATAGGTGTTGGCGTGCTCGACCTCGCGGACGCCGGGCTTCACGTCGCGGTCGATGAACGCCCGCACCGTGTCAACCAGCATGTCCTCTTCGTCGTTCACCTCACCGCTCACTTGTGAGACCACCCTCCGCGTTTGACCCCCTGTTCGACAGCCTGCCAGCATGTGGCGTTGTGACCAGAAACGGGTATGGCCGGATCCGCGAGGGCGGCCCCTACTTCGACGATCTGTCGAGAGGTCAGGTCTTCGACTGGGCCCCGGCGATGACGCTCTCGGCGGGGATGGCCGCCGCCCACCAGGCGATCCTGGGCGATCGGTTGCGGCTGGCCTTGGACACCGACCTGTGTGCCGCGGTGACCGGCGCGCCTGGGCCGCTGGCACATCCGGCGCTGGTGTGCGACGTCGCCATCGGACAGAGCACCCTGGCCACCCAACGGGTCAAGGCCAACCTGTTCTACCGCGGCCTGGTGTTCCACCGCTTCCCGGTCATCGGTGACTCCCTCTACACCCGCACCGAAGTGGTTGGGCTGCGGGCGAATTCACCCAAGCCGGGCAGGGCGCCGACGGGAATGGCGGCGCTGCGGATGATCACCATCGACCAGGCCGATCGGCTGGTTCTCGACTTCTATCGGTGTGCGATGCTGCCGGCGAGCCCGGACTGGAATCCCGACAATGGATCGGAGGCTCCAGGCGACGACCTGTCCTCGATCGGTGTCGACGTGCCCGGCCCAGCGTCCGATCCGACCGCGCGGTGGGACGGCGACGCGTTCCGGAACAAGGTGCCCGGCCCGCATTTCGCGACGGGCCTGACGGGCGCGGTGCTGCGCAGCACCGGTGACGTGGTAAGCAGCGCACCGGAACTCGCCCGTCTCACCTTGAATGTCGCTGCCATACATCATGATTCACGGCCCGGCGGACGCCGGCTGGTGTACGGCGGACACGCCATCGGGCTGGCCCTGGCGCAGGCGTGCCGGCTGTTGCCCAACTTGGCGACGGTGCTGGGGTGGCAGTCCTGCGATCACACCGGCCCGGTGCACGAGGGGGACACCCTCTACAGCGAGTTGCACGTCGAGTCCGCCGAGCCCGGCGGCGTCCTTCGGCTGCGGTCCCTGGTCTACGCCGTCGGCGAGCCCGACGGCGAGGCCGACCGGCCTGTGCTGGACTGGCGGTACAGCGCGCTGCATTTCTGAGCCGCGCTGCGCGCACAATGGTGGCGTGAGCTCGGCTTCGTTCAAGTGGGGTAGTAGCGGACTGGCCTATCTGACTGGCTTGCCGGACGCGCCGCCCGACTTCTCCCGCGCGAACGTGCTGACCCGCGCCGACGAGGTGGCCGCGGCAGTCGGTGCGCGAATCGGAATCGCCGTCGACGCGCCGACCCTGCTGACGGGCCGGGCCGCGTTGCTCGGCTTGAGTCGCGCCGGCCGCGTTTCGGCCGGCGGCGCCACCCGGTTGCTGGCGGCCCGAAACGGCTGGTGCGCTATCACGCTGTCGCGCCCCGACGACGTCGCCGCCGTCCCCGCCGTGCTGCAGGCCGACGACGTGGCCGCCGACCCCTGGCCGGCGCTGCAACGTTGGGCCGCAACGCAACCGGTGTCGGCGATCATCGAGCGGGCGGGCTTGCTCGACATCCCCGCCGCGGGCCTTGGCGAGGCCACGCCCCGGCCGCCGTCGATACGCCGAACCGCCGCCACCGCGTCCGCGCGGGAGCCGACCGGCCTGCTGGTGGCCGACCTGTCGTCCATGTGGGCGGGCCCACTGTGCGGGGGGCTGCTGGCGCGCGCGGGCGCAACCGTCGTCAAGGTCGAAAGCCCGCGGCGCCCGGACGGCACCCGAGCGGGCAGCCCGGCCTTCTTCGACTGGGTCAACGCCGAAAAGCTTTCCTACAGTGTCGATTTCGATAACCAGACGGACGAGCTGCGCGAGCTGCTCGCCGCCGCCGATATCGTAATCGAAGGCTCGCGGCCGGCGGGGCTGGCGCGGCGGCGGCTCGGCCCGGAGCACGTCGCGCCGCGCGCCGGCCGAATCTGGTTGCGCATCACCGGTTACGACGATCACAGGCCGGCCTTCGGTGACGACGCCGCGGTGGCCGGTGGCCTGGTCGGTACGGCCGCGGGCGAACCGGTGTTTTGCGGTGACGCCGTCGCCGACCCGCTGACGGGGCTGGAGGCCACGATGGCGGTGGCGCAATCGCTCGGCCGGGGCGGCGGCGAACTGATCCACGTGTCGATGGCCGGCATCGCCGCGACCTACGCGGCGCTGCCGACCGGGGCGTCCGTCGCAGCGGATCCGGCCCCCCCGCCGCGGGACCCGGCGCCATCCAGGCCGGCGCCCCGGCTGGGCGCCGACAACGAGGCCGTGCGCCGGTTGGTGACCGAAAGGCGATGCGCCCCATGCTGATCAAGCGTGCCGCGTTGCTGGACGGAACGATCACCGACATCCGGGTCGGCGACCGGATCGACGAGCTGGGTGACGGCCTCGCCGCCCGCCCGGGGGAGGGCGTGCTCTACGCCGGCGGCGGAACCGTCCTGCCTGGGTTGCACGACCACCATGTGCACCTGCGTTCGGCGGCATCGGCGATGGACTCCTTTTTCGTCGGTCCGCCCGGGGTCACCACCGAAGCACAACTGACCCAATTGCTGTCGAACGCCACCCCCGGTCCCGACGGGTGGATTCGCGCCGTGGGCTACCACGAGTCCGTCGCCGGGGAGCTGGACCGGTCCGCCATCGATGCCGTGGTGCGCAAAGTCCCGGTGCGCATCCAGCACCGCAGCGGCGCGCTGTGGATCCTCAACTCCGAGGCGCTGGGCCGGGTCGGCCTGGCCGAACATCCCGACGGGCGCCTGCGCAGCGCCGAGGGGGGGTGGTCGGACGCGCTGCAGCGGCGCGAATCCGACCTGGCGGAGCTCAGCCGCCGAATCACCGCCTACGGCGTCATCGGCGTCACCGACGCCACCCCGAACCTCGACGCCGATGACGTGGTTTCGCTCCTGGTCGCGCACCGTCGCGGCGAATTTCGCCCCCGGACGAGCTTTTTGTCCCCCGGCAAGATGATCCTGCACGACGACCGCCTCGACCTGGACGCGCTGATCCAGTGGATCACCGACCGCCACCGCTCCGAGCAACCGGTCGCCGTGCATTGCGTGACCGCGGCGCAGCTCGTGGTGGCCATCGCCGCCCTGCGCGCCGCCGGCAGCCACCCGCTGGATCGCATCGAGCACGCCGCCGTGGTGCCGGACGACAACCTGCCCGACCTCGCCGAACTCGGGGTCACGGTGGTCACGCAGCCCAACTTCGTCGCCGAGCGCGGCGATCAGTACCTCGCCGACGTCCCCGCCGCCGAGCACGACCAGCTATGGCGGGTGGCATCTTTGCTGAACGCGGGGGTCCCCGTGGCGCTGTCCACCGACACGCCTTTCGGCCACGGCGACCCGTGGACCGCGATGCGTGCGGCCGTGTACCGCACCACCCCCAGCGGCGCCGTTCTCAACGCGAACGAACGTGTCTCGGCGCGACAGGCTTTGACGATGTTCCTGGGCCGGTCGGACCGGCCGGGCCGGGCGCGAACAGTCGAACCCGGCCAGCCGGGGGATCTGTGCGTTCTGTCCGAGCCGCCGGCGACGGCCCTGGCCGATCTCGACGCCGGCATGGTGGCGGCCACGGTCATCGGCGGCGAGCTGGTTTACTTCGCCATGTGACCGGCGATCAGCCCGCCGGCGCGAGCGCGGCGCGCAAACCGTCGCACTGGCTCTCGAAAAACCGTTGCGACACTTGGGCTTTGGGCGCGACCGCATCGAAGCCGTGGAAGGCGCCCGGAACGATCTCGACGTGGCACGGCACCCCGGCGTCGCACAGGCGTCCGGCGTAGGCCAGGTCTTCATCGTGGAACAGGTCGTGGGTGCCGACGCCGATCCACGCCGGCGGCAGCCCGCTGAGGTCGTCGCGGCGCCCGGGGACGGCGGCCTGTGGGTCGGCGCCGCCGAGGTAGGCGGTCCAGCCGAAGTGGTTGCTGCGCGTGCTCCACAACCGGTGGTTCGGGCTCGCGGCGCTCGCTGAACTTCGGTCATCCAGCATCGGGTAGGCCAGCAGCTGGAATACCGGGGTGATCTCGCCGCGGTCCCGCGCCAGCAGGGCCAGCGCCGCGGCCAGGCCGCCGCCGGCGCTGGCGCCGCCGATCGCCAGCCGCCCCTCGTCCACCGCGGGCAGCACGGCCAACCAGGCCAGCGCCGAGTAGCAGTCTTCCAGCGGGATGGGATACGGGTGTTCCGGCGCCAGGCGGTATTCCACCGACGCGACCGTGATGCCCAGCCTCTTGCAGAACCGGCGGCACAGCCGGTCGTCCTGCTGGGCCGTGCCGATGACGTAACCGCCACCGTGAAGCCACAGCAGCGCGGGCGTGGGCTCGGTTGCGCCGAGCGGACGGAACAGCCGGACGCCGGCCCCGGACTCCAGCGCGATCACCTCGACGCCGGATGCGTCGGGTTGGCGAAACCGCCCCGTCAGGCCGCTCAGGGTCCGCACGATCGGCAGGGTGCGGGGACCGATGATGTGGCGCGGGGCGATCCGCGCGACGCGGCGTAGGTCGGGGTGAACATCGTTGTTCGGCATCGGACAAGTATTGCTGACGACACGACGCCAGCGAGGGCAGGACCGTGAGCCCGCGGTAGTCCTCCGGACAATCCACCGAAACGATTGCGCAACACGGGCGCCGTAGTTTCGGGCGGTAAGTGGCCGATCGGGAGGCGACATGGGAGGAACATCCAGCCGAGCCGGCCGAAGGCGTGCCGGCTCATCTGCTAAGCGGTGATCGTCAATGGCGTCGGTGCCGACGAAGACTCATTGCCCGTATTGCTCGCTGCAATGCGGGATAACCCTCGACGTATCGGGCGGAACGGTCGCGCTGTCACCCCGGGGTGACTTTCCGACCAACCGTGGTGGCCTGTGCGCCAAGGGGTGGACGGCAGCAGAGCTGCTGGGGCACCCGGAACGGCTGACCCGCCCGCTGGTTCGCGACGAGCGGGGTTCGCCGCTGCGTCCGGCGACCTGGAACGAGGCGCTGGAACGGGTGGTCGCGGCGTTTCAGAAGGCCCAGCAGGATCATGGCCGCGACGCAGTGGGATGCTTTGGCGGCGGCGGCCTGACCAATGAAAAGGCCTACCAACTAGGCAAATTCGCCCGCGTGGCGCTGCGCACCTCGGCGATCGACTACAACGGTCGGTTCTGCATGTCCTCGGCCGCCGCGGCGTCGAACCGTTCGTTCGGTATCGACCGCGGATTGCCCTTTCCGCTGGCCGATATCGCGCGGGCCGACGTGATCCTCCTCGTCGGCGGCAATCCCGCCGACACCATGCCCCCGGCGATGCAATATTTCGACGAGGGCCGCGCCCGCGGCGCCAAGCTCATCGTGGTGGATCCGCGGCGCACCGCGACGGCCGGCCGCGCCGACCTCCATCTGCAGCCGGTTCCCGGAACGGATCTGGCCCTGGCAAACGGCATGCTCAACGTCTGCGCCCGGGAAGGGCTCATCGACCACCGATACGTCGCCGAACGAACCGTCGGATTCGAGGTGGTGCGCCGCGCCGTGCGCCTGTATTGGCCGGACCGCGTGGAACGGATCACCGGTGTTCCCGAGAACGACATCGTGACCGCCGCTCGGATGCTCGCCAACGCCGGTCACGCGATGATCCTGACCGCCCGCGGCGCCGAGCAGCACAGCTCGGGCACCGACACGGTGCAGGCCTTCATCAATCTGGCCCTGGCACTGGGATTGCCGGGCCGTCCATACAGCGGTTTCGCGACCATCACTGGTCAGGGCAACGGGCAAGGCGGGCGCGAGCACGGGCAGAAGTGCGACCAGCTACCCGGCTACCGCAAACTCGACGACCCCGAGGCGCGCGCTCATGTCGGACGGGTATGGGGCATCAACCCGGCCGACCTGCCGTCGTCGGGTCGGTCGGCCTACGAAATGCTCGGCGGCATAGGCACCGCCGGCGGGGTGCGCGCGCTGTGGGTGATGGCCTCCAATATCGTTGTCTCTGCCCCTAATTCGCTCCACATCGTCGACAAGATCAAGGAACTGGATTTCCTGGTGGTCTCCGACATCTTCTTGTCCGAGACCGCCGCGCTGGCCGATGTGGTGCTTCCGTCAACGCAATGGGCCGAAGAGTCGGGAACCATGACCAACCTGGAAGGCCGGGTGGTGTTGCGTCAAGCGGCCGTCACGCCGCCCCGTGAGGTCCGCAGCGACCTCGACGTCATGGCCGACTTGGCGAAGCGCCTAGGGGTACACGGGTTTTCGGCCGACTCCCAGGAAGTTTTCGAAGAACTGACCCGCGCGAGCCAAGGCGGCAGGGCCGACTACCGGGGAATCAGCTACGAACGCATCGCCGCCGGCGACGGGGTTTTTTGGCCCTGCCCGTCCCCCCTATATCCCGACACCCCGCGGCTGTTCGTCGAGGACTTCCCGACGCCGGACCGGCGGGCCCACTTCCATCCCGTCGAGCAGCTGGGCGCCCCGGAAGTGCCGGACGACGAATTCCCGTACTACCTCACGACCGGCCGGCTGCTGCGGCACTACCAATCCGGCACCCAAACGCGCAGGGTGGCCACGCTCGCCGAGGCCGAGCCGGAGCCGGTGGTCGAGTTACACCCGACACTGGCGCAACGCCTCGGCGTCGGCACCGGCGACGCGGTCCGGCTGACGACGCGCCGCGGCGCGGTCGTCATGACGGCGCGAACGAATAGCGGTATCCGCCCGGATACCGTCTTTGCACCGTTCCACTGGGGCGGTGCGGCGGGCATCAACCGGCTGACCAATCCGGTTCTGGATCCGCATTCACGGATGCCGTCGTTCAAAGTCTGCGCGGTCTCCGTGTCTCGCGCGGAGGCGGCAGATTCACTGGAAGGAGATGGGACGCATGGGTGACGACAGCACGCCGCGCTTTTTGCAGGGACAGTTCACTTTTCACGGAAAGGGCTACGACTCACCGTCCCTGCTCGATTCGTCCCTGCGCTATGCCGTGCCGGCCGGGGCGATCACGCAACCCGTCTACTTCCGCGGCGGCAACAGCACCGACGAGCTGGTCACCGTCGTCCTGATGCGCGACGGCGCCCCGATGCGGTACTTCCCCATCGGCGCCAAAGACGCTGTGCACGTTCCGCTTCGGGTGGTGGAAGACCTGATCGCCGATACCGTCCTCGAGGTGTTCGTCGCGGCGCCCGACGGATTGAGCGGCACGGTCTTCGTCGACATCGGCCTGGTCGAGATCTGAATCGGAATCGAGGTTTTTTCGTGATCACACTGGCCCAACCCGAAACGAACGGTCACACCCCGGTCGGCCTGGCCACCTTGGTCGTCGTCGGTAACGGCATGGCGGGCGCGCGCGCCTTGGAGGAGATCCTCGCCCGCGGCGGCAATGAGCGGTTCGCCATCACCGTGTTCGGCGACGAACCGTACGGAAACTACAACCGGATCCTGCTGTCCAACGTGCTGGCCGGCTCCGACGACGCCGGCGAGATCTACCTCAACCCGGTGGACTGGTACGTCGAGAACGGCATCGACTTGCGCGCCGGGGTGCGCGTGGTGCGAATCGACCCATTCGCGCGCCTGGTGCACGCCGACGACGGCACGACCATCCGCTACGACAAGCTGATCCTGGCCACGGGCAGCAGGTCGTTCTATCCCCCGGTCGACGGCATCTGGCAAGACAACAAGACCCTGGCGCCGGGGGTCTTCGGATTCCGAACGATCGACGATTGCCAGGCCATGATCGAATTCGCCGAAAAGCGAAGCGAAAGCCCCGAAAAGGCTGTCGTCGTCGGGGGCGGGCTGCTCGGTTTGGAAGCCGCGCGGGGCCTGCAGAACCGGGGGCTGCGGGTCGGCGTCGTGCAGGGCGGGCCGACGCTGATGAACGCGCAACTCGACGATCAGGGCAGCGCCATCCTGCGGCGGCTGGTAGAGGCGCTGGGCATCGAGGTGCACACCGGCAAGAAAACCACCCGGATGCTCACCGAGGGCGGCCTCCCGTCGGGGATCGAATTCGCCGACGGCAGCCGATTGCCGTGCGACATGGTGGTGCTGGCCGCCGGCATCCGGCCGAATGTCGGGCTGGCCGTGCGCGCCGGCTTGACGGTGGAACGCGCGATCGTCGTCGACGATCACATGCGGTCGATCGACCACGACGACATCTACGTCGTGGGGGAGTGCGCGCAGCACCGCGGCCAGGTCTACGGCCTGGTCGCGCCGCTGTGGGAGCAGGCCGGTGTGCTCGCCGATCACCTGACCGGCGCCGATCCCCGTGCGGCATACCATGGTTCACGGACGGCCACCAAGCTGAAGGTCGCCGGCGTCGACGTGGCGGCGATGGGGGTGAAGACCCCGGAACGCGACGACGACGAATTCGTGCAGTACTCCGAGCCCAGGCGCGGCGTCTACAAGACCGTGGTGGTGCGCGACGACAAGCTGATCGGCGCCACGCTGGTCGGCGACGTCAGCAAGGTGGCGTTCCTGATGCAGGCGTTCGACCGCGGGCTTCCGCTGCCGCCGGAACGGGTGTCGCTGATGTTCGACCTCGGCGCCCCGGACGCGGCCACCGGCGCGGCCGAGCTGGCCGACGATGCACAGGTGTGCAACTGCAACGGGGTCAGCAAGGCCGCGATTGTCCGCTGCGTCAACGACGGGCAGACGTCGGTGGAAGGGGTGATGTCGGCGACGCGGGCGGGCAAGGGCTGCGGCTCGTGCAAGGGGCTGGTCGCGCAAATCGTCGAGTGGGCTGCCTCAGAAGCCGGGTCCGCGGTATCGCAAGACGCCGCGGCGAACTGGTACGTGCCGGGAATCCCCTATGAGAAGCCGGAATTGATGCGCAAGATCCGCGAGCTCGAGTTGCACTCGGTGTCCTCGGTGTTCGCCGCGCTGGCACCGGAGGGTCGCGAAGACGCCGGCTCGAAAATGGCGCTCGCGTCCCTGCTGCACATGATGTGGGGCGACGAGTTCGTCGACGAAGCCGACGGCCGGTTCATCAACGACCGGGTGCACGCCAACATCCAGCGTGACGGAACCTTCTCGGTGGTGCCGCAGCTCAAGGGTGGGGTGACGAGCTCGGAGCAGCTGCGCAAGATCGCCGACGTGGCCGACAAATACCAGATCCCGATGATCAAGCTCACCGGCGGCCAGCGCATCGACCTGCTGGGGGTGCGCAAGGAGGACCTACCGTCGGTCTGGGCCGACCTGGGGATGCCGTCGGGCTACGCATACGGCAAAAGCTTCCGGACAGTGAAAACCTGTGTGGGAAGCGATTTCTGCCGCTACGGGCTGGGCGACTCGACGGCGCTGGGCATCGCGATCGAGGAGCGCTTCCAGGGCATCCCCAGCCCTGGAAAGATGAAGCTTGCGGTGACCGGGTGTCCGCGCAACTGCGCCGAGGCCCTGTGCAAGGACGTCGGTGTGGTCGCCATCGAGGGCGGGCAATGGCAAATCTACATCGGCGGCGCGGCCGGCTCGCACGTGCGCAAGGGTGACCTGCTGACCACGGTGGACACCGCTGATGAGGTCATCGCGATCACCGGCCGGTTCCTGCAGTACTACAGAGAAAACGCCAACTGGCTCGAACGCACTTACGACTTCGTGCCTCGGGTGGGCATCGACCGGATCCGCGATGTTGTGGTCGAAGACAGCGACGGTATCGGCGCCGACCTCGATGCGCGCATGCAGAAATCGGTCGACTCCTACCGGGATCCATGGGCCGAGAGCCGAAACTCCGCTATGCCCAACCGGTTCCGCTCTTCCCTCCCGCTGATCCCGCTGCCGCAGGTGCCGGTGCGATGACGGAGATCCCGTTGGGCCCGGTGGGCGAGGTTCCGGTGGGCGAGAGCCGCGCCTACGCGGTCGAAGGCCGGCAGATCGTTGTCTTCCGCCTGCGCGACGGCTCGCTGCGTGCGCTGGACGCCGTATGCCCGCACCGAGGCGGCCCGCTGGCCGATGGTCTGACGGACAGCCGGGTCGTCGTCTGCCCGTTGCACGGCTTCACCTACGACCTCGCGACAGGAGAAGAGGTCGCTAACGGCGGCGCGCCGGTGGGTGCCTATCCGGTGCGGTGCGACGACACCGGAACGATCTACCTGAACCTGGTTGACGGCCGAGCCGGTCAACCGCAACGCAACGGCGCGGTTTGCCGCCAATAGGATTTCCCTAGCTCCCCTGGCCATCCACGCGCGCGTCGGCACCGAATCACTCGCGTGGAACCGTCGATAGCCCGGCCTGGGCCGGCTTGCTTAGCAAAGTGAGGATCGGGGTATCGATCCCGGTGATCGAAATGCTGGCCTATCCCGTGGATATCAGCATGTCGGCGATGCGGGTCCGTTCTGGCCGTGCACGATGCGAAAGGCGTGACATGCTGGGGCATCTCTACGATCGGGCGCTCGGCGGCGAACGCTGCTGGATCCGCCATGAGGACGGCGAAATCCGGCCGCTGCCGGCCCACCGGTGGTTGGCGGACCGATGTCCCGAGTCCCAAGGCGCCATCGATGAGGTCTTCGACGACACGGTCGCGCGGATGTGCGCGGGCCCCGCGATTGAGCTGGGGTGCGGTCCCGGGCGGTTGGTCGCCAGGCTCATTCGGCGGGGGATACCGGCGCTCGGCATCGATCGGTCCGCGGCGGCGATCCGCCTGGCGGGTCGCGGCGGGGCGCCGGCGCTGCTGGGCGACGTGTTCGGTCCGCTGCCAGGAACGGGTCAGTGGCAGACCGTCCTGCTGATCGACGGCAACGTCGGCCTCGGCGGCGATCCGCGGCGGATCCTGCGGCGCGCCGCCGAGCTGCTGGCCCGCGGGGGGCGCTGCGTCGCCGAGTTCGACGCCGACGTCACCGGCGTCCGCGCGCGATGGGTGCGGCTGGAGTCGGGCCGCGAGGTCGGGCCCTGGTTCCGCTGGGCGTCGGTCGGCGTGGACAGCGCCGCCGCCCTGGCGGCGCAGGCGGGCCTGAGGCTGACCGGCGTCCGCCCGATCGGCGGCCGGGTGATCGCGACCTTGGCCGCCTCGTGAGCAAGTTCCGCAGCCCGCTGCGGGGACCGTGGCTGACGTCGGTGTTCGGCCTGGTGCTGCTCGTCGCGCTGCCGATCGTGATCATCACCGGGCTGCTGTCCTACATGGCCTACGCGCCCCAGCTCGGCCAGGCGATCCCCGCGGATGTGGGCTGGCTGCGGCTGCCCGGCTTCACCTGGCCCACCCGCCCGTCGTGGCTGTATCGGCTGACGCAAGGGCTGCACGTGGGCCTGGGCCTGGTGATCATTCCGGTGGTGCTGGCCAAGCTGTGGTCGGTGATCCCGCGGCTTTTCGTGTGGCCGCCAGCCCGCTCGATCGCCCAGGCGCTGGAACGAGTGTCGCTGCTGATGTTGGTCGGCGGCGCGCTGTTCGAGATCGTCACCGGCGTGCTCAACATCCAGTACGACTACGTCTTCGGGTTCAGCTTCTACACCGGCCACTATTTCGGTGCGTGGGTCTTCATCGCCGGGTTCCTGATGCACATCACGCTCAAGATTCCCCGCATGGTCACCGGGCTGCGGTCGCTACCGCTGCGAGAAGTGTTGCGCACCAACCGCATCGACACCCGCCCCGAAGCACCCGATCCCGACGGGCTGGTGGCGAGCGATCCCGCCGAGCCGACGATGAGCAGGCGCGGCGCGCTGGGGATCGTCGGCGCGGGGGTGCTGCTCATCGGCGCGCTGACGGTGGGCCAGACCCTCGGCGGGGCCGCCCGGGGCGCGGCCCTGCTGCTGCCCCGCGGGCGCGGCATTCGTGATCCCCGAGGCGACTTCCCGGTGAACAAGACCGCCGTCGCCGCAGGAATCTCGCGCGAAAGTGTCGGCGCCGGTTGGCGATTGACGTTGCGCGGCGGGCCCTTCGAGGTGGTGCTGGATCGCGCCGCGCTGGCCGGCATGCCACAACACACCGCGCGGCTGCCGATCGCCTGCGTCGAGGGGTGGTCGACCGTGCAGACCTGGAGCGGGGTGCGGCTCGCCGAACTCGCGCGGCTGGCCGGAGTGCCCGAGCCGCGCACGGCGCGCGTGGCGTCGCTGCAGCGAGGTGGTGCGTTCGGGGCGGCGACGTTGCAGGCCAACCAGATTCGCGATCGCGACGCCCTGCTCGCGCTGCGGGTCAACGGCGCCGACCTGCCGTTGGATCACGGCTACCCGGCGCGCATCATCGTCCCCGCGCTGCCCGGCGTGCACAACACCAAATGGGTCGCGTCCGTCGAGTTCGAGCCGAGCTGAAATGCCGCGAGTACCAAGCCGTTTCACGGCGATCTACGGATCCGGTCGGCTGCATCTGCTGACGATGGTGTCCGGTCTCGCCCTGCTCGGCTACATCCTGGCCACGTTCACGCCGGCGACACTGTGGGATCCGGGCACCTGGTGGCACTCGATCGCCCTTTGGTTCGCGGCCGCCGTGATCGCCCACGACCTGCTGCTCTTCCCGCTCTACACACTGGCCGACCGGGCGCTGTTCACCCGGGCGCGCCCGGTACGGCGCGGTAACGTCAGCGCCCGCAACCATATTCGGGTCCCCGCCCTGGGTGCCGGGCTCACCCTGCTGGTCTTCCTTCCCGGCATCATCCAGCAGGGTGCCCCGACCTATCAGGCGGCCACCGGACAAACCCAGCAGCCGTTTCTGGGCCGGTGGCTGCTGCTCACCGCGGTGATGTTCGCGGTCAGCGCGCTCGGCTACGCCGCGCGCCTCGTCGTGGCCGGCAGGCGGGCCACAGGCGCGGCTGGCCCGCCTCCCGACACCCACTAACGGAAACGTCAGTTTCGAACGTCGGCGCGGGGGTACGCTCGGTACATGACGGCGACGACGCCCCGCATGACACCCTGCGTTAAACGGTTGCTGCGGGCTGGTCCCGCCGACTACATGCTGGCCTTAAGCGTGGCGGGAGCTTCGCTGCCGGTCGTCGGTAAGCGCCTGGAGCCGCTGGGCGCCCTGACCGCCATGGGCGTCTGGGGCGTGCGGCACGCCCCCTCTGCCCTCTCCGCAATGACCAGGGACCTGCTGACCCCCGGCATCAACGACACGCGCCGACGGGACCGGGAAAGCACCCATGAGGTGTCCCTCGCCGCGCTGCGAGGGGTGGTCTCGGCCGCAGACCTCGATCTGGAATGGCCCACCGCGGAACGGACGCCGCCGATCTGGGATGCGATGCGCCAGCGGCGCTACCTCTACCACCGCGCCGTCCACTACGGGAACAGCCCCGCGCAGGTGCTCGACGTCTGGCGCCGCAAGGACCTGCCCGCCCAACCCGCGCCGGTGCTGATCTTCGTCCCGGGCGGCGCCTGGGTGCACGGCAGGTGCATGGGGCAGGGGTCCGCGCTGATGTCCCGGCTGGCCGAGCAGGGCTGGGTGTGCCTGGCCATCGACTACCGGGTCGCCCCGCACCACCGCTGGCCGCGTCACATCACCGACGTCAAGACCGCCATCGCGTGGGCGCGCGCCAACGTCGACAAGTTCGGCGGCGACCGCAATTTCGTTGCGGTAGCCGGCTGTTCGGCCGGCGGACACCTGTCCGCGCTGGCCGGGCTGACCCCCGACGATCCAGCGCACTTGGGGGAGCTCCCCGAGGGCGCCGACAGCTCGGTGGATGCGGTGGTCGGGATTTACGGCCGCTACGACTGGGAGGACCGGTCCACCCCCGAGCGTGTCCGGTTCGTCGACTTCCTGGAGCGGGTGGTGGTCAGGAAGTCGATCGCGCGTCACCCCGAGATTTTCCGCGACGCGTCACCGATCGCCCGCGTCCACCGGAATGCGCCACCATTCTTGGTGATTCACGGCAGCAAGGACAGCGTCATCCCGGTCGAGCAGGCGCGGACCTTCGTCGAACGGCTGCGGGCGGTCTCGCACTCGATGGTCGGTTACCTGGAGTTCCCTGGCGCGGGTCACGGGTATGACCTCATCGACGGGGAGCGGGCCGGCGCGGCGGCGCACGCCGCTTCGCTGTTCCTGAACCAGGTCTACCGCACCAAAATGCAGATCGGCACCAAAGAGGTTATCTGAGCTCTCGCCGCTGGGTATGGTCCCTCTATGGGTGAGGGGCAGCGGTGAAACGGCTGAGCGGCTGGGACGCGGTACTGCTGTACAGCGAGACGCCGAACGTGCACATGCACACCATCAAAGCCGCCGTGATCGAACTCGATCCGGACCGGCGCGACTTCGACATCGAAGCCTTTCGTCAGGTCATCGCGGGACGGCTGAACAAGCTCGAGCCGTTCTGCTATCAGCTCGTCGAAATCCCGTACAGCCTGCACCACCCCATGTGGCGGGAAC
The DNA here is from genome assembly GCF_001667035.1 of Mycobacterium sp. 852002-51057_SCH5723018. Lineage (GTDB taxonomy): Bacteria > Actinomycetota > Actinomycetes > Mycobacteriales > Mycobacteriaceae > Mycobacterium. Next base: position 86,964 of record NZ_LZIR01000111.1, read on the forward strand.
AGTGCGAGGTCGACCTCGGCTACCACATCCGGCCCTGGCGGCTGCCCGCCCCCGGCGGTCGGCGTGAGCTGGACGAGGCGATCGGGCAGATCGCCGGCACCCCGCTGGACCGGTCGCGGCCGCTGTGGGAGATGTACTTCGTCGAGGGTCTGGCCGATCACCGCATCGCCGTGGTGGGCAAGATCCACCACGCGCTCGCCGACGGCGTCGCCTCGGCAAACCTGCTGGCGCGCGGCATGGACCTGCAGCCCACGCCGGAGGGACGCCCGTACGTGTCCGACCCGCCTCCCACCACACGCCAACTGATCACATCGGCGTTCGCGGACCACATGCGCCACGTCGGGCGACTTCCCGCGACCATCCGCTACACCGCCCAGGGGGTGGGCCGGGTCCGGCGCAGCTCGCGCAAGCTCTCCCCGGAACTGAGCCGGCCGTTTGAGCCGCCGCCCACCTTCATGAACCACAAGATCACCCCCGAGCGCAGGTTCGCCACCGCCACCTTGGCGCTCGCCGACGTCAAGGAGACCGGCAAGCGGCTCGGGGCGACGATCAACGACATGGTCCTGGCCATGTCGACCGGCGCGCTGCGGACGCTGCTCCTGCGCTACGACGGCACGGCCGAGCCCCTGCTGGCGTCGGTCCCGGTGAGCTTCGACTTCTCCCCCGAGCGCATCTCCGGCAACCGGTTCACCGGCATGCTGGTTGCCCTGCCGACCGACTCCGACGACCCGCTGGAACGGGTGCGGTGCAGTCACGAGAACGCCATCTCCGCCAAGGAAAGCCACCACCTGATGGGGCCAGAGCTGGTCAGCCGCTGGGCCGCCTACATGCCGCCGGGGCCCACCCAGGCCTTCTTCCGCTGGGCATCGAGCCGCGACGGGCACAACAAGATCCTGAACCTGAACATCTCCAACGTTCCGGGTCCGCGCGAGCGCGGCCAGGTGGGCGGCGCACTGGTCACCGAGATCTATTCGGTGGGGCCGTTGACCGCCGGCAGTGGCCTCAACATCACCGTGTGGAGCTACGTCGACCAGCTCAACATCTCGGTGCTGACCGACGGCGCCACCCTCAAGGACCCGCACGAGGTGACCGAGGCAATCGTCTGCGACTTCATCGAAATACGCAGGGCCGCAGGGCTTTCCGAAGAGCTTACCGTCGTCGAGACGGCGATGGCGCCCGCCTGATCTCCCACTTCACCGGTCGCGCTCCCCATCCGCGGTAACGGGACTCTCGCCTGACGCTAATGCCGTTCCGGTCGGCCGTTACGATCGGTCGGATAACGCACCGCCCACATCCGAAGGAGCTGCGCAGCACCGTGAGCACTGGGAACGAAGAGGCCACCACCGAAGAACCCGAAGTCCTGGTCGAACAGCGGGATCGGATCCTGATCATTACCATCAACCGGCCGAAGGCCAAGAACGCGGTCAACGCCGCGGTGAGCCGCGGCCTGGCCGACGCCATGGATCGCCTCGACGGCGACAACGGCCTGTCGGTGGGGATCCTTACCGGCGCGGGAGGCTCGTTCAGCGCCGGCATGGACCTCAAGGCGTTCGCGCGCGGCGAAAACGTCATCGTCGAGGGCCGTGGCATGGGCTTCACCGAACGTCCGCCGGTCAAGCCGCTCATCGCGGCGGTGGAAGGATACGGCCTGGCCGGCGGCATGGAACTGGCGCTGGCCACCGATCTGATCGTGGCGGCCAGGGACGGGGCGTTCGGCATCCCCGAGGTCAAACGTGGACTGGTTGCCGGCGGTGGAGGATTGCTGCGGCTGCCCGAGCGCATTCCCTATGCGATCGCCATGGAGCTGGCGCTGACCGGTGACCAGCTGCCGGCCGAACGCGCGCACGCGCTGGGGCTGGTCAACGTCCTGGCCGAGCCGGGGAAGGTGCTGGACGCGGCGATCGCGCTGGCCGAGAAGATCACCGCGAACGGGCCGCTCGCGGTGGCCGCCACCAAGCGGATCATCGTCGAGTCCCGCGGCTGGAGCCGCGACACCATGTTCGCCGAGCAGATCAAGATCCTGGCCCCGGTGTTTTCCTCCAACGACGCCCGGGAGGGCGCGGTCGCGTTCGCCGAGAAGCGTCCGCCGCGCTGGACGGGCACCTAGCCCGTCAGGTAGCGCTGCACGGCCGGCCCGAGCCACGCCACCAAATCGTCGATCGAGGTGGATGCGATCGGCTCGATCTTCAGCTGGTAGCGCGCGAACGCCAACCCGGCCAGATGGCTGGCCACCAGCTCCACTCGCAGCTCGGCATCGGCCACCCCGAATTCGGCCGCGACCCGCTCGGCAATGGGGCCGGCGAGGCTGTCGTGCAACACTTTTCGGGCCTGAGGCTGGATGGCCGCCGAGCGCCACAGCGTCAAGAATGGTTCGAAGACGCCGCCTTCCTCCCAGTGCTCGAGGAACCGGCGGACCAGCCTCGGACCGACCTGTGCGGTCCCCTCGTCGAGCAGCGTGGCCAGCTGGTGCAGCGGGTGCTCGGGCCCGGTGAGCGCGGACGCGGTGAACAGCCCCTCCTTGCTGCCGAAGAAGTAGTAGACCATCGCGACGTCGACACCGGCGTCGGCGGCGATCGCGCGCACGGTAGCCCCGTCATATCCGTCGCGCATGAAGCGTTCGCGCGCCGCGTCGATGACGCGCTGCCTGTTCTGCTGACCGGTGCGCCAGCGGCCCGCCCGCCGGGGTTCCGACATGCGCGCAAGCATACTTCAACAAGCGTTGACCTATGTCTCGAGGCGGGCGTAATGTCGGATTTGTTCAACGATTGCTGAAGTATCTGTTGGAGGTCTGACATGGTGACCAGCACGCGACGACGCCTTTGGTGGCGCCACCTGATGTCCGTCCTGCTCTTCCCGGTGACGGTCACGCTCGTCGTCCCGGCCCTGATCGTGCTTCCGGCCGGCGTGCGCGACCCGCACCACGGTGCCGCGGTGACGGCCGGGCTGATCGCGGTCGGCTGCCTGCTGATCGCCGCCGGTTTGGGCCTGATGGTGTGGACGAACGTGCTGTTCGACCGGGTGGGCGAGGGGACGCTCGGTCTGGGCAATGTGATGGGCGAGCCGGTCCACCTCGTCGTGCGGGGGCCCTACCGGCACGTGCGCAACCCGATGATCACCGGCGTGCTCTGCATCCTGCTCGGGGAGGCGGCCATTACCGCCTCCGGCGCCCTGCTCGGGTGGTTCGCGATCTTTCTCGCGTTCCAGGCGACGGCCATTCGGTTCTGGGAAGAGCCCCATCTCGTACAGCGCTACGGCCGTGAGTATGTCGACTACCGGCGTAACGTTCCGCGCTGGATCCCCCGGCTCTCCGCCTGGGACCCAACCCCGGCGGCCCGCAGTGATGCGTAGATGACTTACACTGTCGCCTAGATTTGTAACGGGCGGGGAGCCACGAAGGGTCGAAGATGAGCATTTCGTTGCTTCTGGAGATGGCCGCGTCGAGCAACCCCGACCGCACGGCCATCGTTTCTAGGGAGTCATCCGGCTCCCTGCGGTTGACGACGCAGCAACTCAGCGACCTCGCCGACGGGGGCGCCGGTGTGATCGCGGGATCGGGCGCCAAGCACGTGGCCTACGTGGGCACCGGCGGAGCGATGCTGCCGGTGCTGATCTTCGCTGCCGCGCGCGCCGGGCTGACCTTCACCCCGCTCAACTACCGGCTGTCCGCCGACGGCATCCAGGCACTGATCGAGCGGCTGCCCGGACCGCTGGTGATCGTCGATGAACGCTACCGAGACATGCTCGGGGATGCGTCCGATCGGGTGATGTGCTCCGAGGAGTTCCTGACGGCCGCGCGCGGCACCGACCCGGCTGCCGAATTCCCCGATCCGGAGTCCGTCGCGATCGTGCTGTTCACGTCCGGCACCACGTCGCAACCCAAGGCCGTCGAGCTGTCGCACAACAACCTGACCAGTTATGTGACCGGGACTGTTGAGTTCGAGTCGGCCGATCCCAGTGACGCCGCGCTGATCTGCGTGCCGCCCTACCACATCGCCGGGGTCGGCGCCGCGCTGTCCAACCTCTACGCCGGCCGAAAGATGGTGTATCTGCCCAACTTCGACGCCGAAGAATGGGTGCGGCTGATCGAGGCCGAGAAGGTGACCACCGCGACCGTGGTGCCCACCATGCTGGACCGCATCGTCAGCGTGCTGGAGTCCGGCGGCCACACGCTGCCGTCGCTGCGCAACCTGGCCTACGGCGGCTCCAAGGTAGGCCTGCCGCTGGTTCGCCGGGCGCTGGAACTGTTGCCCCACGTGGGGTTCGTCAACGCCTACGGGCTGACCGAGACGAGCTCGACCATCGCGGTGCTGACGCCGGACGACCACCGCGCGGCGCAGGCGGCGTCTGCGCCCCACGCCGCCAAGCGGCTGGGCTCGGTGGGACGGCCGGTGCCGGGCATCGAGCTGCAGATCCGCGACGAGGACGGCAGGGTGCTCGGACCGGGGGAGACCGGCGAGCTGTTCGTCCGGGGCGAGCAGGTCTCGGGCCGCTACACCGGGATCGGCTCGGTGCTCGACGAAAACGGTTGGTTCCCAACCAGAGACATCGCCATGCTCGACGGGGAGGGCTACCTGTTCATCGGCGGGCGCAGCGACGACACCATCATCCGCGGCGGGGAAAACATCGCGCCCGCCGAACTGGAGGAGGTGCTCATCGAGCACTCGCACGTCCACGACGTCGCCGTGGTCGGCGTCGAGGATCCGCAGTGGGGCCAGTCGATCGTCGCTGTGGTGGTGCCGGCCGCGGGCGTCGAGCCCGATCCCGAGGAACTGCGCGAGCATGTCCGCAAGAATTTGCGGGGGTCGCGGACGCCCGACCGAGTAGTGTTTCGCGACGAGCTGCCGACCACACCCACCGGCAAGGTACTTCGCCGCGAGATAGTGGAGATGCTTCAAGAGGACGCGAAAAGGACAAGCGCATGATCAAGAACGGAACCCGCCTCGCGAGCCAGGTGTGTGACACCCAGGTCATCGTGGTGCGGAGCGCCGACAGCCTCGACGACCTGCGTTGCGGTGGCGCGCCCATGGTGCCGATCGGCGGCGAGCGGTCCGGAGAGCTCGACCCGGCCTTCGCCGACGGCACGGTGATGGGTAAGCGCTACGTCGACGAGACCGGCGCCGAGGTGCTGGTCACCAAGCCCGGCGCCGGAAGTCTGAGCGTGGGCCAGACCGCGCTGCAGCTCAAAGAGGTCAAGCCGCTGCCGGCCAGCGACTGACGGAAGGCCGCCTAGCTAGGGCCCCGCCTGCCCGTTAAGCCCGGGCACCCCGAGCAACAACCCGCCATTGCCGCCCTGCCCGACGGTGCCGCCGGCCACGGTGTTGCCGCCGGCCCCTCCGTTGCCGATCAGCTGGGCATCGCCGCCGGCGCCCCCGGTGCCGGGCACGGCGCCCGGCCCGGCGCTGCCGCCCACACCGCCGTTGCCGATCAGGACGGCACCGGTCCCGCCGTGACCACCGGTGCCGCCGGCGAAGGTCGCGCTCAGACTTGCACCCCCGGCGCCGCCGGACCCGCCGCTGCCGAACAGCCCGACGGCGTTGCCGCCAGCGCCGCCGGCGCCGCCCTGGCCGCCGGATCCACCGCCGTCGCCGCCGTCGCCGCCGTCGCCGAAGAGCATCCCGCCGTTGCCGCCGGTGCCGCCGGCCTGACCCCCGCCGCCACCGGCAAAGCCTCCGCCGACGCCGCCGTGGCCGCCGTGGCCGATCAGCCCGGCGTTTCCGCCGTTGCCGCCGGGATTGTTCTGGCCGCCGCCGCCGTTGCCGCCGTTGCCGCTGAGCAGTCCGCCGGCGCCGCCGTTGCCGCCGACGGCGCCGAAGCTGCCAATTCCGGCGTCGCCGCCGTCGCCGCCGGCGCCGTGCAAGATGCCGCCGCGACCGCCCTGCCCCCCAGCGCCGGAGGCGGCGCCAATCGGATCCCCATTGCCGCCGTTGCCACCGAGGCCGCCGTTGCCGAATAAGCCGATGGCGTCGCCGCCGGCCCCGCCGGCGCCAGCTCGAATGTTGTTAGTGGCGCCCCCGTTGCCGCCCGCGCCGCCGTTGCCGAACAGCAGGCCGCCGGTGCCGCCGGCACCGCCGACGGTTGTGCCGTTGCCGCCGGTGCCGCCCTTGCCGCCATTGCCGATCAGCCCGGCGGCCCCGCCGGCGCCCCCATTTTGGCCGACCGCGCCCGAGCCCCCAGTGCCGCCGTTGCCCCACAAAATCCCGCCGGCGCCGCCAGCTTGGCCGGTTCCCGCGGCCCCATTGATGCCGTTGCCGACCAAAGGGCGCTGCAAGAGCAGTTCGGTGGGCGTGTTGATGGCGTTGAGGACATCCTGTTGCAGGACCTGCCACGGGTTAGCTGTGGCCGCGGCGTTGGCTGCCTCGGTGCCGGCGTACACGCCTGCACCAGTGTGCAGGGCCTGCACGAACTGCTGATGAAACGCCTCGGCTCGGGCGCTGAGGGCCTGAAACCCCTGGCCATGTGCGCCGAAGACGGCCGCCACCGCGGCCGACACCTCGTCGTTTCCGGCCGCCAGCACCTCCGTGGTCTGAACGGCCGCAACGGAATTGGCCTCGCTGATTCTGGATCCGATACTCGCCAAATCCGTGGCGGCCACCGCCAACAGATCGGGTTGCGCGATCAGGAATGACATATCCGCACCTTCCACCGGCGTCTTTCGGCCCGGTGGTCGCCCAAACCAGCGGTTCATCTAGCCCTGCGGTAAGAAACCATTGGTACCGTAGCCGCTTGGAAACATACCGATTTTCTGGCCAAATCTCCACTGCAACCGCACATGTAATGCACATCTGTCACCGTTGCGCCGTGCGACTACCAGGCTTGCAGCCGGCAGAAAGGTCGTGCTATTCGTGCGCGCCTATTACGGCGCACGAATTCCCTTGCCGACGCGGATTCGAGCTGGTAGCCAAGGAGGCGCCGCGGGTCGTACTCGTCGACGCACCGTGATGGGCAAGCGCTACGTCGATGAGACCGGGGCCGAGGTACTGGTGACCAAGCCGGGCGCGGGAAGCCTCAGCGGCACTGCGACGCGCTGCAGCTCAAAGAGGTCAAGCCGCTACCGGCCAGCGACTGAGGGTTCCGGGGCTAGGGTCCGGCCCGCCCGTTCGCCCCGGGCACCCCGAGCAACGCGCCGCCGCCGCCGCCTTGCCCGACGATGCCGTCTACGAAATAGCTGTCACCGCCGCGGCCGCCGTTGCCGATCAGCTGGGCATTGCCGCCATCGCCGCCTCTTGACGGGGCACCAGGGGCGTCGATGTCAGCGGTCCCGGAACTCCCGCCGGGGCCGCCGTTACCGAGCAGGGCGGCATTGCCGCCGCGGCCGCCGGGGCCGGCCAGCGCTCCGCTGCCCCCGGTGCCGCCGGCGCCGCCCTGGCCGAACAGCCCAATAGCGTTGCCGCCGGCGCCACCGGTCCCACCAGGGGCGGAGAAGGATTGCCCCCCATTGCCGCCGCCACCGCCGTCGCCGAACAGCGCCCCACCGAGGCCGCCGGCGCCGCCGGCGCCGCCGCCGAGGATAAAGTTACCGGTGTCTTGCCCGCCGTCGCCGCCACGACCGCCATTGCCGATCAGCCCGGCATTCCCGCCGATGCCGCCATGCCCATCAGTACTGGCGACGCCGGCGGCGCCGCCGGCGCCGCCGTTGCCGCTCAGCATCCCACCGGCCCCGCCGTTCCCCCCGACATTGCCCAGATTGCCGATCCCGGCGGCGCCGCCCGCACCGCCGTCGCCGTTTAACAGGCCGCCGTGGCCGCCCTGTCCCCCGGCACCCCCGGTATTCAGGTTTACGGTACTGGTTGCGGAGCCGCCGGCGCCGCCGGCGCCGCCATGACCGAACAGTCCGATCGCGTCGCCGCCGGCGCCGCCTGTGCCGGCGACACCAGCAATCCCGCTTACTCGCCACGGCCCACCGGGGCCGCCCGGGCCACCGTTGCCGTACAACAGTCCTCCGGTGCCGCCGGCCCCGCCGTTGGCGTGGCCGGTGGAGGTGGTGATCGCACCGCCCGCGCCGCCACGGCCGCCGCCACCGATCAGCCCGGCGGCCCCGCCGGGGCCACCGGACTGGTTTGGCGCGCCGGAACCGCCGTCGCCTCCGTTGCCCCATAACAGGCCGCCGGCTCCACCGTTTTGCCCGGTTCCCGGCAGTCCGTTGGTGCCGTTGCCGATCAACGGACGCTGCAACAGCAGTTCGGTGGGTGTGTTGATCGCGTTGAGGACGTCTTGCTGCACGATCTGCCACGGGTTTGCCGTGGCAGCGGCGTTGGCAGCTTCGGTGCCGGCATACGCGCCGGCGGCCGCGTTCAGCGCCTGCACGAATTGCTGATGAAACGCGGATGCTTGGGCGCTGAGGCCCTGAAAGTCCAGGGCGTGCGACCCGAACAAGGCCGCCACGGCTTCCGATACCTCATCGGCGCCCGCAGCCAGCACGTTTGTCGTTGGGAGCGCGGCGGCCGCATTGGCCTCGCTGATTGTCGATCCGATATCGGCCAAACTCGTTGCGGCCGTGGATACTACGTCCGGTACCGCGAATACATATGACATTCCGCGCCTCCCGCTGGTGTAGCGGCGTCTCGGCGACCGTCAGCGGCTTGGTGATCGCCGAGCCTGCGTTATGGATTCAAATCGTAGCGCGATCATCGAAAGCTCATGATGGGATCAGAGCGAATTCCTGATCGCCGCACCGCAATCACGCATACATCGCATGCTTCAAGCAATTACGCCATGCCGCTCTAAGGTACGCACACCGAACACCAAACCAGCTAAGGTCAAACTCATATGTTAGGCCGGTGTTCGTCGGCGGCACCGAAGAGGTCAACCGCTACCGGCCGTGCCGGTCGCCGCCCGCGCGCTACTGCCCGATCTTGTTGCGAATGACGAATTCCCTTGCCTTGACGAGGAATTCGAGCTGGTCGCCGACCTGACGCAGCGGGTCGACGCTGTGGGTCGAGCGGGCCAGCACGATGGCGCCTTCCAGGGCGGCGATCGACGTCACCGCCAGCGAGGCGGCATCGTCGTCGTCGAAGCCGTCGTTGACGAATGCGCGGGTGAGGGCGGAACACCAGCGGCCCAGGATGGCGCCGGCCTCGCCGGACAAGTTGGGGTCGCCGCAGTCCGAGCCGATGGCCGCCGCCACCACGGGGCAGCCGGCGGCGAAGTCGCCCTCGGTGAGCAGCCGCTCCCAGTATTCGACGAATTCGCGCAGCAGGGCCCGGGCGCCCCAGCCGGCCGCGTCGTCGATCATCGCGGTGATGGACTCACCGGAGTACTGCAGCGCCTCGGTCAGGATCTGATTGCGTCCGTCGGGAAAGTGGTAGTAGACCGAGCCGCGCGGCGCCCCGCTGCGGGCGAGCACCTCGTCGATGGTCACCCCGGCGGCCCCGCGCTCGCGCATCACCTGGGCGGCGCTGAGCAACATCTTCTTGCGCGTGTCACAGCGCCTCGTCGGCGCGGCCTCCGGCTTTGCGTCGGTGATAGTTGGCACCGTCGTACCCCCCGCAGCCGGCGTCATGCAGCGTGCGAATGCCGCAGTACCGGCCAGTGCATGCTACGCGGGCTGAAGTGGAAGGGCGGACGCTTCAGGTCCGGCATCTGGCGGGTGAATTGGTAGCCCGCGACATTGAGCTCGATGATCCACATGATTCTCTCCCGGGCCTGGGTGCGGCCAATGATTATGCTGAGAAGCATATAAAACATCAGTCAAGTAAGCAAATCTATTCCCTAAGTAAATTTGTCAGCTCTAAAGATGGAACTCAGCCGCTGTCGGCGGTCCCCTTCCGCGAGAACAGTGGCCCTAGTTTTATGCTCTTTTGCATAATCCTTGGCCCTGCGGTTCACTGTGCCGATGGACCCGACCCTCGACACCGTGTCGCTGCAGCGCGACGGACACGTCCTGCTGATCGGCCTGAACCGGCCGCACAAACGCAACGCGTTCGATCGGGCGATGCTCGCCGACCTGGCCCGCGCTTATGGGCTGCTGGAATCCGACGCCTCCGCGCGGGCGGGCGTCCTGTTCGCGCACGGCGACCACTTCACCGCCGGCCTGGATCTCGTGGACGTCGGCCCCGCCATCGCGAGCGGGGAGTTGCCCATGCCGGGCGACGGCCGGGACCCTTGGCGGCTGGACGGGCCTTGGACCAAGCCGGTGGTCGCCGTCGCCCAGGGCTGGTGCATGACGCTGGGCATCGAACTGCTGCTGGCCGCCGACATCCGCATCGCGGCGGCCGGGACCCGGTTCACGCAGCTGGAGGTGCAGCGCGGGATCTACCCCTTCGGCGGTGCGACGATCCGGCTGCCCCGCGACGCGGGGTGGGGCAACGCCATGCGCTGGCTGTTGACCGGAGACGAGTTCGACGCCGCCGAGGCGCACCGCCTCGGGCTGGTCCAGGAGGTCGCCGACGACGCGGCGGCGGCCCTGGCCCGGGCCCGCGAGATCGCGCACACCATCGCCGACCGGGCCGCGCCGCTGGGCGTGCGAGCCACGCTGGCGTCGGCGCACCTGGCCCGCATGCAGGGCGAGGCGGCCGCGATCGAGCGGTTGCGCCCCGACGTGGCCGCCCTGTTCGCCAGCGAGGACGCCGCCGAGGGCGTGCAATCCTTCGTCGAGCGCCGGCAGGCCCGCTTCCAGGGCCGCTAGAGTTTTGCTCGGCCTCGCTACTCGAGGGTGTAGCCCATCGGCATCAGCACGCTCTTCTGCAGCGTGAAATGCTCGACGCCTTCCGGCCCGTTCTCGCGGCCGATGCCGGAGTTCTTGTAGCCGCCGAACGGGCAGCAGGGGTCGAAGGCGTACCAGTTGACCGCGTAGGTCCCGGTCCGGATCTTCTCCGAGATCTCGATGCCGCGCGGTACGTCGGAGGTCCATACGCTGCCGGCCAGGCCGTACACCGAGTCGTTGGCGATCTTGATCGCGTCCTCCTCGCTGTCATACGGGATGATGCTCAGCACCGGCCCGAAGATCTCCTCCTGGGCGATGGTCATCTTGTTGTCGACGTCGGCGAAAACCGTTGGCTGAACGAAGAACCCGTCGTTCAGGCCCTCGGGACGCCCGCCGCCGCAGACCAGCCGGGCGCCCTCCTCGATGCCCTTGGCGATGTAGCCCTCGACGCGGGCGCGCTGCTTCTCCGAGATCAGCGAGCCGATCTGGGCGGCGGGGTCCGACGGTGACCCCACCGGCAGCGCCTGCACGAAACCGGCCACCGCATCGACGATTTCGTCGTACCGCGAGCGCGGCGCCAGGATGCGGGTCTGGGCCACGCAGGCCTGCCCGGTGTTCATGATCCCGGAGAACACCAGCATCGGGATCGCGGCGGCGAGGTCGACGTCGTCCAGGACGATGGCCGCCGACTTGCCGCCGAGCTCCAGCGTGCAGGGCTTGAGCATCTCCGCGGCGCGGCGGCCGATTTCCTTGCCGACGGCGGAGCTGCCGGTGAAGGAGAAGATGTCGACTCCCGGGTTGGAGGTCAGCGCCTGGCCGGTCTCGATGCCGCCGGGGACCACCGACAGCACGCCCTCGGGCAGGCCGGCCTCGGCGAACGCCTCCGCCAAAGCGTTGGCGCTGAGCGGGGTTTCGGCGGCGGGCTTGAGCACCACCGTGCACCCCGCGAGCAGCGCCGGGCCCAACTTGTTGACGGCCAGGAACAGCGGCACGTTCCAGGCCACGATGGCGCCCACCACGCCGATCGGTTCGCGATGGACGATGGTCTGGCCGTAGGCGCCGTTGCGGATCTCGCGCCACTTGACCTGATCGACCGCGGGGCCGGCGAAGAAGTTCATCGCCCCCATCGAGCTCATCCAGTGCATCGTTTCGATGCCGGTCGGCGGCTGGCCAGTCTCGCCCGCGAGGAGCTGGGTGAACAGCTCCTTGCGCTCCTCCATCAACTTGAGCGCGTTGGCGATGACGGCCGCGCGCTCCTTCGGTGGCGTCGTAGGCCAGGGACCGTCGTCGAACGCCGCCCGGGCCGCGGCGACCGCGGCGTCGACGTCGGCCGCGCCGGCCAACGGCACCTTGCCGACGTACTCGCCGGTGGCCGGACAGTGCACCTCGATGACTTCCGAGGTCGACGGTTCCGTCCACCTGCCGCCGATGAAAAGTTTGTCGTATTCGGTCTTAACGTCGGTCATGGCGCCACCCTACCCAAGCCGAAGCAAAACGAGAACATGTTTCATTCTGGGCGCCGCAGCACCAGTACTAGATTGCTCACCACGAACTCGCGCAGCGCGGGGACCGATGTCAGCCACCACGCCCATCGTGGGTGGTAGCGGGGAAATGCCGCAGTGAGCGCGCCCGTGCTCGCCGCCCAGTCCAGGCCTTCGGCCGCGGACACTGCGAACAACGACGACCCGTAGTTGTTTTTGGCCGGATGACCGTGTTTGCGGGTGTAGCGCGCGGCGGCGCGGGCACCGCCCAGGTAGTGGGTCAGGCCCATCTCGTGACCCCCGAAGGGGCCCAGCCACACTGTGTAGGACAGCACGGCGAGCCCGCCCGGTTTGGTCACCCGCAGCATCTCGCCGCCGAGCTGCCACGGCCGCGGCACGTGCTCGGCGACGTTGGAAGACAGGCAGATGTCCACCGAGGCGTCGGCGAACGGCAGCGCCATGCCCGACGCCCGGACGAACCCGGCGGTCACTCGAGGGACAGTCGGCCCCGCCGCGTGCATCTCGCCAGGGTCCGGTTCGACCCCGATGTAGCGGACACCGGCGTCGGCGAACGCCGCCCCGAAATATCCCGGGCCGCCGCCGATGTCGAGCAGCGTGCGGCCCGCCGGTGGCTCGCCATGGATTCCGAGCCACAGGTCACCGACCATCGCCGCGGTGTCGGCAGCCAGTGCGCCATAAAAGCGGTCCGGGTCGGTTTGCTCGTAGCGGAACTCCGACAGCAGCCGCAGCGACCGGGCCAGCGTCGCCCGCCGCGCGAAAACGTCAGTGACGGCCACCGGCCAACCCTACGGCCGGAGCGAAGTGCGCCGGGCAATTCACAGGGCCACACCGGTCCCTTGGCTGGGGATGGCGCACAATTTGTCCACCTCGTAGCGACAGCGTGGCCCCGTCGCCTCGTTTCCCCGAGTTTGTCGCTGTTAGGTGGACAAACGACACCCGTCTCCCGCCAGTGGCCAGTGTGGCCGGTGTGACCAAACCGCAGGCGTCCTAGCGCGGCGCGCATCGTCGCCGGGCTAGGGTCTGATTGCCCGCCTCCTCCTCGCGCCGCTCCGCGGCGCGCATCGTCGCCGGGCTGGGTCTGATTGCCCGCCTCCTCCTCGCGCCGCTCCGCGGCGCGCATCGTCGCCGGGCTAGGCTGGCGAACAATGTCTGCTCTCCGCACCGTACTGCTGTTGTGCTGGCGCGATACCGGCCATCCGCAGGGCGGCGGCAGCGAAGCCTACTTGCAGCGCGTCGGCGCTCAACTGGCCGCGTCGGGGGTCGCCGTCACGCTGCGCACCGCCCGCTATCCGGGCGCACCGAGGCGAGAGGTGATCGACGGCGTCAACATCAACCGCGCCGGCGGCCGGTACACGGTCTACGTCTGGGCGTTGCTGGCCATGGCGCTCGCGCGCTTCGGACTGGGTCCGCTGCGGCGGGTCCGGCCCGACGTGGTCGTGGACACCCAAAACGGCCTGCCGTTCCTGGCCCGGCTGGTGTACGGCCGGCGGGTGGTGGTGTTGGTGCACCACTGCCACCGCGAGCAGTGGCCGGTGGCAGGGCCGGTGCTGGGTCGGATCGGCTGGTTCGTCGAGTCGACGGTGTCGCCGCGGGTGAACCGGCGCAACCAGTACGTGACGGTGTCGCTCCCGTCGGCCCGCGATCTGGTCGCGCTGGGCGTCGGCAGCGGGCAGATCGCGGTGGTGCGCAACGGCCTCGACGGGGCGCCGGCGCAATCGTTGTCCGGCCCGCGCTCGGCGGCACCGCGCGTCGTCGTGCTGTCGCGGCTGGTGCCGCACAAACAGATCGAGGACGCGCTGGAAGCGGTGGCGGCGCTGCGCTCGCGCATACCGGGCCTGCACCTCGACATCGTCGGCGGCGGCTGGTGGCGGCAGCGGCTCGTCGACCACGCGCAACGGTTGGGCATGTCCGACGCGGTGACCTTCCACGGTCACGTCGACGATGTGACCAAACACCGTGTGCTGCAAAGCGCCTGGGTGCACGTGCTGGCCTCCCGCAAGGAGGGATGGGGGCTGGCCGTCGTCGAGGCGGCCCAGCACAAGGTGCCCACCATCGGCTACCGCTCGTCCGGAGGGCTGTCCGATTCGATCGTCGACGGGGTGACCGGGATGTTGGTGGACGGCCACGCCGGGCTGGTGGACGGCCTGGAACGGCTGCTTTCCGATCCGGTGCTGCGCGATCAACTCGGCGCCAAGGCGCAGGCGCGCAGCGGCGAGTTCTCCTGGACGCAAAGCGCCGACGCGATGCGCAGCGTCCTGGAGGCGGCGCAGGCCGGCGAGTACGTCAGCGGCGTCGTCTAGCCAGGCGGCGCACCCAACCGACCGTCATCCCGGCGGCACCCACGATCAGCAGCACCAGCCACGCCAGGTGGGCGACCACCGTCGCGCGGCGACGGGCAGGTGGCGCGCCAGGGGTCTCGCCGCCGAGACGGTAGAGCGCGAACTCCCCGTCGCGATAGACCGGCCGCAGCGCGTCGAGGGTGCGGGCGGACGCACCCATGTCACCGGCGCTGTCCGACTCGACGACCAGCCACCCCACGCCGGCCGGGGCCAACGCGGCGGGATCGGGCCCGGCCAGCAGCAGATCCTGCACCGCCCGCGCGCGATCGCCCTCCCCGGGCACGGTGACGCCCGAGACGGCCAGGTCCCCGGTGGTCAGCACGTCGGCGCGCACCCAGCGCGGCAGCGGATCGAGCACCGGCGCGGGGCCGGACCAGGAGAAGCGCCGCATGGTGCCGGCTGGCAACACCGCCACCGGCCGCGGATCGGCGTTGATCGCCGCCGCCACCGCGGCCCACCCGGGCGGGTAGCGCACCGGCGCAACCTTGCCCCACACACCCCAAGCCAGGTCCGGCAGCGCCAGGAGCAGCGCGAGGCAGCACACCGCCGCCGCCGCGAAAGGCCTCAGCCACCGTCGCAGCGTCACCACCGCGCCGGCTGCGGCGAGCGTGTATCCCGGCATCGCCAGCGCCACCCACTTCTGCCCGTCGCGCAGCACCCCGAAGGCGGGCGCGGCGTCCACCACCGCCCGCAGCGCGTGCATACCGGGGCCGGTGGCCAGCGCGGCCGGCACCAGCACCGACACCGCCGCCAGCGCCAGCAGCGGCACCACCGCCCTCCGACGCAGCACCGCCGGCAACCCGGCCGCCACCACGCCCAGCAGCACCACCGCCGAGCAGACCGCGAAAAGCGTTGTCCGCGCGCCGGGTACGGCCTCGCCGTTCCAGATCCCGCCGAGGCTGGCCAGGCTGGCGAGCGTGCCCAGGCCGGGCTCGGCACGCGGCGCGAACGCGGTCACCCCGAGCGCGATCCCCGCCGCGTGCGCCTGCAACGACGAGCCCACCACCGACGCGGTCAGCCAGGGCAGGGCCGCCACCAGCGCGGCACCCAGCGCCGCCGCGGCGCACTGCCAGCGCGGCCTGGACCCCGCCGCCGCCTCGACCGGGGCAGCCGCGCACACCAGCGCCACCGCCGCGGCCAGTAACAAACCGGTCGGGGTCAGCCCGGCCAGCGCCACCCAGAACGCCAGCGCGAACCACCCGTTATCGCTGGCCGTCCGCAGCCTCAGCATCGCCGTGGCCACCCAGGGCAGGCAGCCGTAGCCGACCAGCAGGCTCCAATGCCCCTGCAGGAGCCGTTCGGCCACATAGGGATTCCAGATCGCCAGCGTGATCGCGACGAACTCGCCCGCCGCGCCGGCGCACGGCAGCGCCGTGGAGACCAGCCGGGCCGCACCCCAGCCCGCGAGCCACAGCCCCGCGACGAGCAGCGCCTTGACCACGATGCCGCCGTCGACCAGATGTGACGCCAGCGCGACGGCGAAATCTTGAGGTGTCGCCCGCGGCGCCGACGTCAACCCCAGCGCGCCATCGGAGAGATACGACCGCGGCGTCGACACCGCATCGCGCAGCAGCAGATACCCGGGCGCCAGGAGCGGCCCCACCACCAGCAGCGCCAGCACCAGCGCGTACCCCGGTCGGGCCCAGCGCACGGTTAGCGCACCCGGGGGGAGCTAGGCGCGTTCGGGCGGGCCGGGGGAGGCGCCCGGCGGTTCCGGCGGTCCGGCGTCGGGCGGCCCGGACTCGGGCCCGGGCTTGGCCGGCTCCTCAGAGCCGACGGTGGGCGGCTCCGAGCCGGGCGGATCCTCGCGCGCGGGGCGCTGCGTGGGCAGCTTCTCGGTCTCGGCCTCGGCGCCGGACACGGGTTCTTCGAGCCCGTCGCGGCCGAAGAACTCCTGATCGGTGCGGTCCAGGCCCGGGTCGGTCAGCGCGCTCTCGGTCCGCAGGCTGAAGGATGCGAGTATGCCGCCGCCGATGAGCGCGATCAGGCCGATGGCGGTGAAGGTGATCGGCAGCACCCGCGACCACAGCGCCAGCCGGTCGCGCTCATCGCGGGCCGCGTTGACCTGGGATTCGACCGTGTCCTCGGTGGAGGTGACCTTGTAATCGGCCAGCGTCATCTCGGGCTTGAGCGGATCGCGGGCGAAGTAGTGGTTGGCGTGTTCGGTCTGCTTGACGATGGTCCCTGACACCGGGTCCACCCAGAATGTGCGCTGCGCCGCGTAATAACGGGTCATGGTGATCTGCTCGTTCGGATCGCCGCCCTGGACGCCCCACATCGCCGCCGACGTGGTCTGCTTGGCGTCCTCGTTACCGGCTAACAGCGACGGGTAGGCCACCGGGGCCACCAGCCTGCCGTCGGCGTTGTAGCCGACGTTCTGCGTGAAGCGGTACGTGGTCAGACCGTTGACGTCCTCTTGGGTGTCGTAGTTGACGTCAAAGGGCTTCTGCGCGATCGGGTCGAAGTAGGGGTACGTCTTCTTCTCGGTGTGGAACGGGAAGCGGTAGGACAGCCCGTCGTGACGGAGCGGCATCGCGGTGGGCGGGTTCTCATCGCCGAATGCGCGCGGCTTCTGCACCGACCCCCCGGTGTGGGTGTCGTCGGAGACGGCCATCGCCGTCCTGCGGTTGAGGGTGACGGTGTCGACCATCGCCAGCAGCAGCCCGCTGTCCTTCTGCTTGTCGGTGCGCCGCACCGAGGTGCCCACCTGCAACGTGACGACGTCGGCGTTGGCGGGCGATTCGACGCTGACCTGCTGCTGGGACACCAGCGGCACGTTCTGGTTGACGACCAGGTGGTCGCCCGACAGCGACCCGGCGTCCAAAGCGGTTCCGGAGCCGTCGCTGATCAACGTGGCGTCGAGGTTGAGCGGAACCTTGGTGATCCTGCTGCTGGTGTACGTCGACAGCAACAGCGCGGCGATCAGCAGGGCTGCTCCGAGACCGATGACCGCGCATGCGGCATAGCGCAACATGACTGCTCGGTTCACGTTGCTGTGTCCTCCTAATGGTCCCCAAAAGATCCTCAGACCCGTCGGCCGCGACCCGCTCCGACATGACCAAGCAGCGAGGCAAACCCGTTCGACCCTAACAGGGGAATTTAAGGTGCCGGTTTAGCAACCCATTGCCAGCGTCCGGTGTACCGGATTCCCCCGGCAACACGCGAGGTCGCATTCGAGGGCACACTGTTGGGCGTGACCGAGGGCCAGCAGGTGGGAGGGATCCGCAGCTTCCTGCCCGCCGTCGAAGGCATGCGCGCCTGCGCCGCGATGGGCGTGGTCGTCACGCACGTCGCCTTCCAGACGGGGCACTCCAGCGGCGCCGCAGGCAGGCTGTTCGGCCGCTTCGACCTGGCCGTGGCGGTGTTCTTCGCGCTGTCGGGGTTCTTGTTGTGGCGCGGGCACGCCGCGGCGGCACGGGGTTTGGGATCGCGCCCCCGTACCGGCCACTACCTGCGGTCGCGTGCGATGCGCATCATGCCGGCCTATGTGGTTGCGGTCGTCGTGATCCTGACCCTGTTGCCCGATGCCGATCACGCCAGCCCGACGGTGTGGCTTGCCAACCTGACCCTCACGCAGATCTATGTCCCGCTCACACTGACCGGTGGCCTGACCCAGATGTGGAGCCTTTCCGTCGAGGTCAGCTTCTACCTCGCCCTGCCGATTCTGGCTTTGCTGGCGCGCCGGCTGCCGGTCGCGGCGCGGGTGCCGGCGATCGCCGCGCTCGCGGCGCTCAGTTGGGCCTGGGGCTGGGTGCCTCTCTTTTTGGGGCACTCCGATCCTGGGGTCAACCCGCTGAATTGGCCGCCGGCCTTCTTCTCCTGGTTCGCCGCCGGGATGCTGCTGGCCGAGTGGGCCTACAGTCCGATCGGCCCGGCGCACCGGTTGGCGCGCCGCCGCGTGCCGATGGCGGCCGCGGCCCTGCTCGCCTACCTGGTGGCGGCCTCGCCGCTGGCCGGCCCGGAGGGCCTGGTGCCAGGCACCGCCACCCAGTTCGCGGTGAAGATGGCGATGGGCGCTCTGGTGGCGTTCGCGCTGGTGGCCCCGCTGGTGCTGGACCGGCCCGACACGCCACACCGGCTGCTGGGCAGCACCGGCATGGTGACGTTGGGGCGCTGGTCCTACGGCCTGTTCGTGTGGCACCTGGCCGCGTTGGCGATGGTGTTCCCGGTGCTGGGGACGTTCCCGTTCACCGGCCGCATGCCGATGGTGCTGGTGCTGACGCTGATCTTCGGTTGGGCGATCGCCGCCGTCAGCTACGGGCTGGTCGAGTCGCCCTGCCGGGAGGCGCTGCGCCTCTGGGAGAAGCGTCACCAGCCGGTGCAGGCGCGCCAGGCTATCGACGCTGAGGCTGACGCGATCGCGCCGTGAATTCGATCTCCGTGGATTCGATCTCTGTGCCCCCGAAGCCACAGGATCTCTCAATGCGGTACCGCGGGTATCAAACCGGCGATTCTGGGTAACCTGCCGTGTGATCTGGTTTGGGGGAGGCCTTCACGATGACCAACCGCATCACCGCCACAGGGGTAGTAGCGGGTCCGCCGCACGAGGAGCTGCGTCGCGGGGAGCCTCCGCTTACACCCGATGAGGACCCGTTCTACCAACCGCCGCCACGGTACGAAAAATCCCGACCCGGCGCCATTTTGCGCTCGCGCGCCGTCGAGCTCGGGTTCCTGGGTGTGCTCCCGCAGGGCTTCACCGCCACCCAGCTCCTCTACCGCAGTACGAACCTGCACGGCGGCCCCGAGGTGGCCGTGACCACTGTGCTGGTGCCAGAGCAGCGTGATACCCAGTCGCCGTGTCCGGTGCTGTCGTATCAGTGCGCCATCGACGCGGTCGCGTCGCAGTGCTTTCCGTCGTATGCGCTGCGCCGTGGGGCAGGAGCAATCGGAGCGTTCACGCAAGCGGAATTCCTCCTCGTGGCGGCGGTACTGGCCGAAGGCTGGGCGGTCTCGATACCCGACCACGAGGGCTGTCACGGCATGTGGGGTGCGCCGCGTGAGCCCGGCTACCGCATTCTTGACGGTCTCCGCGCCGCCGTGAGTTGCGAACGACTGGGGTTGTCACCGGCCGCCCCGATGGGCCTATGGGGTTATTCGGGCGGCGGTTTGGCCTCCGCATGGGCGGCCGAGCTGTGTGCGGACTATGCGCCGGAACTCAACATCGTCGGCGCCGTGCTGGGCTCACCGGTCGGTGACCCCGGAAGCGTCGCTCGCCGGCTCAACCGCTCGTTTTTCGCCGGGCTGGCCGCGCTGATGATCGCGGCGCTGACCGACGTGTTCCCGGAAGCGCAGCGGGCGGTCGACGAGCATGCCACCGACGAGGGCACCGCACTGCTGGACGAACTGCGGACCATGACCACAGCCCAGGCGGTGTGGCGGCTGCACCATTCCGACATCGGTTCGTACGTCGACGTGTCCACCGACGAACTGTGGGACCTCCCGGACGTGCGCCACATCTTCGCGGAGACCAAGCTCGGCAAGACCCCACCCACGCCACCCGTGCTGGTCGTGCAGGCGGTGCACGACAGGATCATCAGCGTCGACGACATCGATCAGCTCGTCAAGAAGTACGCGACCGATGGGGTAGCGGTCACTTATCATCGCGATCGATTCTGCGGTCACCTGCTGCTGCACCCGCTGTCCGCGCCGATGACGTTGCGATGGCTGCGCGACCGGTTCACCGGCAAGCCGCTTGACAAGAACAAGACGCGTACTGTCTGGCCGACGGTGTTCAACCCGTCGACCTATCTGGGCATGCTCAGGCTCGGCGTCATCACCGCGAAAGTCATCCTGGGCCGGCCCGTCGAGCGTCGCCCGCTGTCCAAAACCGACGACGTGCCATGATCTCGGCGCGCACCGCCGACCGCCGCGCCTTGCCGGCGTCGTCGCGCAGCGGCGTGTCCACGAATTCTATGAAGTCCGGGGTGGGCGGCACCTTGTAGGACGAAATACGTTCCTGCAGAAAGACTTTCAAGCCGTCAGCGTCCAGCGCGGACCCATCGGCGGTGTGCACCAGGGCGTACGGCACCTGACCCAGGTCGTCGTGCGGAATGCCGACTACCAGGCACGACAACACCTCTGGGTGCGCCGAGAGCGCGTTCTCGATTTCGGCGGGGTAGACGTTGCGGCCGCCGACGGTGAACATGTCGACCCGGCGGTCCGACAGGTAGAGGAACCCGTCTTCGTCGAAGTAGCCGAGGTCGCCCAGCGAGTCCCAGCCGTCGCGCGACTTCGCCGTGATGCCGATGTAGCGGTAGGTCGGCGCGCTGCCCGGGCTCGGTCGCATGTAGATCTCGCCCACCACCCCGGGCGGGCAGGGGTTGCCGTCGTCGTCGAGCACCTTCATCTCCCCGGCAACCACGACGCCGACCGAGCCGCGGTGGGTCAGCCACTGGTCGCCGGAGATGAAGGTGAGCGCCTGTAATTCGGTGCCGCCGTAGAGCTCCCAGACCTTTTCGGGGCCGAGCAGGTCGATCCAGGCCTGCTTGACGGCCGGCGGGCACGGTGCGCCCACATGCCAAAACCGCCGGATCGAGGACAGGTCGTAGGACGACGGGTCTTCGCGGTAGACGGGCAGCGTGCGCTGCATGATCGTGGGCACCGTCGTCACGAACGTGGCGCGATGGTCGGTGATCAGCCGGAGGAACTGGTGCGGGTCGAACCGGCTCATCAGCACGAGGTGATGGCGCATCACCAGCGCGATCGTCGCGGTGGTGAAGCCGGTGTTGTGAGACAGCGGCACCGGCACCAGCGTGGTGTCGCCCTCCTGCGCGCCCAGGGGATAGCCGACGGCGGGCGGTATGCGACTGTCACCGCCGGACTCGATGAGTTTGGGGCGGCCCGTGCTGCCGCCCGACCCCATCGCCTTCCACACCGGCGAAACCGCCTCCGGCAAACGGGCGTCGGACAGTGCCGGGTCGGGCACGAAACCCGCTGGCGCACAAGGTATTCCAGCATGCTCGCGGCCCACCACCAAGGCGGGCGGCCGCAGCTCCAGCAGGCCCTGCAACTCGGCGTCGGGCAACCGTGCCGACAGCGGCTGGGGCACCGCCCCCAGCTTCCAGCACGCCACCGCGGCCTGGATCCACTCGATCGAGTTCGGCAGCACCATGGTGACGTAGTCGCCGACGCCCACGCCCCGCTCGGCGTAGGCCCGCGCCAACCGGTTCGTCGAGGCGTCGAGCTCGGCGCGGGTGATGGTGCGCCCGTCGCAGGTGACCGCGGGCTCGTCGGGGGCGAGTTCGGCCAGCGCCGAAATCTGCGAACCGATCGGCGGGACCGGCTCGGTCATTTAGTACGCGCCCTGTCGCTCGAAAATGCGGCGCGGGTTGTCGACCAGCATGGTGTGCAGCTGCTCGTCGGTGACCCCGCGCTCCTTGAGCGCGGGGATCACGTCGTTGTGGATGTGCAGGTAATGCCAATTGGGCGCGGCCACCGCCAGCAGGTCCTCGGGTATCGCGTCGAAGTAGCAGTTGGCGTCGTGGGAGAGCACCATCTTGTCGGCGTGGCCGCGCTCGCACATTCGCGCCACCGTGTTCACCCGGTCCTCGAACGGCAGGTACACGTCGATGCCGAATCGGTCCATCCCGATGTAGGAGCCGTTACCGATCAGCTCCTCCAGGTAGTCGAGATCGGTGCTGTCGCCGGAATGCCCGATCACCACCCGGGTCAGGTCCACGCCCTCCTCTTCGAAGATGCGCTGCTGCTCGAGCCCGCGCCGCAAACCCGCGTGGGTGTGGGTGGAGATCGGCACGCCGGTGCGCTTGTGGGCCTGCGCCACCGCGCGCAGCACCCGCTCGACGCCGGGGGTGACGCCGGGCTCGTCGGTGGCGCACTTGAGGATGCCCGCCTTGACGCCGGTGTCGGCGATGCCCTCCTCGATGTCGCGGACGAACATGTCGGTCATGACCTCTGGGCCGTCCATCGGCGTGCCCGGGCCCAGGTAGTGGAAACGGAACGGGACGTCGTTGTAGGTGTAAATCCCCGTCGCCACAACAATATTCAGCTCCGTGGCCGCCGCGACGCGCGCGATCCGCGGGATGTAGCGGCCCAGTCCGATCACGGTGAGGTCGACGATCGTGTCCACCCCGCGGGCCTTCAGCTCGTTGAGCCGGTTGACGGCGTCGGCGACCCGTTGTTCCTCGTCGCCCCAGGCTTCGGGATAGTTCAGGGCGATCTCGGTGGTCATGATGAACACGTGCTCATGCATGAGCGTCACGCCGAGATCGGCGGTATCGATGGAGCCGCGGGCGGTATTGAGTTCTGACACGTGACTGACTCTAAGGCGACTCAGTGGTCGACCGACAGTGCGTTTTCTCCGGTGTGCCCCGACGGCCGCGCTATTGCAGTACCGTCACCTTCGTCTCGATACGAATCCCTTGGGAGTCACGCGATGTTGCTCAATCCCAATCACTTGCAGCGCCAATACCCAGAGCGTCGCTCGGGGGAGATCATGGCCGCGACGGTCGACTTCTTCGAGTCGCGGGGCAAGGCTCGGCTGAAGTCCGACGACCACGACCGGGTTTGGTACTCCGACTTTTTGGACCACATCGGCCGCGAGCGCATCTTCGCCTCCCTGCTCACGCCGTCGGCATACGGCGCTTCTGCAGAAATGGCCTGCCGCTGGGACACCTACCGAATCAGCGAGTTCGCGGAGATCGTGGGCTTTTACGGGCTGAACTATTGGTACCCGTTCCAGGTCACCGCCCTGGGGCTGGGCCCGATCTGGATGAGCGCCAACGAGGACGCCAAGCGCAAGGCGGCGGCCCAGCTGGAGGCCGGCGAGGTGTTCGCCTTCGGCCTGTCCGAACAGGCCCACGGCGCCGATGTCTACCAGACCGACATGATCCTGACGCCTTCCGATGGCGGCTGGACCGCGAACGGCGAGAAGTACTACATCGGAAACGCCAACGTGGCGCGGATGGTCTCCACCTTCGGCAAGATCGCCGGTACCTCGCCTGACGAAGACGAGTACGTCTTCTTCGCCGCCGACTCCCAGCACGACCGCTACGACCTGATCAAGAACGTGGTGAACTCGCAGAACTTCGTCGCCAACTACGCGCTGCGCGACTACCCGGTCACCGAGGCCGACCTGCTGCACCGGGGCCCGGAGGCCTTCCACGCCGCGCTCAACACGGTCAACGTCTGCAAGTACAACCTCGGCTGGGGTGCGATCGGCATGTGCACGCATGCCATGTACGAGGCGGTCACGCACGCCTCCAACCGCATCCTGTACGGGACCGTCGTCACCGACTTCAGCCACGTGCGCAGGCTGCTCATGGATGCCTACGTGCGGCTGGCCGCCATGAAGCTGGTCGCCACCCGCGCCTGCGACTACATGCGCGGCGCGTCGGCGGCCGACCGCCGCTACCTGCTGTACAGCCCGCTCACCAAGGCGAAGATCACCAGCGAAGGTGAGCGGGTCATCATCGCGCTGTGGGACGTCATCGCCGCCAAGGGCGTCGAGAAGGACACCATCTTCGAGGCCATGACCCGCGAGATCGGGCTGTTGCCGCGGCTGGAGGGCACCGTCCACATCAACGTCGGCTTACTCGCGAAGTTCATGCCCAATTTCCTGTTCGCCCCCACCGGCGAGCTGCCCGTGATCGACCGCCGCGACGACGCGGCCGACGACACCTTCCTGTTCGCCCAGGGGCCGACGGGTGGCCTGGGCAAGGTGCGCTTCCACGATTGGCGCCCGCCATTCGTGGCTTTCGCCCACCTGCCCAACGTCGCGCTGCTGCGCGAACAGATCGAGGTGCTCGCCGAGATGCTGGCCAGCGCCACGCCGGATGCCATGCAGCAGAAGGACATTGACTTCGCCTTCGCCGTGGGCCAGCTGTTCGCGACCGTGCCCTATGCCCAGCTGATCCTCGAGGAGGCGCTGCTGTCGGGAGTGGACGAGGCGTTGCTCGACGCGATCTTCGCCGTGTTGGTCCGCGACTTCAACGGCTACGCCGTCGAGCTGAACGACAAGCCGGCGACGACCGAGGCCCAGGCCCGGTTCGCGACCCGGATGATCCGCCGTCCCGTGCACGACCCCGCTCGCTACGACCAGGTCTGGAAGGAACGCGTGCTCCCGCTCGACGGCGCCTATCGGATGCGGCCTTGACGCCCGTGGAGCTCTTGACTGTGAGCTAGCCCACCGTAGAATGACCAGTGGTCATCGATGCTAGGAGGCCGCAATGCCGACGGTGACTTGGGCACGCGTGGATCCGGCGCGCCGGGCGGCCGTTATCGAGGCCGCCGAAGCCGAATTCGGCGCACACGGGTTTTCCCGGGGCAGCCTGAACGTCATCGCACGCAAGGCCGGAGTCGCCAAGGGCAGCCTGTTCCAGTACTTCGCGGACAAGCGTGACCTCTATGCGTTCATCGCCGACATCGGCAGCCAGCGGGTGCGCGCCTACATGGAGGACCTGATCCGCGAGCTCGACCCGAGCCGGCCGTTCTTCGAATTCCTCACCGAGCTGCTCGACGGCTGGGTCGCCTATTACGCCGAACATCCGCGCGAACGCGCGCTGCACGCCGCGGCGACGCTGGAGGTCGACACCGAGGCCCGCGTCAGCGTGCGCAACGTCATTCACCGGCACTACCTGGAGGTGCTGCGACCGCTGGTGCACGCCGCGCAAACCCGCGGTGACCTGCGCCCCGACGCCGACACCGACGTCTTGCTGTCGCTGCTGCTGATGATCTTCCCGCACCTCGCCCTGGCTCCCTACATGCGCGGCCTGGACCCCGTCCTCGGGCTCGACGACCCCACACCGGAGCAGCCGGCGCTGGCCGTGCGGCGCCTCGTCGCCGCGCTGGCCGCCGCCTTCTCGGCGGATGCGCCCGGCTACCCAGCCGTCAACTCAGCCCCGAAACGATCCGAGGAGGTCACATGACGCGTATACGTTCGGGCTCGATGGTCGCGGGCGGCCTCAACTGGGACAGCCTGCCACTTCGGCTCTTTGCCGGCGGCAACGCCAAGTTCTGGGATCCGGCCGACATCGACTTCTCCCGTGACCGCGCGGACTGGGAGGCGTTGTCGGACGACGAACGCGACTACGCCACCCGGCTGTGCGCCGAGTTCATCGCGGGGGAGGAGGCGGTGACCGAGGACATCCAGCCGTTCATGTCCGCGATGCGGGTCGAGGGCCGGCTGGGCGACGAGATGTATTTGACGCAGTTTGCGTTCGAGGAGGCCAAGCACGTCCAGGTGTTCCGCATGTGGCTCGACGCCGTCGGGGTCACCGAAGACCTGCACGCCTACCTCGACGACATCCCCACCTACCGCACCATCTTCTACGAGGAGCTGCCGGACTGCCTCAACGCGTTGTCGGTCGATCCTTCCCCGGCCGCCCAGGTCCGGGCGTCGGTGACCTACAACCACATGGTCGAAGGAATGCTGGCGCTGACCGGCTACTTCAGCTGGCACAAGATCTGCGCGGACCGCGGCATCCTGCCCGGCGTGCAGGAGCTGGTCCGGCGCATCGGGGACGACGAGCGGCGCCACATGGCGTGGGGCACCTTCACCTGCCGGCGCCACGTCGCCGCCGACGACGCCAACTGGACGGTGTTCGAGACCCGCATGAACGAGCTCATGCCGCTCGGCTTGCGCCTCATCGAAGAGGGCTTCTCCCTCTACGACCCGATGCCCTTCGGCCTGTCGGTGGACGAGTTCATGGCCTACGCCTCCGACAAGGGGATGCGACGCTTCGGCACCATCGCCAGCGCGCGCGGGCGTCCGGTCGCCGAGATCGACCTCGACTACTCGCCGCTGCACCTCGAGGACACCTTCGCCGACGAGGACGAAAAGACGCTGGCCGGCGCCCATTGAGCGCGCCGAGTGTGGGCCCTACGTAGGTGGATCGCCTCGGATTCGTCCGTAGGCCCCACACGCGGCGGTTAGCGGTAACGCGTCACTCGACCTTCTTGCCGCCGCCGGAATCGCCGCTCTCGGCCGAGCCCACCCAGACGGTCTTGGCGTTGCAGAACTCGCGGATCCCGAGGCCCGCGAGCTCGCGCCCGTAGCCCGATCGCTTGACGCCGCCGAACGGCAATTCGGGGTAGGACACGGTCATTCCGTTGATGAAGACCTGGCCGGCCTCGATGTCGTCGATGAAGCGCTGTTGCTCGGCCTCGTCGCGGGTCCAGGCGTTGGAGCCAAGGCCGAAGGTCGTGGCGTTGGCGATCTCGATGGCGTCGTCGATGTCGGCGGCGCGATAGATCGAGGCCACCGGGCCGAACACCTCTTCGGTGTAGAGGGCCATGTCCTTGGTGATGTCGGTGACCACCGTCGGCGGGTAGAACCACCCCGGCCGGTCGAGAGGCTTGCCGCCGCAGCGGATCGTCGCGCCGGCCGCGGCCGCGTCGTCGACCTGCTTGGCCACGTCGTCGCGGCCCGACTCGGTGGCCAGCGGGCCGACGTCGGTGTCCGGGTCGGTCGGGTCGCCGACCCGCAACGCCTGCGCCCGCTCGACGAACTTCTCGACGAACTCGTCGTAGATGTCGGCGTGGGCGATGAACCGTTTGGCCGCGATGCAGGACTGGCCGTTGTTCTGCACGCGGGCGGTGACCGCGGTCTTGACCGCCTCGTCCAGGTCGGCCGACGGCATCACGATGAACGGGTCGCTGCCGCCGAGCTCGAGCACCGAGGGCTTGATCTCCTCGCCCGCGATGGCTCCGACCGACTGGCCGGCCGGCTCGCTGCCGGTGAGCGTGACCGCCGCGACCCGCGGGTCGCGCAGGATCTTCTCCACGGCGCCCGAGGGAACGAGCAGCGTCTGAAAGCAGCCCTCCGGGAAGCCGCCGCGGGCGATGACGTCGGCCAGATACAGCGCGCACTGCGGCACGTTCGACGCGTGCTTGAGGATCCCGACGTTGCCGGCCATCAGCGCCGGCGCCGCGAATCGGACCGCCTGCCACAGCGGGAAATTCCACGGCATGACGGCCAGCACCACCCCCAGCGGCTGCCACCGGGTGTAGGCCTTCGTCGCGCCCACCTTGCCCGCGTCGGCCGGCTCGTCGGCCAGCATCTTTTCGGCGTTCTCGGCGTAGTAGCGGAATCCCTTGGCGCACTTGATCGCCTCGGCCTTCGCCGAGGCCACCGTCTTACCCATCTCCAGGGTCATCATGGCGGCGGTCTGGTCGGCCTCGGCCTCCAGCAGGTCGGCGGTGGCGTTCGCCCACTCGGCGCGCTGGGCGAAGGTGGTGGAGCGTCGGTAGTCGAGGAAGCGCTCGTGGGCGCGGGCGATGGCCGCCTCGACTTCGTCGTCGGTTGCCGGGTTGAAGGTCTGGACCGTCTCCCCGGTGGCCGGGTTGATCGTGGCGATGGGCACGCTGACATCCTTCGTTTAGTCGTTGAAACCGTCCACTACCCAGCCTGCCACTATCGTGGCCTTCAGGGAGGTGCCGGATGAGCAAAGCGGCCGAGCTGATGGTCAAGTGCCTGGAAAACGAGGGCGTCGCCGTGGTCTTCGGGCTGCCGGGGGAGGAGAACATCCGCTTCGTGCAGGCGCTGGCGTCCTCGGACATCCGCTACGTGCTCACCCGCCACGAGCAGGCCGCGGCGTTCATGGCCGAGATGTACGGGCGCGTCACCGGCCGCGCCGCGGTGGTGTCGACCACGTTGGGGCCGGGCGCGATCAACATGCAGCTCGGCGTCGCCGACGCCACCAGCGACAGCACCCCGATGGTCGCGATCTCGGCGCAGGTCGGCCAGAACCGTCAGTTCAAGGAATCGCACCAATACGTCGACCTGGTGTCGATGTTCGCCCCGATCACCCGGTGGGCGGCGGGCATCCCCACCGCGCAGGCGATACCCGAGATGTTCCGCAAGGCCTTCAAGGTCGCCGAGGCCGAGCGTCCGGCCGCGGTCTACCTCGCCGTGCCCGAGCATATCGACGCAGACGATACGGAATACGACCTGAACCCGTTGCCGCGCAACGTTGTTCGCCCCGACGCGCCGGCGGCGCGCCAGGTGGAGCGCGCCGTCGACATCCTGCGCCAGGCGAAGCGACCGGTGGCGCTGGCCGGGCACGGCGCCGCCCGCGCCGATGCCACCAAGGCCCTGCTCCGCTTCTCCGAGCAATTCGGCATCCCGGTGGCCAACACCTTCCACGGCAAGGGCGTCATGCCCGACGACCACCCCAACAGCATCGGCACCCTCGGCTTCATGCGGCACGACTACGTCAACTTCGGCTTCGACAACGCCGACGTGGTGATCGCGATCGGCTACGAGCTGCAGGAGTTCGACCCGGTCCGGATCAACCCGCAGGCCGACAAGAAGATCATCCACATTCATCGCTTCCCGGCCGAGGTCGACGCGCACTATTCGGTGGACGTCGGCATCATCGGCGACATCAGCGCCTCGCTGGACGCGCTCACCGACGCGCTCGAGGGCCACGCCTACGAGGCCGACCCCGACGTCCCCGGCTTCGGCATGCTGGCCGAGGAATTCGAACGCGGACAACAGGATTCGCGCTACCCGCTGGCGCCCGCGCGTGTCGTCGCCGACACCCGCGCCGCGCTGGGCCGCAGCGACGTGGTGCTGGTCGACACCGGCGCCACCAAGATGTGGATGGCGCGGCTCTATCCGACCTACGAGCGGAACACCTGCCTGATTTCAAATGGCCTGTCCACCATGGGCTTTGCACTGCCGGGCGCCCTCGGCGTCAAGCTGGCGCTCCCGGAGTGCAAGGTGCTGGCCGTCGTCGGCGACGGCGCGTTCATGATGAATTCGCAGGAGATCGAGACCGCGGTGCGGGAGCGGATACCGCTGGTGGTGCTGATCTGGGATGACGGCGGCTACGGCCTCATCGAATGGAAGATGGATCTCGAACTCGGCGAGCACCACTACGTGAAATTCGGCAACCCCGACATCGTCAGCTACGCGGAAAGCTTCGGCGCCAAGGGATATCGCATCAACAGCGCCGACGAGCTGCTGCCCACGCTGCGGGCCGCGCTCGACGACGACGGCGTCTCGCTGATCAGCTGCCCCGTCGACTACTCGGAGAACCTGCGGTTGACCGACCGGCTCGGCGAGCTGGACGAGACGCTGTAACCCGCACCCGCGCGCATCATGATGAGGGTGCCTGTTTGATCTGTATCTGGTCGGTTTGCGCGTATCCCGCCGGGTGCCCGCAGGCCGGAACGATGTAGACGTGCTGGGCTGTGCCGGCAAGGGAATCCGGATCCCACGATAGGTGGGCGTTCGTGGCGTACTGGGCGTAACTGCCGTCCGCGCAATTCACGTTGTTGAGCGTGTCCATCACCCATTGACCATCGACCAACCGCGCCTGGCCGCCCCCGGCCCCGGCCTTGATATACACGCATCCGTCACCGCACGAACTGACCGTCCAATTGGTCGTGAAGGTCGCGCCGGCAGGGGTGGTCGCGGTCTCGACGTAACTGCCGTTCATGGTCGGTGTGTCGGCCCACGCTGTGCCGGCTGCCCCCGCAGCTAGACCGGCGAACACAGCAGTGGCGGCGAAGCCCCGTGCGATAGCCATGCTCTCGTTCCTTTCAGGTGCTCGGTTGTGATGGTCTATCACAGGTTGAGACTCACGGCGATTCGAAGAACTTCACTGCCTCGCCCAGGCCGGTGTCAGGGCGTCGCTGATCTGCTGCCCTGCCCGACGCTGAGCATGACGGTGACCATCCTGCGAGGCGGGACTGCGAAGAACTTCGTGGCGATTGGACGCGTTTTGAAACTCACGAGTGCCAGTGCCGTTCTCGGGGCGGACCTCGACGATGACGCGGGCCGCCGAATCGCCACGGTGACGTTGGTATCGCAGCTCATCCGACATCACCAGGCTCGCCTGACCGGCCGCCCTCAACCGGCGGGTGCCCTCGTCGCTTTCTCGAGCGCCACCGGCCGGACGTATCCACCGATGAGGGCGCGATGCCACCACTGCCGCTCGCTTCGCAGCTCGGCGAACGTGGTGAACCGGTACTCGTACAGCTGCGCGCGCACATACCGCGGCGGCGAATCCGGAAACGGGTTGTGCCGCAACAGGCGCAGCGTCGGTCGGTCGTTGCGCAGCAGCCGCTGCAGCAGCGGCGTCAGCCACGCCTGCGCGTAGCCCGGCGAGATGGCGGCGAACCACATCAGCCAGTCCAGCCGCAGGTGATACGGCGCCCATTGGCGGGGTAGCCGGCGCACGTCGCCGGGCTTGCCCTTGAATCCGTATTCCTTCCAGACGGTCTGCGGCGTGAGGCGCTCTTCGTCGGTGCCCTCGATCACCACCTCGCGGCGCTCGCGGCCGATGCTGCCGAATGCGCCGTAGGTGTTCACCAGATGGAATGGGTTGAAGGACATGTTCATTCGCTGGCGCGGGGACAGCATGTTGCGCACCGGCCAGTAGCTCATGAACAGCACCGCGCCGGCGAGCGCGATCACCAGGCCCGCGAACCACAGCGGCGGCGCGTCCCAGGCGGGGTGCACCGGTAGCCGGATCAGCGCCGCTATCGACGCGTCGTCGATGGCGCTGAACGCCAGGACGATCGTCACCCAATTGAGCCAGGCGAAGTTGCCCGAGGCCACCAGCCACAGCTGGGTGACCACGACGATCCCGGCGGCGACGCTGGCCACCGGCTGCGGCGCGAACAACCCGAACGGCACGATCAGTTGGGCGAAATGGTTCCCCGCCACCTCGACGCGGTGCAGCGGCCTCGGCAGGTGATGGAAGAACCAGCTCAACGGCCCGGGCATGGGCTGGGTCTCGTGGTGGTAGTACAGACAGGTCAGGTCGCGCCAGCACGGGTCGCCGCGCAGTTTGATCAGCCCGGCGCCGAACTCGACGCGGAACAGCAGCAACCGCGCCATCCAGAGCGTCAGCAGCGGGGGCGCCACCCGGTCATTGCCGAGGAAGATCATCAAGAAGCCGGCCTCCAGGAGCAGCGACTCCCAGCCGAACCCGTACCAAACCTGTCCCACGTTGACGATCGACAGGTACAGCACCCACAGCGTCAGCCACATCAGCATCGAGGCCCACAGCGGCGCCAGATCGGCGGCGCCGGCGACGATGGCCGCCGACACCGCCGCGCCCAGCCAGGAGGCCCCCGCGAATAGCCGGTCGGAATAGCGAAGATGAAACAGGCTCGGCGTCCGCCAAAACGACTGCCTGGCCAAAAACCGTAGCACCGGCAGCATTCCGTGCTCCCCGATGAGCGCCCGGAACTGCAGCGCGGCCGCGACGAACGCGAGCACGTAGATGGCCGCGACGCCGCGCTCCAGCACCAGCCTGCCCAGCCAGTATTCGGGCGCCGAAAACCATCCCATGGCGGTAACTCCTCGGGCGGTGGCGATCACACCGAGCCGTATATCCAGTCAAGCAGCAGGAGAACCGGTAGCCAACACCCGGAGGTCATTCGTCGGCGGCCGCGCGGCTCCCGGGGGACACCGTAACAAGCGACGCGGCGAGAACGGCGAGCGAAATCAGCGCCAGCAGTTGCACATTCGCCGAATGCCCGGCGTAACCGTCGACCGACCGCCAGGGATGGCGCGACAGCGCCGCCCCGGCCAGGATCAGCCCCCCAGCGCTCAGAGCGACGGTCGCGCCGTCGCGCCACCGTTGGCGGTGGCGCAACAAGTACCGCAGGCCCAGGGCGGCCCCGACCACCGCCACCCCCACCGCGCCCGCGATGACCGCCCCGGCGGCCAGGACCGCGACCGCCGCCCAGGCTCCCGATGGCCACGGTTGTGCGGGCGGGTCGTCGCTGCGCCCTCGCCGGGTGCGCCATAACGCCAGCGCGGCCAACAGCGGCAGCAGCGCCAGTCCCACGGCCAGCCCCGCGCGGTACAGCGTGTTGGAGGCGAAGGTCAGCGTGATGATGCCAGGGTCGCCCGCCGGCACCACCCAGCCCTGCTGCCAGCCGTTGACGGCGACCGGCGTCAGCCGGGTCCCGTTGCTGGTGCGCGCCACCCAGCCCGGGTTGATGCTTTCGGGGATGACCAGCACCCGGGAGGCGGCAGAGGCGGGGGCCCGCACCTCGCGCCGGCTCGGACCCCACGCGCCGGTAGTGGCGGGAGTCACGAAGGTGCCGGTAGCGCCGGGTACTTCGGCGGACCCGGGGGTCCAGAGCTGGGCCCCGTCCACGACGAACTGGGCGCCGGGGCTGATCAACAGCTCCTGTTGGCCCGCGGGCAGCGCGATCGGGTCGCGTTCACACGGCAGCGCGGCCACCGGTCCGCCATCCAGCAGGGCACCCGCGGTGGTGTGGATCGAGGTGTGCACGAACCTGCCGGCGACGGCGATGACCGGTCCCCCATCGCAGCCGACGGTGATCTCCCGGGACCGGTTGCGCGGGGCGTCGGCGGGCGCGATGGCGCCGCCGTCGGTGCCCAGCACCGCCACCTCGGCCAGCCCCGGCGGCTTGAGCTGGTCGAATCCCAAAGCGTTGCGGTCGATGACGTCTTGCCAGTCGAGCAGGCTGATGCTGACGGTGTCGGTCACCCTGGGTTGCAGAGACAGGGTCTGTGGTTCGCCCGGCTCGAGTTCCCGGACCTGGGGGCCGTCACCGAGGTTGACGGCCACCACCGTCGGGTGCGCCGGCAACTCGGACCGGCTGGGGACCAGGCGCAGCCCGGCGACCTCGGTGGGCCGCGGCAGGGTGACGGTCAGCGTCGGCGGCGACTTGTGCTGCACCACGCGCTGCGGCGCCGTCCAGGCGGTGGCGGGGTCGCCGTCGGTGGCCGCATATGTCGATCCGAGTACGTCCACCACGTCCGAATCGCCTTGGGCCCGAGTGGTATTGGGCTCGGTGATCAGGTCGGCCAGCTTGGGGCCCTGCCGCGGCCGCACCCACAGCGTCGGGGTCACCGACACCGGGTCCGCGACGGTCAGGGTGCGGCTGAAGTTCACCGGCTCCTCCGGCGCCAGCGCCATCGACGCCGCGCAGCGCACGCCGTCGGGCCCCTGGGCGCAGCCCGGCCTGCCGAGCAGTTCGGATCCCAGATCCCACCCCGCGATCGCCGAGCCGGGCGGCGGCCCGGGCACCTGCACCGTGTGCCGCAGCGCCACCGGATGGGCGAATCCGGACGCGTCGTATTGGGTGATCGAGAGGTCGGTGATGCCGAACTGCACACCGGCCGACCCGTCGTCGGTGCCTGCGGCGGTGATGCGCACCCAGGGGGTTTCGCCGTAGGGCAACGCCGCGGCCACTGGCTTGCCGGGCTCGTCGAACCGCACCGTGGTGCTTCCGGTGGCGGTCTCGATCAGGATGCGGCGCACCTGGGCGCCGACCGTTGTGGCGCTGGGGGTGAGCGTGATCGCGCCATTGGTCAGCGGGTGGTCGAAATCCACCTGCAGCCATTGGCCCACGGCCGCCTGCAGCGCGTTGGAAACCCAGGCGGTGGCCGAGTCGCCGTCGATCGCGGCGGCGGGGTTGGTCGCCGGCGCGACGTCGGGCATCGCGGTGGAATCCGACGACGAGCTCGACACGGTGATCCGGCCCCCTGTCCAGGCGCCGTACACGGTATCGGCGCCCGGGGCCGGATAGTCGGGCACCCGGTTGTAGGTGTGCCGGGCATCCCCTGGCGCACGGATCGCCGACGAATGTTGGTCGACGCGGCCGTAGTCGATCTCGCGGGCCACCGGGGAGTCGGTGACGGTCACCCCGGCGCCCGGGGGCAGGCCGGCCCCGCGGGCATCCGGGGTCATCAGCACCGGCCCCAACGGCGGGTGGCCCAGCAGCCGCCGCCGCTCGTCGAGGCGCAGCAGCCCCTCCGGTCCGCCGTCGACCCGGGCCAGCCGCTCGGCGTCGACGAGGTAAGGGCCGCCGGGATCGCCCTGCACGGCGACGCGGTAGATCTCCACCGCCGGGTAGCGGGGGCGAAGCCCGCTGTCGGCGACGAAGCCCGCCAGCGTGCCGGGCCCGACCGGTGCGCCGAACTGGGCCACCTTCTGCAGTCCCGGCGAGCCGTCGATGGCGCGGTGCACCAGGATGGGCCGCGCCGAGCGCGAGTTCTCCGGGTCCAGGTCGTTGCGCAGCACCAAGTACGAAATACCTTGGCGGGCAAGGGTATCGGCCAGGCCGGCCGAGGGGCGTCCGGCGGCGAACAGGCGTTGCACCGAGTCCAGCGCCCGGATGGTCTGCGGCGGGGTCAACGGGATGGAGTCGCGGACCCCCCAGGGGCTGTCGCCGAGCACCTGCAGCGGCTCGTCGTGGCTGTTGCCCCACACCTGGGTGGCGAACGGCGCGCCCGGGACCACCAGCACGCGCCCGGGCGCCGGCGTGCCCTTGTTGTGTTCGCTGA
The DNA here is from genome assembly GCF_001667035.1 of Mycobacterium sp. 852002-51057_SCH5723018. Lineage (GTDB taxonomy): Bacteria > Actinomycetota > Actinomycetes > Mycobacteriales > Mycobacteriaceae > Mycobacterium. The sequence continues at coordinate 121,686 of NZ_LZIR01000111.1, forward strand.
GCCAATTGGCGGCGTCGTGCCAGTACCGGGGTATCGCGCCGAACGTGCCCGGCGGGGCGAGCCGGCCGGTCCACGCCAGCGAGGTGCTGACCAGCAGCGCCGTCAGCACCACCACCGTCACGGCGACCCGCTTGTCGCGCTCGGGGTGGGCGAACGACCGCAGCCACACCGACACGGGCGCGCTACTCGGCCCCCAACCAGGAAGCGGTACCCGGCCCAGCAGCTGCGCGACGCCTAACACCAGGGGGAGCCGGACGACCGACCCCAGCTTGTGCACGTTGCGCAGCGGCGCGCCGGCGGCGTCCAGGAACGCCTGCACCTCATGCGCGACGGGCGACCCCAGGCCGCCGCCGTAGCCGACGGCCATCAGCACGATCCCGATCAACAGCATCGTGACCAGCCGTCCGCGCGCCGGCATCCCGGGGCTGGCCAGCCCGGCCAGCCCGGCCGCCGCGACCAGGCTGGTGGCCAGGATGGCCGCCGACCCGGTCACCAGCGGTGCGCCGGCGGTCGCCGTCGGCGCCACGAACGGGGTCCAGGCGTCGGTGCCGCGCAGGATCTCGGTCAGCGACGACCACTGCGTCGTCACGCCGGACGATTCGATGAAGTCCAGGAACGGGGGACTGACGTGGCGCAGCAGGGCCAGCGCCACCACCCACCACAGCACGGCCAGAACCAGGGACACCAGCCCCCACGCGGTGTAGCGCCACCACAGCCGGTTCGGCCGGTGACAGGCCCACCAGATCACCGCGGGCAGGCACCCGGCCAGCGTCGCGATGGCGTTCACGGCGCCCATCAGGGCCACGGCCAGCCCGGCCTGCGCGGCCAGGGCCCGCACGGATCTATCCGTCCCGAGTTTCGACGCCCGCGCCGATTTCAGAGCCAGGATGGTTGGCAGCAACACCCACGGCGCCAACATCATCGGCAAGGTCTCCGACGAGATGGAGCCCAGCGTGGTCAGCACCCGCGGGGCCAGCGCGAACGCCACCGCGCCGATCACCCGGGACGCCGGGCTGCCGATCCCCAGCGCCTCGGCGACCCGCAGCACCCCCCAAAAACCGACGGTCAGCAGCAACGCCCACCACAGCCGCTGGGTGATCCATCCCGGCACTCCCAGCAGGTGGCCGATCAGGAAGAAGGTGCCGTGCGGAAACAGGTAGCCGTAGGCCTGGTTCTGCGCCTGCCCGAACGGCAGCTCGCTATTCCACAGGTTGGTCGCGCGGGCCAGGAAGCGCAGGGGATTGGCGGTGAGGTCGAGCTTGGTGTCGGGGGAGACCTGCCCCGGCGATTGCGCGAGCGTCAACGCCAGCGCGATCGCGCCGACCAACAGCAACCACCGGCGCGACACAGCCGACTCAGGGGCCGTTCCCGCGGGCTCCACCCGCGCCGGCCCCGCCGCGCGGCTAGAGCTGGATTGCCCGGCTCCTCCCCGGGCCGCCGTGCCGGCCCGCATCGTCGCCGGGCTAGCTACGGTTGCCGTACTCGACCCGGTTGAGCACTGACGACTGCGGATCGCCCCCGGGGAGTGGCGGCTTCGTGTCCTGCTGCACCATCAAGGTGATCCCGAAGATCGCGGCCGCGCCCAGCAACAGACCGACCACGACGCTCGCGGCGGCGGGCGCGATGATGCGGTTCATCGGTGGCTCCTGGGCTTTTGCGGGGGACTTTTGCGGGGGATTGCGGTCGTCGACTTCCAACCTAGGGCCAACCTAGCAGAAGGGCGGTCGCGTGCCCGGACCGTGCGGCGGCTCAGGGACGCAGTCCGGGCGGCAGCTGGTTCAGGCAAGACTGCTTGCTGTTGCAGGGCAGGCAGTGCCCGTGAAAGCAGCGGTCGCCGTAGTCCACCAGGCTCGGCCCGGCCGGGGTCGCCGGGCTGCGGACCGGCGCCACGCCGTGGTCCGCTGTGGGTTCTGCGGCCAGCGTGACGCCGACGGTCGCCGCGGCACCGATCGACAATCCCACCGCGAAGCTGGCAGCGGCCAACGTCCACCCGGTCATGACTGGCTCCTCCCTGCCAGACCTGCCAGACCTGCCCGACAAACCCGACAAAGGGTTCCCGGCCCCTTACTGGCAAGGTACCGGCGGATGCCCCCTGCGGCCGGGGACGAAACGCCCGCCGTGACAACATGGCCCGATGGCTTTCCCGCGCACCCTGGCCGTGCTCGCCGCTGCAACAGTGCTGGTGGCGGGCTGCGGCCACCACGCGACCCGGCCCCCTGGCGGCGCGTCCACCCCGGTCAGCAAGCCGGCGGCCGCCCCCGCGCCACCGGTCTGCGCCGACCCGGCGGCCGTCCCGGCGGCGATGTCGACCCGCGACAAGCTCGCCCAGCTGCTGATGGTGGGGGTCAAGAACGCCGACGACGCCCGCGCGGTGGTGAACGGCTACCACGTCGGCGGCATCTTCATCGGCAGCTGGACGGACCTGTCGATCTTCAAGGGACCGCTGGCCGACATCGCGCACAGCGCGGGCCCCCTTCCGCTGGCCGTCAGCGTCGACGAGGAGGGCGGCCGGGTGTCGCGGCTGAAGTCGCTGATCGGCACCGCGCCCTCGCCCCGCCAGCTGGCCCAGACCCAAACGGTCCAGCAGGTCCACGACCTGGCCGCCGAGCGCGGCAAAAAAATGCGCGACCTGGGCGTCACCATCGACTTCGCTCCCGTCGTCGACGTCAGCGACGAGCCCGACGACGCCGTGATCGGCAACCGCTCGTTCAGCGCCGACCCGGACAAGGTCACCGCCTACGCCGGGGCGTACGCGCAGGGCCTGCGCGACGCCGGGCTGCTGCCCGTGCTCAAGCATTTCCCCGGTCACGGGCACGGCTCCGGCGACTCGCACACCGGCGGCGTGGTGACGCCGCCGCTGAGCGACCTGCAAAACGTTGACCTGGTGCCCTACCGGACGCTGGTGACCGCGGCCCCGGTCGGCGTCATGGTGGGTCATCTGCAGGTTCCCGGGCTGACCGGCGACGAGCCGGCCAGCCTGAGCCGGGCCGCGGTCCAGTTGCTGCGGACGGGCACCGGCTACAACGCCCCGCCCTTCAACGGCCCGGTGTTCAGCGACGACCTGTCCAGCATGGCCGCGATCTCCGATCGGTACGGCGTGTCGGAGGCGGCGCTGCGCACCCTGCAGGCCGGTAGCGATGTCGCGCTGTGGGTGACCACCGACGAAGTTCCCGCGGTCCTGGACCGGCTCGAAAAGGCCGTCGCCGCGGGCGAATTGGCGATGCCGGCGGTCAACGACTCGGTGGTGCGGGTGGCCACCATGAAGGGCCCGAATGGGGCTTGTGGACACTAAGGCGCCGCTTCGTCGTTACGCTGGAGTCAGATAGGCAGGGCCCGAAGGGGCTTGAAAGTGCCTTGAAAGGGCAGAGTGATGGCGGGTGGTACCAAACGTCTACCGCGTGCTGTGCGGGAACAGCAGATGCTGGACGCCGCGGTGCAGATGTTCTCGGTCAACGGCTACCACGAAACCTCGATGGACGCCATCGCCGCCGCCGCGCAGATCTCCAAGCCGATGCTCTACCTGTACTACGGCTCCAAGGAGGACCTGTTCGGGGCCTGCCTGAACCGGGAGCTGGGCCGGTTCATCGATGCGGTGCGCGCCGACATCAACTTCGCGCAAAGCCCAAAGGACTTGCTGCGCAATGCCATCGGATCGTTCCTGCGCTACATCGACGCCAATAGGGCGTCGTGGATCGTGATGTACACCCAGGCCATCAGCTCGCAGGCGTTCGCGCACACCGTGCGCGAGGGGCGCGAGCAGATCATCGAGCTGGTGGCCGGGCTGGTGCGCACGGGCAGCCGCGCCCCGCGGTCGGACGCCGAGCAGCAGATGATGGCGGTGGCGCTGGTGGGCGCGGGCGAGGCGATCGCCAACCGGCTCAGCACCGGCGACATCGATGTCGACGATGCGGCCGAGCTGATGATCGACCTGTTCTGGCACGGCCTTCGGGGCGCGCCGGAGGACCGGGAAGCCGCCGCGGCCGGCTAGACCCTACATTCGGGAGGTGGCCAGCTCGGGTGGATCCCCCCGCCGCAACCTCGACTTCTTCTGCGCCGTCCTCGTCGTCGGACTGCTGGCCGGGGCCGCCGGGTTGGCGACTACCGTGGTGCTGCGCTTCGTCGAGCACCTGACGTACCACTACAGTTTCGGCACGCTGCTCGCCGGGATCAGCGGCAGCAGCCCGGTCCGCCGGGCCCTGGGGCCCGTCGCCGGCGGCGCCCTTGCGGGATTCGGCTGGTGGATGCTGCGGCGCCGCGCCGAGGTGCCGCCGCTCGGGCCGACCATCGCCCGCCACGACCGCATCCCGCGGCTGGCCTGGAGTGTCGACGCCGTGTTGCAGGTGCTGCTGGTCGGCTCCGGGGCATCACTTGGCCGGGAGGGCGCGCCACGCCAATTCGCGGCGGCGCTAGGCGATTTCGGCACCGCCTGGCTGAAGCGGCTGTCCGCCCGGGACCGTGAGATCCTGCTGGCGTGCGCGGCCGGGGCCGGGCTCGGCGCGGTCTACGCCGTCCCGCTGGCCGGCGCGCTGTTCGCCGTCCGCATCATGCTGAACACCTGGCACCCCCGGGCGCTGGGCGCGGCGTGCATCACCTCCAGCCTGGCCGTGGCGATCGGCTCGACCGTCACGCACGACCAGCCCATCCTGGGCTGGCCTAGGGAGGAATCGTCGTATTTGCTGACGGCGCACGCGCTGGTTTTGGTGCCGCTGACCCTGGCGGTCGGGTTGGCGTTCAACCGGCTTATGGCCGCCGCGCGCCCCGACAGGCTGACGCGGACCTGGCTACTGATCCCGGCGCTCGCCGCAGCGGGGCTGGTGATGGGCGTCTGCTCGCACTGGTGGCCGGAGCTGCCCGGCAACGGCCGCAGCATCCTGACCGTCAGCCTCGCCAGCGGCATGACGCTGTCCACGGCGGCCTCGATCCTCCTGTTGAAACCGCTGCTGACCGCGCTGTTCCTGCGCGCCGGTGGGGCCGGCGGAATGCTCACGCCGTCGCTGGCCACCGGCGCGGCCGCGGGGTCGGCGCTCGTGCTGGCGGTCAACTGGGCGGCCGGCACGCACCAGCACACGTCGGCGGTCTCGCTGGCCGGTGCCGCCGGGGTGCTCGCGGTCACCCAGGGTTCACCGATCTGGGCCGCGATCTTCGTCTGGGAGCTCGCCCATCCGCCGATCTGGCTGTTTCCGATGTTTCTGCTGACGACGTGCGGCGCGCACGGGTTGAAGGTGCTCGCGTTGGGTCGCGGCCCCACGCATGGCGGCTAGAGGGCGCCGACGTTCCCGGTCAGATAGGGATATCCCTTGGAGACGTTGCGCAGCGAAATGTCCCATCCGCCGTGATCACCCCCGTCGATATAGAGCCCCGCGGTGCCCGGCAGCACCAACGGCTTGCCGAACCGCACCGTATACTCCACCGCGTCCGGAAGCCTGGCTTCGATATTGGCCAATACCGCAGCGGCACTGAACATTCCATGCGCGATGACCGTCGGAAACCCGAACAGTTTGGCCGCGATCGGGTTGGTGTGGATCGGGTTGTGGTCGCCGCTGGCGACGGCGTAGCGGCGGATCTGGCCGGGCGTGATCCGCAGCACCGTGCTGGGTGGCGGCAGCTTGGGTTGCTTCTGCGGTGGCGGCTTGGGCTCGTCGGACAGGCTGGTGCGCTGCTGGTGCAGGAAGGTGGTCACCTGATGCCAGGCGGTGTCGTTACCGACGCTGACGTCGGTCACCAGGTCCACCAGCAAGCCCTTGCGGTGTTCGCGCAGGTTCTCGGCGTGCACCCGCACCCCGACCGTGTCGGTCACCGCGATCGGGTGGTACTGGGTGATCTTGTTCTCGGTGTGCACCGAACCCATTGCGGCAAACGGGAAGTCGAACCCGGTCACCAGCGACATCATCGCCGGAAAGGTCAACGCGAAGGGGTAGGTCAGCGGCACATGGTTGCCGAAGCGCAGCCCGGTGACCCCCGCGTACTCGGCCACGTTGGTCTGGTCGATGGGCAGCTCCTCGACGGTCACCGTGCGGCTGGGCAGCTGGTCGCCGCGGGGCACCAGCGGCAGGGCCCCGGCCGCCGCCCGCAGCATGTTCTTCAGGCCGCTTGGCTGGTTCATCGCGTTCTCCTGACGACTCTGGCGCGGCTCATGCGCCCAGCATGGCCTGGCCGCAAACGCGGATCACGTTGCCGGTCACCGCGTTTGACGCCGGGCTCGCGAAGTAGGCGATGGTCTCGGCCACGTCGACGGGCTGCCCGCCCTGCAGCAACGAGTTCATCCGTCGGCCCACCTCTCGGGTGGCCAGCGGGATGGCGGCGGTCATCTGGGTTTCGATGAATCCCGGCGCGACGGCGTTGATCGTGATGCCCTTGCCGTACAGCTCCGGCGCCAGCGCCTGGGTGAGGCCGATCATCCCGGCCTTGGTGGTGGCGTAGTTGGTCTGCCCGCGGTTGCCCGCGATGCCGGCCATCGATGACAGGCCGACCACCCGGCCCCCTTCGCCGATGCTGCCGTTGCCGATCAGCCCCTCGGTAAGCCGTTGCGGGGCAAGCAGATTCACGGCCAGCACGGCGTCCCAGCGGGCGTCGTCCATGTTGACCAACAGCTTGTCGCGGGTGATGCCGGCATTGTTGACCAGGATGTCGGCGTGCCCGGCGTAATGGTCGCGCAGGTGCTCGGTGATCTTGTCCACCGCGTCTTCGGCGGTGACGTCGAGCCACAAGGCGGTGCCCCCGACCTGGCTGGCGGTTTCGGCCAGGGCCTCGGCGGCCGACTCCACGTCGATCGCCACGACGCGGGCGCCGTCGCGGGCGAACACTTCGGCGATCGTTGCGCCGATCCCGCGGGCCGCGCCCGTCACGATCGCCACCTTGCGGTCCAGCGGCCGGTCCCAGTCGGCCGGCGGCGTGGAGTCGGCCTCCCCGACGTAGAACACCTGGCCATCGACGTAGGCCGACTTGGCCGACAGGATGAACCGCATCGTGGATTCCAGGCCGGTGGCGGCGGGCTTGGCGGCCGGCGACAGGTACACCAGCGCAACGGTGGAGCCGTTGCGCAGCTCCTTGCCCAGCGAACGGGTGAAGCCCTCCAGCGCCCGCTGCGCGATCCGCTCGTCGCTGCTGCCGGCGGCGTCGGGCGTGGTGCCGACGACCACGACGCGCCCGCTGTGGCCAAGGTTGCGCAGGACCGGGGTGAAGAACTCGTGCAAGGCCGTGAGCCCGGCCGGCGTACTGATGCCGGTGGCGTCGAAGACCAGCCCGCCGAACTGGTCGGCCCAGCGGCCGCCCAGGTTGGCGCCCACCACGTCGTAGTCCTTGTCCAGCGCCGCGCGCAGCGGCTCGACGACCCTGCCCTCACCCCCGATCAGCAGGGATCCGGCCAGGGGCGGGTCGCCGGGCCGGTAGCGGCGGAGTGCCTCGGGTTGCGGGATGCCAAGTTGCTTTGCCAGAAACGATCCCGGGCCGGAGTTGACCACCTGCGAGAACAGATCGGACGAGCCTTTCGGAGCCACTGAGCTGCCTTCCCTTTTCTTTCCGGGTTTTCTTTCCGGGTCTGCCTGGGTCTGTGCGTGCCTTATATGGCAACCGTATCGAGGATGAACTTACTGCAGAGTAAGAAGAGTAAGAACAATGGGTAGTATGGCCCTCGACGGCCGATTCAAAACTGATGCACCGAAGAGATACGCGGAGAAAAAATGGCCCCTGCCAGTTCCCAGACCAGGCGACCGGTCGCTGTGCTCGGCGGCAACCGCATCCCGTTCGCGCGATCGGACGGCGCCTACGCCGAGGCGTCCAACCAAGACATGCTCACCGCGGCCCTCGACGGGCTGGTCGACCGGTTCGGGCTGGCCGGCGAGCGGCTGGGCGCGGTGGTCGGCGGCGCGGTGCTCAAGCACAGCCGCGACTTCAACCTGACCCGCGAATGCGTGCTGGGCTCGGAGCTGTCGTCCTACACCCCGGCCTTCGACATCCAGCAGGCCTGCGGGACGGGGCTGCAGGCGGCGATCGCCGCCGCCGACGGCATCGCGGCCGGCCGCTACGAGGTGGCCGCGGCCGGCGGGGTGGACACCACCTCCGACCCGCCGATCGGCCTGGGTGACAACCTGCGCCGCCAGCTGCTGAAGCTGCGCCGGTCCAAGTCCAACCTGCAACGGCTGAAGCTGGTGGGCACGCTGCCCGCCACGCTGGGCATCGAGATCCCGGCCAACAGCGAGCCGCGCACCGGCCTGTCGATGGGCGAGCACGCCGCCATCACCACCAAGCAGATGGGCATCAAGCGCGTCGACCAGGACGAGCTGGCCGTCGCCAGCCACCGCAACATGTCCGCCGCCTACGACCGCGGCTTCTTCGACGACCTGGTCACGCCGTTTCTGGGCGTCTACCGCGACGACAACCTGCGGCCCAACGCGGGCACCGAGAAGCTGGCGACCCTGCGCCCCGTCTTCGGGGTGAAGAACGGCGACGCCACGATGACCGCCGGCAACTCGACCCCGCTGACCGACGGCGCGTCGCTTGCGCTGCTGGCCAGCGAGGACTGGGCTGCCGCCCACTCGCTGACCCCGCTGGCCTACCTGGTGGACGCCGAAACCGCCGCCGTCGACTACGTCAACGGTCGCGACGGCCTGCTGATGGCGCCGACCTATGCGGTGCCCCGGCTGCTGGCCCGCAACGGGCTGAGCCTGCAGGACTTCGACTTCTACGAGATCCACGAGGCGTTCGCGTCGGTGGTGCTCGCGCACCTACAGGCGTGGGAATCCGAGGAGTACTGCAAGGAGCGGCTGGGCCTGGACGCCGCGCTCGGGTCGATCGATCGGTCCAAGCTCAACGTCAACGGCTCGTCGTTGGCCGCCGGTCACCCCTTCGCCGCCACCGGCGGCCGCATCCTGGCCCAGGCGGCCAAGCAGCTGGCCGAGAAGAAGGCGAACGGAAACGGAGGCGGACCGGTCCGCGCGCTGATTTCCATCTGCGCCGCCGGCGGGCAGGGCGTGGCCGCGATCCTGGAGGCCTGACCGGCCGTCCCGATGAATTGGGTCACAGTCGGTTACCAACCCCGAGCGGTGGGGTAATCCTGGTCCGGATGGCCCCGTGTTGCGGTCTGACCCCCCGACCCCGACGGCAATACGGGGCATCCCTTAATCCGTCGCCCGTCGGCGGAAGATAGCGCCGGGCGTACGAAAAGGGCCGCCGCTGGAATGAGGGGATCCAGCGGCGGTCTTTTTGGTATCTCTCACCCCACCGACACAAGGTCCCCCGCTTCAGCGTGGAAGCGGGGGACCTTGGTGTCTGAGGTGTCTGACCTCTTTTAGAAAGCGGCCTCGTCGAGCTCCATGATCTCGTTGTCCAGGGTCTCGAGCACCTCGCGGGTGCTGGCCAGCAGCGGCAGGAAGTTCTTGGCGAAGAACGACGCGACCGCGATCTTGCCCTCGTAGAAGGACCGCTCGGCGCCGCTGGCGCCGGCGTCGAGCGCGGCCACGGCCACGGCGGCCTGGCGCTGCAGCAGCCAGCCGATGACCAGGTCGCCGACGCTCATCAGGAAGCGCACCGAGCCCAGGCCCACCTTGTAGAGGCTGGTGACGTCCTCCTGGGCGGCCATCAGGTAGCCGGTCAGCGTGGCCGCCATCGCCTGCACGTCGGCCAGCGCCTTGCCCAGCAGCTCGCGCTCGGTCTTCAGCCGCCCGTTTCCGGACTCGCTGTTGACGAACTCCTGGATCTGGCCCGACACGTGGGCCAGCGCCACACCCTTGTCGCGGACGATCTTGCGGAAGAAGAAGTCCTGCGCCTGGATGGCGGTGGTGCCCTCGTAGAGCGAGTCGATCTTGGAGTCGCGGATGTACTGCTCGATCGGGTAGTCCTGCAGGAAGCCCGAACCGCCCAGCGTCTGCAGGCTCTCGGTCAGCTTGGCGTACGCCTGCTCGGAGCCCACACCCTTGACCACCGGCAGCATCAGGTCGTTGACCTTGACGGCCAGGTTCGCGTCCACGCCGTGGAGCGCCTCGGCCACCGCGGCGTCCTGGTAGGTCGAGGTGTAGAGGTACAGCGCGCGCAGACCCTCGGCGTAGGCCTTCTGGGTCATCAGCGACCGGCGTACGTCGGGGTGGTGCGTGATGGTCACCCGCGGCGCGGTCTTGTCGGTCATCTGCGTCATGTCCGCGCCCTGCACGCGCGACTTGGCGTACTCCAGCGCGTTGAGGTAGCCGGTGGACAGGGTGGCGATCGCCTTGGTGCCCACCATCATCCGGGCCTGCTCGATGACCTCGAACATCTGCGCGATGCCGTTGTGCACCTCGCCGACCAGCCAGCCCTTGGCGGGCACGCCGTGCTGGCCGAACGACAGCTCACAGGTCGCCGAGACCTTGAGGCCCATCTTGTGCTCGACGTTGGTCACGAACACGCCGTTGCGCTCGCCCAGCTCGCCGGACTCGAAGTCGAACAGGAACTTGGGCACGAAGAACAGCGACAGTCCCTTGGTGCCCGGGCCGGCGCCCTCGGGGCGGGCCAGCACCAAGTGGAAGATGTTCTCGAACAGGTCACCGGAATCACCCGAGGTGATGAACCGCTTCACGCCGTCGATATGCCAGGAGCCGTCGTCCTGCCTGATCGCCTTGGTCCGGCCGGCGCCGACATCCGAACCGGCGTCCGGCTCGGTGAGCACCATGGTCGAGCCCCAGCCGCGCTCGGCGGCGAGGACGGCCCACTTGCGCTGCTCCTCGGTGCCGAGGTGGTAGAGGATGTTGGCGAAACCGGCGCCGCCGCCGTACATCCACACCGCCGGGTTGGCGCCGAGGATGTGCTCGTGCAGCGCCCACACCAGGACCTTGGGCATCGGCATGCCGCCCAGGGCCTCGTCGATGCCGACCTTGTCCCAGCCGGCCTCCTGCACCGCCTTGACGGAATCCTTGAAAGGCTCCGGCAGCGTCACCGCGTGGGTCTTCGGGTCGAAAACCGGCGGGTTGCGGTCGCTATCGGTGAACGACTCCGCGACCGGGCCCTCGGCCAGCCGGCTGATCTCGGTCAGCATTTCCTGGGCGGTTTCGACGTCGAGGTCGCTGTACTCGCCCTGGCCCAGGGCCTTGTCAACGCCGAAGACTTCGAACAGGTTGAACACCTGGTCGCGGACGTTGCTCTTGTAGTGGCTCACTGAGTTCCTCCTCGTTGAGAATGCCACTTGTGGTTGGGTACTAGGTCTAAGTTACCCACCAGTAACTACCCTAAAATATATCCGTTGGATGGCCCTGCGCAAGCGAGTGTGAGCTAGATTTCACCATCTAATTAACCAACCGGTTGGGAAGGGCCGCTTCGGGCCACCGACAGAGCTTTGACCTGCGGAGATGATGAATCGATGACGGACGTGGGGCGCGTCACTGCCCTGCCCGTGGTGAACCTTCGGTCACAACCGGGGCCGCTGCTCGACGGCCTGCGCGAGGCCGCGCACGAGGTGGGCTTCTTCTACCTGACGGGCCACGGGGTGCCGGCCGAGCTCGCCCGCCGCGTGCTCGGGGCGGCCCGCCGGCTGTTCGAGCTGCCGCAGGCCGACAAGGACGCAGTCGCGATGGTGCGCAGCCCGCACTTCCGCGGCTACACCCGGCTGGGCGGGGAGTTGACGCAAGGCCGGGTGGACTGGCGCGAGCAGATCGACATCGGACCCGAACGCCCCCCGATCGGCGGGCCGGGCCGACCGGACTACCTGTGGCTGCAGGGCCCCAATCAATGGCCGGCGGCCCTGCCCGAATTGCCGCGGATCGTCGAGGAGTGGGACGCCGCGCTGGCCTCGGTGGCCCGCACCCTGCTCCGGCACTGGGCCGCCTCCCTGGGCAGCCCACCGGACGTGTTCGACGCCGCCTTCGCCGGGACGCCCGCCACGCTGATCAAGATCATCCGGTACCCTTCCAGCGCGGCCAGCCCGCAGGGCGTGGGAGCGCACCGCGACGCCGGCGTGCTCACGCTGCTGTTGGCCGAGCCGGGCAGCCGCGGCCTGCAGGTGCGGCCGGCCGGGGGCGACTGGGTCGACGTGCCGCCGCTCCCGGGCGCCTTCATCGTCAACATCGGAGAACTGCTCGAGGTGGCGACCGGCGGCTACCTGCGGGCCACCGAACACCGGGTGAATCTGAACGGCGCGTCGGGGGAGCGGATTTCGGTACCCTACTTCTTCAATCCGCGCCTGGACGCGCAGATCCCGATGCTGTCACTGCCCACGGAATTAGCGGCACTGGCGTCTTCGAGGCATGACCCGTCGGACCCGATCTTTTCGGTCTACGGCCGCAACGCGTGGAAGAGCAGGTTACGGGCCCACCCGGATGTGGCCGCGGCGCATGGGTACTCGGCTGGTGATGGCGACGGCGCGGCGCCCGCCCGGTAGGGTCGGGCAGGAGAAACCGTCTTCGACTTTTCAGGGGCGAATGAGGTCAGGTGAACTCGACGAACAAGCTGACACCGTCCACTCTTCGTGAGGCCTTCGGCCACTTTCCCTCCGGCGTGGTGGCCATCGCCGCCGAGGTCGAGGGGATCCGGGAAGGCTTGGCCGCCAGCACCTTCGTCCCCGTCTCGCTCGAGCCGCCGCTGGTGTCTTTCTGCGTGCAGAACACGTCGACGACGTGGCCCAAGCTCAAGGGCGTCCCGATGCTGGGCATCAGCGTGCTCGGCGAGGCGCACGACGCCGCCGCGCGCACGCTGGCCGCCAAGACCGGCGACCGGTTCGCCGGTCTGGAGACGCTGTCCCGCTCCAGCGGTGCGGTCTTCATCAAGGGCACCGGCCTGTGGCTGGAGAGCGCGATCGAGCAACTGATACCGGCCGGTGACCACACCATCGTGGTCTTGCGGGTCAACGAGGTGACCGTGGACGCCGCGGTGGCGCCCATTGTGTTCCACCGCAGCACATTCCGCCGGCTTGGGGCATAGCGGGCGCGCGCGCCGGGCGCAGGCTCGTCGGCTACGGGCGGTGGCTGAGCTCTTCCCGGTAGCCGGCGACGCGCCGCTCGATTTCGGCGGCGTCCTCGTGCCGGCCCTCCTTGTGCGCGAGCTCGGCGCGGACCGACAACTCACGGATCGCGGTTCGAATCTCGTTGACGCTGGTGGTTCCTCGCATAGGAAGCGGGTACCCGATGCCGCCGGAGGTTAACGGCGAAACAGCTTGTTGCCCAGCCACACCACCGGGTCGTACTTGCGGTCGACGACCCGTTCTTTCATCGGGATCAGCGCGTTGTCGGTGATCTTGATGTTTTCCGGGCACACCTCGGTGCAGCACTTGGTGATGTTGCAGTAGCCCAGGCCGTGCTCTTCCTGCGCCTGGTTGCGCCGGTCCAGCGTGTCCAGCGGGTGCATTTCCAGCTCGGCGATCCGCATCAGGTAGCGCGGGCCGGCGAACGCGTGCTTGTTCTCCTCGTGGTCGCGGACCACGTGGCAGACGTTCTGGCACAGGAAGCATTCGATGCACTTGCGGAACTCCTGCGAGCGCTGGACGTCGACCTGCGCCATCCGGTACTCCCCGGGCTGCAGTTCCTTGGGCGGCGCGAACGACGGTATCTCGCGGGCCTTTTCGTAGTTGAACGAGACGTCGGTGACCAGGTCGCGAATCACCGGGAAGGTCCGCAGCGGCGTGACGGTCACGACCTCGTCCTCGGCAAACGTCGACATCCGGGTCATGCACATCAGCCGGGGATAGCCGTTGACCTCCGCCGAGCACGATCCGCACTTGCCCGCCTTGCAGTTCCACCGCACGGCGAGGTCTGGCGTCTGCGTCTGCTGCAGGCGGTGGATGATGTCGAGCACCACCTCGCCCTCGTTGACCTCAACGGTGAAGTCCTGCAGCTCGCCGCCGGCGTCGTCGCCGCGCCACACCCGCATGGTCGCGTTGTAGGCCATTTACTTCTCCGTCCTTGGGGTCCGCCCGGGATGGCCGGCCAGTTCCTCGTCGGTGTAGTACTTCTCCAGCTCGGAGATCTCGAAGAGCTCGAGCAGGTCCTGCCGCATCGGCACCTGCTCTTTACGGGTGATGGAGATGTCGGGGATCACGTCGTCACCGCCGGCCGCCCGGCAGACCAGCAACAGTTTGCGCCATGACGAGTCCATCGACGGGTGATCGTCGCGGGTGTGCCCGCCGCGGCTCTCGGTGCGCTCCAGCGCGGCCTTGGCCACGCACTCGCTGACCAGCAGCATGTTGCGCAGGTCGATGGCCAGGTTCCAGCCCGGGTTGTACTGGCGATGCCCCTCGACATGCATGTTGTTGAACCGCTCGCGAAGTTTGCCCAGCCGCTCGAGCGCCTCGGTGATTTCCTCCGACTTGCGGATGATGCCGACCAGCTCGTTCATCGAGTCCTGCAGCTCCAGCTGCAGGGTGTACGGGTTCTCGGCGGCGGCGCCGTTGGTCGGTCCCTCGAACGGGGCCAGCGCCCGCTTCGCTGCCGTGTCGACGGCGTCCTGGGCGACCGACGGGCGGCTGCTCAGGGCCCGCACGTAATCCGCGGCGCCCAGGCCGGCGCGCCGGCCGAACACCAGCAGGTCCGACAGCGAGTTGCCGCCGAGCCGGTTGGACCCGTGCATGCCGCCGGAGCACTCACCGGCGGCGAAGAGGCCGGGGACCGTGGCCGCGCCGGTGTCGGCGTCGACCTCCACGCCACCCATCACGTAGTGGCAGGTGGGCCCGACTTCCATTGGCTCCTTGGTGATGTCGACCCCGGCCAGCTCCTTGAACTGGTGGTACATCGACGGCAGGCGCCGGTTGATCTCGGCCGGCGCCAGCCGCGACGCGATGTCGAGGAAGACGCCGCCGTGCGGGCTGCCACGGCCGGCCTTGACCTCAGAGTTGATCGCACGCGCGACCTCGTCGCGCGGCAGCAGGTCCGGGGTGCGGCGGGCCGAGTCGTTGTCCTTGAGCCACTGGTCGGCCTCTTGCTCGGTTTCGGCGTACTGACCCTTGAACACCGGCGGGATGTACTCGAACATGAACCGCTTGCCGTCGGAATTCTTCAGCACCCCCCCGTCGCCGCGGACGCCCTCGGTGACCAGGATCCCTTTCACGCTCGGCGGCCACACCATGCCCGTCGGGTGGAACTGGACGAACTCCATGTTGATCAGCGACGCGCCGGCCCGCAACGCCAGCGCGTGCCCGTCACCGGTGTACTCCCAGGAGTTCGAGGTCACCTTGAACGACTTGCCGATGCCGCCGGTGGCCAACACCACCGCCGGCGCCTCGAACACGACGAACCGGCCGCTCTCGCGCCAATAGCCGAACGCCCCGGCGATCGAGTCGCCATCCTTGAGCAGCTCGGTGATCGTGCATTCGGCGAACACCTTGATCCGCGCCTCGTAGTCGCCGAGTTCGGCGTGGTCCTCCTGCTGCAGCGAGACGATCTTCTGCTGCATGGTGCGGATCAGCTCCAGGCCGGTGCGGTCGCCGACGTGGGCCAGCCGCGGATAGGTGTGCCCGCCGAAGTTGCGCTGGCTGATCTTTCCGTCTTTGGTGCGGTCGAACAGCGCGCCGTAGGTCTCCAGCTCCCAGACCCGGTCCGGTGCCTCCTTGGCGTGCAGCTCGGCCATCCGCCAGTTGTTGAGGAATTTCCCACCGCGCATCGTGTCGCCGAAGTGGGTCTTCCAGTTGTCTTTCGGGTTGGTGTTGCCCATCGAGGCGGCGCACCCGCCCTCGGCCATCACCGTGTGGGCCTTACCGAACAGAGACTTGCACACCACCGCCACCCGCAGGCCGCGTTCCCGCGCCTCGATGACCGCACGCAGCCCCGCGCCGCCGGCACCGATCACGACTACGTCGTAGGAGTGCCGTTCGACCTCAACCATGGAACCTCACTCAGCCTAATCTGGTATTTGTGAAATGGCTTCTCAGCCAATAAATCTGAAGTCTGTTACGGTGCCGCTGGCGACCAGCATGATGTAGAAGTCGGTGAGCGCCAGCGTCCCCAGCGTGATCCAGGCAAACATCATGTGCCGGGTATTCAGCTTGCTCACCTGGGTCCAGATCCAATAGCGCACCGGGTGTTTGGAGAAATGCTTGAGCCGGCCGCCGGTGACATGCCGGCACGAATGGCAGGAAACGGTGTAGGCCCAGAGCAATAGCACGTTGGCCACCAAAATGACGTTGCCCAAACCGAATCCGAACCCGGACGGCGAATGGAAAGCCATGATCGCGTCATAAGTGTTGATGAGCGACACCACGACCGCGACGTAGAAGAAGTAGCGGTGGCTGTTCTGAATGATCAGCGGAAGCCGGGTTTCGCCGGTGTAATGCTCGCGCGGTTCGGGCACCGCGCAGCCGGTCGGCGACTGCCACACCGAGCGGTAGTAGGCCTTGCGGTAGTAGTAGCAGGTGATCCGGAAGCCGAGCAGGAACGGTAATACCAGCATTCCCAACGGAATCCACCACGGGAAGTGACCGAACCACACGCCGAGGTGGCTGGCGCCCGGCTCGCACGAGGCGCTCACGCACGGCGAATAGAACGGCGTCAGGTAATGGTATTTGTCCACCCAATAGCTGCTGCCCCAGAAGGCCCGGGCGGTGGCGTAGAGGATGAACGCCGATAGACCGAGGTTGGTCACCAGCGGCGGTACCCACCAGCGGTCGGTGCGCAGTGTCCGTTCGGGTATTTGCGCGCGGGTGGCCGAGAAAACGCCGGACGCAGGACGGTTCGCCGTGGGTGCGCTCATCTAGTGTTCCTCTTCGAACGGGCTGTCTCGTCGAAGGGTACACAGAGTAGAGGCCCCCTTTTTGTGGGGGGCTCGGTTGTCAGGACCTGCTGTGACCCCCGACACCTTCGTCGTCGACATCGCGCCAGAAATCGCTGTCGTACTGGGTGTCGGGAATGGCGATCTTCTCGCCGGACTGCTGCACCGTGGCGCGCGCCAGGTCCAATTCGGAGACGTCGGTGTCGAGCAATTCGATGTCGGACAGGATCCGGTCGGCGTCGATGACGATGCGCCGCATCGCCGGGCTGTCGCCGTAGCGCGCCCTCAACGAGCTCACGCACCGCCGCAGGCCGCCGATGAGGTGGTGCAGCTCGGCGATTTCAGTAGTGCCAGTGGGGCTCGACAACGGATCTCCTAGGGCTCACGGTGTTACGGATCACAGTACGCCCCCGATAGTATCCACCGGACACGGCTGGTGTCAGACAGGTCACACCCGGCTAGCCAGGGAGCAAACACCCAATGTCACGTCAATCCATCGCCGATCGTGCTACGACGCTGCTCGGGCTGCACCTCCCGGGCAACCCCGTGATCCTGCCCACCGTGTGGGACGCGTGGTCGGCCCGGCTGGCCACCGGCGCCGGGTTCGCGGGGCTCACCGTGGGCAGCCATCCGGTGGCCGACTCCGTCGGCAAACCGGACGGCGAGGGGATGTCCTTCGACGACCTGCTGGCCCGGGTCGCGCAGATCACCGCCGCCGTCGACGTCCCGGTGTCGGTGGACGTCGAATCGGGCTACGGGCAGCCGCCGGCGCGGCTGATCGACGGCCTGCTGAGCGCGGGCGCCGTCGGGCTCAACATCGAAGACACCGTGCACTCCGAGGGCAAGCGGCTGCGATCCGCCGGTGAGCACGCCGAACTGGTTGGCGCGCTGCGGTCGGCCGCCGATGCGGCCGGGGTGCACGTGGTGATCAACGCGCGCACCGATCTTTTTCTCCGCCAGGACGGGGACCAGTCCGATCGCTTGGAACGGGCCGTGTCGCGGCTGACCGAGGCCGCCGCCGCCGGGGCCGACGTCTTGTATCCGGTGGGCCGGCACGACCCGGAAACGTTGCGGCGCTTGGCCGCTGAGCTGCCGCTGCCGGTCAACGCGATAGCGCTGCCCGACCAGGACGACCCCGCCTCGTTCGGCCAGCTGGGCGTCGCCCGGATCAGCTTCGGGCCGTTTCTGCAGTACGCGCTCTCGGCCCGAGCCAAGGAGCTGCTGGCCCGCTGGGGCTGACGGCGAGAAGACGCAAAAGCCCTCGACACGCCGTGCGTGCGAGGGCTTTTGTGTCTGTTCGCGCCAGAGACTACTTCGTGATCGCGATGCGCTGCGGCGCACTTCCGGCGTACGCCGCGGCGACGCGCACCGTTAACACACCAGCGTCGTAACTGGCTGTGATCGCCTCGCCGGTGACGTGCGCGGGCAGCTGGAAGGAGCGGCGGAACGATCCGTACCGGATCTCGCGCAGGGTGCGGCCGTTCCGCTCCTCGGCGTGCTCCTCGCGGTGTTCGCCGTGGATTACCAGGCGGCCGTTCTCGACCTCGACGTTCACGTCCTTCTCGACGTCAACACCGGGCAGTTCCAGGCGGACCACCGCGTCGTCGCCGTCCTTGACGATTTCGGCGGCCGGGGTGAAACCGCTGTTCACCGGCTTGAACCAATCCGCCGCGGCGGCGGGGCCGAAGAAGTCGCGCAGCCACCGTTCGGTGTCCCAGGCCGGTCGCGACCACAATGCGAGGTTGCTCATGGATATCTCCTTACGCTTCCTTGTGAGTTTGCTGTGACCGGCGCCTTGCCGGCCGGCTATTTCTACAAACATGAGTCGATCACGCTAAAGTTCCACCTGGCTGTTCGCCGGCAGCGAACAGCTTCACAGCGGCCCCTGTGAGGTGTGAGGCCGCCGTCATGTGGGCGTCACATTGCGCGATTTCGCGGTAATTTCGGGCCCCTACCCTCGTGGCATGGCTCCATCCGGAAGTGCGCGCGCGCACCGTGCCGCCCGTCACGTCATCGTGGTCGGGCACGGCATGGTCGGCCACCGACTGGTCGAGGCGCTGCTTGCCCGCGACACCGAAGGAACTTGGCGCATCACGGTTTTGGCCGAGGAGGCCGACGCCGCCTACGACCGCGTGGGCCTGACCTCCTACACCGAGAGCTGGGACCGGGCGCTGCTGGCGCTGCCCGGCAACGACTACGCCGGTGACGAGCGGGTTCAGCTGCTGCTGGGTACGCGCGTCACCGAAATCGACCGCGCGACAAAGTCTGTGGTGACCGCGGACGGCCAACGGCACAGCTATGACGCGCTGGTGCTGGCCACCGGGTCCTACGCCTTCGTCCCACCGGTGCCCGGCCATGACCTTCCGCAGTGCCACGTGTACCGCACCCTCGACGACCTCGACGCCATTCGCGCCGACGCGCGGCGCGCGGCGGACGCCGGCCACGTCACCCAGGCGGTGGTCATCGGCGGCGGCCTGCTCGGGCTCGAAGCCGCTAATGCGCTGCGCCAGTTCGGGTTGCAGACGCACGTCATCGAGATGATGCCCCGTTTGATGGCCCAGCAGATCGACGAGGCGGGGGGCGCCCTGCTGGCCAGGATGATCACCGAGCTGGGCATCGCGGTGCACGTCGGGACGGGCACCGAATCGATCGAAACCGTTGAGCATTCCGACGGCTCGGCGTCGGTGCGGGTGCGCCTCACCGACGGGGACGTCATCGACGCCGGCCTGGTGATCTTCGCGGCCGGCATCCGGCCGCGTGACGAGCTCGCTGCGTCCGCCGGATTGGCCCGCGCCGAGCGGGGCGGCGTGCTCACCGACTTATCCTGCCGCACAAGCGATCCCGACATCTACGCGGCCGGCGAGGTGGCGGCGATCGACGGGCGGTGCTACGGCCTGGTCGGGCCGGGGTATACCTCTGCCGAGGTGGTGGCGGATCGGCTGCTGGACGGTGCCGCGGAGTTTCCGGAGGCGGACCTGTCGACCAAGCTCAAGCTGCTCGGCGTCGACGTCGCGAGCTTCGGTGACGCGATGGGGACGACCGAGAACTGTCTCGAGGTCGCTGTCAACGACGCGGTGAACCGGACCTACGCCAAGCTGGTCCTGTCCGATGACGCCAAGACGCTGCTGGGCGGGGTGCTGGTGGGCGATGCCTCGTCGTACGGGGTGTTGCGGCCGATGGTCGGCAGCGAACTGCCGGGGGATCCGCTCGCGCTGATCGCTCCGGCCTCCTCCGGTGGCGGGTCGGCCTTGGGCATTGGGGCGCTGCCGGATTCGGCGCAGATCTGCTCGTGCAACAACGTCACCAAGGGCGACCTGAAGGGCGCGATCACGGGCGGCTGTGCCGACGTTCCCGCGCTCAAGTCGTGCACGGCGGCCGGCACCTCGTGTGGCTCCTGCGTGCCGCTGCTCAAGCAGCTGCTGGAAGCCGAGGGCGTCGAGCAGTCCAAGGCGCTGTGCGAGCACTTCAGCCAGTCGCGCGCGGAGCTGTTCGAGATCATCACCGCCACCGAGATCCGGACATTCTCCGGCTTGCTGGCTCGCTTCGGTAGCGGAAAGGGTTGCGACATCTGCAAACCCGTGGTCGCCTCCATCCTTGCGTCCACCGGCTCCGAGCACATCCTCGACGGTGAGCAGGCCTCGCTGCAGGATTCCAACGACCACTTCCTGGCCAATATCCAAAAGAACGGCAGCTACTCGGTGGTGCCGCGGGTGCCCGGCGGTGACATCAAGCCGGAGCACCTGATTCTGATCGGCCAGATCGCGCAGGACTTCGGGCTGTACACCAAGATCACCGGCGGCCAGCGGATCGACATGTTCGGCGCCCGGGTGGATCAGTTGCCGCAGATCTGGAAGCGGCTGGTGGAGGGCGGCATGGAATCCGGGCACGCCTACGGCAAGGCGTTGCGCACGGTGAAGAGCTGCGTGGGCAGCGACTGGTGTCGCTACGGCCAGCAGGATTCGGTGCAGCTGGCCATCGATCTGGAACTGCGGTACCGGGGCCTGCGTGCGCCACACAAGATCAAGCTCGGCGTCTCGGGCTGCGCGCGCGAGTGCGCCGAGGCGCGCAGCAAGGACGTGGGCGTCATCGCCACCGAAAAAGGTTGGAACCTCTACGTCGGCGGCAACGGCGGCATGACGCCCAAGCACGCCCAGCTGCTGGCCAGCGACCTGGACACCGAGACGCTGGTCCGCTACGTCGACCGGTTCCTCATGTACTACATCCGCACCGCTGACCGGCTGCAGCGGACCGCGCCGTGGGTCGAATCGCTGGACGGCGGACTGGATCACGTGCGCGAGGTGGTGTGCGAGGACTCGCTGGGCCTGGCCGAGGAATTCGAGGCCGCAATGGAGCGGCACGTGCAGAACTACAAGTGCGAATGGAAGGGCGTGCTGGACGACCCCGACAAGCTGTCGCGGTTCGTCTCGTTCGTCAACGCCCCGGACGCGGTCGACTCGACGGTGACCTTCACCGAACGAGCCGGGCGCAAAGTGCCTGTGCCCATTGGCATGCCGCGGGTCCGCGAGGAAACCCCCGGAGGAATTGGAAGGTAATCATGACAATTCTCAACGACGTTCAGGTGTGGACGACCGCGTGCGCGTACGACCGCCTCATCCCGGGTCGTGGCGTCGGGGTGTTGCTTGACGACGGCACCCAGGCCGCGCTGTTCCGGCTGGACGACGGGTCGGTACACGCCATCGGCAACGTCGATCCCTTTTCCGGGGCGGCGGTGCTCTCGCGCGGGATCGTCGGGGACCGCCAAGGCCGTGCCACGGTCCAATCCCCCATCCTGAAGCAGGCTTTCGCGTTCGACGACGGCTCGTGCCTGGACGACCCGCGGTTCTCGGTGCCGGTGTTCCAGGTGCGGGTGACGCGCGAGGGCGACATCCAGATCGGCCGGATGGCGACGCCGATGGCGATCAGCGCGTGATGTCACCGACCAGGTAGCGCTGCATCGTCGGGCCGATCGCGTCGACGATCGCGTCCACCGACATAGAATGCAGCGGCTCGGAGCGTATGCCGTAGCGCATGATGCCCAGCCCCACCAGCTGAGACGCGCACAGCGACGCCCGCACCGCGACCTTGTCGGCGCCCAGGACTCTCAGGATCGGCCCGAAAACCGGGCCGATGAACATGCCCTCGACGATTTCGGCGGTCTTGGCCATCCCCGTGGACGCGACCGCGCTCGCGGCGAAGGGTCCGCCGCCGGCCGCGTCCCACGTGGTGATCAGCATGCGCAACGTCCGGCGGCCCACCTGGTTGGCGCCTCCGGTCACGATCCGATCGACGAACTCCGGTGTGCCGAAGGGCAACCGCAGCATCTTCGCCACCGGATCGAGCAGCCCACGCGAGGGCTCTTCGCGACGCGGCATGCTGCCAGGATCGCCGGAATGCGATCAAATATCAAGCGTCGCGGGCATCGGCGTGTGGGGTCGGTGAGCCCGAAGCAGGCCCCGATGCAGGCCCAGCCGACGCGTCGCGTGCCGCGTTGACACCGGCACCAGCCCCGGCGCGGCCC
Source organism: Mycobacterium sp. 852002-51057_SCH5723018 (assembly GCF_001667035.1). Lineage (GTDB taxonomy): Bacteria > Actinomycetota > Actinomycetes > Mycobacteriales > Mycobacteriaceae > Mycobacterium. Next base: position 143,857 of record NZ_LZIR01000111.1, read on the forward strand.
TGCGGAATCGGTTCGCGACAAGCCGGGCCAGGCCGGGGTGGGTACCCAGCGGCCGGCTGACCAGGTCGGCGCCGCTGGTATGCAGGCGTTCTTGAAACAGGCCGTCGGCCAGCAGGTACGAGGCCACCACGACGCGGCGCGCGCCGCCGGGCCGGGCGGCGGCGACGGCGTCGTCGACGTGTGGGTCGCCGGTGGCCGCGAAGGCCAGCCGCACCCGCGACCCGACCAGCGCGGACAGCGTCGTCGCGGCGACATGAAGGTCGGCACGCGCGCAAGAGTCCGTCGTGCCCGCGGCCGCGAGGATCACCGAATCATCCAGGCGCCAACCACATTTCGTGAGCTGATCGGTGACGATCCGCGCGATCTCCCCGCTGGGCCCCAGCGCGGGGGTGGCGACGACATGGGGGTGCCCGCTGGCCGCGATGTGGGCGGGCAGGTCGCTGCGCACGTGGTAGCCACGCGACAGGAACGCCGGCACCACGATCGCGGGGCGCCCGCTGGCCGCCGCCTGCGACAGCACCTCGCTGGGGGTAGGCCCCAACACGTCGACGAACGCGACCTGCACCCGACGGTCAAGCAGCGCGCTCACCCGCGCCGCCAGTTCTCCGATCATTGCGACACCACCCGGCCTGCGGGTGCCGTGCGCGGCCAGGATCAGGTCCATCGGCCGCCCTGGTCGTCGATGGCGAGCCGGTAGCCGCGCTTGACCACCGTCGCGATGATGTTCTTGTCGCCCAACGCGGTTCGCAGCCGCAGCACCGCCGTGTCGACGGCGTGCGGGTCGTTGCTGTTTCCGGGCAGCACCCGCAACAGGTCGTTGCGCGCCACGACGTCGCCCGGTCGCTGCGCCAGCGCACGCAGTATCGCCATGCCGGACGGCGACAGCAGCTTGATCGAACCGTCCACCAGCACACAGGTGCCGCGGATGTCGACCGCGTGGCCGGCGGCACTCACCGTGCATGACCCGAGCAGCGGCAGCTCCTCGGCGATGTGGCGGGCCAAGGCGCCCAGGCGCATTCGCTCCGGCGACGACGTCGGGACGCCCTTGCGGATCAGCGGCTTGGAGGTCACCGGGCCCACGCACATCGCGTGCACATCGGTGCGCAACGCTTGCAGCACCTGGTCCTCGACGCTGAGGTCGCGGCTGCGTTCCAGCACCGCCGCCGCCGCGGGGGCCGACGTGAAGGTCACCGCGTCGAATTGGCGTCGGGCGATCCCGGTGACCAGCTGATCGAAATCGCCGCCCAATGGCGTTGGCTTCCACCGGTACACCCGGATCGGCACCACGTCGGCGCCCGCAAAACGCAAGCCGCCGATGAATTCGGGGAACGGGTCCCAGGCGTCGGCGGCACCGTGCAGCTGGATGGCCACGCGCATGCCGGATATGCCCGAGTCGAGCAGGTATTCCAGCACCTCCTGTGAGGATTCGGACTCAGGGGACCATTCCTCGTGCAGGCCGGCGGCGCGCACCGCGCCGGTGCCCTTCGGTCCGCGGGAGACGATCCGGGACTTCGACAACGCCGTGACGAGCTGGTTGGACAGCCCCCAGCCCTCGGCCGCGGCCAGCCAGCCGCGGAAGCCGATGCCGGTGTGCACGACCAGAATGTCGGGCGGCTCGGCGATCAAAGCCTCTGTGTGGCGGTGTAATTCGTCATCGTCGGGCAGCGCGATCATGTTGATCGCCGGGGCGCTGCAGACCTCGGCGCCCTGCCGGCTCAGCAGCGCGCACAGCTCTTCGGCGCGCCGTGCGGAGGTAACCGCAACCCGGTAGCCGGTCAGCGGCGCCGATTTCGGTTGGGCCATATGACCTGTGTATGCCTGGGACGTTTCGGCGGCGTTACCGCGCAATTGCTGACGCATTGCCCCTGTTGCGACGACCATCACACCCGCGCGGGCTCGGCGTCGAGGACGGATTCGGCCGCGTTCGGGCCGGGTGGCTGCGGGCGCACATACAGCCGCCACGTCATGGCGGCGGCCCCCACGTAGCAGGCCAGGAAGACCCAATACGCCGACGTCTCGGTCCCGCTATGGAGGTAGGACTCGCGTAGCGCCAGGTCGATTCCCACGCCGCCGAACGCGCCGACCGCCGAGCAGAAGCCGATCAGCGATCCCGACATCGCCCGCGACCAGTGGCGGCGCTGCGCCTCATCGGCGTCCAGCCGGCGGCTGCGCGCCTCGAAGGTCGACGGGATCATCTTGAACACCGACCCGTTGCCCATCCCCGCCAGCACGAACAGGGCGACAAAGCCGGTGACGTAGCCGGTCAAGGTGGCCGAGCCGCCGCCATTGCGGTCGTCGAGGGTGCCGACGGTGACCAGCAGCCCGGCGCTCAGGACCATGCCGCCCAGGACGCCCAGGGTAACGCGGCTACCGCCGATGCGATCGGCCAGCCTCCCGCCGTAGATGCGGGCCAGCGACCCCAACAGGGGTCCCACGAAAGCGATCTGGGCGGCGTGCAGCGAGGCGTGCCTGGCGGTTTCGCCGGCGGCCGTGAAGTGGACCGCCAGCACCTGGCCGAAGGCGAACGCGAACCCGATCCAGGAGCCGAAGGTGCAGATGTAGAGCAGCGAGATCACATAGGTGTCGCGCTCGCGAAGCACCGAGCGCATGGTGTTCACCTCGATGCCGTGCTCGAGGTTGTCCATGAACAGCGCCGCCGCGATGCCGACGATGGCCAGCAGCACCAGGTACACCGCGCACACCCAGTACGGCGCTTCGTGGCCCTTGGATCCTGCCACCGTGGCGAGTACCAGCAGGCCGACCAGCTGGATGACCGCAACACCGAGGTTGCCGACGCCGGCGTTGATGGCCAGCGCCGCGCCCTTGAGCCGCTGCGGGTAGAAGGCGTTGACGTTGGCCAGCGATGCCGCGTAGTTGCCGCCGCCCAGCCCGGTCAGCGCCGCGCACAACACGTACGGCCACAGCGGCAGGCCGGGGTTGGCGAGCAGCGCGATGGTGCCGGCGGTCGGGATCAGCAGGACGAACGCCGAGAACGTCGTCCAGTTGCGGCCACCGAAGCGCGCGATGCCCAAGGTGTAGGGGATGCGCGCGCAGCCTCCGATCAGCGTTGCGACGGCGCCGAGCAGCAGCTTGTCGCCGGCCGAGAAGCCGTAGACGGACGCCGGCATGAACAGCGCCATCACCGACCACAGCGACCAGATCGAAAAGGCGACGTGGTCGCCCGCCACCGTGCACATCAGGTTGCGGCGGGCGATGTCCTTGTTGCCGGCCTCCCAGGCCACCGCGTCTTCCGGATCCCAGTCCGGGATGCGGTGGTTGCGGCGGCCCATGCGGTCGGCACCTTTCCTAGATCTTCGCGAAGGGGTGGGGGCGAAATCGGTTGAGCGCGTTAGGCGGCGAACTGGCGCCGGTGGCGGGCGCGCCGAAAGCGGCATGCCCGGCCGTGTGTTTCGATGCTCACATTAAGAAACCAAGCCCGTCAACTCAATTCGGGCGATATCGCCTGTAAGTTGAATCCCAGTTATCTGGCAAATCCCTGAGGGGCCATGCGGCCTCGCAAATAATCGCCCGCACCAAGTGATTTCGCGCGGCCGTGAAATTTATTGTGAGCTGCAATACATTCCGTAATATGTGATTGATTCACCGAATCGGTATGCCGTGCAACGGCTTACCAAACGTCGCCGCCGCGCCAGTCGCACATCAGGCCCGCGGAGGTGTCGAGGCTGGTTCCGACCGGCAGGACGAACACGGCGTCGTCATCGTCGGGGGTGCGGGTGGGACCGGTGGGGGCCAGCACGGACGTCGGGCCGCGCCACGGCAGCCAGCCGCGCGCCGACCACACCCGGCGGGCCGGGGCCGACGAACTGACGGCGCCCACCTGGTACGCGCCGCGGATCACCTGCTCGCAGCCGTCCAGCAAGGCGTGCACCAGCCCCTGACCGCGCCAGTCCTCGCGCACGGCGACCCCTTCGATGTAACCGCAGCGCAGCGCGTCGCCGCGATAGAGCAGCCGCCGCTGGACCACGGCGGCGTGCGCGATGATCGCGCCGTGCCGCCAGATCAGGGCGTGCATGCCGCCCAGCGCGTGCTCCCAGTCGTCGTCGCTGAAGCCTCCGGCGAACGCGGCGGTGACCATCTGACAGACGCGGTGCCGGGTCTCGCTGTCGAGATCGGAGGTGTGGACCAGGCGGGCGGTGTGTACCTGGGTGTGCACAATCCATGTCTACCAGCCGTGTCCAGCGACCGGGGCTAGGAGAACGGCCCGTCCGCGGCGCTCGACAGCGGCCGGTTCCCGGACGGAGACCGGGGCCGGGCCCAGTGCAGGCGTACCCGCTGACCGGGGCGCACCTGGGCGATCTTGTCGACGTCCTCGTCGATCACGACGCCGACCACCGGATAGCCGCCGGTGACCGGGTGATCGGGACCCAGGATCACCGGTAAACCGTTGGGCGGCACCTGGATCGCACCGCGGGTGGTGCCCTCGCTGGGGAGCTGACGGTCCGGGTAGCGGTACTGCAACGGGCGGCCGACCAAGCGCATGCCCACCCGGTCGCTGCGATCGGATGCCACCCACTCGGTGTGCACCAGGACATCGGGATCGACGAACCAGTCGTCGCGCGGCCCGGGAACCGCCGACAGTTCGACCACGTCGCCGGTGATGGCGGCCACCGGGGCCTGGTCGACCTCGGGATAATCGAGCGTGTGCTCGCCGACCGGTAGCCGGTCCCCGCTGCGCAGCGGCGACGGGCCGATCGCCGACATCACGTCGTAACTGCGCGAGCCCAGCACCGGGTCCACGCAGATGCCGCCGCGCACCGCCAGGTACGTCCGCAGGCCGGCGCGCGGCGCGCCCAGGGAGATCACCTGGCCGTCGCGGACATGATGAATGCTGTTGGTGCCGAACTTGATTCCGTTCACGGTGGGGTCGGTGTCGGCGCCCGTCACGGCGATGTCGACGTCGCCGCCGCGCACCCGGGCCGCCAGGCCGCCGAACGTCACTTCGATGGTGGCGCGGTCGTCGGGGTTGGCGACCAGCCGGTTGGCCAGCGTGTGCGCGCGGCGGTCGGCGGCCCCCGACCGCCCGACGCCGAGGTGGGCCAAGCCCGGCCGGCCGAGGTCCTCGACGACGGCGAACGGTCCGGTGCGCACGATCTCGAGACTGATACCCAGGTTCGGCACGGCCGTCTCCTCGCTCACACGGCCCGGAACTGGACCCACATGCCCTGCGTCAGCAACGCGGGATCGGTCCGGTCCAGATCCCACAGCACCTCGTCGGTGTGACCGATGAGCTGCCAGCCGCCGGGCGATTGCCGCGGATAGATCGCGCTGAACTCCCCGGCCAGCGCGACCGACCCGGCCGGCACGGAGGTCCGCGGCTCGGACCGGCGCGGCACGCGCAGTCGCGCGTCGCCGTCGACCAGGTACGCGAAACCCGGTGCGAAGCCACTGAATCCGACCCGCCACAGGCAACCGGTGTGGGCCTCGATCACCTGCGCCGTGGTCAGCCCGGTGTGGTCGGCGACCTCGGCGAGGTCCGGTCCGTCGTAGACGACGTCGATCACCACGTCGGCGTCGCGGCCCGCCGCGGCCTCGGCCTCGGCGGCGACGCGCATCTTGCGCAGCCGGTGACGGGTGGCGCCCTGCCGGCGCGGGTTGTCCAGCTTGACCAGCACCGTGCGGGCGGCCGGGACGATGTCGAGCACCCCGGGCAACGCCGCGTCACGCAGCGCGTCCACCCACGCCAATACCTCGGCCGTGCTGCCACATTGCAACATCAGCGCCTGGTCGCCGTAGTCGAAAACGATGTTGCCGACCAGCTCGGTCGACAGCTCCTGCGATAGGTCCGTCACGCTCATTACTCGACGGTAACCCCGCGGTCGGGGCAGGCGGGAGGGAATCTCGACGGATTTTCGAGCACTGCCAGAGGTGCCTTAGCGAACGCTCAATCAAGCGGTACGCCAAGGGCATCTAGCCCAGGATCTTGCCGATCAGCGCGGGCAGCTGGTCGGCGACCAGCGGGTAGCTCAGCGGGGAGGCGAACGCGATCGCGCCGGCCTGGTCCCTGGTGGTGAAGATGTGGCGGTTCTGGGTGGTGGCCGCCGCTCCGGCGATTTCGGGGTCGGCCAGCAGCGCCTTCTGGTCGTCAGGGGTCTCGGTCGTCCAGATCACCACGTCGGCGGAATCGAGCACACCCTTGATCTGATCGCGCGGAATGACGGCGCGGTGGTCGCTGCCGAACGGCTTGATGCTGTCGGCGATCACCAGGCCCATCTGGTTGAGGAAGTCGGTGCGCCAGCCCGCCAGGGTCGCCACCACGGTGCCCTGAAAGAACGTGCCCTGCATCAGCAGGGCTCTCTTGCCCTTCCACTGCGGGTTCTTTTGGGCGACGGCGGCAAACCTCTGGTCGACGGCGTCGATCAGGGACTTCATCTGATCGGCCTGAAACACCGCCTGCCCGACGGCGGTGGCCTGCTGCTTCCACGGCTCGAAGAACGCGTCACCGTCGGACTGCGCGACGGTCGGCGCGATCGCCGAGAGCTTCTGATAGGTGTCGGCGTCCACGCCGGCATTGATGGCGACGATCAGGTCCGGTTTGAGCCCGGCGATCTGGTCGATCGGAATCCCGTTGTCCAGGTTCAGCACCACCGGCTGGGCCGCCCCCAGCCTGGGCTGGGCCCACGGCCACACCGCGAACGGCTGATCACCGAACCAGTTGGTCACCGCGATGGGTACCACGCCCACCGCCAGCAGGTCGTCCTGCTCGGTGTAGCCGGCGCTGACGACGCGCTTGGGCGGCTCCTTGACGACGGTCTGACCGAACAGATGGGTGATCGTCACCGAGCCGGCGGCGGCGCCGGGCGCCGGTTTGCTTGACGAGCAGCCCGCCCCCACGGCCGAGCATCCGGCGATCGCGGTGACCCCTGCGAGCTGCAGAAAGCCGCGACGACTCCATCCGGTCATCGCGTGAGATTATCGCGTCCCCCGCTGCCACCTACGCCGCCGCGCGGTTGCTCGGCCCAGCGGCATGCCGGCGTCGAGGAAGTCCAGGCACCGATAGATCGTCTCGGGCGTCTTGGGTGCGCTGTCATAGGCAGCCATCATGGCGCCCACCATCGCGCCGACGAACACGCGGATCTCGAAATCGGTTGGGGGACGGCCAATTCGATCGCGGCTTCGGCGATCTGTTCGACGGTGGTGGCGGCGTAGCCGTTTCGTCGAACAGGCGGAACGCCTCGCGCCGGATGGCCTGGCGGGTCGTGATCTTCTTGCGCTCCCGCTGTGCCAGCGGCCGGTCAGTCGCCTGCATGGTCCGATTCTCGCGCGTAGGCGGCCCGAAAAGTTCTGACAGTGGGGCGCGAGGCGTTGCGATCTTTGCGTATCCCCGGCGTAACCGCGCACGAAAGGACCGGTAACAGGTCCTCTCTACCGTCAGAGCGTGACTACCACCAGCCCGGAGACCACCCCAGTCCTCGCGCCCTCGCGCGAGCGCCACCGCGGACGGCACTGGATCGACGACTGGCGGCCCGAAGACCCCGCGTTCTGGGAGACGACCGGCAAGCCGATCGCCCGTCGCAACCTGATCTTCTCCATCTTCGCCGAGCACGTCGGATTCAGCGTGTGGATGCTGTGGAGCATCGTCGTCGTCCACATGACGGCCGGCCCGCACGGGCACGCCGCCGCGTCCGGTTGGGCGCTGACCGCCAGCCAGGCCCTGTTCCTGGTCGCGGTGCCCAGCGGTGTCGGCGCCTTCCTGCGGTTGCCCTACACCTTCGCGGTCCCGGTCTTCGGCGGCCGCAACTGGACGACCACCTCGGCGATGCTGCTGGTGATCCCGTGCCTGCTGCTGGCCTGGGCGGTGGGCCACCCGCACATGCCTTTCCCGGCGCTGGTGGCGATCGCCGCGACCGCGGGCTTCGGCGGCGGCAACTTCGCGTCGTCGATGGCCAACATCTCGTTCTTCTACCCCGAGAAGGACAAGGGCTGGGCGCTGGGCCTCAACGCCGCCGGGGGCAACCTCGGCGTGGCGGTCGTGCAGAAGATCATTCCGCCGATCGTGATCGCGGGCGGCGGGGTGGCCCTGTCGCGTGCCGGCCTGTTTTACGTGCCACTGGCCGTCGTGGCCGCGGTGTGTGCCTTCCTGTTCATGAACAACCTCACCGAGGCCAAGGCCGACGTGAAGCCGGTTTGGCAGTCGCTGCGGCACCGCGACACGTGGATCATGTCGCTGTTGTACATCGGCACATTCGGGTCGTTCATCGGCTACTCGGCGGCGTTCCCGACGCTGCTCAAGACAGTGTTCGGGCGCGGTGACATCGCGCTGGCGTGGGCTTTCGTCGGCGCGGGCATCGGGTCGGTGATCCGCCCGGTGGGGGGCAAGCTCGCCGACCGCATCGGCGGGGCCCGCATCACCGCCTTCAGCTTCGTCATGCTCGCCGTCGGTGCGGCGGCGGTCCTGTGGTCCGTCCACGCCAAGAACCTGCCGGTGTTCTTTGCCAGCTTCATGTTCCTGTTTGTGGCCACCGGGATCGGCAACGGCTCCACCTACCGGATGATCTCGCGGATCTTCAAGGTCAAGGGTGAGCTTGCCGGCGGCGATCCGGACACCATGGTGCACATGCGCCGCCAGGCCGCCGGTGCGCTGGGCGTCATCTCGTCGATCGGGGCCTTCGGCGGGTTCGTCGTGCCGCTGGCCTACGCCTGGTCGAAGTCGCACTTCGGCACCATCGAGCCGGCGCTGCGGTTCTACGTCGGCTTCTTCCTCGCGCTGCTCGTGGTCACCTGGGCCGCCTACCTGCGCAAGAAGACCCCAATGGCGCAGCTGGGCGTCTAGGAGTCCTGGTATTTGGGCTGGTACTTGACCCAAGGGCTGTAGTCCGCGATCAGCTCTTCCTGCGGCGGGCGCTGGTCGGCGGGCACGTGCTGCAGGTTGATCCGGATGCGGTACCAGATCGAGCTCGGCCCGCGCATGCCGTCGACCAGGACGTCGGCCGGCTGCAGCAGCCCCGCCGCGCCCGGATAGCGGTCCCGCCAGGCGTCGAGGGCGGCCATCGCCTCCTCCTTGGTCTTGGTACGGGCGATCTCGATGAGCGGCTTGGACGAGGGCCGCCTGCCACCGGCGCCCTTGCCGCCCTTGGCCGCCCCCTTCGGGGCCTTCTCGGGCGGGCCCAATTCCTCGGCCAGCACCAGCAGCCGGTCGAGTTCGCCCACCGCGTCGTCCATTCCCGCCCACGGGTCGCCCAGCTCGGCGAACCGGGCGGGCACGGTTTCGATGGTGAACGCCTCGGGGTTGCAGCCGGCCACCTCGTCCCAATGCAGCGGCGTGGACACGCGGGCGTCCGGGGTGGCCCGCACCGAATATGCGGAGGCGACGGTGCGGTCCTTGGCGTTCTGGTTGAAGTCGACGAAGACGCCTTCGCGCTCTTCCTTCCACCAGCGGCTGGTCGCGGCTTCGGGCACCCGGCGCTCCACCTCGCGGGCGACGGTCTGGGCGGCCAGCCGCACCTGGCGGAATCCCCAGCGCGGGGCGATGCGGGCGTAGATGTGGAAGCCCCGCGACCCGGAGGTCTTCGGCCACGCGACCAGGCCGTAGTCCTCCAGTACTTCGCGGGCCACCAGCGCGACGTCGACGATGCGCTGCCAGGCCACCCCGGGCATCGGGTCCAGGTCGACCCGCAGCTCGTCGGGGTGATCGAGGTCGTCGGCCAGCACCGGGTGGGGGTTGAGGTCGACGCAGCCCAGGTTGATCACCCACGCCAGCCCGGCGGCGTCGTGGATGACGGCTTCCGCGGCGGAAGTGCCGCGCGCGTAATGCAATTCGGCGACGTCGACCCACTCGGGCCGGTTGGCCGGCGCCCGCTTCTGGAAAACGGCCTCTTGCCCGATGCCCTTGACGAAGCGCTTGAGGATCATCGGGCGCCCCGCCACCCCGCGCAACGCCCCGTCGGCGACGGACAGGTAATAGCGGACCAGGTCGAGTTTGGTGTAGGGGCCCGCGCCGCCGTGGCGTTCGAACACCACCTTGTCCGGATGGGTGATGGTGACCCGGTTCCCGGCCACCTCCAGCGAAACCGGACCGGTCATGTTCATCATGGTAAGTCGCGGGGTACATACCCGTTGTAATGCGACCGACGTCACATATGGTGGGATCCATGCCAAATCTCCTTGGCCTGCCGGGGCAGGCTGTTGCGAAAGTTCAGCAGTACCTCGACCGCGGCACGGCCGAGCTGCACTACGTGCGCAAGATCTTCGAGGCCGGGGGTTTTCCGCTGGAGCCACCCCAACACGTCGCCGCGATGGCCAACGACATCCGCAAGTGGGGCGAGATCGGGATGCTTCCCGCGCTGCATGCCCGGCGCAACCCGGACAAGGTGGCCGTCATCGACGACGACGGCGAGTTGACCTGGAAGGAACTCGACGACGCCGCCAATGCGGTCGCGCACGGTCTGCTGGACAAGGGCGTCAAGGGTGGGGACGGTGTCGCGATCCTGGCGCGCAACAGCCGCTGGTTTGCCATCGCCGAGTTCGGGTGTGCTCGAGTCGGTGCTCGCATCATCTTGCTCAACAGCTCGTTCTCCGGACCACAGATCAAGGAGGTGTCCGAGCGCGAAGATGCCAAACTCATCATCTACGACGATGAGTACACCGAAGACGTCGGCAAGGCCGATCCTCCGCTGGGCAAACTGCGGGCGCTGGGCAGCAACCCCGACTCCGACAAGGCCTCGGGCAGCAAGGACGAGACACTGGCCGATCTGATCGAACGCAGCAGCGGCGAGCCCGCCCCCAAGGCGAGCAAGCATTCATCGGTCATCATTTTGACCAGCGGCACCACCGGCACGCCGAAGGGCGCGAATCGCAGCACGCCGCCGACCCTCGCGCCGATCGGCGGCATCTTGTCGCACGTCCCGTTCAAGGCCGGCGAGGTGACGGCGCTGCCGGCACCGATGTTCCACGCCCTGGGCTTCTTGCACGCCACGATTGGAGCGTTCCTGGGCTCGACGCTGTTGCTGCACCGCAAGTTCAAGCCCGATGTGGTGTTGAAGGACGTTGAGAAGCACAAGGTGACCGCGATCGTCGTCGTCCCGGTGATGTTGTCGCGGATGCTGGAGGCGCTGGAAAAGATGGACGACAGGCCCGACCTGTCGAGCCTGCGAATCGTCTTCGTCTCTGGTTCCGCGTTGAACGCCGATGTCGCCGAACGGGGCCTCAAAGAGCTCGGACCCGTCATCTACAACATGTACGGCTCGACCGAGATCGCCTTCGCCACCATTGCCGAGCCCAAACACTTGGAGTACAACCCGTCCACCGCCGGACCGGTTGTCAAAGGCGTCAAGGTCAAGATCTATGACGAAAACGGCAAGGAGCTGCCCCAGGGCGAAGTCGGCCGGATCTTCGTCGGCAACGCCTTTCCCTTCGAGGGCTACACCGGCGGCGGCAACAAACAGATCATCAACGGGATGTTGTCCTCGGGCGACGTCGGTTACTTCGACGAAAACGGTCTGCTCTACATCAGCGGCCGCGACGACGAGATGATCGTGTCCGGCGGCGAGAACGTCTTCCCCGCCGAAGTGGAGGATTGCCTCAGCGGGCATCCCGAGGTGGTCGAGGCCACCGCAATCGGTGTCGAAGACAAGGAGTGGGGCCACCGCCTGCGCGCCTTCGTGGTCAAGAAGGAGGGCTCTGATGTCGACGAGGACACCCTCAAGAAGCACGTGAAGGACCAGCTGGCCAAGTACAAGGTGCCCCGAGAGGTGGTCTTCCTCGACGAGTTGCCGCGCAACCCTACCGGCAAGGTCCTCAAGCGCGAGCTGCGCGAGATGGAGATCGACTAGCCCTCGCGGGTCACCTGCGCGCCTGAATGGCGCGCGTGATCTGGGTCGAGAGCTTGGGGTCCGTCAGCAGCTGGTCGATCAGCGCCGTGAGGACCTCCTGTCCGGTCACACGCGCGACTCCGATCCGGTCGGCCGCGTCGCGCTGCCACACGTCGAGCGCGCGGTGCGTGGCCAGGGGCAGGTCGACGGTGCGCCGCGTCCGTCGATCGCGAGCTGGAGGGGCCGGCGCTGGACCCAACCTGCTGAGGCGCTGGGTGGGCCCCGTCTGCTCGGGACCGGGTGGCGTGGGGCCCGCGGCGTAACGGGAGAAGCGGTTGGGACCGGAATCGCTCCGGCCAGAGGTGATACTCATCGCGGCGACCCTCTCTGGGTGCGGATCAGTAGATCCGCTTGTCAGTATGCGCGTCGTCGAGCACCCTCCCATTGAATCACCGTCAGGCGGTCGCGGCGCGCCGTCGGCGCCCGCCACGCGCACCGGGGGCACGGCCCGACGTCGGCGTCGGCCGAGGTGAAAGGGTCATCCAATTCGGTCAGCCCATAATTTCGGTTTGCTGTAGCCGCCACATAAGCCGTGCCTCGGTGTGAATTCCTGCTTTAATGAAACCAGATTCTACGTATCTTTGAATGCGTAGATTCACGCGGTTGCGTACTTCAGTAGATGGCGTGTGAGCAGCGTATATGTTAGATCCTGAGGTACTGAGGTCAGTAGCCGCGGATTCCACTACCTAGCGGGCGCCCCGGGAATGGATTAGCACTGGCGTCGGTTTAGTGTGGTGCAATAGCGGGTAGCTGGAGTTGCGGATAGCTCAGAAATATGGATACCGTTTTTTAGGGCTGTTTGAGACGTCCAAGAAGGCTTTACCTGCTGATCGTCGACAGCGTGAAAGGAGTTCACCAATGTTGACTTCACTGGTCTCCCTGCGAAAAGCCGCGGTTGGTGTGGCGGGCGGCGGCCTGCTGGCTGGAGCGCTGTTCTTCGGTGGCACCCCCGCCGCGCACGCCGCTCCACCCGCCGTCCCGGGCACAACGTTCGATGCGTCGGGCCCCCACGGCGGGCCTGACTTCCCACTTAGGCCCGGCGGCGGCGGCGGTGGTCACGGCGGCGGTGGCCACGGCGGCGGTGGTCACGGTGGCTGGGGCGGCCACGGTGGCGGTTGGGGTGATCACGGCGGTTGGGGTGATCACGGTGGCTGGGGCGGTCACCCGGGCTGGTGGGGCGGTCACCCAGGCTGGGGCAACGGTGGTTGGGGTCCTCCCGGCCTCGGATATCGCCCGTGGTGGAACTGGTGGTGGTGAGCTAACGCCGCTGCGACGCGTAGCGGCTGAGACTCCATGCCGACCTGGGACCGGCCCCCGGGTCGGCATGGGCACAGCGATCAAGAGCCGGGCCGTGCCGACCTGACAGACGTGCATCAGGTCGGCACGGTTCTGTTCAGGGGTCGCGGGGCAGGCCCAGCAGCCGTTCGGCGATGATGTTGAGCTGCACCTCCGACGTGCCGCCGTAGATCGTGGTGGCCCGGCTGGCCAGCAGGTACTCGCCCCACTTGCCCGCTAACTCGTTGGTGTCGCCGATGGCGGCGTCGCTGCCGAAAGACGACACCGCGAATTCGGCGTAACCCTGACCGGTGCGCATCGACAGCAGCTTGGAGATCGCCGCCGACGGCATGGCTGCTGCGGGTCCCAAGCCGCCGGCCAGCGTCAACAACGTTGAGCGCAGGTTCAGCACCTTGGCCGCGTGGCCCTCGGCGATCAACTGCCCGGCGCGGTGCTGGGCGATCTGATCGAACTGCCCGTCACGGACGAACTCGACGAACTCCGGGAGGGTCGCCAGGAAATTGGCGTCGCTGCTGCCGATCGACACCCGCTCGGCCGTCAGGGTGTTGCGGCTGACTTCCCAGCCCCGGTTGACTTCGCCCAGCACACACTCGTCGGGCACGAAGGCGTCGTCGATGTAGACGGTGTTGAACATCGCGTTCCCGGTGAGCTCGCGCAGCGGCTTGACCGTGACGCCCTCGCTCTTCATGTCCAGCAGGAAGTATGTGATGCCGTTGTGCTTCGGCGCGCTGGGGTCGGTCCTCGCCAGGAGCGCTCCCCAGTGCGAATACTGCGCGGCCGTGGTCCAGATCTTCTGCCCGGTGATCCGCCAGCCGCCGTCGACCCGGGTGGCCTTGGTCGTCAGCCCCGCCAGGTCTGACCCGGCCCCCGGTTCGGAAAACAGCTGGCACCAGATCATGTCGCCGCGGAAGGTCGGCGGCAGGAACCGTTGCTTTTGCTCCTCGGTCCCGAACGCGACGATCGACGGGATGATCCACGCCGCGATGCCGACCTGCGGCCGTTTGACCCGCCCGGCGCTGAACTCCTGGGCGATGATGACCTGCTCCACCGGGCTGGCGGCCCGGCCCCACGGCTTGGGCAGGTAGGGAAGCACCCAGCCGGCCTCGACGATCGCGACCCGGCGCGGCTCGCGCTCCATCTGCTTGAGCGCCGCGACCTCCGCGCGGATCTCGGCCCGCAGCTTCTCGGTGTCGGGGTCCAGGTCGATGTTCACCGCGCGCATCCCCGTGGTGGTCGCCGTGTCCACCACCCGTTGCGGATATTCCGAACCGCGGCCGAAGGAGGCGGCCAGCATCAGCGCGCGTCGATAGTAGACGCCTGCGTCGTGTTCCCAGGTGAAGCCGATCCCGCCATGCACCTGGATGCAGTCCTGCGTGCACCGCTGGGCGGCCGCCGGCGCCAGCGTCGCCGCCACGGCCGCCGCGAACTCGACATGGGAAGCCGCGTCCCCGTGGCTGGCCTCGTCGATCGCCCGGGCGGCGTCCCACACCGCCGCGGTGGCCCGCTCGGTGTCGGCGATCATCTCCGCGCACTTGTGCTTGATGGCCTGGAACTGCCCGATCGGCCTGCCGAACTGCTCACGGATCTTGGCGTACTGCGACGCCGTGTCGGTCGCCCAGCGCGCCACGCCGATGGCCTCGGCCGATAGCAGGGTGGACATCAGCGCGTGCGCGGTCGCCATGCTCAGGTTGCTCAGCGCCGCGTCGTTGCCGACCTCGACGGCGTTGGCCCGCACGTGAGCGATGGGCCGCAACGGGTCCAGGCTTTTGACCGGCTCGATCTCGAGCTGCTCGGCGCGCAGCACGATCCATTCCTCGCCGCTGTCGATCGCGACGGGCAGCACCAGCACGGACGCCTGCGCGGCGGCGGGAACCGCGCGCGCCTCGCCGCGGATCACCAGCGCTTCGTTTTCCGGGCCGTGCCGGGTCGCCGTCAGGCCGGACTCGAGCGCGTACGCGGCGATGGCCGCGCCGGACGCCAGCTCGGAGAGCACCTTGGCCTCCGGATCATGGGCGGCGATCAGCGCGCTCGCGATCGCCGACGGCACAAACGGCCCGGGCACCGCGCCGTAGCCGAATTCGGCCAGCACGACGGCCAACTCGAGGATCCCGAAGCCCTGCCCGCCGACGGCCTCGCCCAGATGGACGCCCTGAAGCCCCTGGTCGGCGGCCGCCTGCCAGTACGGCGGCGGGTTCTCGAGTGGAGTCTCCATCGCCGCATGCAGCACCTCCGACGGCGCCACCCGCGCCACCAGGGATCGCACCGAGTCGGCGAGGTCTTGATGCTCAGGAGTGATTGCGATCGGCATTGGTCGCCTTCCCACGGCTCACGGCTCCGCTTCCGCGAAGCACCTTCCAAGCTAACAACCGGTCGGTTGGTTGACTACCGGGTTCACCACGTGGGCCAACGGTTGCCCGTCGCGCAGCCGGCGGCAATTGGCGACGGCCTCGGTGAGATACCTCCGCATGGTGTCGGCGGTGTACCAGGTGACGTGCGGTGTCAGCACCACGTTGTCCAGTTCCAGTAGCCGATTGTCGGCCGCCACCGGCTCCGCCTCGAAAACGTCGAGGCCCGCCGCGGCCAGCCGCCCGCCGCGCAGCGCGTCGACGAGCGCCTCCTCGTCGACCACGGCGCCGCGTGACGTATTGACCAGCACCGCGGTCGGTTTCATCCGGGCCAGCGCGTCGCGGTCGAGCAGATGGTGGGTCTGCGCCGTCAGCGGCAGGTGCAGCGAGACGATGTCGCTGGCGGCCAGCAACTCGGCCAGCGGCCGCCAGCCGGGCCTTCCGTCGTCACGGGTGCTGGTGTGCAGGACGGTCGCTCCCATCGCCCCGACGATCTCGCTCACCCGCTTGGCGATGTTGCCGTAGCCGACCAGCCCGGCGGTGCAGCCGCCGATGTCGCGCACCGTCTCGCCCAGCTCGGGATCGGCCGGCCAGCCGCGGCCCCGGCGCACGGCACGGTCCAGCTGCGGCAGCCGGCGCAGCGCGGCCAGCATCAGCAGCACGGTGCCCTCCGCCACCGACGGCGCGTTGGCGCCGGGCATGTTGGCGACCGCGATGCCGCATTCCGTCGCGGTCGCTACGTCGATGGTGTTCACGCCGGCCCCGAGTTTGTGCACCAGCCGCAGCCGGCCACCTTTCCGCAGGTCGGCGCCCGATAGCGGCCGCAGCACGTGCCACATCACGTCCGCTTGCGGCAGCTCGGAGTAAAAGGCCTCGTCGTCGCGTTCGGCGCACCATCGGACGTCAAGCCAATCCGATTCTGCCGCAACGAAATCGAGCACTTTGGCGCCGGGAACGAAGTGAGCGAGAACCCTTACCGCCACCGCTTGGTGATCCACCCGGCGATGGTATCGGCCTGCTCGCCGCGGGCGCCCGGGGTGGTGAAGTAGTGGTCGCTTTCGATCGAGGACTGGACCTTGTCGGTGCTGGCCAGCGCCGTGTAGATGCGCCGGGCGTCGGACGGGAAGACACCGGTGTCGGCCTCGGCGTTGATCACCAGCGCCGGGCAGCTGATGCGGGCCAGGTGCGGCTCGGCGCGCGTCTGCGCCGCCCGCAGGCTCCACATGCCCAGCCAGTTGCGCAGCGTGCAGGCCGCGGCGATGCCCTGCGCGGAGCGGTTGGCCTTGGCCGGGACGCCCGCATAACACAGGTTCGGTTGGCGCTTGGTGGGCTCGATGCTCGGGTCGACCATGCGGGGATCGGCCCAGGTGCGCATCACGGTGAACGGCCGATCCGAAAAGCCCGCGGCGCGAACGCGTTTGAGTTCGCGTTCGGCCCAATCGGTGATGGCGTGGTTGCGTGCGCCCTGCGCGCGGCGGTAGCGGGTGAGGAACTCCGCCGAATACGGCGGCCCGTTGCGCTCGTCGAACAGGTCGAGGTCGCCATCGGTGGCCACCGGGTCGTTTTCGTCGACGACGGCGGCGTCCATCCAGGACGTGAGCACGTCCGGGCGGCCGGGATGGGCGGCGGTGGCGACGTAGCCGTCGCCCGGGATCAGCTCGGCGAGCCCGGTCGCCGGGCGCATCCCTTCCAATGGGGTCACGTTCGGGTCGACGGCCTGCGACTGGTAGGCGGCCATCAACGAACCGCCCCCCGAATTACCCAGCAGCACCACGGTTTCGACGCCCTGCACCTCGCGCAGCCAGCGAACCCCGACGCCGATGTCGACCAGCGCGTGGTCGAGCAGGAAGCGGCTTTCGAAGCCGCGGAACCTGGTGTTCCAGCCCAGAAATCCGATGCCGCGGGTGGCCATGTAGTCGGCGAGATAATGCTCGGAGAAGTCGATCTGGTAGTGCGCGGCGATCATCGCCATCGTCGGCTTGCGTCCCGCCCCGCGGTGGTACAGACCCTGGCACGGATGCCCGCCGGCGCCGGCGCGACCGGCGGTGGGCGACGGCAACCCGACGAACTCGCGGACAATCCCCGCGGCGCCGCCATGACGACTCAATTCGGCTCCCCTTCGCATGCGTAGATGGCTCGGTAGTAGATGTTGGCCAGCGTCCGGATGCAGGCCGCGTCGTCGGGTTGGGCCTGTCCGGTGAGCTGGGCGTAACAGAATTGGTTGAACATGGCCACGATCGCCTCGGCGATCAGTTGCGGGTCGTCGTCGGGGCAGTAGCCCTCGGCCTGCGCGCGCCGGACCGTTTCGGCGATGAAAGACGTGGGCACAGAGCAGATTTCGGCCCAGTATTGGGCGAAGTCGTCGTTGACCATCGCCAGCTGCGACACGCTTATCACCTCGGCCAGCCGGTTGCGGTAGGTGTGCCAGTGGGCGGCGGCGGCCTGGTGTGCGCGCTCGCGGTCGGAGAGGCCGTGTTCGGTCACCGAACGCGCGCGCTCGTTGGCCTCATCGCGGAACCGCAGCGCCCATTGGCGCACCATCGCCTCTTTGGAGTCGTAATAGTTGTAAAAGGACGCCGCCGAGCGGCCCGCCTCGGCGGCGATGTCGGCGATGGTCGTAGCCAGGATCCCCTTGCGGGCGATCACGGTTCGGGCGGCCAGGTCGATCGCGGCCTGCGTCCGCCTGCCGCGATGCGTCGGAAACGCCGGGGCCTGGCCGGGCCGTCCATCGCGTGCTGCCGCCGTCGACACGTGCACGCACCTCCCTGGAGCAAAACTGAACCTGATGTTAGATTCAGATTCAGCTCTTGGCCAGCACCGGGCCCCGGCGGACCGATAGGAGCCGCACGATGATCAAGCCGCACAACCCCAACACCGAATTCGAGATCGGCGGGATCAACCATGTCGCGCTGGTGTGTTCGGACATGGCGCGCACCGTGGACTTTTACGCAGGCGTCCTGGGTATGCCGCTGATCAAGTCGCTCGACCTGCCCGGCGGTCAGGGGCAGCATTTCTTCTTCGACGCCGGCAACGGCGACTGCGTGGCCTTCTTCTGGTTCGCCGACGCCCCCGATCGGGTGCCGGGCATCTCGTCGCCGGGGGCCATCCCGGGCATCGGGGACATCACCAGCGCGGTGAGCACCATGAACCACTTGGCCTTCCACGTGCCGGCCGACAAGTTCGACGCCTATCGGCAGCGGCTCAAGGAAAAGGGCGTGCGGGTGGGCCCGGTGCTCAACCACGACGAGAGCGAGATGCAGGTGTCGGCGACAGTGCATCCCGGCGTGTATGTGCGCTCGTTCTACTTCCAGGATCCCGACGGGATCACGCTCGAGTTTGCCTGCTGGGTCAAGGAATTCGATTCCTCCGACGCCCAGGCCGTCCCCAGGACCGACGCCGACCGTCGGCCTCGGGCGCACGCCGTACGCTAAACGGCGAAGCCTGAGCCAGGGCCCGAGCCCGGGGAAAGCCCATGATGACCGACGGCATTTTGACCGACGCGCAGATCGCGGCGCTGACGCGCGCGCAGCGGCAGGAACTGGTAAAGCGGCTCGAGCAACCGCTCAGCGAGCTGATCGATCCGGCGCTACTCCATCGCATACGCCGAATCCGGTTGGGCCTGATGGTCGGTGGTGCGATCGCCCTGATTCCCTGGATCGGGTATCTCTCCTTGACGCTGCCCGAGCGCTATGTCGCCTACAACTGGCGCGTCACCTGGGTCGGGTTTGACCTGTTGCTGGTCGTGTTCATGGTCGCCACGGCCGTGCTGGGCTACCTGCGCCGGCAGCTGCTGGTGCTTGCGGCTTTCACTTCGGGAATTCTGCTGATCTGCGACGCGTGGTTCGACCTGATGACCGCGGGACCCCGGGATATCTGGCTGTCGACGGTCACGGCGCTGGGCATCGAGGTGCCGCTGGCGACATTCATGATCATCGGCGCGCAACGCGTCATGCGGCTCACGATGATGCGTCTGTGGCTCCTCGATCCCGGGATGCGGTTGTGGCAGCTGCCGCTGTTCCCGTGAGCCCGTACAGGTTCGGGTCGGTGAGTTCGTCGAGCAGTGCGGCCAGCTGATCGACGAGCTGATCCGGCTCGAGCCGGACTTCGCCGGCCAACCAGGCGCTGATCGTTTGCACGACGCCCCCGACGGCGAAGTGGGCCCCGGCCTTGATGCGGTCGTTTGCCGGCATCCGGAGCGCGTCCCCGGCGTACTGGCCCGACAGCATGGCGAACAGCGCGCTGGATTCGGCGCGCTTGCGCACGATCACGGCGTTGGCCAACTGCGTGCTGAACAGCAGCCGCCCGATGCGGGCGTCCTCGGCGATGGTCCGAACGATGTTGGCCATCCCGGCGCGGCTCTGCTCGTGCACCGGTACCGCCGCCACCGCGGCCTGGGTGGTGGCGGCCAGCTCGGCGACAATCCAGTCGAACACGCCGCTGACGAATTCGTCCTTGTCGGTGAAGCTTTCGTAGAAGTAGCGGGCCGCGAGGCCGGCCCGGCCGCAGATGCCGCGGACGGTCAGATCCGAAAGGTCCTGCTGCTCGGCCCCCAGCAGGTCCAGGCCCGCGGCCAGTAGCCGGCGGCGGCGGCCGGCAAGCCGTTCGGCGGCCTCGATGCCACGGTAGGGCCGCGCGCTGGAAGCTCCTGGCATAACTCCCATCTTGACACCGACGCGGGCACCCGACAACATCAGGAAACAGGCGTTCGCACATTTAGCGGGCCGGTGGCGAGGGAGGACTCACCGTGGCAATTCACGAGCCGGTCCGGCAGGTGGAGCGCGCAATTGCGGACCCGTCGCGGCGATCCCTCTCGGCGCGCTCGCGGCGCAGCCGCAGGTTGGGCATCGACCAGGGCTTGATGGGCGTGGCGCTGCTGGCCGGCCCGGCGAACGTGATCATGCAGCTGGCGCGGCCCGGCGTCGGTTACGGGGTTCTGGAGAGCCGCGTCGAAAGCGGCCGGGTGGACCTGCATCCGATCAAGCGGGCGCGCACCACCTTCACCTACCTCGCCGTGGCCACCGCCGGCAGCGAGGCGCAGAAGGACGCCTTCCGCCGCGCGGTCAACCGGGCCCACGCGCAGGTGTACTCCACTCCCGATAGCCCGGTGTCCTACAACGCCTTCGACGTCGACCTGCAGCTGTGGGTCGCTGCCTGCCTGTACAAGGGCGCCGTCGACATCTATCGGACCTTCGTCGGCGAACTGGACGGTCCGGACGCCGACCGTCACTACCGCGAGGGCATGGCGCTCGGCACCACCCTGCAGGTGCCGCCCGAGAACTGGCCGGCGGACCGGGCGGCCTTCGACGGGTACTGGCAAGAGTCGCTGGCCAGGGTGCACATCGACGAGGCCGTGCGCGATTACCTGTATCCCATTGCCGCGGGCCGCATTCCGGGCTTGAGCCTGCCGGGCCCGCTGCAGCGCCTGTCGGATAGCTTCGCGTTGCTGATCACCACCGGATTTCTGCCCCAGCGGTTTCGCGACGAGATGCGGTTGCCGTGGGATGCGCGCAGGCAACGGCGCTTCGACCGCCTGATGGCGGTGCTGCGCGCGGTCAACCGCGCGATGCCGCGGTTCGTCCGCCGGTTCCCGTTCAACGTCCTGCTGGCCGACGTCGACCGCCGCATCAGGACCGGGCGTCCCCTGGTCTAGCCGGCGCGACGCGACGGATTCGGTCGAGGCCACAAGCCACCGCCGGGCCGGCGCTTTTGGCTGCCAGCTCCAAATCACCATGCATGACCGGCTTCCTCCGGCCATCGACAGCGAGCCTCACGGCACACCTCTGCCCCGCCGCGGGGCTCGGAAATCTACTCGGGTCAAGTTGTTAACGACAATCATTTTCAGTACGCTTCTGGGCAATCAGCCCAAATTTCCAAACGAGGAGCACTGTCATGACATTGCGAGTCGTGCCCGAAGGCCTGGCCGCCGCAAGCGCGACGGTCGAAGCGTTGACTGCCCGGCTGGCGGCCGTCCAGGCCGGCGCCGCCCCGTTGATCACGGCTGTGGTGCCGCCGGCCGCCGATCCGGTGTCGCTGCAAACCGCTGGTGGGTTCAGCGCCCAGGGGCAGGAGCATGCCGCGGTGGCGGGGCAGAGCGTCGAAGATCTGGGTCGCTCCGGTCTCGGAGTGAGCCAGTCGGGCGCCAGTTATGCCACCGGTGATGCGGCCGCGGCATCGTCGTATTTCGCCGCAGGAGGCTGAGCATGACGGCGCCCATCTGGATGGCCTCACCGCCGGAGGTGCACTCGGCGTTGCTGAGCAGCGGCCCCGGGCCCGGGCCCCTGGTGGCGGCGGCGGAGGCCTGGACCTCGCTGAGTGTTGAGTACGCGTCGTTGGCCGAGGAGCTCAGCGCGTTGGTGGCGTCGGTGCAGGCCGGCGCCTGGGAGGGGCCAAGCGCCGAATCGTTTGCGGCCGCGTATGTGCCATACCTGGCGTGGTTGATGCAGGCCAGCGCCAACAGCGCGGCGGCGGCCACGCAGCTGGAGACCGCGGCCGCCGGCTACACCGCCGCGTTGGCGGCCATGCCGACGCTGCCCGAACTGGCCACGAACCACGTGGTTCATGGGGTGCTGTTGGCCACGAATTTCTTCGGGATCAACACCATCCCGATCGCCGTCAATGAGGCGGATTACGTGCGGATGTGGATTCAGGCGGCCCTCACGATGGCGGGCTACCAAGCGGTCTCCAGTGCCGCGGTGGCGTCGACTCCGCAGACCACCCCGGCGCCCCAAATCGTGAAATCCGACGCCAACCCGGCGTCGACGGCCACCGACCTGGTGCAGAGCGCCGAGCAGCAGCTGCAGGGCCTGGTGCAGCAGATCCAGCAGTTCCTGCAGGACCCGCTGTCGATTCCGCAACAGATCTCGCAGATATTGGAAGGCAATTCCCAGACCGACAATCCGCTGCAGCTTCCGCCGCAGCTAGTGGATTTCCTGCAGAACAGTCTGGGGATCGGGAATACCCAGCTTACGCACGACCCCTTGGTCGACAACCCGCTGAATCAGCTCATTTCGCAGATCCTGCAGAACTTCGGGGTCAATTGGAGTCCCTCCGAGGGCACCGTCAACGGACTCGAATACGACGACTATGCGGATCCGAGCCAATCTATCTTTTATGTTGTTCGATCCCTCGAAGTTCTCGAGGATTTCGAACAGTTCGGCGTATACCTGACGCAAAATCCGGTGCAGGCGTTTCAGTACCTGGTCAGCCTGGAGCTGTTCGACTTCCCGCTCCACATAGAGGCAGTCCTCTCCTACGCGGTCACCCAGCCGGCGCTGGCCCTCGCGGCGCTCCCCGCCATCGCCCCCGCAGCGCTGGGCGGCTTGGGGGCGCTGGGCGCACTGGGCGCTGTGCCACCGGCCGCTGCTGCGGCGCCGGCCCTGGCACCCGTCGCCGCCGCGCCCAGCGTGTTGCCGGCCGTGGGGCTGGCCTCGATTGCCGTGCCGGCCGCGGCCCCTGCGGCGGCGGCGCCGGCGGCCGCGCCCACGCCTGCACCCCCCGCGCCTGCGGCTCCGGCCCCGCCACCGCCCCCGCCTGCACCCGCGGCCGGACCAGGATTTGTCCCTCCGTATGCCGTGCCTCCCGGCATCGGGGCCGGTTCCGGGATGAGTTCCAGCGCAAGCGCGGTCGCGAAGAGGAAGACTCCGACTCGCGACGCCGTCGGGGCGGCGGCAGCGGCAGCATCCGCCCGGGCGGCGGCACCGGCGCGTCGGCGGCGACGGGCGCGACAGCGTAGCTATGGCGATGAATTCATGGACATGAACGTCGACGTGGATCCGGATTGGGGTTCAGCGACGGCCGCGCAGGCCTCGGCCTCGGACCAGGGCGCCGGAAACCTCGGGTTCGCCGGCACGGCGCCCAAGGAGTCGGTCGCCGGGGCGGCCGGCCTGACCACGCTGGCCGGTGACGAGTTCGGCGGTGGCCCCAAGATGCCGATGATGCCCGGCACGTGGGACCCGGACGGCGCTCCCGGGGAAGGCGACGGAGCGCGCGACAGCTAGCAACCCGAAACAACGAAGGGAATCGTTATGAGTTTGTTGGATGCTCATATTCCGCAGTTGGTGGCCGCGCAGTCGGCGTTTGGTGCCAAGGCGGCGTT
>NZ_LZIR01000112.1 GCF_001667035.1 Mycobacterium sp. 852002-51057_SCH5723018
CCCAGCAGCGCCTGGCCGTGGTGAGCAAGACGATCACCGACCTGTTCGGCGCGGTGACGATCGTCAACCCGGGCGGCTCCTACACCCTGGCCACCGAGCACAGCCCCCTCCCGCTGGCGCTGCACAACGGCCTCGCGGTGCCGATCCGGGTGCGGCTACAGGTCGACGCGCCGCCCGGGATGAACGTCACCGACGTCGGCGAGATCGAACTGCCGCCGGGGTACCTGCCGCTGCGGGTGCCGATCGAAGTGAACTTCACCCAGCGGGTCGCCGTCGACGTGACCCTGCGCACCCCGGACGGCATGCGGCTGGGCGATCCGGTGCGCCTGTCGGTGCATTCCAACGCCTACGGCAAGGTGCTGTTCGCGATCACCATGACCGCCGCGGCGGTGCTGGTGGTGCTGGCCGGGCGGCGGCTGTGGCACCGGTTCCGCGGCCAGCCTGACCGCGCCGACCTCGACCGCCCCGACCCGCCGCACCCCAAACCCACCGACCTGCGCGACGAGATCGACGATCGGGTCGAGCACAAGCACCGCGTATGAACCACGTCTACCGGCCGACGCACCCCCAGCCCTCGCCGGCACGACCGTCGCGCCCCGGTCCCCCGACCGGTCCGCTGCCCCCGGTGCCCGAGCTGGCTCGCCGGCGAGCCGAGCTGTCCGACGCCGCGCTGGTCTCGCGGTCGTGGGCGATGGCGTTCGCCACGCTGGTCAGCCGCATCACCGGTTTCGCCCGGATCGTCCTGCTGGCCGCGATCCTGGGTGCGGCGCTGTCGAGCGCCTTCTCGGTGGCCAACCAGCTACCCAACCTGGTCGCGGCGCTGGTCCTGGAGGCGACGTTCACCGCGATCTTCGTGCCGGTGCTGGCCCGCGCCGAGCAAAGCGACCCCGACGGCGGCGCGGCGTTCGTGCGCCGGCTGGTCACGCTGACGACGACCATGCTGCTGTTCGTCACGGCGCTGTCGGTGCTGGCCGCACCGCTGCTGGTGCGGCTGATGCTGGGCCGCGCACCCCAGGTCAACGAGCCACTCACCACCGCGTTCGCCTACCTGCTGCTGCCGCAGGTGCTCGCCTACGGGCTCACCTCGGTGTTCATGGCAATCCTGAACACCCGCAACGTGTTTGGGCCGACGGCGTGGGCGCCCGTCGTCAACAACCTCGTCGCACTCGCCACCCTGGGCGTGTATCTGGCCGTCCCCGGCGAGCTGTCGGTCGACCCGGTCCGGATGGGCAACGCCAAGCTGCTGGTGCTCGGCATCGGCACCACGCTGGGCGTCTTCGCGCAGACCGGCATGCTGCTGATCGCGCTGCGGCGCCAGCGCGTCAGCCTGCGGCCGCTGTGGGGAATCGACCAGCGCCTCAAGCGGTTCGGCACGATGGCCGGCGCGATGGTGCTCTACGTGCTGATCAGCCAGCTCGGCCTGGTCGTCGGCAACCAGATCGCCAGCACGGCGGCCGCCTCGGGCCCCGCGATCTACAACTACACCTGGCTAGTGCTGCAGCTGCCGTTCGGCATGATCGGGGTGACGGTGCTGACCGTGGTGATGCCGCGGCTCAGCCGCGACGCCGCCGCCGACGACACCCCGGCTGTGCTCGGCGACCTGTCGCTGGCCACCCGGCTGACGCTGATCGCCCTGATCCCGATCGTGGCGTTCATGACCGTGGGCGGCCCGGCGATCGGCAGCGCGCTGTTCGCCTACGGCAATTTCGGCGAGGTCGACGCCGGCTACCTGGGCGCTTCGATCGCGTTGTCCGCGTTCACCCTGATCCCGTATGGGCTGGTGCTGTTGCAGCTGCGGGTGTTCTACGCCCGCGAGCAGCCCTGGACACCGATCGTGATCATCCTCGTCATCACCGCCGTCAAGATCGTCGGCTCGGTGCTGGCGCCGCACCTCACCGGCGACCCCAAGCTGGTCGCCGGCCTCCTCGGGCTGGCCAACGGCATCGGCTTCCTGGCCGGCGCGATCGTCGGCTATTACCTGCTGCGCCGCACGCTGCTGCCCAGGGGCGGCCAGCTGATCGACGTGGGCGGGCTGCGGACGATCTTGGTGACGATCGTCGCGTCGATGCTCGCCGGCCTGGTTGCCCACGTCGCCGATCGGCTGCTGGGGCTCGGCGGGCTCACCGCGGCCCACGGCGGGGCCGGCTCGCTGCTGCGGCTCTTGGTGCTGGCGACGATCATGTTGCCGATCATGGCCGCGGTCATGGTCCGCGCGCAGGTCCCTGAGGCACGGGCGGCGCTGGACGCGGTACTGCGCCGCATCTCGGGCCGCGGGCTGGCCACGAGCCCGCCGATAGCTTCCCGCAAACCGGCTGCCCGGGAGGGATCGTCTCAGCGGCCCCGCGTCACGTACCCTGAGCAGAGGAATTCGTCCCCGCCGGGGGTAAATGCGGTCCAGGAGCCGATCCGGCGCAGGCCTCCGGAGCGGGTAGCCAGCGCCCGGATAGCGAAAGGACCGGAGGTGACCGACCGCCCAGTGGAGAGCGCATCCAGCGCTGGAGCCGGCGTGGGGTCAGGCGCCGAGTTGCCCCCCGACCCAGCAAGGCCGGTTGCCGACGACTTCCAGCCCGACATCCCGCGCGGGCACGTGCCCGAAGCGCCACCACCCCGCCCCTCCGACCGGCTGAACGGCGATCTGTCGACCGACGCCGCCCGCGGTCCCATCCCGTTCGACGCACCCCGCGAGCGCGGCGGTGAACCCGCAGCGCCTCCCGAGGATGTCCACCTGGTTCCCGGCGCGCGGATAGCCGGCGGCCGCTATCGGCTGCTGGTGTTCCACGGCGGCGCCCCTCCCCTGCAGTTCTGGCAGGCGCTGGACACCAAACTGGACCGGCAGGTGGCCCTGACCTTCGTCGATCCGGACGGCGCCCTGCCCGACGAGGTGCTGCAGGAGGTCCTGGCCCGCACCTTGCGGCTCAGCCGGGTCGACAAGCCCGGGATCGCCCGGGTGCTCGACGTGGTCCACACCGGCTCCGGCGGCCTGGTGGTCGCGGAATGGATCCGCGGCGGCTCGCTTCAGGAGGTGGCCGACACCTCGCCGTCGCCCGTCGGCGCCGTGCGGGCGATGCAGTCGCTGGCCGCGGCCGCCGAGGCTGCTCACCGCGCCGGCGTCGCCTTGTCGATCGACCACCCCAGCCGGGTGCGCGTCAGCATCGAGGGGGACGTCGTGCTGGCCTACCCCGCGACGATGCCCGACGCGAACCCGCAGGGCGACATCCGCGGGATCGGCGCGGCGCTCTATGCCCTGCTGGTCAATCGGTGGCCGCTGCCGGAGTCAGGGATACGCAGCGGCTTGGCGCACGCCGAGCGGGACGCCACGGGCAACCCCGTCGAACCCATGGCCGTGCACCGCGACATCCCCTTCCAGATTTCCGCGGTCGCCGTTCGCGCGGTTCAGGAGAACGGCGGAATACGCAGCGCCTCAACGCTTTTGAATCTGCTTCAGCAGGCGACGGCGGTGGCCGACCGTACCGAGATCCTCGGTCCGATCGACGACTCGCCGCCACCGCCCGCCTCCCGGGCGTCGGACGGTCAGGAGTACGCGACGTTCGCCCGCAGGCGGCGCAACCTGCTCATCGGTGTCGGCGCGGGCCTTGCGGTGATCGTGGTGGCCCTGCTGGTGCTGGCGTCAGTGGTGAGCAAGATCTTCGGCGACGTCGGCGGCGGCCTGAACAAGGACGAGCTCGGCCTCAACGGGCCGTCCTCGTCGGCCACGTCCTCGGCCCCCAGCCCCGCGGCCGCCGGCAGCGTCGTCAAACCCACCAAGGCATCCGTCTACTCCCCCGACGGTGACGCCGACAACGCGGGCCAGGCCGGGCAGACGATCGACGGCGACCCCTCCACCTCCTGGTCGAGCGAGGTCTACACCGACGCAGTGCCGTTCCCCTCGTTCAAGCAGGGCGAAGGGTTGATGCTGCAGCTGCCCAAACCCACCGTGGTGGGTCAGGTGGCCATCGACACGACGAGCACTGGAACCAAGGTCGAGATTCGCTCGGCGTCGACGGCGTCGCCGGGATCGCTGAACGACACCACCGTGCTGGCCGCGGCCTTCCCGCTCAAGCCCGGCCACAACGTCATCCCGATCAGGGCCGGCGCCCCCACGTCGAACCTGCTGGTGTGGATCTCCACCCTGGGTACCACCAGCGGCAAGAGCCAGGCCAACATCTCGGAGATCACGGTTCAGGCCGCCTCCTGAGGACGCTCACAGATCCGTGCGTTGGTGAAGTGCCGCCCGACCACCGATTGGTTACTGTCCGGCCGTGGGGTTCGGGGGCATAGATTTCGGGAGAAACGGCCGGCGCGAACGCAGCGACGCCGAGCTGCTGGCGGCCCATGTCGCCGGCGATCGCGACGCCTTCGGCGAGCTGTTTCACCGCCATCAACGACAGCTGCACCGGCTGGCCCGTCTCACGACCCGCTCCCGCGAAGACGCCGAAGACGCGCTGCAGGACGCCATGCTCTCGGCACACCGCGGGGCGGGTTCGTTTCGGCACGACGCCGCCGTGGGCAGCTGGCTGCACCGCATCGTGTTCAACGCCTGCCTGGACCGACTGCGTCGCACCAAGGCCCATCCGACCGCCCCGCTGGAGGACGTCTACCCGATCGCCGATCGCACCGTCCAGGTCGAGACGGCGATCCTGGTGCAGCGGGCCCTGATGCGCCTTCCCGTCGAGCAGCGGGCCGCGGTGGTCGCCGTCGACATGCAGGGTTACTCGGTCGCCGACACCGCCGCGCTGCTCGGCGTCGCAGAGGGCACGGTCAAGAGCCGCTGTTCGCGCGCCCGGGTTCGCCTCGCCGAGCTGCTCGGCTACCTCAACGCCGGCGCCGACCGGCCCGCCGGCCACACCCCGTGAGACGCCGATGCCGTGCCGCGCGTGGCCATCGATGTGCGCATGACGGACACTGGGGCGGATGGGTGAAGCCGACAACGACTCCGCGGATCATTCCGACGCGGACCCGCCCCTGACAGTCGAGCTCCTCGCTGACCTGCAGGCCGGCCTGCTCGACGACGACTCCGCCGCCCGCGTGCGCAAGCGGGTCCGGGAAGACCCCGAGGCGGAGAAGATCCTGCGCGCGCTGAACCAGGTACGCTGCGACGTCGCCACGCTCGGCGCCGACCCGGCCTCGGCGCCGGACGTCCCGCCCGATGTCACCGCCCGCGTCTTCGCGGCGCTGGGGTCGGCGAACAAAAGGGGCGCCGCCCACTCGGCCCGGCCGCGTTTGCGACCCGCCCGGCTGGTCGCGGCCTTGGCCGGCGTGGGCGCGGTGCTCGCAGCCATCGGCCTGGGCACCACGGCGCTGCTCACCGCGCCCGGCCCCACGCCCAGCACCCCGGCCACCGCCGAGCACATCACGGTGTCGACGCCGCCGATGGCGATTCCGCTGTCGCAGGGCGAGATCGACGCGCTGCTCAACCACCCACCCGACTATGGACCGCTCGGCGACGCCGCGCGGCGCGCCTCCTGTCTGACTGGCCTGGGCTATCCGGCATCCGCGCAGGTGCTGGGCGCGCGGCCGATCGACATCAATGCCCGCCCCGGCGTGCTGCTGGTGCTGGCCGGCGACACGCCCGACAGCCTGGCAGCCTTCGCGGTGGCACTCAATTGCAGCGCCGCGGACACCGGGTTGCTGGCCAGCACGCAGGTCCCGCGGCCCTAACGGCGATCGCAAGCGCGGCGTAGCCGGGCGCGGCAGGTCGCCGCCCGTGCCCCAGCGGCGATCGCAAGCGCGGCGTAGCCGGGCGCGGCGGGTCGCCGCCCGTGCCCCTAGTGTGGTGCCAACAACACGGGAACACCCGCGCCTACGCTGGCGTTCAACGACGTAGCTTCCGCACCTGAAAGGTCTGCATGACTGCCGCCAGTTCCGTCCACGACCCCGTCCACGACGTCATTATCATCGGTTCCGGCCCCGCCGGGTACACCGCGGCGCTCTACACGGCCCGCGCGCAGCTCGCGCCCCTGGTTTTCGAGGGCACCTCGTTCGGTGGTGCGTTGATGACCACGACCGAGGTGGAGAACTACCCCGGCTTCCGTGACGGCATCACCGGCCCGGAATTGATGGAGGAGATGCGCGAGCAGGCGCTGCGGTTCGGCGCCGATCTGCGGATGGAAGACGTCGAGTCGGTGTCCCTGGAGGGACCGGTCAAGTCGGTCGTCACCGCCGACGGTGAGACCCACCGCGCGCGGGCCGTCATCCTGGCCATGGGTGCCGCGGCACGCTACCTGCAGGTCCCGGGCGAACAGGAGTTGCTGGGCCGAGGGGTGAGCGCCTGCGCCACCTGCGACGGGTTTTTCTTCCGCGACCAGGACATCGCCGTCATCGGCGGCGGTGACTCCGCGATGGAGGAGGCCCTGTTCCTGACCCGCTTCGGCAGCACCGTGACGCTGGTGCACCGGCGCGACGAGTTCCGGGCATCCAAGATCATGCTGAACCGCGCCCGCAACAACGACAAGATCAAGTTCGTCACCAACGCCGTCCCCGTCGCCGTCGAGGGCGACACCACGGTGACCGGATTGCGGTTGCGCGACACCATAACTGGCGAAGAATCGACCCTCGCGGTGACCGGTGTCTTCGTCGCGATCGGCCACGAGCCGCGCTCGGCGCTGGTGCGCGATGTCGTCGACGTCGACTCCGACGGCTACGTACTTGTGAAGGGACGCACCACAAGCACCTCGGTGGACGGCGTGTTCGCGGCCGGTGATCTGGTGGACCGCAGCTACCGGCAAGCGGTCACCGCCGCGGGCAGCGGCTGCGCCGCGGCCATCGACGCCGAGCGGTGGCTGGCCGAGCACGAATCAGAGGCGCCCGCCGACGGCGCGGCCCATGGAAACGCCGCAGATACCGACACATTGATTGGAGCACCACGATGACGAACGCCGAAAAGCCTGGCGCCACAATAGAAGTCTCCGACGCATCGTTCTCGACGGATGTGCTGTCTAGCAACAAGCCTGTGCTGGTTGACTTTTGGGCCACTTGGTGCGGGCCGTGCAAGATGGTCGCGCCGGTGCTCGAGGAAATCGCCAGCGAGCGCGGCGAGCAGCTGACCGTCGCCAAGCTGGACGTGGACGCCAACCCGGAAACGGCGCGCGATTTTCAGGTGGTGTCGATTCCCACCATGATCCTGTTCAAGGACGGCCAACCGGTGAAGCGGATCGTCGGCGCCAAGGGCAAGGCCGCGCTGCTGCGCGAGCTGTCCGATGCGGTTCCCAACCTCAGCTGAGCCTTCCGCACCTCGCCACGCCGTGCCCCGCGCTTAGCCTGGGGTTTTCCGGAAATTGAGAAGCGTCTGCGACAATAACCGTTAGCTGCTGCCCGTATCAGCCTTTTACCGGAGGGCCCTTGGTATGTCGGATCCGCGCCGTGAAGACGGCGGCGCGCTGCGCTATGGGGACCGCGGCGCTGCTGTGACCGAGATCCGGGCAACGCTGGCCGCGGTGGGGCTGCTGGACAATGCCGAGGATGACCTGGCGACCGGTCAGCACATGGCCCCCGAGGTCTTCGATGCCGAGCTCGACCACGCGGTGCGCGCTTTCCAGCAGAATCGCGGGCTGCTCGTGGACGGCATCGTCGGCGAGGCCACCTACCGTGCGTTGAAGGAGGCATCGTATCGCCTCGGCGCGCGCACCCTGTATCACCAGTTCGGGGCTCCGCTTTACGGCGACGACGTGGCCACCCTCCAGGCGCGGCTGCAGGACCTCGGCTTCTACACCGGCCTGGTCGACGGCTACTTCGGTCTGCAGACTCACAACGCGTTGATGTCGTATCAACGCGAATACGGGCTGGCCGCCGACGGTATCTGCGGCCCAGAAACCTTGCGCTCGTTGTACTTTCTGAGTTCGCGGGTGACGGGCGGCTCGCCGCACGCCATCCGCGAGGAGGAGCTGGTCCGCCGATCGGGTCCCAAACTGTCGGGCAAGCGCATCATCATCGATCCGGGCCGCGGGGGCGACGACCACGGCTTGATCGCCCACGGTCCGGCCGGACCGATCAGCGAAGCGGACATCTTGTGGGACTTGGGGAGTCGGCTCGAGGGACGGATGACCGCCATCGGCATGGAGACCTTCCTGTCGCGGCCCACCCATCGCAGCCCGTCGGACGCCGAACGTGCGGCGACGGCCAACAACGTAGGCGCCGACCTGATGATCAGCCTGCGCTGCGAATCCCAGCGCAGCCCATCGGCCAACGGCGTGGCCTCGTTCCACTTCGGCAACTCGCACGGATCGGTGTCCACCATCGGACGTAATCTCGCCGACTTCATTCAGCGAGAAGTGGTGGCGCGCACCGGTTTACGTGATTGCCGGACGCATGGCCGAACGTGGGACCTGCTGCGACTGACCCGGATGCCGACCGTTCAGGTCGACGTTGGCTACATCACCAACCCGCACGATCGGGCGATGCTGATCTCGACCCAGACCCGGGACGCCATCGCCGAGGGCATCCTCGCCGCGGTCAAGCGACTCTATCTACTCGGTAAGAACGACCGGCCCACTGGCACTTTCACGTTCGCCGAGCTGCTGGCCCACGAATTGTCGGTGGAGCGGACCACCCGGCTGGGCGGTTCCTAACCGTCCTGGCTGATTTTCAGCGCATTGCCCCACCGAAGACCCCGCCCCGACCGGCTGTTCCAGCTGAGCGTTGGCCAGTAGCCGCTCCAGCGCCGCCTCGACTTCGGCCTTCCAGCCAAGACCCTTGTCCAGCTCCAGCCGCAGCCGCGGGAAGTACGTATGCGGTGCCACCACAACGAATCCCACGTCCCTTAAAAACTCGGCGTCGATGATGCAGTGTTCGACCGAGCAATCCCCCAGCGCCTCCAACACCGGCCGCACATCCGGTGCCACCGCACGCGGATCCTGCAACTCGGACGCGGCAGGTGTGCGGCCGAACGCTTCCAACGCGCGGACGCCGCGCCTCACCATCTCGTCGATCACCCGCGCGATCAGCCCGTGCGGTAGATCCTCGGCGGTCTGCCCGGGCTCGATATTCATCGACGTCAGGAGCACCGCATCGGCCGAAACCGGCGCGGTGGGAAAACGCTGCGCCCGTGGAACCGCCCGCGGCGGTGCGTACAGCACGTACCCCAAGCACTGCTGCTCGATATGACTGCGCTCGTCATCCGGGACGGCGAGCGCGACCTGACCGCAGGAGCCCCACTCCAGCATGACCATCGACAGCCACGCTTCTTTCTCGAATTCGGGGTCGGCGAGGTGGTCCTGGTTACCGAGGGTCGCGGGATCGACCTCCCAGAAGACGCAGCGGCGCGCATGCTTGGGAAGCTGCTCGAAACCCTCGAGCCGCAGCGGCGTGATTCGAGCGGACACTAGCCTCCTGGCTTCCGTGCGGTACTGCAGCCGTCAAAGTATCGGACCACCAGCAACCCCTCCAGGATAGGAGAGGTGGTCGCCATCAGACCAGTGTTTGACGCGCCACGTGGGTCGGCGGGCCGAACCGGTCGACGGGCCGGGGTAACGCTCGAGTAATGACCGAAATGGTTTGAGGCACACGGGAACTCCGTCATGGCAGGGTCGGGTTGCGGCCCGCGCGCGGGGCGCGGCGTCACAGTGACGTAATTACACGGTATGGACGGTCACGCCTTGGGCGGGGTCATCACGTCGACGATTCGCTGGAGGTCGTCCACCGAGCCGAACTCGACCACGATGCGACCCTTGCGTTTGCCGAGGCTCACCGTCACCCGCGTATCGAAGGTGTTCGACAGCCGCTCAGCAACGTCTTGAAGACCGGGCATCTGGATCGGCTTGCGGCGCTGCGGTGCCGGCGTGGCCGCGTCGCCGCGGTTGGCTAACGTGACCGCCTCCTCCGTGGCGCGCACCGACAGGCCCTCCGCGACGATCCGGCTGGCCAGCTCCTCCTGCGCCTCTGGGCCCGCCTCGAGCGACAGCAGCGCGCGCGCGTGCCCCGCGGACAGCACCCCGGCCGCCACGCGGCGCTGCACCGGGATGGGTAGCTTCAGCAACCGGATCATGTTGGAGATCAGCGGGCGCGATCGCCCGATCCGGGACGCCAGTTCGTCGTGGGTGACGCCGAACTCGTCGAGCAGCTGCTGGTAAGCCGCCGCCTCTTCCAATGGGTTCAGCTGGACCCGATGGATGTTCTCGAGCAAGGCGTCGCGCAGCAGGTTGTCGTCGCCGGTCTCGCGCACGATCGCCGGGATGGTGGCCAGGCCCGCCTGCTGGGCGGCCCGCCAACGCCGCTCCCCCATCACGATCTGGTACCGCGCGCCGCTCGCCGATCCGGACACCGCCCGCACGACGATCGGCTGCAGCAGCCCGAACTCGCGGATCGAGTGCACCAGCTCGGACAGCGCCTCCTCGTCGAACACCTGGCGTGGCTGGCGTGGGTTGCGCTCGATGTCGGCCGGCGGGATCTCGCGGTAGACCGCGCCCACCGCGGCGGCGCCCGTGGCCGGTCCCCCGATCAGGACGTCTGCGGCGGCGTCCCCCATCCGCGGCCCGAGCGTCGCGGGCCCCGAGTCCGCCTCCGCCGGGCCGGTCGGGATCAGCGAAGCCAGGCCCCGGCCGAGGCCGCCTTTCTTGCGTAATGGCTGCGTCATGGTCGTCCCTTCAGCGGTGGTGGTCAATCGCGCTCGGCGAGTTCGCGGCTCGCGTCGAGATAGCTCATCGCCCCACGCGAGCCGGGGTCGTAATCGATGATCGTCATGCTGTAGCCCGGCGCTTCCGACACCTTCACGCTGCGCGGGATCACGGTGCGCAGCACCTTGGTTCCGAAATAACGGCGCACCTCCTCGGCCACCTGGTCGGCAAGCTTGGTCCGCCCGTCGTACATGGTGAGGATCACCGTGGTCACCTCGAGTTGCGGATTCAGGTGCGCCTTCACCATCTCGATGTTGCGCATCAGCTGTGACACCCCTTCAAGCGCGTAGTACTCGCACTGGATCGGGATCATCACCTCGGGCGCGGCCACGAGCGCGTTGATGGTCAGCAGGCCGAGTGACGGTGGGCAGTCGACAAAGACGTAGTCGAAGTCGAACTGGTCCAGTTCGGCCAAGGCGGTGCGCAGCCGGTTCTCGCGCGCGACCATGCTGACCAATTCGATCTCGGCGCCCGCGAGGTCGATGGTCGCCGGTACGCAGAACAACCGTGGGCTGTGCGGGCTGACCCGTAACGCGTCGCGCAGCGAGACCTCCCCGATGAGGACCTCGTATGAGGAGGGCGTGCCCGCTTGCCGGTCTTGGATGCCGAGCGCGGTGCTCGCATTGCCTTGGGGGTCGAGGTCGAGGACGAGGGTCTTCAGTCCTTGCACCGCCAGCGCGGCGGCGAGGTTGACGGCGGTGGTCGTCTTTCCGACGCCGCCTTTCTGGTTCGCCACGGTGAGGACGCGTCGGTGGCGGGGGCGGCGCAGTGGGGTGTAGGTGGTGTGCAGTACACGCATCGCCCGCTCGGCGGCCGCACCGATCGGGGTGTCGCACTCGGCGGACGTTTCACGTGAAACATTCCCGACGGCGTCCCCGTCCTCGGAGGGCGCGGATGGCGCCGGCGGCGCCACCGCGGGGGCCGAGGTGTGCGCAACGGTCGGCGGGAATCCCGAGGGCGGGTCGTGCGGAGAACTCATGGTGTCCCCCTGTCTGCTTGACGGGCCGGCCGCTGACGCGCCCGGCTTCCACGCCGCGCTAACACCACGGTTGCGGGCGGACGCAAATAGTTCGCGCCACATGTCACCACCCTGACATCAACGGCGCCCAATGCCTCCATCACACGCCGGTGTGCTTCCACTTCGTCGGGAGCGCGCTCCCCCTTGATCGCGACCATTCGCCCGCCTCGCCGTAGCAACGGCATACTCCACTTCGTCAACTTGTCCAGCGCCGCCACCGCTCGCGAGACCGCCGCGTCCCTGTCGCCGAACCGGCGTCGCACGTCGGGTTCCTCGGCGCGGCCGCGCACCACCTCGACCGCCAACCCTAGTTCGGCGACCGCCTCGTTGAGAAACTCGCTGCGGCGCAAGAGCGGCTCGAGGAGCACCACCTCGAGGTCGGGCCGCGCGATCGCCAACGGTATGCCGGGTAAGCCGGCGCCGCTGCCGATATCGATCACCCGTTCGCCCGGCTCGAGAAGCTCGCCCACGACCGCGCTGTTAAGCAGATGGCGTTCCCATAATCGGTCCACCTCATGCGGGCCCAGCAGTCCGCGCTCCACGCCGGGCCCAGCGAGCAGCCCGGCATAGCGCCGAGCGATGTCGAGCCGCGACCCAAACACGGCGGACACCGCGTCGCCGAATTCCACCGGTTCAGGTGCGGCCGAGCGCTCCACCGTGCGCTCGTGTTTCACGTGAAACATCTCTCGGCGCTGTTTCACGTGAAACATCCTCGATCTCTCCGGCCGGTGGGCCCGCGAATTACACGGCTGTGACTTGCACCGCTAGTCGAGTAGGACGACGACTCGGCGCGACGGCTCCGCGCCCTCGCTCTCGCTGTGCACGCCCGGCACCGCCGCGACGGCGTCATGGACGATCTTGCGCTCGAAGGGGGTCATCGGCGACAGCTCTTCGCGATCGCCGGTGCTCAGCACTCGCCGCGCGACCTTATCGCCCAACGCCGCCAATTCCTCGCGGCGCCGCCGCCGCCAGCTAGCGATGTCGAGCATCAACCGGCTGCGCACACCGGTCTTCTGGTGCACCGCCAGCCGGGTGAGCTCCTGCAGCGCGTCGAGCACCTCTCCCCCGCGCCCGACCAACTTGTTCAGGTCGTCGCTGCCGTCGATGCTCACGACGGCGCGGTCGCCCTCGACGTCCAGGTCGATGTCACCGTCGAAGTCCAGCAGGTCCAACAGCTCTTCGAGATAATCCCCGGCGATCTCGCCCTCGGCGACCAGTCGATCCTCCACGTCGTCAACCTGGTCCCCGCCGGCCTCGGCGTCGGCGTCGGCGTCGGGCGCCGCCGCGTCCTCCGGGGCTTCCTCTGCCGACAGGTCGGCATCGAAGTCGCGTTCGGTGGTGTCGGCTTCTGTCATGTCTTTTCCTTCCCTTATCCGCGGGTCCCTGTCCGTTGGTCGCTCAACCGATGCGACCCGGCTCAAGCTGGGCCCTGTCAGCGTTTGCGCCTCTTGGGGCGCGCCCCCGGCCGCGGGGTGCGGTTGGTCGCGATGCTGTTGCGTCCGGCCGAGTCAGGGGTCTCCGGTTGCGCCTTGCCGGTTTTCGCCCCGGCCACATCACTGTCGGACCCATCGGACCCGGCCAAGCCGGCCGAGCCGGCCGTGGACTCGCTGTCCGTACCGCCGGCGGTCGACGAACCGTTCCCGGCCGCGGGTGCTGTCTTCGGGTTGCGCTTGGGTTTGGCGCCGGGCGCCGGCGCGTTGGCGGCCCGGCGCTCAATCGCCTCCTGCCGCTTGGCCTCTTCTTCTTTCTCGATCATCCCGAATACGTAGTGCTGCTGCCCGAACGTCCAGATGTTGTTGGCGAACCAGTACAAGATGATCGCGAGCGGAAGGAACGGGCCGCCGACCACGACCCCGAGCGGAAACACGTACAGCGCAAGCTTGTTCATCATCGCGGTCTGCGGGTTGGCGGCCGCTTCCGCGCTCTGCCGGGCCACCGACGCGCGGCTGTTGAAGTAGGTCGCCACACCGGCCAGGATCATCACCGGCGCACCCACCGCGATCACCGCGGGCCGGCTGAAGTGAGTGAACGCATCCAACCCGGAGTGCTGCGTCATGAACGCGCCGATCGGGGCGCCGAAGAGGTTCGCGTCCAGGAAGTGCGCGACGTCGGCCGGCGTGAAGACGTAGTTGCCCGTCATTCGGTTTTGGATCACCGACAGGTGCGGCTGGCCGAATCCTCCGGTTGTGCGGTTGAACGACCGCAGCACGTGATAGAGCCCGAGGAACACCGGGATCTGCGCCAGCATCGGCAGGCAGCCCAGGATGGGGTTGAAGCCGTGCTCGCGTTGCAGCTTCTGCATCTCGAGCGCCATGCGCTGGCGGTCCTTGCCGTACTTCTTTTGCAGCGCCTTGATCTGCGGCTGCAACTCCTGCATCTGCCGGGTCGTGCGGATCTGCCGGACGAACGGCTTGTACAGCAGCGCCCGCAGGGTGAAGACCAGAAACAT
Organism: Mycobacterium sp. 852002-51057_SCH5723018; assembly: GCF_001667035.1. Classification (GTDB taxonomy): domain Bacteria; phylum Actinomycetota; class Actinomycetes; order Mycobacteriales; family Mycobacteriaceae; genus Mycobacterium. Next base: position 14,075 of record NZ_LZIR01000112.1, read on the forward strand.
CACCGATAGGGCCCAGGCGAAGAAGTTCGACGGCCCCAGCACGGATGCGAACAGCTTGTACCAAACCCACATGATCCACGACACCGGGTAGTAGATGACGTCGAGGCTGAAAAAATCAAACAAAAGACTCACTCTCCCGTTGCTTGGCCGCGTGGCCACGCGTGTCGCCGGCGCCGTCGGCGTCCATCCGGCATCCGTGTCGGTCCGGTATCGGATCCCATCCTCCCCGATGCCACGGACCGCACTTGGCGAGCCTGACCGCGGACAGCCAGCTTCCGCGAATTACGCCGTACTCGGTGAGAGCGTCGACGGCGTACTGGCTACAGGTTGGAACGAAGCGGCACGTCGCCGGTCGCAGCGGCGACACCATGTGCCGATACAGCTGAATCAGGAAGATCAGTCCTCGAGCGGCGGCCGCGCCCGCGCCACCGATTACCGCGCGCGCCCGCGCCGACGGACTCACCGGCGGGTCTCCGCCGACTGAAACGCCCGGCGCAAGCCGCGCCGCAGCTGCTCCTCGAGCCGGACCGACGACGCCTGCCGGCTACTCGGCAGGGCCCGGATCACCACCCGATCGGAGCCATCCAGATCGCTGAGCATCGTTCGGACGACATGGCGCAACCGGCGCGCCACCCCGTGGCGTTCCACTGCCGATCCCACCGACTTGGCGATGATCAATCCGACCCGCGGACCGCCGGCGTCGCAGCCTTCGCTCGCTCGCCGCACATGCACGACGACGTCGGGCTGCGCCGTGCGCGACCCGTACTTCACCGTGGCGTCAAATTCCGTTGACCGCCTCATGCGGTTGCGTGCGGGAAGCACCGCCGAAAGACCTGACGTTGCGATCAGGCAGTCAACGCGCGGCGGCCCTTGCGGCGCCGGGTGGACACGATCGAGCGCCCGGCGCGGGTACGCATCCGCAACCGGAAGCCGTGCACGCGGGCTCGGCGCCGGTTGTTCGGCTGGAATGTCCGCTTGCCCTTGGCCACGGCGTTCTCCTCGTTGTCTCTGGCATGGCGTCCGGCCGCTCGCGCTTCCGCGGGTCGTCCGGAGGTGAGTCCTGCTGCTGGCCGGCGCGGTCCCCAGGCGCCTAAGCCTCGGTCGCAGCCGTATCGCCGACTTTCGGGCGACTGTTTGAGGGTACTGATGAGCCTTCGCTGGGTCAAACTTGGTCTGCCCCAACGGAGCCAACTCACACTTCGGCGAAAATATGCGCTCTCGGCGGCGGCGCTGCGGCACGATGTCGGAAGCGAAAGGCAAACAGCCCCAACGAACCCTAAAGAAGCCGATTGGAATGCAGCAGAACGGTTGGCAGCCGCACGGAAAACTGTTAGCTTCGGGCAATGCCGTTTCAGCGTGGAACGGCGCTCGACGACAAAGCGAGGATGGCGGATCAACTAGCTGTCTAGGCGACCTGCACGGGTTGTCACCAGCACGGAGATCGCGAGCCGTCGCCGGTAGGCTGTGGCTCGTTTACGATCATCCTGTCCACACCTGTGTATAAGTATGTGGACAGTTGCTTTATCGCCAAGCGTGGTTACACCTCGAGGTCGGACCAGGGAGATACGTCGTTGACCGATGACCCCGGTTCAGGTTTTACGACAGTGTGGAATGCCGTCGTCTCCGAGCTCAACGGCGAGGCTCCCCCAGACGGCATGGCCGCCAACCGCACCACACTCGTCACGCCGCTGACCCCTCAGCAAAGGGCGTGGCTGAACCTGGTGCAGCCGCTCACCATTGTCGAGGGGTTTGCGCTGCTCTCGGTGCCGAGCAGCTTCGTCCAAAACGAGATCGAACGGCACCTGCGCGCACCGATCACCGACGCGCTCAGCCGCCGGCTCGGGCAGCAGATCCAGCTCGGGGTTCGCATCGCGCCACCCTCCGAGGACGTCGACGACGGCGGCTTCGCCCAGCGCGACACGTTCGCCCCCGCCGACGCCCTGACCGAAGACGACACCTTGGACCCGTCAGCTGATGGCGACGAGGGATACGAAAACGGTGAGGCCGCGGCCGGCGCCGAGCACAGTTGGCCCAACTACTTCACCGAGCGTCCGCATGCCGCGGACCCGGCCGCCGCCGGCGGCACCAGCCTCAACCGCCGCTACACCTTCGACACCTTCGTCATCGGCGCCTCCAACCGGTTCGCCCATGCCGCGGCGCTGGCCATCGCCGAGGCCCCGGCGCGCGCTTACAACCCGCTTTTCATCTGGGGCGAGTCCGGCCTGGGCAAGACGCACCTGTTGCATGCCGCCGGGAACTACGCCCAGCGACTGTTCCCCGGTATGCGGGTCAAGTACGTTTCCACCGAGGAATTCACCAACGACTTCATCAACTCCCTGCGCGACGACCGCAAGGTCGCCTTCAAACGCAGCTACCGCGATGTCGACGTGCTGCTGGTGGATGACATTCAGTTCATCGAGGGCAAGGAAGGTATCCAGGAAGAGTTTTTCCATACCTTTAACACCCTGCACAACGCCAACAAGCAGATCGTCATCTCATCCGACCGGCCCCCGAAACAGCTCGCCACGCTCGAAGACCGACTGAGGACCCGGTTCGAGTGGGGACTGATCACCGACGTGCAGCCCCCCGAGCTGGAAACGCGCATCGCCATCCTGCGCAAGAAAGCGCAAATGGAGCGACTGGCGGTGCCCGACGACGTCCTCGAGCTCATCGCCAGCAGCATTGAACGCAATATCCGCGAGCTCGAAGGCGCACTCATCCGGGTGACCGCGTTCGCGTCATTGAACAAGACACCGATCGACAAATCGCTCGCCGAGATCGTGCTTCGCGATTTGATCGCTGACGCCAGCACTATGCAGATCAGCGCGGCGACCATCATGGCCGCGACCGCCGAGTACTTCGACACGACCGTGGAAGAGTTGCGCGGCCCCGGCAAGACCCGCGCGCTGGCGCAGTCCCGCCAGATCGCGATGTATCTGTGCCGCGAGTTGACCGATCTGTCACTGCCCAAGATCGGTCAGGCGTTCGGCCGCGACCACACCACGGTGATGTACGCCCAACGAAAGATCTTGTCCGAGATGGCCGAGCGCCGTGAGGTGTTCGATCACGTCAAGGAACTCACCACCCGCATCCGCCAGCGGTCCAAGCGCTGATTTTCCGGCCTTCGAATCACTTTTTTTCAAAAAACTTCCCACACCCCTGTCACACCCGTCACAGCTGGGCGCTGTGCGCGGAACTGTGTACAACGCGGCGACAAACCGGTGCAGGGATCGAGTGTGCGTGCACATCCCTGCCCCATCCCCACCGCCTCCCCCAGGCCCACACAGTTGTCAACGGTGTCATCCACAACCCGGCCCACTCCCCTAGCTGCGCCAAGTCCCCGCTGTCCCCAGAATGCACAGCACTTATTACTGTTACTGAGCTATCTCCGTTGGTTCTTCTTTGAAGTACAGCGTTGGGGACGGTCGTTGCGCGGGCGGGGTGAAACCCGTCGTCGACGCGGTTTGTCGGCCTCGGCGATTAGCTTTCAAGATGGCCGCAGAAGATCTACGGTTGTTCTTCGACTGCCGTTGCGGCGTCGTGGCGCAGTACGTGTCACCGACGTTCGTTGCGGGGGCCCGTGCTAGCGACGGGCGGCTAGCCACACCTATTTCGATCACTCGGCAGGTAAAGGGACGCTATGGACGCGGCGACGACAACAGCTGGCCTCGACTTGAAGTTTCGTCTGATGCGAGAGTCTTTCGCCGACGCGGTGTCGTGGGTGGCGAAGAATCTGCCGACCAGGCCCGCGGTGCCGGTCCTGTCCGGAGTTTTGTTGTCCGGCTCGGACGACGGCGGCCTGACGATCTCCGGATTCGATTACGAGGTTTCCGCCGAGGCCCAGGTAGCGGCCGAAATCGCTTCTCCTGGAAGTGTTTTGGTGTCGGGGCGGTTGTTGTCCGACATCACCCGGGCGTTGCCCAACAAGCCCGTTGACTTCTATGTCGACGGCAACAGGGTCGCACTGACCTGCGGAAATGCCAGGTTTTCGCTGCCGACGATGCCGGTTGAGGATTACCCGACGCTTCCCGCCTTGCCGGAAGGCACCGGCACGCTGCCGGCGGATCTGTTCGCCGAGGCGATCAGCCAGGTGGCGATCGCGGCCGGGCGCGACGACACGTTGCCCATGTTGACCGGCATCCGCGTCGAGATTTCGGGTGACACCGTGGTTTTGGCCGCCACCGACAGGTTCCGTCTGGCGGTTCGCGAGCTGACATGGTCGGCGTTGTCACCCGATATCGAGGCCGCAGTGCTCGTACCCGCCAGGACGTTGGCTGAGGCCGCGAAGGCCGGCGCGGACGGCTCCGAGGTGCGGTTGTCGTTGGGCGCCGGTTCGGGGGTCGGAAAAGAAGGGCTCCTCGGGATCAGCGGCAACGGCAAGCGCAGCACCACCCGCCTGCTCGACGCGGAGTTTCCCAAGTTTCGTCAGTTGTTGCCCGCCGAGCACACCGCCGTGGCCACCATCAACGTGGCCGAGCTGACCGAGGCCATCAAGTTGGTCGCGCTGGTGGCCGACCGGGGGGCGCAGGTACGGATGGAATTCGGTGACGGCATGCTGCGGCTGTCCGCCGGCGCCGACGATGTGGGTCGAGCCGAAGAAGACCTTCCGGTCGATTTTGTCGGCGAACCGTTGACGATTGCGTTCAACCCGACCTATCTCACGGACGGACTCGCGTCGGTCCATTCGGAGCGGGTGTCGTTCGGCTTCACCACCCCGGGCAAGCCGGCGCTCCTGCGCCCGGCGCTCGACGATGACAGCCTGCCGACCGGCGATGGCCCGTTTTCCGCGTCGCCGACGGACTACGTGTACCTGCTGATGCCCGTTCGGTTGCCCGGGTAGGTGTACGTCCGGCATTTGGGACTGCGCGATTTCCGGTCCTGGGCACTCGCCGACCTCGAATTGCAACCGGGCCGGACGGTGTTCGTCGGTCCAAACGGCTTCGGGAAGACGAATTTGATTGAGGCACTGTGGTATTCGACGACGTTGGGATCACACCGAGTCGGCACCGACCAGCCGTTGATCCGAGCCGGGTCCGCCCGCGCGGTGGTGTCCACGATCGTCGTCAACGAGGGCAGGGAGTGTGCGATCGACCTGGAGATCGCCGCGGGGCGGGCCAACAAGGTCCGGCTGAATCGTGCGCCCGTGCGCAGCACGCGCGAGGTGGTAGGCGTGTTGCGTGCGGTTTTGTTCGCCCCCGAAGACCTGGCCCTGGTGCGCGGGGACCCGTCCGACCGGCGGCGTTACCTCGATGAGCTGGCGACGGTCCGCCGGCCCGCGGTTGCCGGCGTGCGCGCCGATTACGACAAGGTTTTGCGGCAGCGCACGGCATTGTTGAAGTCGGTTTCGGGGGCCCGGTACCGAGGCGATCGGGGCGCCCTGGACACCCTCGACGTGTGGGACAGCCGACTGGCCGAGCACGGCGCCGAATTGATGGCCGCCCGCCTCGATCTGGTGAACCAGTTGGCGCCGGAGGTGGAGAAGGCCTACCAGCTGCTGGCGCCGGGATCGCGCCCGGCGTCGATCGCCTATCGGGCCAGCTTGGGTTCCGAAAGCGCGGAAGGTTTCGACGGCGCCGACCGCTCGTTTCTGGAGGCCGCTCTACTGGCCGCCCTGTCGGCACGCCGCGACGCGGAATTGGAGCGCGGGATGTGTCTGGTCGGCCCGCATCGCGACGACCTGGAGCTGCGGCTCGGCGATCAACCCTCGAAAGGCTTTGCGAGCCATGGGGAATCGTGGTCTTTTGCGGTAGCGCTGCGGCTAGCGGCATATGAGCTGTTGCGGTCAGACGGCGGCGAGCCCGTGCTGTTGCTTGACGACGTGTTCGCCGAACTCGACGCCACGCGCCGGCGCGCGTTGGCCACGGTTGCGGAATCGGCCGAACAGGTGCTGGTGACCGCGGCGGTGCCGGAAGACATTCCGGCCGACTGGGACGCTAGACGGGTGCACATCGATTTGCGTGACGACGACGAAGCCGGCCGGGTGTCGGTGGTGCTGTCATGACGGGCCCCGGCGACGGGAAAGACCCCGATAAACTGGGCGGGTTGAGCGGTATCGATCTGGTGCGACGGACCCTCGAGGAGGCGCGCGCCGCGGCCCGCGCGCAGGGCAAGGACGCCGGCCGGGGGCGGAGTATGCCGCCCGGTGCGCGCCGTGTTGCGGGGCAGCGGCGAAGCTGGTCGGGTCCGGGGCCCGACGTGCGTGACCCGCAACCGCTGGGCAGGTTGGCGCGCGACCTGGCGAAAAAACGCGGTTGGTCGGCGCACGTCGCCGAAGGGACCGTGTTGGGTCACTGGCCGTCGGTGGTCGGCCACCAGATCGCCGATCACGCGACCCCCACCGCGCTGAAAGACGGGGTGCTGAGCGTGGCGGCCGAATCGACGGCCTGGGCCACTCAGCTGCGGATGATGCAGAGCCAACTGTTGGCCAAGATCGCCGCCGCCGTCGGCAACGGCGTGGTGACCTCGCTGAAAATCACCGGACCGGCCGCGCCGTCGTGGCGCAAGGGGCCGCGCCACATCGCCGGCCGCGGCCCGCGCGACACCTATGGTTGAGGCGCTGAAAAGCCCGCGATCATCCCCAGTTGGGACTCGGCTAACAAGCGTCTGAGAGCCACCAGGACGAAACGGACCAGCTCGGCAAACGTCGGGACGCGCCGCGATGGAAGATATTGAGCACACGGCGCGGTCAGATAGGCAGAAACGCGCCCAGAAAATCGGTCCTAACCCCCGATCACGGTAGAGTGGAGGGACGACTGCTGCGGTGACTGGACCGCTCGCATGCAACCCCAAGGAGAGCATCCCGACTGTGGCTGCCCAAAAGAAGAAATCACAAGACGAATACGGAGCCGCGCAGATCACCGTCCTGGAGGGCCTGGAGGCCGTCCGCAAACGCCCCGGGATGTACATCGGGTCCACCGGTGAACGCGGTCTTCACCACCTCATCTGGGAGGTCGTCGACAACGCCGTGGACGAGGCGATGGCCGGTTACGCCAACCAGGTCGATGTGCGCTTGCTCGAGGACGGCGGTGTCGAGGTCACCGACAACGGGCGCGGCATCCCGGTCGCGACCCACTCCACCGGCATCCCCACCATCGACGTGGTGATGACCCAGCTGCACGCCGGCGGCAAGTTCGGCGGCGAGAACAGCGGCTACAACGTCAGTGGCGGGTTGCACGGTGTGGGCGTGTCGGTGGTCAACGCGCTATCGACCCGGCTCGAGGTCGACATCTCCCGGGACGGGTATGAGTGGTCGCAGTTCTACGACCACGCCGTGCCGGGCACCCTCAAACAAGGCGAAGCCACCAAGAAGACGGGGACGCGGGTCAGGTTCTGGGCCGATCCCGACATCTTCGAGACCACCGAATACGACTTCGAGACGGTGGCGCGCCGGCTGCAGGAGATGGCCTTCCTGAACAAGGGTTTGACGATCAACTTCACTGACGAGCGGGTGAGTGACGAAGAGGTCGTCGACGAGGTGGTCAGCGATACCGCCGAGGCGCCCAAGTCCGCGGGGGAAAAGGCGGCCGAATCGACCGGGCACCACAAGGTCAAGCGCCGCACGTTCCACTATCCGGGCGGATTGGTGGACTTCGTCAAGCACATCAACCGCACCAAGAGCCCGATCCACAGCAGCATCGTGGACTTTTCCGGCAAGGGGCCCGGCCACGAAGTCGAAATCGCGATGCAGTGGAACGCCGGCTACTCGGAGTCGGTGCACACCTTCGCCAACACCATCAACACCCATGAGGGCGGCACCCACGAAGAGGGCTTCCGCAGCGCGTTGACGTCGGTGGTCAACAAGTACGCGAAAGACAAGAAGCTGCTGAAGGACAAAGACCCCAACCTCACCGGTGACGACATCCGCGAAGGCCTGGCGGCGGTCATCTCCGTCAAGGTCGGCGAACCGCAATTCGAGGGCCAGACCAAGACCAAGCTCGGCAACACCGAGGTCAAGTCGTTCGTGCAGAAGATCTGCAACGAGCAGCTCACGCACTGGTTCGAGGCCAATCCGGCTGACGCCAAAGTGGTTGTTAACAAGGCGGTTTCGTCCGCGCAGGCGCGAATCGCGGCGCGTAAGGCGCGGGAGCTGGTGCGCCGCAAGAGCGCCACCGACCTGGGCGGGCTGCCAGGCAAGCTCGCCGACTGCCGCTCCACCGACCCGCGTAAGTCGGAACTATATGTGGTGGAGGGCGATTCGGCCGGCGGCTCGGCCAAGAGCGGCCGCGACTCGATGTTTCAGGCCATCCTGCCGTTGCGGGGCAAGATCATCAACGTCGAGAAGGCGCGCATCGACCGCGTATTGAAGAACACCGAAGTCCAGGCGATCATCACCGCGCTGGGCACCGGGATCCACGACGAGTTCGACATCACCAAGCTGCGGTATCACAAGATAGTGCTGATGGCCGACGCCGACGTTGACGGCCAACACATTTCGACGCTGCTGTTGACGCTGCTGTTCCGGTTCATGCGGCCGCTGATCGAAAACGGCCACGTGTTCCTGGCGCAGCCGCCGCTCTACAAGTTGAAGTGGCAGCGCAGCGATCCCGAGTTCGCCTACTCCGATCGCGAGCGCGACGGCCTGCTGGAGGCGGGCTTGAAGGCCGGCCGGAAGATCAACAAGGAAGACGGCATCCAGCGCTACAAGGGTCTGGGTGAGATGGACGCCAAGGAGTTGTGGGAAACCACCATGGATCCTTCGGTGCGGGTACTGCGCCAAATCACCCTCGACGATGCCGCGGCCGCGGACGAATTGTTCTCCATCCTGATGGGTGAGGACGTCGAGGCGCGCCGAAGCTTTATTACGCGTAATGCCAAGGACGTTCGTTTCCTGGATGTCTGACGAGTGCACACGCCTAGACAAAGAGGACTAGATGACTGACACCACGCTGCCGCCGGGTGGCGAAGCCGGCGACCGGATCGAACCGGTTGACATTCAGCACGAGATGCAGCGCAGCTACATCGATTACGCGATGAGCGTGATCGTCGGCCGCGCGCTGCCCGAGGTGCGTGACGGCCTCAAGCCGGTACACCGCCGCGTGCTGTATGCGATGTACGACTCCGGGTTCCGCCCGGACCGCAGCCACGCCAAGTCGGCGCGGTCGGTCGCCGAGACGATGGGTAACTACCACCCGCACGGCGACGCCTCGATCTACGACACGTTGGTGCGCATGGCGCAGCCGTGGTCGCTGCGGTATCCGCTCGTCGACGGGCAGGGCAACTTCGGCTCACCGGGCAACGACCCACCGGCCGCGATGAGGTACTGCACCACCGGAGATGCGTTGGTGCGGTTACCCTTTGGGCAATCGGTGCGAATCAGCGACGTGGTTCCGGGCGCGCAGGCCAATTCGGACAATGCGGTCGAACTGAAGGTCCTGGACCGGCATGGCAACCCCGTCGTCGCCAATCGACTGTTCCACTCGGGCGATCACCAAACGTACAAAGTCCGCACCGCCGAAGGCTATGAAGTCACCGGCACGCCGAACCACCCCTTGCTGTGCCTGGTCGACGTCGGCGGCGTGCCCACATTGTTGTGGAAGCTGATCGAAGAGGTCCGTCCCGGCGACCATGTCATCTTGCAGCGCACACCGCCGGTGGAATTGGGTCCAGCGGACTGGCGCGACGTCCTGGAAGCGCTTCTGGTGGGCGCGTTCATCAGCGAGGGCTTTGTCTCCGAGACATGTGCCGGATTCAACAACTGCGACCGCGACTACTTCGACATTGTCCTCGGCGCCTATGACGCCATCGTCGGGGGCCGACGCTACGTGTCGTCTCGCACGATCGCGTCTGGCTCGATGCTGCATGAGCTAGATGTTCACAATCTCACTCAACTGAAGAAGACACGGCTCGGTGACCTATGTGGGCAACGATCGGCGGCCAAAGCGGTTCCCGAGTGGCTGTGGCAATCCCCGGCCGCGGTGAAGCGAGCTTTCCTTCAGGCATTGTTCGAAGGCGATGGCTCATGCTCTGCATTGCCGCGCAACACAATCCAAATTTCTTACTCGACGCGTAGTGAGCAGCTGGCCGCCGACGTTCAGCAGATGTTGCTTGAATTCGGTGTCATCTCGAGGCGTTATCGTTTCGCGGTAGGTGAGTATAAGGTCGTCATCACCAACCGCGCGCAGGCCGAATTGTTCGCGGTGCAGGTCGGTTTCGGTGGCGCGAAGCAAGCCAAGCTGGCGAAGATCCTGCGTTCGATGCCGACGTGCGCCGGACGCGACGACGACCACGTTCCGGGACTGGCGGGATTCATTCGTAAGCACGCGGGTGGCCGGTGGACCGACCGAGATTGGCTGAACCGCCACAGCGTCGACTGCATCCAACGCTGGCGCACCCGCGGCGCCGAGATCCTGGCACACATCGCCGATCCTGACGTCCGTGCCATCGCGACCGACCTCACGGACGGTCGGTTCTACTACGCCAAAGTCGCCTCTGTGACTGAAGCCGGCGTGCAGCCGGTGTACAGCCTCCGCGTCGACACCGAAGACCACGCCTTCCTGACCAACGGCTTCGTGAGCCACAACACCGAGGCGCGGCTGACCCCGCTGGCGATGGAGATGCTGCGCGAAATCGACGAGGAGACAGTCGATTTCATCCCGAACTACGACGGCCGGGTGCAGGAACCCACGGTGCTGCCCAGCCGGTTCCCCAACCTGCTGGCCAACGGCTCCGGCGGCATCGCGGTCGGCATGGCGACCAACATCCCGCCGCACAACCTACGCGAGCTGGCCGAGGCGGTGTTCTGGTGCCTCGACAACCACGAGGCCGACGAAGAAGCCACGCTCGCTGCCGTCATGCAGCGGGTGAAGGGGCCCGACTTCCCCACCTCCGGGCTGATCGTCGGAAGCCAGGGCATCCAAGACGCCTACAAGACCGGGCGCGGCTCCATCCGCATGCGCGGCGTGGTGGAGGTCGAAGAGGCAAGGGGCAGAACCTCTTTGGTGATCACCGAGTTGCCCTATCAGGTCAACCACGACAACTTCATCACCTCGATCGCCGAGCAGGTCCGCGACGGCAAGCTCAACGGCATTTCCAACGTCGAAGACCAGGGCAGCGACCGCGTCGGCGTGCGAATCGTCGTCGAGCTCAAGCGGGACGCAGTGGCCAAGGTGGTGCTCAACAACCTCTACAAGCACACCCAGCTGCAGACCAGCTTCGGGGCCAACATGCTGGCCATCGTCGACGGGGTGCCGCGCACCCTGCGACTCGACCAGATGCTTCGCCACTACGTCGACCACCAGCTCGACGTCATCGTGCGGCGCACCACCTACCGGCTGCGCAAGGCCAACGAACGCGCCCACATCCTGCGCGGCCTGGTCAAGGCGCTCGACGCGCTCGACGAGGTCATCGCCCTGATCCGGGCGTCGGAAACCGTCGACATCGCGCGCGCCGGCCTGATCGAGCTGCTGGACATCGACGAGATCCAGTCCCAGGCCATCTTGGACATGCAGCTGCGCCGGTTGGCGGCCCTGGAACGTCAGCGCATCGTCGACGATCTGGCCAAGATCGAGGCCGAGATCGCCGACCTGGAAGACATCCTGGCCAAGCCTGAACGGCAGCGCGCGATCGTGCGCGAAGAGCTCAAGGAGATCGTCGACAAGCACGGCGACGACCGTCGCACCCGGATCATCGCCGCCGACGGCGACGTCAGCGACGAGGACCTGATCGCCCGCGAGGACGTCGTCGTCACCATCACCGAAACCGGCTACGCCAAACGCACCAAGACCGACCTGTACCGCAGCCAGAAACGCGGCGGCAAGGGCGTGCAGGGCGCCGGGCTCAAGCAGGACGACATCGTCGCGCACTTCTTCGTGTCCTCGACCCACGATTGGATCCTGTTCTTCACCACCCAGGGCCGGGTATACCGGGCCAAGGCGTACGAACTACCCGAGGCGTCGCGGATCGCGCGGGGCCAGCACGTCGCCAACCTGCTGGCCTTCCAGCCCGAGGAGCGGATTGCCCAGGTGATCCAGATCAAGAGCTACGAGGATGCGCCGTATCTGGTGCTGGCCACCCGTAACGGGTTGGTCAAGAAGACCAAGCTGACCGACTTCGACTCCAACCGGTCCGGCGGCATCGTGGCGGTCAACCTGCGTGACGGCGACGAGCTGGTCGGGGCGGTGCTGTGCTCGTCGGACGAAGACCTGTTGCTGGTGTCGGCCAACGGCCAGTCCATCCGGTTCTCGGCGACCGACGACGTGCTGCGCCCGATGGGCCGGGCCACCTCCGGTGTGCAAGGGATGCGGTTCAACGCCGACGATTATCTGTTGTCGCTCAACGTGATTCAGGAAGGCACCTATCTGCTGGTCGCCACCTCCGGGGGCTACGCAAAGCGCACCGCGATCGAGGAGTACCCGGTGCAGGGCCGCGGCGGCAAGGGCGTGCTGACCGTCATGTACGACCGTCGACGCGGCAGGTTGGTCGGGGCGCTGATCGTCGACGACGACAGCGAGTTGTACGCCATCACGTCGGGCGGTGGCGTGATCCGCACGGCCGCGCGCCAGGTCCGCAAGGCGGGGCGGCAGACCAAGGGCGTGCGGTTGATGAACCTCGGTGAGGGAGACACACTGTTAGCCATCGCGCGCAACGCCGAGGAAGCCGCCGAAGAAGCCGTGGCGGAGGCCGATGGTGCTGGGGATTCGGAAGGCTAGGAGCTGGGCAATACACTCAGCCAGACGGTCCTCGAAGGGTTCGGGTATCAGCCGGGCATAGACTCGGCCCGATCACACATAATGCGACTGCCACCCCGCAGGCGGCCGTGGTAGGAGATCTAAGGAGTCGGGGTGACCTCACCGAACGAGCCGGGCGCCCCCAAGACGGGCGACAGCCCTAATGGGGATGGTTCGGCCGAGCGTGCCGGTGCGCACCGCGCGACGCCGCCACAGACCGGCCGCCTTCAGGATGCCGGGGATGCGCCATCCTGGCCTCGGGGCGGACCTCGGCCTGCGCCTCATCACCCCGCCGAACCACACGGCGAGATGCGGCCGCCCGCCCCAGCCAGCGGCGCCGACGCCCGGCTGAACCGCTTCATCTCAGGCAACTCCGCACCGGGAGCCGGCGCCGGCGCGCCCGCGCATCCCAAGAAGCCGCCGTACGAATTCGACCCGCCGCCGTCGCGCGGCGACGGCCCGCCCGCCGAGGCCTACGCCAGCGAATTACCGGACTTGTCCGGCCCGCTCCCGCGGCCCCCGCAGCGCAAGGCCACGCCCGACCGCCCCCCGGAGACGGCGAGCACGACGGGGTCGAGCCGTTCGACAACGTCCGACAGGTCCGACAGCCGAGAAATTCGGGACGCACGCGAGAACCGGGTTCAGATCTCGCGGCGCACCCGCGGCCCGGTTCGGGCCAGCATGCAGATCCGCCGGATCGACCCGTGGAGCACGCTGAAGGTGTCGCTGCTGCTGTCGGTGGCGTTGTTCTTCGTGTGGATGATCGCCGTGGCGTTCCTGTATCTCGTGCTGGGCGGCATGGGTGTGTGGGCCAAGCTCAACAGCAACGTCGGCGACCTGCTGAACAACACCAGCGGCAGCAGCGGCGAACTGGTCTCCAGCGGCACCATCTTCGGCGGCGCCGTGCTGATCGGCTTGGTCAACATCGTGCTGCTGACCGCGATGGCCACCATCGCCGCGTTCGTCTACAACCTGACCACCGATCTGATCGGCGGCATCGAAGTCACACTCGCGGACCGCGACTAGCGCGGATCACCCGGTTTTGGGGGTCGGGCGGCGAGTGCGGTAATCTCGTCGCTCGGCCCTACGCGACTGCGGGCCTGTAGCTCAGGCGGTTAGAGCGCTTCGCTGATAACGAAGAGGTCGGAGGTTCGAGTCCTCCCAGGCCCACAACCATGTGCCCGTCAAGACGTTGCGTGAGGCTCGCGTTGCCATTGGCGCTGATCGCTGTCGCGGCAGCGGTGGTGCGGTCACGACGCGGGGTCGAGGTCTGGCACGTGGCCGTGGTCGACACACCCAGTAACGACGAGGGGCCTTAGCTCAGTTGGTAGAGCACCGCCTTTGCAAGGCGGGTGTCAGGGGTTCGATTCCCCTAGGCTCCACAAACTTTTCATCGGGATAGCCGCCACGGTTGTGATGGAACCGGAAGTACAGCCCACGCGGCAATCTCGGCGCAGGCTCTACGGCCGCGGCTGCACCTCGACGCTCGGCGGCCGGGGCGACGACTCCTCACGATCGGAACGCATTGACCGCCGGACGATGCTGAATGCGGCGGCGCCACCGCCCAGCACGACGGCGACGGCACCCGCGATGATGAACGGGCGCCTGGAGCGGTGTTGCTTGCGGCGCGCGTCCTGCAGCGCCTGGGGCAGATTGGTGACCACCTCCTGCGCGGCGGCCAGCTCCTGCGCGAGCGTCTCCTGCGCCGCGGCCAGCTCCCGGGCCAGCCGGCCCTCCCGGTACCGGCGACGAAGCTCCGAGGCGGTCGACTGCGCGGAGTGCGCACCGAGCCCGACCACTCCCCGTGCGACGTCCACGGGCCCCAACGCCGTATAGGCCAGGCCTCGGGTCAGTCGCGCCCGCGGGGTCAGTCGGTTGTCCGTCTTCGCGCTCATCTGCCGCCTTTCTGTGCCGCCCGTCCGATGCCTCATCAGCCTGCCACCAATGCAACGCGCAAGGGACTATCGGGTGGACCCAGTCTTTACGGCGCCCGGCCGCTGGCGAGTGACACCCGCTGCGGGCGCGCCCACGCGTGATGGCAGACTTGGCTGCCGTGACTAACAGCCCCTTTCAGACCGCCACCGCAACGCTGCACACCAACCGCGGGGACATCAAGGTTGCCCTGTTCGGAAACCACGCGCCCAAGACTGTCGCCAACTTCGTTGGCTTGGCGCAGGGCACCAAGGAGTACTCGACCCAAAATGCATCGGGTGGTCCCTCCGGCCCGTTCTACGACGGCGCGGTCTTTCACCGGATAATCAAGGGCTTCATGATCCAGGGCGGCGATCCGACCGGCACCGGCCGCGGCGGTCCGGGCTACAAGTTCGCCGACGAGTTCCACCCCGAGCTGCAATTCGACAAGCCGTACCTGCTGGCGATGGCGAACGCGGGCCCGGGCACCAACGGCTCGCAGTTCTTCATCACGGTGGCCCAGACCCCGCACCTGAACAGGCGCCACACGATCTTCGGCGAGGTGACCGACCCCGATTCCCAGAAGGTCGTCGACGCGATCGCGACGACGGCGACCGACGCCAACGACCGGCCCACCGACCCGGTCGTCATCGAGTCGATCACGATCTCCTAAAGGCGGCGGTCAGGCCCGGTTGCGCCCCGTGTAGCCGAAGTCCGTTAGCACGTCGAGCACCTCCAACGGGTTCGTCCCGAGGTCCCAACGCGACAAGATCGTCAGCCCCCCCTCGACCGTCTCCACCTCGAGCAACCGGACGTTACGGCCGTGGCGGCGGAACTCGCTGATCCGGATGATCTTGATGTCGGAGCGCTGCAATAGCTGCGTCCGGAACCAGCCCCGCAGCACCAGGCCGTCGGGGGTGATTGCCAGCTTCGGGCGCGCGCGCCAGGTCAGCCCCGCAAACAAGATCAGACCCGCTGCGGCAATCCCTGCGAGAATGCGGCCCGGCGGGTCTGTGACCAGGGTCACACCTGCGATAGCCATTAAAACGCCGGCGACCCCACAACCAGCGATTGCCGTCGCGCGCGGCTCCCATTGTGTTTGCTGCATGCGCTATCTAACCCCTCCCACCACTGCCTATGCAGTTATCCACAAGCGCTATCAACAGTGGGGATAAATCACACGCGTGTGATTGGGTGTTCGCAACGTTGCTGGGCCAGTTAAAAACCGAGCGCAAGATGAATTCATTACGGTTTTGATCTTGGTCAGTGCCAGCGCATGGTGAGCAACAAGCCGGTGATCATGAAAGCGAACGCGATGGCATAGTTCCACGGGCCGAGTTGGGCCATCCAGTTCAGCGCCGCCGGCGCCTGGCTTCCGACGGCAGCCAATTGAAAGACCATCAACCAGACGAGCCCGATCAACATGAGGCCGACAAACAGACACACGAACCACACGCTGGACGGTCCGACCTTCACCTTGACCGGCGTGCGGCTGACCGCGCTGACGGTGAAGTCGTTCTTCTTGCGGACCTTGGACTTGGGCATGATTTCCTCGGGTGATAGCTCTGGGTTGACTCAACAACGCTTTGTGCGGGGCGGGATGCGACGATAACGATGGCAGCTGCACGAATAGCTCGGCTACGAGACTAACTCACCTGGCCCGCAGACCAGGAAAATGGAGAGTCGATGATGGACAGGCGCCGCTCGCCCTGGCGCTTCGGCGTCCCGCTGGTTTGCCTGCTGGCCGGGTTGCTGCTCGCCGCCACGCACGGGGTGTCCGGCGGCGCCGAGATCCGCCGCAGCGACGCGCCGCGTCTGGTCGATCTGGTCCGCGAGGCGCAGGCATCGGTGAATCGCCTGAGCGCCGAACGCGACGAACTGGTCCGCAAGATAGATTCGACCCACGGCCGCTCCGCGAATACCGCGCTGGCGGCGATGGTGCGCCGGTCCGCCGAGCTGGCCGCCGAGGCGGGACTCGACCCCGTCCACGGCCCGGGCCTCGTGGTCACCCTGCAGGACGCGCAGCGCGACGCCAACGGCCGCTTTCCGCGCGATGCGTCGCCCGACGATCTGGTCGTGCACCAGCAAGACATCCAGGCCGTCATCAACGCGCTGTGGAGCGCCGGCGCGGAGGCGATCCAGATGCAGGACCAGCGGATCATCGCAACCTCGGTGCCGCGCTGTGTGGGCAATACGCTCCTGCTCAACGGGCGCACCTACAGCCCGCCCTACACGATCACCGCGATCGGCAACGCGGCGGCCATGCAGGCCGCTCTGGCCGCCGCTCCGATGGTGACCCTCTATAAGCAGTACGTCGTCCGATTCGGCCTCGGCTACCACGAAGAGGTCAAGCCGGACGTGCAGATCGTCGGCCATTCCGAACCCGTGCGCACGCACTTCGCGCAGCCCGCCGGCCCGCTGGGGTACTGAGCGGCGTCCCCGCCGACGGCCGGACGGTAACCTGACACGATGCGGATCCTGGTTGTCGACAACTACGACAGCTTCGTGTTCAACCTGGTGCAGTACCTCGGCCAGCTCGGCGTCGGGGCCGACGTGTGGCGCAACGACGACGAGCGGCTGTCCGATGAGGCGGCCATCGCGACGCAGTTCGACGGCGTCCTGCTCAGCCCGGGACCGGGCACGCCGGAACGCGCGGGTTCGTCGATCGGCCTGGTCCGCGCCTGTGCCGGCGAGCGCACTCCGCTGCTGGGAGTCTGCCTGGGGCACCAGGCCATCGGCGTCGCATTCGGCGCCACCGTGGACCGCGCCCCGGAGTTGCTGCACGGCAAGACGAGCAGCGTCTTCCACACCAACGTCGGTGTGCTGCAAGGACTTCCGGATCCCTTCACGGCGACCCGATACCACTCGCTGACGATCCTGCCGGAGTCGCTGCCGGCGGCGCTGGAGGTCACCGCCCGCACCCGCAGCGGCGTCATCATGGGCGTGCGGCACACCGAATTGCCGATTCACGGGGTCCAGTTCCACCCCGAGTCGATCCTGACCGAAGGCGGCCATCGCATGCTGGCGAACTGGCTGACCTTTTGCGGGTGGACGCGCAACGACACGCTGGTCCGCCGGCTGGAGAACGAGGTCCGCGCCGCGGTCCGACCGTATGTTCCGGCTTCGGAGACGGGCGCAGCGCCGCCGGTTACTGACCGAACTTCAGCGTGATGACCCCGTCCCGGTTGACCGCGGAACCCGCCGGCGGGCTCTGATACACCACACGGTGGGACTGGGAACCACCGGCGTCGATGTCGGGCCCCTTGTCCAGGAACCCGGTCCAACCCAGCGCGCGCAACCGCGGTTCGGCATCCGTCCAGAACATGCCGGACAGGTCGGGCATGACGAATTGGTTGCCTTTCGACACCTGCAGCTCGATCACCGAATCCACCGGAACCGTTTGGCCCTTGGGCGGATTCGTGCCGATCACCTCACCGGCCGGGCGCATGCTGTCCACCTGCGCCTGGCTGAACTTGCTGAAGCCGTAGACGGTCAGGTTCTTTTGCGCGATGTCGACGGTCTGGCCCGCCACGTCGGGAATCTGCCTGGTCTCCGGCCCGGAGCCGACGATGACGGTAATCACGTTGGTGATCGCCGACGTCTGGTTGGCCGGCGGGTTGGTCCCGATCACCTTGCCCAACATTTCCGGGCTCGACGGCGAGTTGGCCTGTTTGAACTTGCTGAACCCGGCTCCTTTGAGCTTGCTGACGGCGTCGTTGTAGCTCAGTGAGGAGACGTCGGGCACCTCGCGCTGCTCGGGTCCGGTGGAGACGTTGATGGTGATCTCGTCGCCGGCGCTCACCGAAGCGTTGGCACCCGGGTCGGTGCTGATGACGTGGTCGGGCGGAACCGTCGAGTCGGGCTTCTGCAGGGTGCGCGTCTTGAAGCCCCGATTCTGCAGTGCCGCAATGGCATCGGCGGACACTTGGCCGCGCATGTCGGGCACCTGTACGTCGCGGGTGGTGCCGCCGAACGTGTTGAAGGCGATGACGACGACGATCGTGAGCACCGCGAGCACGGCGACCGCGACCACCCAGCGACCGATCGAACTACCGGCGCGATCGCCGTCCGTCGCGTCAAGGCGCTGGCGTGGCAGCGGGTCGGTGCGCGAACCCCCCAGGTTCGGCGACGCGGACGACAGCAGCGAGCTGCGCTCGGCGTCGGTGAACACCTTGGGCGCCTCGGGGGTCTGACCGTTGTGCACCCGAACCAGGTCGGCGCGCATCTCCGCGGCGGTCTGGTAGCGGTTGTCCGGATTCTTGGCCAGCGCCTTGAGCACGACGGCATCAAGGTCGGCGGAGATGCCCTCATGCCGCTTCGACGGCGGGATCGGGTCTTCGCGCACGTGCTGGTAAGCCACCGCGACGGGTGAATCGCCGGTGAAAGGTGGTTCGCCCGTGATGATTTCGTACAGGACACAGCCCAGCGAATACACATCCGAGCGGGCGTCGACCGGATCGCCGCGAGCCTGCTCCGGCGACAGATACTGGGCGGTCCCGATTACCGCCGCCGTCTGGGTGACGCTGTTGCCGCTGTCCGCGATCGCGCGCGCGATCCCGAAGTCCATCACCTTCACCGCGTTGGTGTTGCTGATCATGATGTTGGCCGGCTTGACGTCGCGGTGGATGATGCCGGCCTGGTGGCTGAAGTTCAGCGCCTGGCAGGCGTCGGCGATGATCTCGATGGCCCGCCGGGGCGGGAGCGGGCCGTCGTTGTGCACGATGTCGCGCAGGGTGACGCCCTCGACGTACTCCATGACGATGTAGGGCAGCGGACCGGTGGGGGTTTCCGCCTCGCCCGTGTCGTACACCGCGACGATCGACGGGTGATTGAGGGCCGCGGCGTTTTGCGCCTCGCGGCGGAAGCGTAGATAGAAGCTGGGATCACGGGCCAGGTCAGCGCGCAGCACCTTGACCGCAACGTCACGATGCAATCGGACGTCGCGGGCCAGATGAACCTCGGACATACCCCCGAAACCGAGGATTTCGCCGAGTTCATAGCGGTCGGACAGGTGCTGCGGGGTGGTCATCGCGGTATCTCGTGTGGGGCCGGCGAGGGGCTGGGCGTCAGGGGATTCACCCAGCTGGGTTCGGGCGGCCTGCTCTGAAGTCCAGAATTCCCTATGGCCCCGCCATCCGTCCAATCAAGCCGCAACCCGGGCGCGGCTCCGCTGGGCGTCTTGCTGGCCGGCGGCGCCGTCGCCGGCGGGGTGCCGGTATCGGTGACCGTCGGGGGCGCCGGCTGCTCGGTGTCCGCGCGGGAATTGATCACGATGAGCACCGCGATGATGATCGCCAGCGCTCCGAGCACCCCGGCGGCCCACAGCAGCGCGCGCTGACCCGACGAGAAGGTCCGCCGGGCCGGGGCGCGGGAACCGCCCGTCGCCGGCCGGGAGCGGCGGGCCGCGGTGGTTCGGCTGGGCGCGACCGGCGCCCGGGCCTGGGGGCTGGACGGAATGGCCGCCGGCGAGGCCCGGCCGGGCGGGGGCGACTGGCTGGGTCGCGGCGGCCGGCGGCCGGCCCGCACGGCGGCGACGGCGTCGGCGAACGGCCCGCCGCTGCGGTAGCGCATCTGCGGATTCTTGACCAGCGTGATCTCGATGAGTTCGCGCACGTTGGGCGGCAGCTCGGCGGGCAGCGGCGGCGGGGGCTCCTTGATGTGCTTCATCGCCACCGTCAAGGCGCCGTCACCGGTGAACGGCCTCTTACCCGAAACCACTTCGTACCCAACCACTCCCAGCGAGTAGACGTCGCTGGAGGGAGTGGCGTCATGGCCCAACGCCTGTTCCGGGGCGATGTACTGGGCGGTGCCCATCACCATCCCGGTCTGGGTCACCGGCGCGGCGTCGACGGCCTTGGCGATACCGAAGTCGGTGATCTTCACCTGGCCGGTCGGCGTGATCAAGATGTTGCCCGGTTTGACGTCGCGGTGCACCAAGCCGGCGGCGTGCGCCACCTGAAGGGCCCGGCCGGTCTGCTCGAGCATGTCCAGGGCGTGGCGCAGCGATAGCCGGCCGGTGCGTTTGAGCACCGAGTTCAGCGGTTCGCCGTTGACCAGCTCCATCACCAGGTACGCGGTGCGTCCCTCCCCGTCCAGCTGGCTTTCGCCGTAGTCATGCACCTGCGCGATTCCCGGGTGGTTCAGCATCGCGGTGGTGCGCGCCTCAGCGCGGAACCGTTCGATGAACTCGGGGTCCTGGGAGAACTCCTGCTTGAGCACCTTGACCGCGACGCGCCGGCCCAGCCGGCTGTCCACCGCCTCCCACACTTGACCCATGCCACCGGTGGCGATCAGGCGCTGCAGGCGGTACCTGCCAGACAGCGTCACACCAACTCGCGGGCTCATGGTCCTCCCTGTAGCGCGGCCTCGATCACGGCCCGCCCGATCGGCGCGGCGAGGGCGCCGCCGGTCGCGGACAGCCGGTCGCCGCCGTTCTCCACCAGCACGGCCACGGCAACCTTCGGCGCCTGCGCGGGCGCGAACGCGATGTACCACGCGTGCGGCGGAGTGTTGCGCGGGTCGGTGCCATGCTCTGCTGTACCGGTCTTGGATGCGATCTGCACGCCGGGAATGGCCCCTTTCTGCTGCGCGACCTTCTCGGCGCCAACCATCAGCTCTGTTAGCTTAGCGGCGACCTGCGGGGACACCGCGCGGCGCTGTTGGTAGGGCACGGCGGTGCTGATGTTGGACAGGTCCGGTCCCTTGAGGCTGTCGACTAGGTAGGGCTGCATCGTCACCCCGCCATTGGCGATGGTCGCGGCGATCTGCGCGTTTTCCAGCGGTGTCAGCGCCACGTCCTTCTGACCGATGCTCGACATCCCCAGTGCGGCGGCGTCCGGGATGATCCCGACGGTCGACTCCGCGACCTGCAGCGGAATCACGCTGGGTGTGCTGTCCAGCCCGAACGAGTGCGCCATGGCGCGCACCGCGTCGGCTCCGGTGAGGATGCCCAGCTGGACGAAAGCGGTGTTACAGGACTTGGCGAACGCCTCGCTGAGCGACACCGTCGGCTCGTTGCTGCATGGCGTGCCGCCGTAGTTCTGCAGCGTTGCGGTGCTGCCGGGCAGCGGAATGGAGGCCGCCGCGGTCAGCTGCTCGGTCTCGGTCGCGCCGGCCTGCAGCGCCGCCGCGGTGGTGACCACCTTGAACGTCGAACCCGGCGGATAGGTCTCGGAGATGGCGCGGTTGGTCAGCGGGTTGTCCGGGTCGTCGCGCCACCGCTGCCAGGCCTGCGCCTGCACCTCGGGGTCGTGCGACGCCAGCAGATTGGGGTCATACGACGGCGACGACACCATGGCCAGGATCTTGCCGGTGGACGGCTCCAGGGCCACGACAGCGCCCTTGCACGGGCCGCCGCAGCCCTGTTGCATCGCGTCCCAGCCGGCCTGCTGGACCCGCGGAACGATCGTGGTGTCGACGTTGCCGCCGCGCGGATCGCGACCGGTGAAGAAATCGGCCAACCGCCGCCCGAACAGCCGCTCGTCGGACCCGTTCAACAGCGGGTCCTCGGCGCGCTCCAGGCCAGAGCTGGAGTAGCGCAGCGAGTAGAAGCCGGTCACCGGCGCGTACACCGCGGGGCTGGGATAGACCCGCAGGAAACGGAAATGGCTGTCGGTGGCCACCGAGTAGGCCAGCAGCTGGCCGCCCGCGACGATCTGGCCTCGCTGGCGCGAATACTCATCGAGCAGGACCCGCTGGTTGCGCGGGTCGGCACGCAGGCCGTCAGCGGCAAAGACCTGCGTCATAGTGGCGTTGAGCAGAAGCAGCACTATCAACGCCATCACGGTCACCGAGATCCGGCGGAGAGAGGCGTTCATACCCGCTCAATCACCTCGGTGCTGGCCGCCGCGATGGGCGACGTCTTACGCGGCCGGGTGCGCAAAGGCCGCCGGGCACTGTGCGAAATGCGCGCCAGGATAGCCAGCAACACGTAGTTCGCCAGCAGTGACGACCCGCCGTAAGACATCCACGGTGTGGTCAATCCGGTCAGCGGAATCAGGCGGGTCACGCCGCCGACAACGATGAACAATTGGATCGCCAGGGTCGACGCCAGGCCGGCGGCCAGCAGCTTGCCGAAGCTTTCCCGCGTCGCGATCGCAGTGCGCAGGCCGCGGACGATGACGATGGTGTAGAGCATCAAAATGCTTGCCAGGCCGACCAATCCGAGTTCTTCGCCGAACGCGGCGATGATGAAGTCGGTCGAGGCCGCCGGCACGGTGTCGGGCTGGCCGTTGCCGAGGCCGGTGCCGAAGATGCCGCCGGTGGCGAAGCTGAACATGGCCTGCACCAGTTGATAGCCGCCGCCGTCGGGATCGGAGAACGGGTCCCACCACATCTGCACACGGAGGCGGACGTGGTCGAAAATGAAGTACGCGGCAACGCTTCCTGCGGCGAACAGCGCCAACCCGATGACGACCCAGCTGAAGCGTTGGGTGGCGAGGTAGACGACCACCAGGAACGACGCGTAAAGCAACAGTGAAGTGCCAAGGTCCTTTTCAAAGATCATCACGCCGATCGAGATCACCCACGCCGCCAGTAGCGGCGCGAGGTCTCGCGGCCGGGGCAGGGTCATGCCCATGAAATGTTTGCCCACGCTGGTGAACAATCCGCGTTTGGCGATCAGCACCGCCGAAAAGAAGACCAGCAACAAGATCTTAGAGAATTCGGCGGGCTGAATTGAGAAGCCGGGCAAGCGAATCCAGATTTTGGCGCCGTTCTGCTCGGACAGCGAGGCGGGCAGCAGCGCGGGGATCGCCAAGAAAAGCAGGCCCGCTACCCCGCAGATGTAGCCGTAGCGGGCAAGTTGGCGATGGTCCTTCAAAAAGGTGACCACCAGCGCGAAGGCGGTCACCCCGACGACGGTCCACAGCAGCTGCTGGGTGGCGCTGGGATGACGGCGGCCGCTCAGTTCGTTGTTGACGAGGTCGAGCCGATGGATCATCACCAAACCAAGCCCGTTGAGCAGAGCCACAATTGGCAGCAACAGCGGGTCGGTGTAGGGGGCGAAACGCCGGATGGCCAGGTGTGCGGCGCCGAATACGGTCAGGAAGATCAGCCCGTAGCTGACCAGGTTCCACCGCACGCCGCGCTGCTGGTTGGCTTCGACGATGAGTAAGGCCGCGACGGTGATGAGTGCGGCGAAGCACAGCAACAGCAGTTCGGCGTTGCGCCGGGTGGGCAGCGGAGGCGTGACCGCGACCGGCGGCTGCAGTTGTGTCGTCATGCAACCGCCCGGCAGTCGATGCCCGGCTGCGGTGGGGGTGGCGGGAGCGCAGTCACCGTCTGGGAAGTGGTGGGCGACGTGGTCGCCGGCGCTGCGGGAGTGGTGCTTGCGGGGGCACTGGTCGAACTGGTGGCTGGCGGGGTGGCGCTGGACGAGCTCGGGGGCGCTGTGACGTTGGGTTCCGTTGTCCCGCCGGTGGTCGACGGGGTCTGGGGGCCGGGCGGCGAGGTGGCGCGGGGCGGCGGACATGGCGGCAGTAGGGAGTTGGCCGACAGTTGGCGCAACTGCCCGATGGCGTCATCCAGGGTGCCGGCCGGAAGGCCGGCCTGAACCTGGGCGCGTTCGGGAGCGCGCAGATCCTGCAGTTGCATCAGCCGGCAGTCGAGGTGACCGCCGGTCTGGCTGGAGCTGATCAGTGATAGCTCGTTGCGGGCGTTCAGGCAGCCGATCAGATAGGGCTCGTGCAGGGACATGCCCAGCAGCGACCCCTGGATTCCGCGCAGGATGGACACCATGCCGTTGTATTCGGCGACGTAGTAGTTGCTGCGGATGATGGCTCGGCCGATGCCCAGCCCGGCGAGCACCAGCAGCACCACCAGCGTGACAACGACCGCCATCCGCCGTCGCGACCATCGCGACTGTCGCGGTGTCTCCTCTTGTGGCGGAACGCGTTTGGCGACATCATCACGGGGCCTGATGGCCGAAGCGCGGCCGGCGGAGGTGTTGGGCAGCGTCAGCTGGTCGTCGTCACCGGACACGGCGCCGGCGAGGATAGGTTGGGTCTGGCCGTAGTCGTAATCGACGACGTCGGCGACCACCACGGTGACGTTGTCCGGGCCGCCTCCGCGCAGCGCCAACTCGATCAGGCGATAGGCAGCCTCGGATACATCGGGGATCTGCAAGGCCTCCAGGATGGTTTCGTCGCTCACCGGGTCCGACAGCCCGTCGGAGCAGAGCAGGTAGCGATCGCCGGCGCGCGCCTCGCGCATGGTCAGGGTGGGCTCCACCTCGTGGCCGGTCAGCGCCCGCATGATCAGTGAACGCTGCGGATGGCTATGCGCCTCTTCGCGCGTAATCCGCCCTTCGTCGACCAAGGTTTGGACGAACGTGTCGTCCTTGGTGATCTGGGTCAGCTCGCCATCGCGCAACAGGTAGCCCCGCGAGTCGCCGATGTGCACCAACCCAATCCTGTTGCCGTCGAACAGGATTGCCGTCAGTGTGGTGCCCATCCCCTCGAGGTCGGGCTCCATCTCGACCTGCGCGGCGATTGCGGAGTTGCCGGCGCGCACCGCCGCGTCGAGCTTGGTGAGCAGGTCGCCGCCGGGCTCGTCATCGTCGAGGTGGGCCAGCGCGGCGATCACCAACTGGGACGCCACCTCGCCGGCGGCGTGACCTCCCATGCCGTCGGCCAAGGCCAATAGCCGTGCGCCGGCGTAGACGGAGTCTTCATTGTTGGCGCGCACCAGGCCGCGATCGCTGCGGGCGGCATATCGCAGGACCAGGGTCACGAGCGCCACTCCTTGATCCCGGCCCGAAAACCTGCCGGGCCGGCACCATCGTCGTCGGCGCGGGTCACGGGCGCAGCTCGATTGCCGTCTTGCCGATCCGAATCGGCGTTCCTATGGGGACCCGTACCGCAGTCGTCACCTTCGCCCTGTCAAGGTAAGTGCCGTTGGTCGATCCTAGATCCTCGACGTACCATTCCGAGCCGCGCTGGGATAGCCGGGCGTGCCGTGTCGAGGCGTAGTCGTCGGTCAGCACCAGCGTCGAGTCGTCAGCGCGTCCGATCAACACCGGCTGCCCGCTGAGCGTGATGCGGGCGCCCGTAAGCGCCCCCTCGGTCACCACCAGGTAGCGCGCGGCGTCGCGTTCCTGGCGCGCGGGCAGCAGCGTGCCGCGCAAGGCCAGGCCGCGCCGAACCATGACGGCGCCGGTGGGTGCGTAGATATCGGTCCGCAATATCCGCAAGACGGACCAGATGAAGACCCATAACAACATCAAAAATCCGGCACGCGTCAGCTGCAGTACTAGTCCCTGCATCTGGCGTCCTTTCCGTCCTGGCGCCGCACCTGTCGCGCCCGTGACTCCGAGCACAGCAACGTCACGATACTTTGACGGTGGTCGACGCGGGGCGCAGCCACGGCAGCTTTAAGGTCGTGCGTTCAGTGAATGCGAACGATGATCTCCGAGTGGCCCAACCGGATCACGTCGCCGTCGGCCAGTTGCCACTCCTGGACCGGTGCGTTGTTGACGGTGGTGCCGTTCGTGGAGTTGAGGTCGGAAAGCAGCGCGACCTGCCCATCCCAGCGGATCTCCAGGTGGCGGCGCGACACACCGGTGTCGGGCAACCGGAACTGGGCGTCCTGGCCGCGGCCGATGATATTAGAGCCCTCGCGCAGCTGGTAGGTGCGGCCGCTGCCGTCGTCGAGCTGCAGGGTCACCGACGTTCCGGCGGCTCCGTAGCCGCCCTGCCCGTAACCGCCGTAGCCGCCGCCCGCCGGCTGGCCGTAGTCGGCCGGCTGACCGTACTCGGCCGGCTGGCCGTATTCGGGCCCCTGGTATTCGTAGTCGCGGTGGGCGGTTTCGGGGTATCCGCCGCCTTGGGGCCCATAGCCCCCGCCGGGAACGCTTTCGGCGTATTGGGTGTAGTCGCCGGCGCCGTACTCCTGCTGGCCGTATCCCCCGCCCTGCTGATAACCCTGGTCGTAACCGCCGCCCTGCTCGGGGTAGGCCGGCCGCGGCTGCTCGGGCGGGGCCGGTGGGGCGTAGCCAGCCTCGTCCGGGCGGGCCGGCCCACGACCGTAGTCGCCGTAGCCGCCGTAGCCCGGCTGGCCGCCGGCGGGCTGACCACCGGCGGGACCGCCGTAGCCGCCGCCCGGGCGATAGCCCTGGTCGTATCCCTCTCCGCCGTATCCGCCGGGCGCAGCAGGCGGTCGCTGCTCATATGGCGGCGGCGGGTAGCCGCCCTGCCCTTGGTCGGGGTAGCCGCGCCCCGGCTCCTGGTACCCGGGCGGTTGATAGCCGCGCTGGTCCTGATAGCCGCCCTGCTCGGGGTAGCCGCCCCGCTGGCCCGGGTAGCCACCCTGGTCCGGGTAGCCACCCTGCTCGGGGTAGCCGCCGCGCTGGTCCTGGTAACCGCCCTGCTCTGGGTAGCCACCTTGGCCTTGGTAGCCGCCCTGCTCGGGATGGCGAGGCGGTGGGTAGCCGCCCTGGGGTGGGTAGCCGCCTTGCTCGGGTGGGTAGCCGCCCTGGGGGCCCGGTCCGCCCTGCGGTTCGGGGCCGCGCGGATCGTCTTGCGGACGCCCGTAGCGGTCGTCGTAGTACTCGTCGCCGGGCCGACCTTGCCCCTGACCCCCGCGGTGGCTCGAATTGTCAGTCATTGCTGCTACTCCTCGTTCTGCGCCGAACGCGTGATTTGATTGTGGCCGGAGCGGATGGTTGACCGTCGGGCGGGGCTCGACGTCGGGGTTGACAGCACCGCGGGCGCGGTACTGGCCGGTATGCAAGCTCGACGACCGCTCGAACCGGACGACGACATCACCATACGTTTGCCACCCCTGTTCATAGATATAGTCGGTCAAGTACCTCGCGAAGGCGCTCGACGTGAGATCCGGATCAGCGCCCACCTTCTCAAAGTCGTGCATACCGAGGGTAATGATGTATTCGTTGGGCGCCAAAAGGCGGTTTCCCTGGAGTGCGCGGACACCGTCCTCGGCTTCCCGGCGCAATAGAGCTTCAACCTCTTGGGGGACGATCGATCCCCCGAATACCCGGGCGAACGCGTTGTCGACCGTCGCCTCGAGCTTGCGCTCGATGCGCTGAACGAGCCCCTTTTGGCTACCCATCTTTCAGCGCTCGCCCGCAGTTGTCGTGGTGTGTCGCGGGCGCGAGGCAAACGAGCCGCCCGCGTGTCGTATCACCCCAGCATGTTATCGGGACACCGCGACGCTGCGGCACCTACGGAATTCTGAGAATCGCATCGATGCAGGTCAGAGGCCTGGGCCGGAGGCGTGCTTCGGGCGGGAACGGCCCGCGGAAGCCTCCGAGGCGATTGCGGCGCAGGGCCATTAGAGTGGTATGGTCCATCGGTTGTTCGTCCGGGCGAGTGGCGGAATGGCAGACGCGCTGGCTTCAGGTGCCAGTGTCCTTCGGGACGTGGGGGTTCAAGTCCCCCTTCGCCCACCAAGAGCGGTTCTTCGAGCCCACGGCCATGGCCACGTCGCTCACATGCGCATCGCGCGGGAGGCACCACTCGAAGCGAGCCGGTATGCCTCAGACCGAATGTCGGTGTTGCGGCACAGCTTTCAGCGCGGCAACGGGCTATAGAAAACCAAGCCGTTGCCCTTGTTGTCGTAGACCACGGCGCGCCGTTCGTGTGCATCGTTGTAGGGGCCTTGCACGATGCCACCACCGCTGGCCTCGACAGCCTTCGCCGCGGCGTCGACGTCAGCGGTCTTGATACCGACCACGACTTGGCCGTGTATGGGATGGTCGACCGCTGTCGCGAGCGCGACGGTGACCGGGCCGCCGTCGAGGGCCGCAAAATGGGCTCCGTCGCGAAACTTCAGCGGCATCCCGAGGGTCTCGCTGTAGAACCGTATCGATTCGTCCAGGTCGTCGGTCGACAAGACGATCATCCGTATTTCGTGTTCGCTCACTGCTGCCTCCCGCGGCCGGGTCGCCTTACCCTAGCTCCGTGAGCAACGAGCGAATGCCCGGCGGGGTCGTCCACCAGCTGCCCGCCGATTTGTGCGAAGCGCTGACCGCCAATTCCACGGCACTGGCTGCGTGGAAAGACATCACGCCCTTGGCGCGCAACGAGTTCATCTGTTGGGTGGAAGACGCCAAACAAGAGACGACCCGAAAGCGCCGCATCCGCCGAACCCAGGAGGAGCTGGAGGAAGGCAAGCGACGGCCCTGTTGCTGGCCGGGCTGCAAGCACCGCGAGCGCACCGCCGGATAAGCGCGGGGCGCGCTCTCCCCCAGCGAGGTGTATGTCACGCGCCGTAGGAATTGTGGGGTTCGCCTGTCCGACTTACGGTGTAGAGGCCATGTCGTCGCCTGTGCAGTTCAATTCTGCCCGCACCCCGCCGTACAGATTGATCACCTACGCCGTGCTGCTGGTGTGTGCGGTGATTCTGGTGTTGGTGTACGTGCAGTTCCGGGGTGGCTTCACGCCGAAGGTGAAGTTGACGATGGTGGCGTCGCGGGCCGGGTTGGTGATGGATCCGGGGTCGAAGGTCACCTATAACGGGGTGGAGA
>NZ_LZIR01000113.1 GCF_001667035.1 Mycobacterium sp. 852002-51057_SCH5723018
GCTATGGCCCCCCGCCGGGCTATGGCCCCCCACCGGGCTATGGGCTCCCACCCGGCTCGTTCTATGGCCCCCCGCCGTATGGTTCGTCCCCGGTCGTGCCGGGGGCGGCCAAGCCCGGGATC
This sequence comes from Mycobacterium sp. 852002-51057_SCH5723018, assembly GCF_001667035.1. Lineage (GTDB taxonomy): Bacteria > Actinomycetota > Actinomycetes > Mycobacteriales > Mycobacteriaceae > Mycobacterium. Next base: position 123 of record NZ_LZIR01000113.1, read on the forward strand.
ATCCCGCTGCGTCCCCTGACCCTGAGCGACATCTTCAACGGGGCCGTCGGCTACATCCGCGCCAATCCCAAGGCGACGCTGGGGCTGACCGCGATGGTGGTCGTGGTCATGCAGATCATCTCGCTGCTCGCGACGGTCGGCCCGCTGGCCGCCGTCGGCGGGATCTCGACCGAACGGTCCAGCGAGCTGAGCTTGGGGGCGGTCGGCGCGTGGATGGCGTCGATGGCGGCCGGCATGCTGGTCACCTGGCTCGGCGGCATGCTGCTGTCCGGCATGCTCACCGTCATCGTCGGGCGCGCGGTGTTCGGCTCGCCGATCACCATCGGCGAAACCTGGGCCAAAATCCGTGGGCGGCTGCTGCCCTTGCTCGGACTGGCGCTGCTGGAAGCCATCGTGGTCGCGGCGCTCTTCGGGCTGGTGGCGGTCGTCATCGCGCTGTTCGCGGCCATCGGCAATGGCGCGGTGGCGATCCTGTTGGGCTTCCCGCTGATGCTCGCCGTCATCGCGCTGCTGGTCTACCTGTACACCGTGGTGTTGTTCGCGCCCGTGCTGATCGTGCTGGAGAGGCTGCCGGTCATGGACGCGATCACGCGGTCGTTCGCGCTGGTCCGCACCAGCTTCTGGCGGGTGCTCGGTATCCGGGCGCTGACGTTCATCGTAGTGGGGGTCATCGCCAACGCCGTCGCGCTACCGTTCAGCATCGTCGGCCAGATCATGGCGGCCGGGAGCCCGTCCACCGCAGGCCTGCTGCTGGGCACCGCGCTGGCGTCCGTCGGGTCGGCTATCGGCCAGATCATCACCGCGCCGTTCAACGCCGGGGTCATCGTCCTGCTCTACACCGACCGCCGGATGCGCGCCGAGGCGTTCGACCTGGTGCTGCAGAGCGGCGCCGCCGGTGGCCCCTATGCCGTCGCGTCCACCGACAACCTCTGGCTGACCCGGCCCTGGTGACGCCGGAGCGAGGACGTAGCTGACAGTGCCTTCCATCGACATCGACCGCGATGCCGCGCAGCAGGCCGCACAAACCGAGCTGGGCAAGCCGATCTATTCCAAGGGTTCTGCGGCGCGGCAATTCGCCGAGTGGCTCAACGAACTGTTGTACCGGCTGCTGGAAAAGACCGCCTCGATACCGGGCGGCTGGCTGACGGTCACCGTGCTGGTGATCCTGCTGGCGATCGCGGTGGCGGTCGCGGTCCGCGTCGTGCGGCGCACCATGCGCACCAGCCGCGGTGGCGACTACCTGTTGTTCGAAGCCGCCCAGCTCACCGCCGCCCAGCACCGTGCTACCGCGGAAAGCTATGCGTCGCAAGGAGACTGGGCGGCCGCGATCAGGCACCGGTTGCGGGCCGTCGCCCGCCAGCTGGAGGAGACCGGCGTGCTGGAACCGGCCCCCGGCCGCACCGCCAACGAGCTGGCCCGCGACGCCGGCGCGGCGCTACCCCATCTCGGAGACGAATTGTCCCAGGCGGCAACGGCATTCAACGACGTCACCTACGGCGAGCGGCCCGGAACCCAGACCGCCTATCAGATGATCGTTGACCTGGACGACCACCTGCGGTCGCGATCACCGGCCGCCGCGGCGGGGCCGGGGCAGCCCGCCGCGATCGAGTCCTGGGCGCAGGTCCGGTGACGGCGACGTTCGGGACGCGCCCGGCGGCGCAGCGCCGACGGTCATGGCGCTGGGTGGTCCTCACGCTGGTGTTGCTCGCGGTAATCGCAGGCATCAGCGCCTACCTGACCACGCCGCGGCCCGGCGCCCGGATGGACCCGGAATCGACGGGACCCGACGGTGCTCACGCGCTGGTGACGCTGCTGGGCGACTTCGGCGTCCAGGTGGTGGTTGCTAACCGCATCGCCGACGTCGAACGGGCGGCGCGCCCGGGCACGTTGATCCTGGTGGCACAGACCCAGTACCTGACCGACGACGCGCTGCTGGACCGCCTGGCCAAGGCCCCCGGCGACCTGCTGTTGGTCGAACCGACGGCGCGAACCCGCGAGGCACTGATGCCCGGGGTACGCACATCGCCGGCCGCCACCGCATTCGACAGCGACCCGAATTGCGCTCTGCGTGAGGCCAATCGAGCCGGGCCGGTTCGCTTCGGCCCGAGCCACGCCTACCGCGCCAAGGATGGCCGGACGCTGACCAGCTGCTACGACGGGGTGCTGATCCGGTTCCGGGACGGCGGGCGGAGCGTCACCGCTGTCGGCAGCACCGACTTCATGACCAATGACGGTCTGTTGCAGGCGGGCAACGCCGCGTTGGCGATGAACCTCGCGGGCGATCGGCCCCGGCTGATCTGGTACGCGCCCCACCGCGTCGAGGGCGAAACGTCAACTCCGGCATCGATTTCCGACTTGATCCCGGAGAACGCGACGTGGATCGTCTGGCAGCTGTGCCTGGTCGTGCTGCTGGTCGCCCTGTGGAAGGGCCGCCGGCCCGGCCCCCTGGTGGCCGAGCAGTTGCCCGTCGTGGTGCGCGCATCGGAGACCGTCGAGGGCCGCGGCCGGCTCTACCGGTCCCGACGGGCCCGCGATCGCGCCGCCGCCGCACTGCGCACCGCGACCGTGCAGCGGCTGCTGCCCCGCCTCGGCCTCGGGCCGGGCGCGCCGCCGCCCGCAGTGATCACCACCGTGGCCCAGCGCAGCGGGGCCGACCCCGGCTTCGTCTCACACCACCTGTTCGGGCCGCCCCCGGCCACCGACAACGACCTATTACAACTCGCCCGTGCGCTCGACGAAATCGAAAGGCAGGTCACCAACACGTGACACAGTCCCCTACCGCCCAGACTCCTACCGCTGAAGCGGCGCGAGACGCGCTGCTGGCGTTGCGCGCCGAGCTCGCCAAGGCCGTCGTCGGACAGGAGGGCGTCGTCAGCGGCCTGGTGATCGCGCTGCTGTGCCGCGGCCACGTGCTGCTGGAAGGCGTTCCGGGAGTGGCGAAGACGCTGCTGGTCCGGTCGCTGTCGGCCGCGCTGCAGCTCGAGTTCAAGCGGGTGCAGTTCACCCCCGACCTGATGCCCGGCGACGTCACGGGTTCGCTGGTGTACGACACGCGCACCGCCGCGTTCGAGTTCCGGCGCGGCCCGGTGTTCACCAACCTGCTGCTGGCCGACGAGATCAACCGCACCCCACCCAAGACCCAGGCCGCGCTGCTCGAGGCGATGGAGGAGCGCCAGGTCAGCGTCGAAGGCGAGGCGAAGCCGCTGCCCGACCCGTTCATCGTGGCCGCGACCCAAAACCCGATCGAATACGAGGGCACCTACCAGTTGCCCGAAGCCCAGCTGGACCGCTTTCTGCTCAAGCTGAATGTGACGTTGCCGTCGCGGGACTCCGAGATCGCCATCCTGGGCCGGCACGCGCACGGCTTCGATCCGCGCGACCTGTCCGCGATCAACCCCGTGGCCGGGGCCGCCGAACTCGCCGCCGGCCGGCGAGCGGTGCAACAGGTGCTGGTCGCCGACGAGGTGCTGGGCTACATCGTCGACATCGCCGGCGCCACCCGCTCCTCCCCCGCCCTGCAGCTGGGTGTGTCGCCGCGCGGGGCGACGGCGCTGCTGGGCACCGCCCGCTCCTGGGCCTGGCTGTCCGGCCGCAACTACGTCACGCCCGACGACGTCAAGGCGATGGCGCGTCCGACGCTGCGGCACCGGGTGATGCTGCGCCCCGAGGCCGAGCTCGAAGGGGCCACGCCCGACGGTGTGCTCGACGGAATCCTGGCCTCGGTACCGGTGCCCCGGTAAATGATCCTGACCGGACGCACCGGGCTGGTGGCGCTGATCTGCGTGCTGCCCCTCGCGGCATCGCCGTGGCCCGCAAGGACTTTCGTGGCTCTGCTGGTGGCGCTGGTGGCGGCGGTGGTGGTTGACGCCGCGCTGGCGGCCAACACTCGCGGATTGCGCTACACCCGGTCACCGGACACCTCGGCCCGGCTGGCCCAGCAGGTGAAGGTGGGCCTGCTGATCCACAACGACGGCCGCCGCCGGTTCCGCGGCCACATCCGCGACGCCTGGCCGCCCAGCGCCCGCGCCGAGCCGCGCATTCACACCGTCAACGTCGCCGCCGGCCAACAACACCACCTCCAGGTGCAGCTGCGGCCGGTGCGCCGCGGGGACCAGCGCGCGGCGGTGGTCACGGCCCGATCGATCGGGCCGCTGGGGCTGGCCGGGCGGCAGGGTTCACAGGTGGTGCCCGGTCAGGTCCGGGTGCTGCCGCCGTTCCTGTCGCGCAAGCACCTGCCGTCGCGGCTGGCCAAGCTGCGCGAGATAGACGGGCTGCTGCCGACGCTGATCCGCGGGCAGGGCACCGAATTCGATTCCCTGCGTGAGTATGTCGTCGGCGACGACGTTCGCTCGATCGACTGGCGTGCGACCGCGCGTCGCGCCGACGTCGTCGTGCGCACCTGGCGGCCCGAACGCGACCGGCGCGTGGTGATCGTCCTCGACACCGGGCGCACGGCGGCGGGTCGCGTCGGCGTCGATCCGACTTCCGTTCGAGCAGAAGCCGACCCCGCGGGGTGGCCCCGGCTGGACTGGTCGATGGACGCCGCGCTGCTGCTCGCGGCGCTCGCGTCGCGGGCCGGCGACCATGTCGACTTCCTGGCCCACGACCGAGTGAGCCGGGCCGGCGTGTTCGGGGCGTCGCGCACCGAACTGCTCGCCCAGCTCGTCGAGGCGATGGCGCCGCTGGAACCGGCGTTGGTCGAACCAGACTGGCGCGCAATGGTTGCCGCGGTTTTGCGGCGGACGCGGCGACGGTCGCTGGTCGTGCTGCTGACCGACCTCAACGCCACCGCGCTCGACGAGGGGCTGCTGCCCGTCCTGCCGCAGCTGTCGGCCAAGCACCATATGCTGATCGCCGCGGTCGCCGACCCGCGCGTAGACGAGATGGCGGCCGGCCGTTCGGACGCGGCTGCGGTGTACGACGCGGCGGCCGCCGAACGTTCCCGCAACGACCGCCGTGCGATCGCCACGCGGCTGCGCCGCGGCGGGGTCGAGGTCGTCGAGGCCCCACCCACGGAACTGGCGCCCGCGCTTGCCGACCGCTACCTGGCGATGAAAGCGACCGGACGGCTTTAGTTTTCGGCCTGCCCGCTCACCCGGTCGGGACCACGTCGGGCGCGTCCTCGATGTCGCCGGTCTCGCCGGCCTTCACCGCGCGACGGCCGAAGTACACGATGTAGGACAGGAACGCGGCCTCGGCGATGATGCCGATGCCGACCCGAACGAACGTCGGCAATGGCGACGGCGTCACCAACGCCTCGATGAGCCCGGACACCAGCAAGACACCCACCAGGCCCACTGCGACCGCGACCACGCCGCGGCCTTGCTCGGCGAGCACCTGCCCGCGCGGGCGGTCGCCGGGCGATATCACCGACCACCCCAGCCGCATCCCCGTTGCGCCGGCGAGGAATACCGCCGTCAGCTCCAGCAGTCCGTGCGGGGCCAGCAGGCCCAGCAGGATGCCGCCCTTGCCGGCCTGGAACATCAGCCCGGCGATCAATCCCAGGTTGGCGGCGTTGTTGAACAGGATGATTGGGATCGGCAGCCCGAGCACCACCGACATCGCGATGCACTGCGCGGAAACCCAGGAGTTGTTCACCCACACCTGCAAGGCGAACGCCGCGGCGGGGTGCTCGCTGTAATACGAGGCGACGTCGTGGTTGACCAATTCGTCGATGTCACTTGGCGTTCCGATGGCGGACTGCACCTCCGGGTTGGCGGCCACCCATAGCGCGATCACCACGACGACGGCGAAAAACGCCACCGCCGTGCCCAACCACCACCGCCAGGTGCGGTAGGCGACCACCGGGAACGACACCGTCCAGAACCGGGCGAACGTGCTGCTCAGCGGCGCGTGGGCACTCGTCACCACCGAGCGGGCGCGCGCGACCAGGCTGGAGAGCCGCCCGGTGAGCAAAGAATCCGAGGAGGCCGACCGCAGCATCGACAGGTGAGTCGACACCCGCTGGTAGAGCTCGACCAGTTCGTCGACTTCGTCGCCGGTCAGTGATCGGCGCCGCTTGACCAACTGGTCAAGCCGGTCCCACGTACCGCGATGGGTCAGCACGAATGCATCGACGTCCACCTTGCGGAGCCTAATCGCACCTGTAGCGTTCGGTGTTATGTCCGAGGTGGTGACCGGGGATGCCGTGGTGCTCGACGTGCAGATCGCCCAGTTGCCGGTCCGCGCGGTCGGTGCGCTCATCGACATCGCGGTGATTTTCGTCGGCTACATCCTGGGCCTGCTGTTGTGGGCGGTCACCCTGACCCAGTTCGACTCCGCGCTGAGCGCCGCCATCCTGCTCATCTTCACCGTGCTGGTGGTCGTCGGGTATCCCCTGGCCTTCGAAACGGCCACGCGGGGGCGATCGGTGGGCAAGATCGCGATGGGCCTGCGCGTGGTGTCCGACGACGGTGGCCCGGAACGCTTCCGGCAGGCGCTGTTTCGTGCGCTGGCGTCGGTGGTCGAAATTTGGATGCTCGCCGGCAGCCCCGCCGTCATCTGCAGCATGTTGTCCCCGAAGGGAAAGCGGATCGGCGACATCTTCGCCGGCACCGTCGTGGTCAGCGAACGCGGACCCCGCCTGGGGCCACCACCGGTGATGCCACCTTCGCTGGCATGGTGGGCGTCGTCGCTGCAGCTTTCGGGACTGAATGCCGGCCAAGCCGAGGTCGCGCGCCAATTCCTTTCCCGCGCAGCGCAACTCGATCACCAGCTACGTCAACAGATGGCCTACCGGATCGCCGGAGACGTGGTATCGCACATCGCCCCGCCGCCCCCGCCCGGCGCCCCGCCGGAACTGGTGCTCGCCGCCGTGCTGGCCGAACGTCACCGCCGCGAACTGGCGCGACTGCGTCCCTCGATGGGCCCCGCGCCCTGGCCATCGCGGGGGCCGCAACAACCGGCGCCGCCAGGCTGGCAGCCCGCGCCGCCGGCGACCGCGCCCTGGCCCCCACAGCAGGCAGTCCCATGGCCCGAGCCTCAGCCGAATACGCCCGTTGCCCGGCCACAGCAGGAAGCAACCGGCGGATTCTCACCGCCGCACTGAATCGACGCGCTAGCTCGAGACCGCTGCCGCCATCAGGACCACGTCGGCGACCAACAGCGCCCAACCGCACAGCGGAACCGCGATGCCGCCGCGGCGCTTTGCCGTGAAGAACGAGATGACGAGGACGACGAAGGCCACCACGGGCGCGCCATAGAACGCGACGCCGAAATCGATTCCGCCGCGGCCCAGGTTGGCGCAGCTGCGGTCGCTGCAGCCATCGGTGCTCATCACGGCACCGAGGGCGAAGAGCATCACAATGGCGGCGGCCGGCACGGTTGCCAGCGCCAGCGCCCAGTTGACCCACGGCCGCACGTTGCGGTCGCGGCCCACATCCCCCCGCGCCGGTTCGGCCGCGCTCTGAGCTCCGCCGCCGATGGCCAGGTTGTTGTTTGCGTTCATCCCTCAGTTCCTACCCGCGCTTTGCCGGATGCAAACCACGCCGCGGCGCCAGGTTTAAAACGCGCATGACTATATTCCCGCAGGTCAAGCCAAGCCTGGTGCCGCCGCGGCGAGCTGTCGGAGAATATCTCGTTGCGTCACGATAGTTTACGATATATCGTGATACTCCGAAGCGCGCGACCGCGCGTTCTCCACAAGACGTAAGGAACCAACGTGAGCAATCCATTCACTCCCCCCGAAGGACCGTTCGCCGGCCGTCCGGGATTCGGCTTCGGCTCCGCCCCCGACCCAACGCAACGGCGCGCCCTGCACGAGGCCAGGCGCCAGGCCCGACGGGACTTCCGCGAACACATCCGCGAGCAGGCTGGCGGCGCCGGTTTCGGCCCGGGCTTCGGGCCGAACTTCGGCCCCGGTTTCGGGCCGGGCTTTGGCCCGGGATTCGGCTTTGGCCCCGGCGGCCGGCGCGGCGGATTTCGCCGTGGCGGCCCCGGCCGCGGACGCCGCGGTGACGTGCGGGCGGCCATCCTGGCGCTGTTGGCCGAGCGGCCGATGCACGGCTACGAGATGATCCAGCAGATCGCCGAACGCAGCAACGGCATCTGGCGGCCCAGCCCCGGGTCGGTGTACCCGACGCTGCAGTTGCTGGACGACGAGGGCCTGATCACCGCGAGCGAAAGCGACGGCAGCAAAAAGCTTTTCGAGCTGACCGACGAGGGCCGCGCGGCCGCCGAGAAGGTCGAGACCCTGCCGTGGGACGAGATCGCCGAGGGCGCCGACCCCGGCCAAGTCAACCTGCGCGCGGCCATGGGCCAGTTGTTCGGCGCGGTGGCGCAATCCGCGCACACCGCCACCGCCGAGCAACAGCAGCGCATCGTTGAGATCCTCAACAATGCCCGACGCGAGATCTACGGGATCCTCGGCGAGGACTGACCGAACCCTTTTCCCGCCGCGAGCGTGCGCAGAATCCCCGCCGCACCTGCGTGTCGCCGTACAAACGCGCACGCTCGCGGCGGAAGGTTAAGTCACATCAACCCAATCCAGGGTCCGCTGCACCGCCTTGCGCCAACCGTCGTACCCGGCGGCGCGCTCGTCGTCACTCCACGCCGGCGTCCAGCGCTTGTCTTCTTGCCAGTTGGCGCGCAGCTCTGACGGATCAGCCCAGAACCCGGCCGACAACCCCGCGGCGTAGGCGGCACCCAGCGCGGTGGTCTCGGCGACCACCGGCCGCACCACGTCCACGCCCAGCACGTCGGCCTGGATCTGCATGCACAGCTCGTTTTGCGTGATGCCGCCGTCGACCTTCAGCACCTCAAGGCGCACACCGGAATCCGCCTCCATCGCGTCCACCACATCGCGGCTCTGGTAGCAGATCGCCTCCAGCGTCGCGCGAGCCAGGTGGGCGTTGGTGTTGAACCGCGACAGGCCGACGATCGCGCCGCGGGCATCGGATCGCCAGTAGGGAGCGAACAACCCGGAAAACGCCGGGACGAAATACACCCCGCCGTTGTCGGCGACCTGCCGGGCCAGCGACTCGCTCTGCGCGGCGCCACTGATGATGCCCAGCTGGTCGCGCAACCACTGCACCGCCGAGCCGGTGACCGCGATCGAACCCTCAAGGGCGTAAACGGGTTTGGCGTCGCCGAACTGGTAGCACACGGTGGTCAGCAGGCCGTTGTCGGAGCGCACGATCGTCTCGCCGGTGTTGAGCAGCAGGAAATTACCCGTGCCGTAGGTGTTTTTCGCCTCGCCCTCGGCCAGGCACACCTGACCCACCATCGCCGCGTGCTGATCGCCGAGCACGCCGGTGATCGGCACCTCGCCACCGAGCGGGCCGGCCTCGGCCGTCACACCGTAGGGCTGCACCGGCGACGACGACGTGATCGCCGGCAGCATCGCACGCGGGATCGAGAAGAAGGACAGCAGCTCGTCGTCCCAGTCCAGCGTCTCCAGGTTCATCAGCATGGTCCTGCTGGCGTTGGTGACGTCGGTGACGTGCACGCCGCCCCGCGGGCCGCCGGTCAGGTTCCACAACACCCAGGTGTCGGCGGTGCCGAAAAGGGCGTCACCGCTCTCGGCGGCCTCGCGCACCCCGTCGACGTTTTCCAGGATCCATTGCAGCTTGCCGCCGGAGAAGTAGGCCGCCGGCGGCAGGCCCGCCTTGCGCCGGATCACCTCGCCGCGGCCGTCCCGGTCCAGCGCCGACGCGATCCGGTCGGTGCGGGTGTCCTGCCACACGATCGCGTTGTAGTAGGGGCGCCCGGTGCGCCAATTCCACACCAGGGTGGTCTCGCGCTGGTTGGTAATACCCACCGCCACAAGGGCTTCGGGTGCCAACTTCGCGCGGTTCAACACCGACATCAGCACCGACGACGTGCGCTCCCAGATTTCGACGGGGTCGTGCTCGACCCAGCCGGCGCGGGGCAGGATCTGTTCGTGTTCGAGTTGGTGGCGGGCGACTTCGGCGCCGTCGTGGTCGAAAATCATGCAGCGGGTGCTGGTGGTGCCCTGGTCGATGGCGGCTATGAATTCGGCGGACTCGGCCAACTGCCCTCCTCCGTGTGAACCGAGACACATCATGTCAGGTCCATCATGGTGCATCGGCCAGGGAGACGACAGCGCAGGTCAACCCGTCGCCCTTGCGCTACCGCCGGTAAACCTGTTGCATCGGCGGTGTGGGCGAAGAGGTCAAGCGCACCGCGTATGACCGCGCACATCGGTCGGAATACCGGCGCAAGGTGCGCCTGTGCCTGGACGTCTTCGAGACGATGCTTGCGCAGTCGCGCTTCGACTGTTGTGACCGGCCGCTCACCGGCATGGAGATCGAGTGCAACCTCGTCGACGCCGACTACCAGCCGGCCATGTCGAACAGGTACGTGCTGGACGCCATCGCCGATCCGGCTTACCAGACCGAATTAGGCGCCTACAACATCGAATTCAACGTGCCGCCCCGGCCACTGCCCGGACACACCGGGCTGGATCTGGAGGCCGAGGTGCGGGCCAGCCTGAACGACGCCGAAGCCAAGGCCAACTCCGGCGGGGCGCACATCGTGATGATCGGCATCCTGCCCACGCTGATGCCCGAGCACCTCGACGACGGCTGGATGAGCGAGTCGGCGCGGTACGCGGCGCTCAATGACTCGATCTTTTCCGCCCGCGGCGAGGACATCCCGATCAACATCGACGGTCCCGAGCCGCTGAGCTGGCGGGCCGCCTCGATTGCGCCCGAATCGGCTTGCACCAGCATGCAATTGCATCTGCAGCTGTCGCCCGCCGATTTCGCGGCCAACTGGAACGCGGCGCAGGTGCTCGCGGGTCCGCAGCTGTCGCTAGCCGCCAACTCGCCCTACTTCTTCGGCCACCAGCTGTGGGCCGAGACCCGCATCGAGGTGTTCGCGCAATCCACCGATACCCGCCCCGAGGAGCTCAAGACGCAGGGCGTGCGGCCGCGGGTGTGGTTTGGCGAGCGCTGGATCGACTCCGTCCTGGACCTTTTCAAGGAGAACGTCCAATACTTCCCGTCGCTCTTGCCCGAGCTCTCCGATGAAGACCCGGTCGCCGAGCTGGCCGCCGGACGCACGCCCCAGCTCGCCGAGTTGCGACTGCACAACGGCACCGTGTACCGGTGGAACCGGCCGGTGTACGACGTTGTCGACGGGCGCCCGCACCTGCGGCTGGAGAACCGGGTGCTGCCCGCCGGGCCGACCGTGATCGACATGCTGGGGAATTCGGCCTTCTACTACGGCGTGCTGCGCAGCCTGTCCGAGGACGAGGATCCGCTGTGGAACAGGATGGGTTTTCCTGTGGCAGAAGCGAATTTCCTCACGGCGGCGCGCAACGGCATCGAGGCCCGGGTGCACTGGCCCGGCGTGGGTGACGTGACGGCGCGCGAGCTGGTGCTTGACACGTTGCTGCCGCTCGCCCACGAAGGCCTGCGCCGCTGGGGCGTCGACGCCGAGGTGCGCGACCGGTTCCTAGGCGTCATCGAGGGCCGCGCCAAGACCGGCCGCAACGGGGCCAGCTGGCAGGTGTCCACCGTGCGTAGGCTGGAGGACGGCGGCATGAGCCGGCCCGCGGCACTGGCCGAGATGCTCCGGCGGTACTGCGAACACATGCACGGCAACGAGCCGGTGCACACCTGGAGTCCGTAAACGTGAAGGGGGAACCATGTCGTCCGAAATCATGGACTGGGACGGTGCCTACCGCGAGGAGGGCGATTTCGAGGGGCCGCCGCCGTGGAACATCGGCGAGCCGCAGCCGGAGTTGGCGACGCTGATCGCGGCCGGCAAGTTCCGCAGCGACGTGCTGGACGCCGGTTGCGGGTTCGCCGAACTGTCGCTGGCGCTGGCCGCGCAGGGCTACACCGTGGTCGGCATCGACCTCACCCCGACCGCCGTCGCGGCGGCCACCAAGGCGGCCGCCGAGCGCGGCCTGAGCACCGCCAGCTTCGAGCAGGCCGACATCACCTCGTTCACCGGCTATGACGGGCGCTTCAACACGGTGGTCGACAGCACGCTGTTCCACTCGCTGCCCGTCGAGGGCCGCGACGGCTACCTGCGCTCGGTGCACCGCGCGGCGGCCCCGCGCGCCAGCTATTTCGTGCTCGTCTTCGCCAAGGGCGCCTTCCCCGCCGAGATGGAACCGAAGCCCAACGAGGTCGACGAGGACGAGCTGCGCGCCGCCGTGAGCAAGTACTGGGAGATCGACGAGATCGGGCCGGCCTACATCCACGCCAACATCCCTGCGGTCTCGAACGCGCCGTTCGAGTTTCCGCCGCACGACCGCGATGAGAAGGGTCGGATGAAGTTGCCGGCCTACCTGCTGACGGCGCACAAGACCGACTGACATTCTCGAGCGTCACGCTGGCGTCACGCTCAAGCAGCCCACTTATATGAGGGCGTTCCCGATGTTCTCCAACGCCAAAACAAAGCCGTTCACATCGGCGACCAGGCCGTTGAGCGCGCCGGTCACTGGCGGGATCTCGAACTGGCCCAGCACCACGGAGCCAACGACGATGCTCGGCACCTGGATGTCGGGCAGGCTGAAGGCGCCAAGGCCGATGGGTGGGATGGTCAGGTTCGCCGTGGAGAAGCCTGGCCAACTCAGCTGCGGCAGCGTGAAGTTGCCGATTCCGATCGGCGGGATGGTCAGCGGAGCCGTGGCGAATCCCGGCCAGCTGATCTGCGGCAGCGTGAATTGGCCGAGGTTGATGGGCGGAACGGTGACGGGCGGGATATTGAAGGTGGAAAGGCCGATGGGCGGCACGGTAAATCCCCCAAGGGTGATGGGGGGGATGGTGAATGGGTTAATAAAGCCTGGGGTGTTGAAGCCGAGCGAAGCTACGATATCAAAATCCTGAAGGTTAACAGCTATGCCACCGGGGATCAAAGGGCCGCCAATCGTGACTAGCGTTTGATTGCCCCCTCCAACAAAGAGATCCGGGAATTGTATCTGGGGAAAACCAATCCGGGGAACACTTATCGAAGGCAAGTCGAAGCCCTGTACCGTCACCGCGGGCAGGTTGAACGCCGGCACCGTTATGGTGGGAGTGGATATCTGCGGCAGGTTGAATGAACCCACAGTTATGCCGGGGGGAGTCTGCCCAGCTGGGATATTGATCGACGGTAGCGTGATTTGCGGCAAGTTAAACGGACTCAGCATTACATTCGGGGGCGTCGTCCCGGCCGGAATGCTGATGGGCGGAATAGTTATTTGCGGCAGATTGAAAGCGGCAAGGTTTACCGGAGGTATGTGCACTGGCGGCAGGTTGAGCCCCGGTGTGCCGAATGTGAATAATATGCCACCCGACGCTTCGACTTCGACGTTGAGGAAGCCGCCGAGCAAGCTGAACGTTTGTGTGGCCGCGGCGGGAGCCGCTGCGGCGGCCGCCTGCCCACCGCCGGCCAGCGCCGCTACCCCGTTGCCCACAGTCTGCGCTGCGTTAGCAGCCTCGGCGCTGGCATATGCCGCCGCGCCAGCACCCAACAGGCTTTCGAACTCGGCGTGGAACGCCTGCGCTTGGGCGCTGAGAGATTGAAACTGCTGGCCGGCGCTGCCGAATAGCGAAGCGATCGCGATCGATACCTCGTCTTGAGCGGCGGCCGCTAGCCCGGTGGTGGGGCCCGCGGCCGCAACGGCCTCGGCCAGCGAGGCACGGATGCCTGCCAGGTTCTGCGCTGCAGCCTGCACGGCTTCCGGCACGGTGGTTACAAATGACATTTCCAGCTCCCTTCACGAATGCGGCAAACGGCCGAGTAATTTAGCGAGAAGTACTAACAACGGGCGCGGTGGCGGCGGCCATCACATGTGATGCCGCACCTTGCCAGGAAGCGCTCACCAGCCCTGAGGTGACCGCGTTGAATGAGGTTGCGGTCGAGGCTAATTCACCAGCTAGGCCATCCCAGGCCGCTGCAGCCTCCAATATCCGAGCCGGCCCGGCGGCCCCGAATCTTCGGAGGGAGTTCAATTGTGGGGGCAGCACAGAGCAGTTCACTTCGCATCCCTTTCACCGACTTTGCATCGGCGTGCCGCGGAGTCCCCACACCCCTAATCTCGGCGGACGCTATGGCAGAAGTTACAGCACGTGCGCTGAATAAGCACCAGGATTTTCGTGAGAATACTGATTTTCACCGCAGAGCTGCCTCTCCGGTCGCTTTTCGGCTAGGTGCCGGTCGCCGCGGTGGCCGCGATCAGCGCCTCGGCGAAGGTCTCCAGCTCGTCGGCCGTGGTGTCGACGTGCGGCGAAATCCTCAGCAGGGGCGCACTCAGCTCCAGCGGCGCCCGCTGCACTCCGACGAAAGTCGTCAGGATCCGCCGCTCGGTGAGCAACCATGACCGCACCGCCAGCGGGTCGGCGCCGTCGACCGGGGCCAGCGTCGTGATGGCGCTCGGCTCCTCGACCTCTTCGACCACCGCCCACCCCGGCACGTCGGCCAGCGCCGCCCTGCTGATGCCACCGACCTTCGCCAGACCCGCCCGAACGACCTGCGGTCCGCACGCCAGATGCTCCCCCAGCGCCAGCGAAAACCCCACGCGCGCAGCGATGTTGGCTTCGCCGAAGTCAAGCTGCTGGGCCACCGGCACCGAGGACATCCACTCCGGTGCCGCCAGCCGCGGGTGCAACCGCTCCATCAGATCCGGGCGCACCGCCAGACAGCCCACCCCGCGGGGGCCGGCGATCCACTTTCGCGACGACGCATAGGTCACGTCGGCGCCCACCGCGCAGTCCACCTGGCCTAGTGCCTGGGCGGCGTCCACCACCAGTGGCAGCCCCAATTCGACGCAAAGTTGCGCGACCATCGAAAGCGGTTGCACCACACCGCTGTGGCTGGCGACCGCCGTCAGATGCACCAGGTCGGGCGGGTCTTCTTCCAGCGCCAGTGCGGCGTCGTCGAGGGCAACCCGGCCATCCTCGAGGGTCGGCAACAGACGGCGGTCGAATCCGTGGGCCGCCATCATCGCCAGGTTGGGACCGTACTCGCCCAGCAGGCAGGCCACCCGGCGGCGTTCTGCCGGCCAGCTTCCCAACAGGAGGTCCAGCGCGTTCAGCGAGCCGGTGGTGAACACCACCTCGGCGTCGGGCATGCCGCACAGCGCGGCGACCGCCGCTCGCCCGGCGTCCAGCACCGGGACGGCCGCCTCGGCCGCGACATAGCCACCGATCTCGGCCTCGTTGCGCGCGTGGCGGGCGGTGGCATCGATGACCGCGAGGCTTTGCCGCGAGCAGGCGGCACTGTCCAGGTGCAGCCCGGCCACCGGCGGGCGGGCCGCTTGCCATCGGTCGGCCAGCGAATCTTGGGTCACTTCAGCGCCAACGACAGCCCGAAGTCACCGGCTTCGTCGGTCCACCACCGGATCCTCCGCAGCCCGGCGCCGGCCAACTCGGCGCTCACCCCGTCTGGCCGGAACTTGGATGACACCTCGGTGAGCATTTCCTCGCCGGCGGCGAAGTCGACGGTCAGGTCGAGCGCACCGACGCGCACCCGCTGGGGGCTGTCGGCGCGCAGCCACATCTCGATCCGTTCCTCGTCGCCGTTCCAGCGGGCGACATGCCGGTAGGCCTCGACGTCGAAATCGGCGTCGAGCTGCCGGTTGATCACTGCGAGCACGTTGCGGTTGAAGCGGGCCGTCACCCCGGCGGCGTCGTCGTAGGCACGCACCAGCCGGCCGGTGTCCTTGACCAGGTCGGTGCCCAGCAGCAGGCTGTCGCCCGGCCGCATCACCGCGGCCAACGTCGAGAGGAATTCCGCGCGCGGCTCGGGCGTGAGATTGCCGATGGTCGACCCCAAGAACACGAACAACCGTCGCCCGCCGTCGGGAATCTCGGTCAGGTGTTCCTCGAAGTCCCCACAGACCGCGTTGATTTCGACGCCCGGGTACTCGCGCTGGATGGCGGCCGCGGTCGCGGACAGCACGCTGGCGTCGACGTCGAACGGCACGAATCCGCGCAACGATCCGCGGTCGCGCAGCGCATCCAGCAGCCGCCGCGTCTTCTCCGATGTCCCGGCGCCCAATTCGACCAAGGTGTCGGCCTCGCTGGCCGACGCGATCTCGGCGGAGCGGGCGCGCAGGATCTCGGCCTCGGCGCGGGTCGGATAGTACTCGGGTAACCGGGTGATCTGATCGAACAGGTCGCTGCCCACCGAGTCGTAGAACCACTTGGGCGGCAAGCACTTCGGTGTCTGGCGCAGGCCGTCGAGCACGTCGCGACGCAACGCGTGATACGCCGAGTCGGCGGCGAGGTGGTTGGACAGCGTCAGCGTCATCGTCGAGATCCTTTCGGGTGAGTGAGCGGCGTCAACGTGACCCCTTGCGCGGTGACCTCGACGAGGTGGCGGTCCGGCACGTCGTCCCAGTCGGGCGCGTCGTCGTACGGCTCGCTGGCCAGCACCACCCCGTCGTCGCGGCGCAGGATGGACAAGGTGTCGCCCCAGACCGTAGCCAGGAGACGAGAGCCATTGGCGGCCAATATATTTAGGCGCGCGAGCGGGTCGGCCATTCCTATTTCGGCGATGGTGTCGCCCAAGGTGTCGAGCCCACGGTCGAAGATGGTGGCCGCCAGAATGGCGCTGTCGCAGACCGATTCGGCCGACGACGTGGGCGGCAGCACGGCGCGGTCGACAATTCCGTTGTGCGACAACAGCCACCGGCCGTCGGTGAACGGCGCCGACGCGCTGGCCTCGATCGGCATGCCGACGGTCGCCGACCGCACCGCGGCCACGATGCAGTGGCTGTGCAGCGCCGGCGCGACGGAGTCGAAGGACACCTCACCCCACAGCGGCGCCTGGCTGCGCCACCGCCTCGGCAGGTCGCGGTCGAAAAACCCGACGCCCCAGCCGTCGGCGTTCATCAGGCCGTGCTTCTGCCGGCGCGGCGCGTAGGACTGCACCCGCAGGCCATGGGGCGGGTCGAGCACCAGCGAGGAGACCGCGACGTCGGCGCCCAGCCAGCCGAGGTGACGACACATCAGGGGCGATCCTCCGCCACGTCCCACGCCAGGCGGACGCCGGAGAAGATCTGCCGGCGGATCGGATGATCCCAGTTGCGGAAGCTGGGCCGCAGGATGGCGGACTCGACGGCCCACGAGCCGCCGCGCAGCACCCGGTAGTCACCGTCGAAGAACGGTTGCGAGTAGCGCTCGTAGATCATCGGGACGAACCCCGGCCATGGACGCAGCGGCGAGGTGGTCCATTCCCAGACGTCGCCCAGCATCTGCTCCACCCCGTAGGCCGAGGCACCGGCCGGGTAGGCGCCGACGGGCGCCGGACGCAGCGCGGTGCCCCCGAGATTCGCCAGTGCGGCAGACGGCTCCTGGGCCCCCCACGGATACCGGCGCCGGGTGTCGGTCGACGGATCCCACGCGCAGGCCTTCTCCCATTCGATTTCGGTGGGCAGCCGTGCGCCGGCCCAGGCCGCATATGCCTCGGCCTCGAAGTAGGTGACGTGCTGCACCGGCTCGTCGGCCGGAATGTCCTCGATGTAGCCGAATCGGACGCGCGTTTGACCGTCGGCGCTCCAGAACTGCGGCGCGGTCAGTCCCGCGGCCTGGCGATGCTCCCAGCCGCGCTCGGACCACCACCGCGCGTCGTGGTAGCCGCCGTCGTCGATGAACGCTCGCCATTCGCCGTTGGTGACGGGGACCCGGCCGATCCGGAACGACGGGACGTCGACGACGTGCGCCGGACGTTCGTTATCCAGCGAGTACGGCTCGGTCGCGGCGTCCACACCCAGCACGAAGGGGCCGCCCGGGATCAGCACCGACGTCCCGGTCAGTCCGGGCCGGCCCGGGGGCACGGCGGCGTCGCGCAGCAGCGGAGCGCCGGTGCGCAGGTTCAGCGCCTGCAGCATCGTCTCGTCGTGCTGGTTTTCGTGGCTGGCCATCATTCCGTAGGCGAAGGTGCTGGCCTCATCGGGCAGCGCATCGAGGGCGTCCAGGGCCGCGGACCGCACCGTCCGGCAGTACGATCGCGCGCGGTCGGGGGACAGCAGCGGCAGCTCGACGCGGCTGGCGCGGGAGTGTTCGAAGGCGTCGTAGAGGGCCTCGACCGCCGGCGAAAGCATCCCGGGCCGGGCCGGATCGCCACCGCGCAACAGCCAGAACTCTTCTTGCTGACCGATGTGCGCCAGGTCCCATACCAGCGGGCTCATCAACGGGTCGTACTGGCGGCACAGCTCAGCGTCGTCGAACTCGACGAGCCGCAGCGTCCGCGCCCGCGCCCGCGCCAGATCGTCGGCGAGCCTCTCCCGTGAAGTCACGACCCCCCTTGGGTCAACGTCGCGGCCTGCGAGACCGTCGCCGCGATCCCGTGTTCGATCACCTGGTCGGAGAAGTCGTCGCCGGGACATCGGCCCTGCTCGACGGTGTGGACCAGCCGCTGCATCGCGTCGGCGAGCTCGGCGGGAGCCCGGTCGGCGGCGACGGCGACGCACGCGTTGGCCGCCTCGTACAGCCGCCGGTCACGCAGGCCGGCCCGGGCCGCGACATCCCACGCCGTGGCCACGGGTTCGACGGCCCGAGCCGCGATGTCGGCGGCCACCGGGTCGTCGAGCAAGGTCACTAGCGTGAACACCACGGCCGGCCAGAAGGCGTCCGGCAGGGCGTCGAGATAGCGGATCTCCAGCCACCGCCTGGGACGCACCGGCGGGAACAGCGTGGTCAGGTGGTATTCCAGGTCGGCGGTGGTGGGGCGGCGATCGCCGAGCAACACCCGCCCGTCCACCCAGTCGGCGAACGGCACCCACCGCGTGACCGCCACGGCGTCGTCGGGATTGTGCACCATCATCACGGGAGCCTTGAGCGCATAGCGCGCCCAGTCCGTGCCGGGATCGTCGCCGCTGGCACCCAGGATGGGACCGCAGCGCGCCGAGTCCATCCGCCCCCACACCCGCTGCCGGCTCGAGGCCCAACCGGTGAACTCGCCGCCCAGCATCGGGGAGTTGGCGGCAATGGCGATCATCGTCGGTCCCAGCGCGTGCGCCAGCCGCACCCGCGCCGCCCATCCGTCTTGCGGCCCGGCGTCCACGTTGACCTGAATCGACGCCGTCGACGTCATCATCGCCGCGCCCGCCTCCCCGGAGTGGCTGGCGCCGAAGAACTCCTCCATGGCGCGGTAGCGGGCGCCCGGGTTGATGCGCTTGGGCGGGCGCAGCGGGTCCGCCCCGAGGAAAACCAGGCCCAGCCCGGCGTCCGCGAACGCCGACCGCAGTACGGCCTGGTCGCGGCGCATCGCGTCGATCGCGGCCGCCACACCGTCGACGGGCGGCCCCGAGAGTTCGACGGCGCCGCCGGGTTCGACGGTGACGGCGCTGCCGCCGGAGAGCTTAGGGAGCTGCTTAAGGACGTCGGATATTTCGCCCCAGCGCGGCCTGCGGTGCGGGTCGGCCGGATCGTGGCAATGCCCTTCCAGCTCGAGGCCGACGTAGCGTAGCGGGCCGTCGGCCAGGCAGCCGTCGGCGATGTACTTCGCTGCGGCGGCGGAGTCGGCCATTTCCGCTCGGGCGGCGCTGACAGCGGCGAAGGCCATATCACGATCCCTTCGGGCCCGGGCCGAAGTCGCGGACCGCTTGTTGCGCAGCTGACGGAAAGATAATTGCCACTACTTCATCTTGCAGATCGCACCGACATATTCCCGTCCCCGCGGAATCTCCACGCGCGGCCTGCCCGGGTTCACGCTATTGACCCAGCGCATTCTGCATGGCCCCGGCCAGCACGTTGACCGCGGGACCCGCGTTGCCAGACTGGCAGACTTTCGCCTGCAACAACACGTTTTCACGCAGCCTGGTTTGATCGAAGCAGCGCCGGTCGGTGCCGGCCTCCTGCTTCGTCCAGTTCGCATCGGTGCCCGTCGCCGGCCCGCCATCGAACGACCACACCTGGGTGATCCCGTTGTCCAGGTGCATCGCGGTGGTCTGGCCCGAGCAACCGACGGTCCGGTCCACCACGCGATGAAAGGCCCGTCCCGCGGCGTCGTTGGTGGCGAACACCCCGACCGCCTGCTTGACGTAGTGAGCCTGGTCGCCGGCCGACGTCTGGGTGGTCGCCCCGTTGAACGAGGCCAGGTCCGGGTCGCCATAGACCTCAGGCAGACCGATGTCGGCCCAGTTGTTGCACACCGGCGCATCCACGGAGTAGCCCTGGAACGGCTGCGTGAACGTCGACTCCCAGCCCATCGGCCCGCCGACGATGTTGCCGACCGATCCCTTGCCGAGGACGGCGTAATTCACCACCCCCGGCTCCGACGGGTGCGCGCCCGCGACCGGAATCGCCAGCGCTCCACCGACGGCCACACCGACGGCCACCAGCGCGGCGGAGATACGCATCGTGACGGCTAAACCTTGGCCGAGACTTCGACGTCGACGTTGCCGCGGGTGGCCTTGGAATACGGGCAGACCTGATGGGCCTGCTGCACCAGGTCGTCGGCCACGCCCTGTTCCAGGCCGGGCAGGTAGCCGACGATCTTGCCGGTGAGCCCGAATCCGCCGGCCGAGTCCTTGCCGAACCCGATCTGCACGGTCACGTTGGTGGCGTCATCGAGCTTGGCCTTCGCCTTGCCGGCCACCAGGCGCAGCGCGCCCAGGAAGCACGCCGCGTACCCGGCGGAAAACAACTGCTCGGGGTTGGTGCCTTCGCCGCTGCCGCCCATCGCCTGCGGCGGCCGGGTGTCCAGGTCGATGCGGCCATCGGCCGACTTCACGTGGCCGTCGCGGCCACCGCCCGTCGCCGTGGATTCCGTGGTGTAAACGACTTCAATGGTCATGAACGTCGATCATGCCAGGGACGCCGTTCGGCAGTCAGGGCCCTGCGGCAAGGGATTTCGACGCCCTATCGGGCGGCGCTACGGGCGCGGCGTGCCCGGCGTGTTCGGGGCCGGCGCCGGGGCGCTGGTCGTCGGCGACTGGCTGGGTCCGCCCGGGCCGCCGGGCCCGCCAGGACCGTAACCGGGCGGCGGGCCGCCCGGACCGAAGCCCGGCGGTGGACCGTACGGCGCCATGCCGGGGCCGCCGGGACCCCCGTACTGCCAGGGTCCGCCGCCCGGGCCCCACGGACCGCCGGGCTTGTACATCATGTCGTGGTGGGAGCGGTGGTAGCAGTGATGGCCGATCCCGAACACCATGGCGCCGGCGAAGAAGACGGTCGAGAGGATGAAGACGATTCCCGCGACGATCACCACCCACGCCGCGGCCAGATAAAGCCTGGGGAGCCTGAGCGGCTCGTGGGCCAGCGGGCGCGGCGTGGCCGCGGCGCCGGAAGTCGGGTGCGTTGACGGTTCGGGTGTTTCGGTCATGACTTGAATACTGCCCTTGCCCGCAACCGGGACAACAGGCTCGCGCGGCAATTGTTGCTGTGAATTGCCCTATCGGTTGTCAAACGACGCGCAGCCCGGCGCTACGTGAGCGCCGGGCTGCTAGTTGTGGGCTATGAACCCGCCGGGTCGCTACGGCGTCCTCGACGGAACGACCGACGACGGGATCTGGCTGGGTCCCGGGGCACCGGGGGTCGCCGATGCGGGTGCGCCACCCTGGACCGCCCCGGGGCCGCCACCCGGACCACCCTGGCCACCCTGGCCTCCGGGTCCGCCGAAGCGGTGCGGGTGCATGAACGCCGCGTGGTGCTTGTGGTGGTGGCCGCCGCCGTGGTGACCGGCGTGCCTGCCGAGGATGAAGCCGGTGAAGAAGATGACCGCGATGATGAACACGATCCCGGCGACGATCGCGACCCAGGCCGCGATTTTGAAGACCCAGAAGGTCCGGATTGGCGCTGCCTCGGCCGCGGCTGCGGCCGCCGGTGCAGCTGCGGACGACGTCCGCACAGTGGGGGTGTCAGATGTTTCACTCATGAGACAAATGATGCGGGGGTTAACAGTGGATCCCGCTATGCGCTACTTAAGTAGCAGCTATGAGCCGAAATCGCTCTCACCTGGCCAAACCGTGTACGGGCGGCTAATCGGGCTTGAACGGGTTGACCGCGAACTGGCACTGCGCGCTGGCTGACTCAAGCTGCGGCGGTTGCGCGAGTAAGCGCTGGTCAGGCCAGTCTCCTCAGCGCTCGTCCGCCGCGGCCTTGCGGCGATGTCGACGGCACCGAATAAGGCGTGCACCGTAGTTATCTCGCCCATCCGGACCGCATTACTGACTACGTCGAGGCGGGCCGCCACATCCGTACGACCGAGGAGCACATCGAGGCTGCGATTAAGGAACTGCGGCCAGGTAGTCAGCCTGCGAGTAAGCGGCTCGGAGTGACAGCGGCGTCTATGCCTCAGGCGGGCCCAACCGGCTGGCTCTAGGCCTTTTTGTGCTTGTCTGGGCAGTATTCCGCGATGGCAGCGAGGACGAATAGCTTGGCTTGAGCCTGGTCCATCCGTAGTTTCAATTGGTCCATCTCATCGTCCTGGGTGTACCCGGCATCAAGATCTTGGCACATCGTGCGCCCCATATTCCCGGTCTGGGACGTAGTACCAAGGTGGATGCCGTTCGACGCCAGGTAGTTGGTAAATTCTGCGTCCTTGTTGTCGGCGCTGGCGACCGCCGCGGGCACCAGCATCAGGGCCATTACGGCGCCGAGCATGCACTCACACATCTTCTTTGTCATTTTCTCCACCCACTTTCAACGCTCACATCACGCCGGAACGAGACAGGGCACCCGAAGCAGCGCGTCGAGTTCCCACTACGTCGTGTGTTTCCCTGCGATCGGGGTTTCTGATCGGCAAATCCAAAGTTCAACCAGCCGTTCATCTCTGGTTTCGGCCGAGTTCCATTTAGATCGCACAGTCCAAGCAGGACGGAGGGCGGAAAATAGGACTCTAATCGGGCTTGAACGGGTTGACCGCGAACTGGATCACGCGGTACGGGGCGCTCGACCGGGCCCGGGTGTCCCACTGGCTTACGAATATCCGCAGCTCATCGAGGGTGGATCCGGGCGAGATATAGCCGCCGTACGGCTGCGCCAGCCGGTTGTCGTACGGGGGCGGCAGGCTTTCCGCCGGATCGGGCCACTCGTCGTGCTGCACCACGGTCGTCACCGGCGCGGCGCCCAGCGACGTCGGGTCGTTGGCGACGCGGACCTCCATGTTGCCGGTGCTGGCGTTGAAATACGACAGCACGGCCTTGCCGTCGATCTGCCTGATGCTCATCTCGCCCACCTGGTCGGGCCACAGCGGCGTCGGGGGCTTGTTCCACCCCCCCTCGGCCGACCAGCCCTGCCAGCGGGACCGGTCGGTGAACGATTGCGGCGTGGCCCGGTACAGCAACACCGACGCCCTGCGGGTGAAGCCGTTGGCCACGATGTACACCCAGCCGCTGGGGGAATCGGCAGTGGGGATCGGGTCGTAATACCCGCTGATCTGGCTCTGCGAGCCGCCTTGATAGGTGCCGTCGCGGCGGGATCCCGGGACGGTCTGCCAACCGCCGCGCGCCGGCTCGGCCGTCACCAGCCGCGAGTTCTGCGGCTCGAGGTTTTTCGTGGTGGTGACCATCAGGTAGTTGCGTCGGTTGATCTGCACCACCCCGGCGGGCAGTTGCGAAGCCCCCGGCGGCGTGGGGTCGGCGAGCAACGGCTTTCCGATGCCGGTGACGCCGGTGTAGCGCACCCCGGCGGGGTCGTCGACCGACGCGGTGTCGACGTGCAGCGCGACCGGCGAATACCAGCCGCCGAACCCGACACCCTGGCCCGCGAAACTGTCCCCGCACACCTGCAACAGCTCGGCGGGGAACTCGACGAACTCGCACAGGTCCGTGGCCCCGATGCCGTAATCGCCGGTGGGGGTCCCGGTCCCGGCCGTCGGGCCGATCCGCAACACCTGACCGGGTGCCAGCGGCTGCAGGATCGGTTCGGGGGTCGGGGCCGGCGGATCGGCACGCGCGACGTCAGTCCAGGAAACACCCCAAAAGCATTGCGGCGCAAGCAATGCCAATATGAGCAGCGAGCACCGCGTCGCGGAGCTCACCCGCGGATTCACAACCGAGCGGCCAGCAGCTCGGCGATCTGGATGGTGTTCAGCGCCGCCCCCTTGCGCAGGTTGTCCCCCGAGACGAACAACGCCAGGCCGCGCCCGTCGGGCACACCCGGGTCCTGCCGGATCCGGCCCACCAGCGATTCGTCGACGCCGGCGGCGGCCAGCGGCGTCGGCACGTCGGCCACCTTGACGCCCGGCGCCCCGTCGAGCAGCTCACGGGCGCGCTCGGGCGAGAGCGGCCGGGCGAATTCGGCGTTGATCGAGAGCGAGTGCCCGGTAAACACCGGGACCCGCACGCAGGTCCCGCTCACCAGCAGGTCGGGGATGCCGAGGATCTTGCGGCTCTCGTGACGCAGCTTCTGGTCCTCGTCGGTTTCCCCGGACTCGTCGTCGACCAGCGACCCGGCCAGCGGCACCACGTTGAACGCGATCGGCGCCACGTAGGTCTTCGGCGGCGGGAAGTCGAGCGCGCCGCCGTCGTACACCAACCGCTCGGCGTCGCCGGCGACGGCGCGCGCCTGCTCGGCCAGCTCGGCCACCCCGGCCAGCCCGCTGCCCGACACCGCCTGGTAGGTCGAGGCCACCAGGCGCACCAGCTGGGCCTCGTCGTGCAGCACCTTGAGCACCGGCATCGCGGCCATGGTGGTGCAGTTCGGGTTGGCGATGATGCCCTTGGGTAGAGGGAGGGCGTCGCGCACATCCCTGTTGTAGTTGACCTCGGAGACCACCAACGGGACCTCGGGGTCCTTGCGCCAGGCCGACGAGTTGTCGATCACCGTCACACCGGCGGCAGCGAACCGCGGCGCCTGCACCAGCGACGTCGTCTTGCCAGCGGAGAACAGCGCGATGTCCAGGCCGGTCGGGTCGGCCGTCTCCGCGTCTTCGACCTCGATCTCCTGGCCGCGGAATTCCAGCTTGCGACCCTGCGAGCGCGCCGACGCGAAGAACCGCACGGACCCGCCACTCTCCCGCGCCGGGAAGTCTCGCTCCTCGAGCAGCGTCCGCATCACCTGGCCCACCTGACCGGTGGCGCCCACGACCCCTATTGACAAGCCAATCGAAACCATTACCGCCCCGTCCCCGCATACACGGTCGCCGACTCCTCGCCGCCGAGCCCGAACGCCTCGTGTAACGCCACGACCGCCTTGTCTAGTTCGGTGTCGCGGCACAGCACCGAGATGCGGATCTCGGAGGTGGAGATCAGCTCGATGTTGACGCCCACCGCGGCCAGCGCCTCACAGAACGTCGCGGTGACCCCGGGATGGCTGCGCATGCCCGCCCCGACCAGCGACACCTTGCCGATGTGGTCGTCGTAGAGCAGCTGGGTGAACCCGATCTCGCCCTTGAGCGAGTCGAGCTTTTCCACCGCGGTGGGTCCGCTGTCGCGCGAGCAGGTGAAGGTGATGTCGGTCTTGCCGTCCTCGACCTTGGAGACGTTCTGCAACACCATGTCGATGTTGACGTCGGCGTCGGCGACGGCCCGGAACACCTTGGCCGCATAGCCGGGGATGTCGGGGATCCCGACGATGGTCACCTTGGCCTCGCTGCGATCGTGCGCGACGCCGGTCAGAATGGGGTCTTCCATGGGTGTGTTGTCCTTGATCGATCCCTTGACGACGGTGCCCGTTTTGTCCGAATACGACGACCGGACGTGCACCGGAATGTTGTAGCGGCGAGCGTATTCCACGCAGCGCAGCATGAGCACCTTGGCGCCGCAGGCCGCCATTTCGAGCATCTCCTCGAACGTCACGGCGTCAAGCTTGCGGGCGTTGTGCACGATCCGCGGGTCCGCGCTGAAGATGCCATCGACGTCGGTGTAAATCTCGCAAACGTCGGCGCCCAGCGCCGCGGCCAGCGCGACCGCGGTGGTGTCCGAGCCGCCGCGACCCAGCGTGGTGACGTCCCGGGTGTCCTGGCTGACCCCCTGGAAGCCCGCGACCAACACAATGAATCCCTCGTCCAGCGCGGTTTGCAGCCGTCCCGGGGTGACCTCGATGATCTTGGCGTTGCCGTGGGTGCCGGTGGTGATCACGCCGGCCTGCGAACCGGTGAACGAGCGGGCCTGCGCGCCCAGCGATTCAATCGCCATGGCCACCAACGCGTTGGAGATGCGTTCGCCGGCCGTCAGCAGCATGTCGAGTTCGCGAGGCGGCGGTGCCGGGCACACCTGCTGGGCCAGGTCCAGCAGGTCGTCGGTGATGTCGCCCATCGCCGACACCACCACGACGACGTCGTTGCCCTGCTTCTTGGCGGCGACGATGCGCTCGGCAACGCGGCGGATCCGGTCGGCGTCAGACACCGAGGATCCGCCGTATTTCTGCACGACGAGCGCCACTGTTGTTCTTCCGGTGGGGTGTAGGTCCACAACAGAATACGTGTGACGGCGCGTCGCGCTCGCCGCCGCCGACCTGTTGAGTTGAGGTTGGCGACGACGGCCCACGTGGCGATGGCCGACCCGAGCGACGTCCAGTAGCCGTAGCGTTTGTAGATCTCGTTGGCCCAGCGGGCCTGGGCTTCCAGGTCGCCGACATCGGTCGAGACCCGCGGGTCGCTGGCGTTGCGAATCGAGCACCACTGCGGCGGGTCCGCAACGTCGGCCAGCGCCAGCGGCAGCGTGGCGTCGTCCATTTCCTCGGTTCGGGCGTCGGGGTAGTTGCGGGCGATCCCGAACGAGTCGTCGGTGTTGGCGAAGCCGAAGTGTCCACGGTTTCCACACCGCCCCGCGCCGCGCCGAAGGTCAGCGCCGCCGGATGTGGCGCGATTGCGTGGGCAGACGCGCGCCACATCCGGGTGGTCTGCGGTGGGTGCTAGGACGAAACCATCTGGATCGCCCAGAAGTCGCTGGCTAGGTGCGCCCCGTTGATCGGCGAGCTGTCCGGGCTGGACTTGGATCCCGTCACATACTCGTAAGGCATGTAGAAGTAGCCGTGGTCGCCCCACGACGATCCCCACGAGTTCCGAATAATCAAGTGGCCCTTAGGGTTTGAGTAGCCGACAGCGAGAACAGCGTGGCCGCCGACCGTGGCCTCACCTGGTTTGGGCAACGGCAGCACGCCGGTTTGGGCGACGGCCTGCGATTCGAAACTCTGGTACACGGTGAACCCGAACACCACCGCGAGATTCGAGGCGATCGCGTCCTTGAGGTCCCCCAGCGTCTTGATCGCCTCGTACTGCACCGCCTTGTCTTTCTTCGCGGCCACATAGCAGCGCTTCGGCGGCTTCACCGTGAAGACGCCGATGTCGTAGGGCCACAACGTCTCCGGGCACACGCCGTCCAAGTTGACCACCTTGATGCCGTCCCTGATGACGGCGCCGGAGTCGCTGGACACGGTACCTTCGAGCGCTCGTTCGTTGTAGTAGATGAACAACCGCGAAGGAATGAAGTCGGAAAGCCCCTGCCGGTCCCGCTCGTACTCCATCGCGGCGGCGATGGCGTTTCCGGTGCACGACCCGAGCTGACCCTGGTCGTAGACGGGCGGCATCGATGGGCGCAGGTCGTACTCGGCGGGCGGCATGTCCTTGAGCCTGGCCATGTACAGCATGTCGCGGGCATCCGGTAGCTGTGGGCGCCAGCCGAAACCACGCACGTGGCTCCAGTCCTGTGCTTCCTCGTCGCCGTTGACGCGGCTGGGCTCTTTCAAAACGGTCATCGCATCCTCCTGGTCTTCGGTGGTGCGTCGACCGTAGGGCGGCAACCGCGGCTTGGCATGCGTAGTGGACCACCTGTTTTCTCGGCGGGTAGGCCTGCGTACAGGTAGCGCATTACTCATGCGGGCCCCGGCGTCGCCGAGCATTGTTGTTCTGAGGAGATCCGGTTCTGGCCGCCATAGCCGGAAAGGAAGAAAACGTGACGAACGCTTTTGCGGCGACGTTGCGCGCACGGGTGCTGCGGAGGCTGCGCTCCGGTGAGCCGGCCGCCGCGATTGCGGCCGATTGCGGCATCAGCCGCTCGACGGTGTATCGATGGAAGCGCGAAAGTTCTTATGGGGCAACAACTCCGGTCCCGGAACGCCGGGCCGGGTCGACGGCGCCGGTCGACGGCTACGTGGGTGACATCACCGGCCCGGGACTCACCGACAAGTGGGGAGTGACCGCCACCGACCTGGGCGTTTGCGCGGTGGCACCCAACGGCAAGCTGGTGTCGGTGTTCGGAGACACCTTCTCCGGCCCGGGCGTCGGGCACGGCGACTGGCGGGCCCCGGTCGCCCTGATCGGTACCGGGGACACCATGAACCAGATCCGCTATGAGAGCTCGGGTGGAGCGGATCCCGACTATGCGCAGCAGCTGTGGCCCTACGTCCACGACGGTCCACCCTGGAACCGGGGCGGCATCAGCACCGTCATTCCCTCCGACGTGCTGGTTATCGGGAACACGATGTACCTGCATGCCATCGTCAACCGCAGCTTCGGAAACGTCCTCTCGACCGGGATCTGGGCCTCCACCGACAACGGTGTCAGCTGGCGCCAGATGGGCTCCAAGGCAAGGTTTCCCGCGTCGTTGCACGACGGCCACGCGCAGCTGTGGTCCTGGGACTACGACCCCGACGACGGCTGGGTGTACGTCGTCTCCACCGGGTTTCAGCGCGACAAGGGCATCATCCTGCGACGCGTACGCCCCGGCGATATCGGCCGCAAGGCCAAGTACTCGGGCTGGGGCTGGGCCAACGATCAGTGGGCGTGGGGCAACGCACCCACGCCCATCACCCCGCCCGGCGAAACCTGGGGTGAGCTGACATTGCGCCGGCTGGACACCGGCACGTGGATCCTGGGCGGCTTCCTGTCCTCGGAATATGCGCTGGGGTACCGCACGATCGACTCCCCCACCGCGAACCTTTACGAGGCCGAGGTCCAGACGCCGGTGGTCGGCACCACCTGGGACGCCCAGGACCTGGCCAACAACCGAGTCGCCCAGCTGTACGGCGGATACGTTCTGCCGGGCTCACGGCTGGACGCTCCGGGCGGCGTCGGGCTGGTGGTGTCCCAGTGGAACACGACGACGGGCTGGCCGTACCGGGTGATGCAGTTCAGGGTGACGCTGAAGGACACGACAAAGATGACGACACCCCGGCGGCCGCACGGACGAAAGTGAATCGGTTTTGGCGCCCGGCTCGGGCACGGTAGAGTGCAGGACGTGCAGCGGGTGCTCCTCCTCGGACGCCGCGACGGGGTCTGATCCAGACCGGCTTCCCGTCGCGGGAGTTCGCGATGCGCCGGTCTGAGGTTCCTTCTCACATCCCGGAGCAACTACCGTGACCAACAACCCCGAGTCATTTGGCCAGGACGCGTACGCGTCCGCGAGGACCATCGTCAAACCCGCCGGGCCCACCGGCCCCGACCAGCCCAACTGGAATCCGCAGCGCGGCTCGTCGATGCCGGTCAACCGGTACCGGCCGTTCGCCGAGGAAGTCGAGCCGATCCGCCTGGCCGACCGCACCTGGCCCGACCGGGTCATCACCCGCGCCCCGCTGTGGTGCGCGGTGGATCTGCGCGACGGCAACCAGGCGCTGATCGACCCGATGAGCCCGGCCCGCAAGCGCCGCATGTTCGACCTGCTGGTGCGCATGGGCTACAAGGAGATCGAGGTCGGCTTCCCGTCGGCCAGCCAGACCGACTTCGACTTCGTCCGCGAGATCATCACCGACGGCGCCATCCCCGACGACGTCACCATCCAGGTGCTCACCCAGTGCCGACCGGAGTTGATCGAGCGCACGTTCCTGGCGTGCGAGGGTGCGCCGCGGGCCATCGTGCACTTCTACAACTCCACGTCGATCCTGCAGCGGCGGGTGGTCTTCCGCGCCGACCGGGCGGCGGTGCAGGCCATCGCGACCGACGGCGCCCGCAAGTGCGTCGAGGAGGCGGTCAAGTATCCGGGCACGCAGTGGCGGTTCGAGTACTCGCCGGAGTCCTACACGGGCACCGAGCTGGAGTACGCCAAGCAAGTGTGCGACGCCGTCGGCGACATTATCGCGCCGACGCCGGACAACCCGATCATCTTCAACCTGCCCGCCACCGTGGAGATGGCCACGCCCAACGTCTACGCAGATTCGATCGAGTGGATGAGCCGCAACCTGGCTCGCCGCGACTCCGTCATCCTGAGCCTGCATCCCCACAACGACCGCGGAACCGCCGTTGCCGCAGCCGAATTGGGCTACCAGGCCGGCGCCGACCGCATCGAGGGCTGCCTGTTCGGCAACGGCGAGCGCACCGGCAACGTGTGCCTGGTGACGCTGGGGCTCAACCTGTTCTCCCGCGGTGTGGACCCGCAGATCGACTTCTCGAACATCGACGAGATCCGACGCACGGTCGAGTACTGCAACCAGCTGCCAGTGCACGAGCGTCACCCCTACGGCGGCGACCTGGTCTACACCGCGTTCTCCGGCAGCCATCAGGACGCCATCAACAAGGGCCTCGACCAGATGAAGGTCGACGCCGACGCCGCCGACACCGACGTCGAGGACGTGCTCTGGCAGGTGCCGTACCTGCCGATCGACCCCAAGGACGTCGGGCGCACCTACGAGGCGGTGATCCGGGTCAACTCGCAGTCCGGCAAGGGCGGGGTGGCCTACATCATGAAGGCCGATCACGGCCTGGCGCTGCCGCGGCGGCTGCAGATCGAGTTCTCCCGCGTGATCCAACAGATCGCCGAGGGCGGCAGCGCGGGCGAGGGCGGCGAGGTCTCGCCGAAGGAGATGTGGGACGCGTTCTCCGAGGAGTACCTCGCGCCGGTGCTGCCGCTGGAGCGCATCAGACAGCGGGTCGGCGCCTCGGAGGAGGACAGCGGCCCGACCACCATCACCGCGACCGTCAAGATCAACGGGGTCGAGACCGAGATCAGCGGCGCCGGCAATGGCCCGCTGGCCGCGTTCGTCGACGCGCTGGGCACCGTCGGGTTCGACGTGGCCGTCCTGGATTACTCGGAGCACGCCATGAGCGCCGGGGAGGACGCGCAGGCGGCGGCGTATGTCGAAGCTTCGGTGTCGATCGCGAGCGCGGCGCAGCCGGGCGAAGCGGGTCGGCACCCATCGGGCGTGTCGATCGCGAGCGCGGCGCAGCCGGGCGAAGCGGGTCGGCACCCATCGGGCCCCGTCGGCGGCCGGACGGTGTGGGGTGTGGGCATCGCGCCGTCGATCACCACGGCGTCCCTGCGCGCGGTGGTGTCGGCGGTCAACCGCGCGTGCCGCTAGGCCTCGAAGAACGCGGTCAACAGCCGGTCGACCACCCCGCCCGGATCATCGGCGCCGGGCAGGGTGAGGTTGCTGAACGCATAGCCGTTGAGCAGGCGGCTGAGCTCGTCCATCTGCTGGGGCGTCGGGGTGAAGCCGGCCGCCTCCAAGATGAGCGTGGCGGACTTCACGGCCGCCGCCTGGAGGTCCTGGAGAAACGGTCGCAGCTCGGGCCGACGCGTTCCCTCCATGAAAAGCTCGAACCGGGCCAGCGTGTAACGGCGCCTCCGCTCGTCGGGTGCGGAGAGCATTTGCGTGATCAGCGCCTCGACGCCCTCACGCGTGAGCGGTGCGATCCCGGCCCGCAGCGCCTCGACGCGCTGCCAATGCAGATCGACGGTGCGGGCGGCGGTGGCCTCGAGCAGGGCCTGCCGCGTGCGGAAGTAGTTCGATGTGGTGCCGGCGGGCAGACCCGCCCGCTCGTCGACCTGGCGATGGGTCAGGCCGCCGATACCCACGTCGGCGAGGATGCCGATCGCGGCGTCCAGCATCTGCGCGCGGCGCTCGGGGTTGGGCGGCATCAGCTTTTGTAGCGCAGGCGCCAGAACATGATCAGGAAAGCCGGATAGACCACGATCAGCAACAGGTAGCTGAACCACATCGGAAACCACATATAGACGGACAGGTCTTTGGTGACATACGAGCACCAGACATGGAGCGGCACGCTGCCGGCGATGTAGACGACCGAGGCGGTGAAAAAGGCCCGATGCCGCTTGTTGGCGAACCTCACCCGGCGCCATACCGCGATGCCCGTGATCGCCGCATACGTCATTGGGACGAGCAAGATCCGGTCGGTCGTCAGGGTCAGCGCGTATTTCAGGGTGAGGTCGTCGCCGAAGATCACCCGGTAGACGTGGATGAGGACGCCGAGCGAGATGGTCAGCATGGCCGCCTGGCGAAAGAAGTAGCCGTGCCGGCGGTACGCCGCCCACCGGGACCCCTGGTGTACTACAGGCGTAGTGGATGTCATGCTCGCAGGCTACTACTACAGATGTAGTGGCGCAAGGGTTCGCTCAGAACAGTGCGAGCTGCTGATCGACCACGGTGGCGTCGGTGAATTCCTCCATGCTGGTGCCGCCGGCGACAGCACGGACACCGTCCATGAACTGGGCGTCGCACACCACCGGCACCCCCAGCTGACGGGCGAGATAGCCCTTGCCCTGCTCGGGGGCGGCGTCGTTGCAGACGACCAGCGAGGTTTCCCGGTCCACGGCGTCGCTGTAGGCCAGCCCGGAGTGCAGGATCCGCTCGACGAGTTCCTCGTGGGTGCGGGCCACCTCGGCGGCCAGGGCCACGCGCATGCCCTGGACGAGCGGCCTGCCCCGCACGTAGGGCCCCGGGTTGAGATACGGGCACGGCATCCGCGATGCCAGGACCTTCAGCGGCCGCAACTCGTCGTGGGTCACCCGCCCGTTCGGCCACACGCGCCGGGTCACCGGACGCACCGGCAGCCAGACGTCGCGTTGTCGCGCGCGCTCCAGCGACGACGCCAGCACGCCGGTCAGCACCAACGCGTCGTCGAAGGCATCGTGCGGCCGCTCCTGGATGACGCCCCAGTGCGCCGCGAGCGTCTCGAGCCGCAGATTGTCGAGTCCGAGGTCCAGCCGACGCGCCAGCTCGACCGTGCACATGACGTCGTCGACGGGAAGCTCGGCCTCGGCGAGTTCGGCCTCCGCGGCCAGGAAGGCATAGTCGAACGCGACGTTGTGTGCCACCAGCGTGCGACCGCGCAGCACCTCGACCAGGTCGCCGACGATGTCGGCGAACTGCGGCTGGTCCTCGAGCATGGCGGCGGTCAAGCCGTGCACGTGCGTGGGGCCCGGATCGACCCCGGGGTTGAGCAGACTGACCACGGACTGCTCCGCCCGCCCGTCGACGTCCAGGCCAAGGGCGGCGACACTGATGATCCGCGCCTGACCGGGCCGGAAGCCCGAGGTCTCGACGTCAATGACGGCCCAGCCCCTGCCCGGCTCGCTGGCCGGCCGCCCCCAGGACACCCGGTTCATGCACTGAGGATGGCACGTCCGACCGACATCGCCCGGTCGCTGCGCGGTCGTGTCGGCCCTGAAAGTTGATCATCGCGACCCCTTAAACTGCGCGGGTGGTTACCACCCGTGCACGCCTGGCGCTCGCCGCGGGAGCGAGCGCGCGATGGGCGTCGCGGGTCACCGGGCGCGGGGCCGGGGCGATGATCGGCGGCCTGGTCGCGATGACCCTGGACCGCACGGTGCTGCGCCAGCTCGGGGCGGGGCGGCGCACCGTCGTCGTCACCGGCACCAACGGCAAGTCGACCACCACCCGGATGACGGCCGCGGCGTTGGGGACGATCGGCACCGTCGCCACCAACGCGGAGGGCGCCAACATGGACGCCGGCTTAGTCGCTGCGCTGGCCGCCGACCGAAACGCACGGCTGGCGGCCCTGGAAGTCGACGAGATGCACGTGCCGCACGTGTCCGACGCCGTCGAGCCCAGCGTCATCGTGCTGCTCAACCTGTCGCGCGACCAGCTGGACCGGGTCGGCGAGATCAACGTGATCGAACGCACGCTGCGGGCCGGCCTGGCGCGGCACGCGAAGGCCGTCGTTGTCGCCAACTGCGACGACGTGCTGATGACCTCCGCGGCCTACGACAGCCCCAACGTCGTATGGGTGGCCGCCGGTGGCTCCTGGGCCAACGACTCGGTCAGCTGCCCGCGCAGCGGCGAGGTCATCGTCCGCGAGCAGGGCCACTGGTACTCGACCGGCGCCGACTTCAAGCGGCCCAGCCCGCAGTGGTGGTTCGACGAGCACACCCTGTACGGGCCCGACGGGCTGGCCCTGCCGATGCGGTTGGCGCTGCCGGGCGCGGTGAACCGGGGCAACGCCGCGCAGGCCGTGGCCGCCGCCGTCGCGCTGGGCGCCGATCCCGCGGCGGCCGTCGCCGCCGCCTCCGGCGTCGACGAGGTCGCCGGTCGCTACCGGACCTTCCGCGTCGGCGCGCACGAGGCGCGGGTGCTGCTGGCCAAGAACCCGGCCGGCTGGCAGGAGGCGCTGGCGATGGTCGACAAGCACGCGGCCGGGGTGGTCATCTCGGTCAACGGGCAGGTCCCCGACGGCGAGGACTTGTCCTGGCTGTGGGATGTGCAATTCGAGCACGTAGGGAAGGACTTCAAAGGGACAGTCGTCGCCGCCGGGGAACGCGGAACCGACCTGGCGGTGCGCCTCGGGTATGCCGGCGTCGAGCACACCCTGGTACACGACACCGTGGCGGCCATCAAGTCCTGCCCGCCGGGGCGGGTCGAGGTCGTCGCCAACTACACCGCGTTCCTCCAGCTGCAGCGAGCGTTGGCGCGCCATGGCTAGCGACACTTCTACATCTGTCGTGCGGGTCGGGCTGGTGCTGCCCGACGTGATGGGCACCTACGGCGACGGCGGCAACGCGCTGGTGCTGCGCCAACGGCTGCGACTGCGCGGCATCGCCGCCGAGATCATCGAGATCACGCTGGCCGACCCAGTGCCGGAGTCCTTGGACCTGTACACCCTGGGCGGCGCCGAGGACTACGCGCAGCGGCTGGCCACCCGCCACCTGCTTCGCTATCCCGGCCTGCAGCGCGCGGCGGACCGCGGCGCGCCCGTGCTAGCGATCTGCGCGGCGGTCCAGGTGCTGGGGCACTGGTATGAGACGTCGGCGGGGGAACGGGTCGACGGCGTCGGCATGCTGGACGCGACAACCTCGCCGCAGGAGGTACGCACCATCGGCGAGCTGGTCGGCAAGCCGGTGCTGGCCGGACTGACCCAGCGGCTCACCGGCTTCGAAAACCACCGCGGCGGCACCGTCCTGGGTCCCGCGGCGTCGCCGCTGGCCGCCGTAATCAAGGGCGCGGGCAACCGGGTCGGTGACGGCTTCGACGGCGTGGTGCAGGGCAGCGTGGTCGCGACCTACATGCACGGACCCTGCCTGGCCCGCAACCCGGAGCTGGCCGACCTGCTGCTGAGCAAGGTGGTGGGTGAGCTGCCGCCGCTCGAGCTGCCCGAGGTGGAGTTGTTGCGCCGCGAGCGGCTGGCGGCCCGCTGACCGCGGCCAGCTGCGCCACCCGTCGCTCGACACATAAACGGCTGCGACGACACGCCGGCGCGCGTCGCAATACGTTATGTCTGGTGGCCTGCCCAGCTGCGCTCCAAGAATTCGCCAAGGATCCTTGCAGGGCGCTCGGCCAGCGTTTGGGCCATGACCCTCAGATGCACCACGGTCGCCCGCGCGGCGCGGATCGTCGGGCTCGCGGCCGTGTTGAGCGCGGCCGCCGGCGCGGCGGTTGGGTTCGCGGGTGCGGCCGACGCCGCGCCCTCTCCGCGCAGCGGCGGGATGCACGGCAACCCGGCCGCCGCCGCGAACTATTGGCGCTACCAGCAACAGGATCGCGACTGCGGCGAGATGGCGGTGGCCGACGTGGTCGGCGAGATCACCGGCCGCCAGCCCAGCGAGGACGCGGTCAACGCCGCGGCTGAAAACATCCCGAGCGGCAGCCACCCCGGACCGATCTATCGCCCCGGCAGCAGAACCAGCAACGGAGACCTGGCGGTATTACTCGCGCACTACGGCGTCCAGGCCGCGTCGGTCCATACGACTATCGACGCGCTGGAGCACGACCTGGACCAAGGGCGCAAGGTGATTGCCGGAGTCAACAACAAGATCCTCTGGGACGAAGGCGGCAACCGCGCCGAGGAAAATCACTTCGTGGTCGTCACCGGCATCGACGCCGGCGCCGGTGTGGTGCACCTCAACGACAGCGGCGTCAAAGCCGGCCGCGATGAACAGGTTTCCATCGCCACCTTCGAAGCGGCGTGGAACACCAGCGACAACTTCGCCGTCGTCACCAGGTAAATGCCCGCGTCAGACCATCGCCCGGCGGCCGGTGAGCGCGCGGCCTAGCGTCAGCTCGTCGGCGAACTCCAAGTCACCGCCCATCGGCAGGCCCGACGCGATCCGCGTCACGGTCAGGCCGGGGATGTCGCGCAGCATCCGGACCAGGTAGGTGGCGGTCGCCTCGCCCTCGGTGTTGGGGTCGGTGGCGATGATCACCTCGGTGATGTCGACGTCGTCGACGCGCTCACCGATGCGGGTCAGCAGCTCGCGGATCCGCAGCTGATCGGGGCCCACCCCGGACAGCGGATCAAGCGCGCCGCCCAGCACGTGGTAGCGGCCGCGGAACTCGCGGGTGCGCTCGACGGCCTGGACGTCCTTGGGCTCCTCGACCACGCACACCAAAGAGCCGTCGCGGCGCGGGTCCGAGCAGATGCGGCAACGCTCGTCGTCGGAGACGTTGCCGCACACCGCGCAGAACCGAACCCCTTCGCGGACCTTCGCCAGCACCGCGGTCAGCCGGTCGATCTCCGGCGGCTCCACCGACAACAGGTGGAAGGCGATCCGCTGCGCGCTTTTAGGCCCGATGCCCGGCAGCTTGCCGAGCTCGTCGATCAGATCCTGGACCGGTCCCTCAAACATGTCGGTGTGGCGTCTACAGCCCCATCTGAGTCGGCGGCGCGGTCGGCGGCGCCGGCGGTTTCGCCGGCACGCCCATCCCTCCGGCCAGGGCGCCCAGCCGCTCCTGCGCCATCTTGGTGACCTGGCTGGAAGCGTCACCCATGGCGCCGACGATCAGGTCCTGCAGGGTCTCGATGTCGCCGGGGTCGACGACCTTCGGGTCGATCTTCACCGCGACCACCTCGCCGCTGCCTTTGACCACGACCTCGACCAGGCCCCCGCCGGCTTGCCCGTGCACCTCGGCGTTCGCCAGCTGTTGCTGGGCTTCCAGCAGCTTTTGCTGCATCTGCTGCGCCTGGGCGAGCAGCTGCGACATATCGCCTCCGGGTTGCATGACAATCCCCTCGCATCTTGGTCTCGAGTTGGTTTCGCCTGTGGATGTCGGGCGATTCGAAACACCCAGCGTAGACCGCGCGACGCTACCTTTGCGCCGTGGACGTACGAGTGAGCAGGCGTGTCGGAATCAAACTGGCGGTCGGTGTGCTGATTGCTGCGTCGGCGGCGATCATCCCGACCGCGACCGCAGTCCCGTCCAATATCGCCGGCATGGTCGTTTTCATCGACCCCGGCCACAACGGCTCCAACGACGCTTCCATCACCCATCAGGTGCCCACCGGTCGTGGCGGCACCAAGGACTGCCAGACCAGCGGAACCTCGACGAACGCCGGCTATCAGGAGCACACGTTCAACTGGGACACCGCGCTGCGGGTTCGCGCCGGGTTGAACGCGCTGGGCGTCCGGACGGCCATGTCGCGCAGCAACGACACTGCGCTGGCACCGTGCGTCGATGCGCGCGCCAACATGGCCAACTCGTTGCGCCCCAACGCGGTCCTGAGCATCCACGCCGACGGCGGCCCGCCGTCCGGCCGCGGGTTCCACGTCAATTACTCGGCCCCGCCGCTCAACCAAGTGCAGGCCGGACCCTCGGTGCAGTACGCCCGCATCATGCGCGACCAGTTGCAGGCCTCGGGTATTCCACCTTCTAACTACATCGGCCAGGACGGCCTGTACGGTCGCTCGGATCTGACCGGCCTGAACTTGGCGCAGTATCCGTCGATTCTGGTCGAGTGCGGCAACATGAAGAATCCCGCGGATTCCGCGCTGTTGGAGTCACCCGAGGGCCGGCAGAAGTACGCCGATGCGATGGTGCGCGGCGTCGCGGGCTTCCTGGCCACCCAGGGCCAAGCGCGCTAGCTCTTCTCTAGTTCTTTCTTCAGATTGGCGAGCACCTCGCCCTGAATCCTCTTCAGCCCCAAGGGCGCAAAGGTCTTTTCGAAGAAGCCCTTGACGCCGCCCGCGCCGTCCCAGGTGGTCTTGACCGTTACGCTGGATCCCGGTCCGGCGGGGGCCACCGTCCAGTTGATGATCATCGACGAGTTCGCGTCCTTCTCGATGACGGTGTGCCCGGCGACATCGACGTTGACCTGCACGTCACGCACCCGTGATTTGGTCGCCTGCAGCTTCCACTTGGCGACCGTGCCCGCTCCCTGGCCGCCCTGCAGCACCTGATACTCGCTGTACTGCGGGGAGAGGATCTTCGGGCGCACGTTCTGGTAGTCCGCGACCGCGGCAAGGGTGGCCGACGGTTCGGCATTGATCAAGATGGTGCTGTCTGCGCTGACCTGTCCCATCAGGCGCTACCCCCTCGTATGTCTTTTGGTGTCCTGTGATGACGACCGCGCACGGGTGCACGGGCTGTGGTCGAAGACTAGGGTATATGTGGTGCCTGTCCCTGGATCTGCACTCTCGGCTCACACAGCGGGCGTCGACCGGTTGATGGCGAGTTATCGATCCATCCCGGCGACATCCGCCGTCCGGCTCGCCAAGCCCACCTCAAACCTGTTCCGCGCCCGCAGCAAACGCGATGCGCACGGGCTGGACACGTCCGGGCTGACCGGCGTGCTTGGTGTCGATCCCGAAACCCGCACCGCCGACGTGGCCGGCATGTGCACCTATCAGGACCTGGTGGCCGCGACCCTGCCGTACGGCCTTTCGCCACTGGTAGTCCCGCAATTGAAGACCATCACCCTCGGCGGGGCGGTCAGCGGCCTGGGCATCGAGTCGGCGTCGTTTCGCAACGGGTTGCCCCACGAGTCGGTGCTGGAGATGGACATCCTCACCGGCGCTGGCGAATTGCTCACCGCATCCCGCAGCCGGCACCCCGATCTGTTCCGCGCCTTCCCCAATTCCTATGGGACGCTGGGATATTCGACCAGGCTGCGGATCGAGCTGGAGCCCGTCGCGCCGTTCGTGGCGCTGCGGCACATCCGATTCCGCTCGCTTCCCGACATGGTCGCGGCCATGGAACGCATCATCGACACCGGCGGGCAGGGCGGCACCCCGGTGGACTATCTGGATGGCGTGGTTTTCAGCGCCGACGAAAGCTATCTCTGCGTCGGCCGGCGCACCACCACTCCGGGGCCGGTCAGTGATTACACCGGAAAAGACATTTACTACCAATCGATTCGGCACGACTGCGCTGGTGTGGAAGCCACCAAGGACGACCGGCTGACGATTCACGACTATCTCTGGCGCTGGGACACCGACTGGTTTTGGTGCTCGCGTGCGTTCGGCGTGCAAAACCCGCGGGTGCGGCGCTGGTGGCCGCGCCGCTACCGGCGCAGCAGCTTCTATTGGAAACTGGTCGCCCTCGACCAGCGCTTCGGCATCGCCGACCGGATCGAGAAACGCAACGGCCGCCCCCCGCGCGAGCGGGTGGTGCAGGACGTCGAGGTGCCGGTTGAGCGCAGCGTCGAATTCCTGGAGTGGTTCCTCGACAACGTGCCCATCACGCCGATCTGGCTGTGCCCGCTGCGGCTACGCGACCACGACGGCTGGCCGCTGTATCCGATGCGACCGGATCACACCTACGTCAACCTCGGGTTCTGGTCGTCGGTGCCGGCCGGCCCCACCCAAGGCGCGACCAACCGGGCCATCGAGGCGAAGGTCAGCGCGCTCGACGGGCACAAGTCGCTGTACTCCGACTCCTTCTACACCCGCGAGGAGTTCGACGAACTCTACGGAGGCGAGGCCTACAAGACGGTCAAGAAGACGTACGATCCCGACGCTCGTCTCCTCGACCTCTACGCAAAGGCGGTGCAACGGCGATGACAGCGACTAGCGAGACCAAGGAGCCCGACCCCACCAGCCACCACCTTGGGGCCAAATTCACCATGGCGGAGATCCTGGAGATCTTCGCCGCGACCGGGCGTCATCCGCTGAAGTTCACCGCGTACGACGGCAGCACCGCGGGCAGCGAGGAGGCCAGGCTGGGCCTGGACCTTCGCACGCCCCGGGGCGCCACCTACCTGGCCACGGCCCCGGGTGAGCTGGGCCTCGCCCGCGCCTACGTCTCCGGTGACCTGCAGACGTATGGCGTGCACCCCGGCGACCCGTACGACCTGCTCAAGACGTTGACCGACCGGGTCCAATTCAAGCGGCCGCCGGCGCGGGTGCTGGCCAACATAGTCCGTTCCATCGGGGTCGAATGTCTGTTGCCCGTCGCCCCGCCGCCGGAGGAAGCCCCACCGCGGTGGGTGCTGGTCGCCGCCGGCGTGATGCATAGCAAGACCCGCGACGCCGAGGCCATCCACCACCACTACG
Organism: Mycobacterium sp. 852002-51057_SCH5723018; assembly: GCF_001667035.1. Taxonomy (GTDB): domain Bacteria; phylum Actinomycetota; class Actinomycetes; order Mycobacteriales; family Mycobacteriaceae; genus Mycobacterium. The sequence continues at coordinate 40,363 of NZ_LZIR01000113.1, forward strand.
ACGTCTCCAACACCTTCTACGAGTGGGTGCTCGGCCCGTCGATGACTTACACCTGCGCGGTCTATCCGCACGCCGAGGCGACGCTGGAAGAAGCGCAGGACAACAAGTACCGGCTGATTTTCGAGAAGCTGCGGCTGCAGCCGGGCAACCGGTTGCTCGACGTGGGCTGCGGCTGGGGCGGCATGGTGCGCTACGCCGCCCGCCGCGGTGTGCGCGCGATCGGCGCCACGCTGTCGGCCGAGCAGGCCAAGTGGGCGCAAAAGGCAATCGAGGACGAGGGGCTGGCGGAGCTGGCCGAAGTGCGCCACTCCGACTACCGCGACGTGGGCGAGGCCGGGTTCGACGCGGTGTCGTCCATCGGGCTGACCGAGCACATCGGTGTCAAGAACTACCCGGCCTACTTCGGTTTCTTGAAGTCGAAGCTGCGCACCGGCGGGCTGCTGCTCAATCACTGCATCACCCGCCACGACAACAAATCGACGTCTTTCGCCGGCGGATTCACCGACCGCTACGTCTTCCCGGACGGCGAGCTGACCGGCTCGGGGCGCATCATCACCGACGTCCAGGACGCCGGTTTCGAGGTGTTGCACGAGGAGAACTTCCGGCACCACTACGCGATGACCCTGCGCGATTGGTGCCGCAATCTGGTCGAGCACTGGGACGACGCGGTTGAAGAGGTGGGCCTGGCGACCGCCAAAGTGTGGGGCCTCTACATGGCGGCCTCACGAGTCGCCTTCGAACAGAACAACCTTCAGCTGCACCACGTGCTGGCGGCCAATGTCGACGCCCGCGGCGACGACGACCTGCCGCTGCGCCCATGGTGGCAACCCTGAGGCTTAGTTCGATGGTGGCGACCCGTTGCGCCCGGCTACGCCGCCCGGCTACGCCGCGCTTACGGTCCCCACTAGCCCCCGTCGATCCGGCGCGCGCCCAGCTCGTTCTGCAGCAACTCGAGCGCGACCTCTTCGGGATCGCGTCGCGGTGCCGACGGCTCGCTGCGGCCCGCCTCGGCGAGCATGTGTTCCTCGTCGTCGTCCCGCCCGGCGGATTCCACGGGATCTGCAGCGGGGGCGACCTCTTCCACCTTGGGGGGCAACGGGTTTGATGCGGGCTCCCCATCACCGGCCTCACAGCGGACCCGCCAGCTCACCCCCAGCGCGTCCTTGAGCGCCTCGGCGATGACGTCGGCGTTGCGCTGTTCGCAGAGCCGCTTGGCCAGCGGAGCCGACGCGTGGGTCAACACCAGCGTGTTGCCCTCGAGCGCGCGAACGGTCGCGCCGGCCAGCATCACCTCTGTGGTGCGACTGCGCTGGCGCACCTTGTCGCGCACCGTCGGCCACATGGTACGCACCGCGGCGGCGTTGAGTTCGCCAGGGGCGGAAGCGATTTCGGGTTCGGGCTGCGGCGCCGGAGCCGGCTCAGGCGGAGGCTTGGGCTGCGGCTCGGGCTTGGGGGTGGGCTCTTCGGCGGCTCGAGGGGCCGGCCTGCGGGGCCGGACGGGCGCGGCCGCGGGCTGAGGCGGCGGCGCCGCGCTCTCGGCGGCGGGGATGGACATGCCCATCCGGGTCTCGATCCGCTCGACCCGCTGCAGAAGCGCCGACTCGGCGTCGCTGGCCGATGGCAAAAGCAGTCGCGCGCAGACCACTTCGAGCAGGAGGCGCGGCGCCGTCGCACCTCGCATCTCGCCCAGCCCGGCCTGCACCACCTCGGCATACCGGGTCAGCGTCGCCGGGCCGATGCGGGCCGCCTGGTCGCGCATCCGGTCCAGCACGTCCTCCGGCCCGTCCACCACGCCACGGCTGGCCGCGTCCGGAACCGCTTGCAGCACAATGAGATCGCGGAACCGGTCCATTAGGTCGGTGGCGAAGCGGCGTGGGTCATGACCGGCGTCGATTACCGATTCGACCGCGCCGAACAACGCGGCGGCATCCCCGGCCGCCAGCGCATCGACGGCGTCGTCGATCAGCGCGACGTCGGTGGCGCCCAGCAGCCCCAGTGCCCTCTGGTAGGTGACGTGGTTGTCCTCGGCGCCGGCCACCAGCTGATCGAGCACCGACAGGGTGTCGCGCGGCGAACCGCCGCCGGCGCGGATCACCAGCGGGTACACCGCATCGTCGACGAGGACGCTCTCCTGCTCGCAGATCCGCCCGATCAACGCTCGCATGGTCTTCGGCGGCAAGAGCCGGAACGGGTAGTGATGGGTGCGCGAACGGATCGTCGGCAGCACCTTCTCCGGCTCGGTGGTGGCGAAGATGAAGATGAGGTGCTCGGGCGGCTCCTCCACGATCTTGAGCAGCGCGTTGAAGCCGGCGGTGGTCACCATGTGCGCCTCGTCGACGATGAACACCCGGTAGCGCGACTGCGCCGGAGCGTAGAAGGCGCGGTCACGCAGCTCACGCGTGTCGTCCACGCCGCCGTGGCTGGCCGCGTCGAGCTCCACCACGTCGATGCTGCCGGGCGCGTTCGGCGCCAGCGCCACGCAAGACTCGCAAACCCCGCAGGGCGTGGCCGTCGGCCCCTGCGCGCAGTTGAGCGACCGGGCCAAAATGCGCGCCGACGAGGTCTTTCCGCAGCCGCGCGGCCCGGAGAACAGGTACGCGTGGTTGATCCGGCCGGCTTCCAGGGCAATCGACAGCGGCTCGGTGACGTGCTCCTGACCCACCACTTCGGCGAAGGTTGCCGGTCGATATTTGCGGTAGAGGGCCACGGTCAGCAGGCTACCGGCGCCGGCCGACTGGAGCGCGGCTGGCATCGGGTGTGCATCAGTGGCTTTCGGTGTGAACCTACGGTCGACTCGCTCGGCGTGTCGTCGCCGTCAGCTCACACTGGATGCCGCGGCGACGAGCAGCGACTCGGACGCCGCCAGCAGCGCGCACGTCGCCAGCCCGTCAACCGCGTCGCGCAGGTCCGGCAGCGACGGGAAGGTGGGCGCGATGCGGATGTTCTTGTCGTCCGGGTCTTTCCGGTACGGGAACGACGCGCCGGCCTCGGTCACGGCGATCCCGGCGTCTTTGGCCAGCGCGACGGTACGCCGTGCCGTGCCGGGCAGTACGTCGAGGCTGATGAAGTAGCCGCCCTTGGGGTCGGTCCACGAGGCGATCTTGGAATCGCTCAGCCGCTTGTCCAGGATTTCCAGAGCCAAGGCGAACTTCGGCGCAAGGATCTGCTGGTGGCGCAGCATCTGCAGGCGCACCCCGTCGGCGTCGCCGAAGAAGCGCAGGTGCCGCAGCTGGTTGACCTTGTCGGGGCCGATCGACTTCTTGCCCGCGTATTGCAGATACCAGGCGATGTTTCCCAGCGATCCACCCAGGAAGCTGACCCCGGCGCCGGCGAAGGTGATCTTGGAGGTGGACGCGAAGACGTAGGGCCGGTGTGGGTTGCCGGCCTTGGCCGCCAGCCCGAGCACGTCGACCTGGCGGATGAAGTCGTGGGTCAGGGTGTGCACCGCGTACGCGTTGTCCCAGAACAGCCGGAAGTCGGGCGCCGCGGTCCGCATCTGGACGAGCCGGCGGACCGTCTCCCAGGAGTAGGTGATGCCGGTGGGGTTGCCGAACACCGGCACCGTCCACATCCCCTTGATCGCGGAGTCGACGGCGACGAGCTCCTCGATCAGGTCGACGTCGGGGCCGTCGTGCAGCATCGGGACCGGGATCATCTCGATGCCCATCGTCTCGGTGATGGCGAAGTGCCGGTCGTAGCCGGGGACGGGGCACAAGAACTTGATGCCGTCCTGCTCCTTGATCCAAGGCCGCGGCGAGTCCACCCCGCCGTACAGCAGCGAGAAGGCGACGAGATCGTGCATCAACTCCAGGCTGGAGTTGTTACCGGCGATCAGGTTTTGCACCGGGATGCCGAGCAGCTCCCCGAAGATGGCGCGCAGTTCCGGCAGGCCGTGCAGGCCGCCGTAATTGCGGGTGTCGGTGCCCTCGGCGTCGCGGTAGTCGTCGCCGGGCAGGCTGAGCAGCTGGCTGGACAGGTCGAGCTGCTCCGGAGACGGTTTGCCGCGGGTCAGGTCCAAAGACAGCTTCTTGGCCTGCAGCTCCGCGTAATCCTGCTGGTTGCGGGCGTGCGCGGCGGCGAGCTCCGCAGGGCTGAGGGAATCGAACGACACCATAGCTATTGCGGGCCCTTTCGCCGTCCAACCGGGGTGGGGACAAGTGGCGACCGCAAGCGCGGCGCAGCCGGGCGAAGCGGGTCGCCACTCATCGAACATAGGGGACCCCGCGCACCCGACAGAGCCCATTGACCCTTGCTGCCTTCCGGCCCTGGGGGAGTTCACAGGATAGACGCCGCGCGGGGTCCTGCGGCGAGTCTAATACCTGGCCGGAAGCGACTAGCCGCGGCCTTTCAGAGGGCACCGCGCACTCGGTTACGATGGCCCACGGAGGATTCGCCTAGTGGCCTATGGCGCTCGCCTGGAACGCGGGTTGGGTTAATAGCCCTCGCGGGTTCAAATCCCGCATCCTCCGCCATCGGTCGTACTCGGTTGGGGCGCGACCACGCACGGGGGTTGTTTGGAATCGCTGTGACCGGCCTTTAGGCTGGCTTACCAGCCAACGAGGCTCACCAGCAGCATGAGGAGGCGTATGGGGCGCAAGGTCGCCATACCGTGGCACGCGCTGTTTTCGATCGCTGCCGGCTTCCTGTACTTCTTTTTCGTGCTGCCCCGCTGGCCTGAGCTGATGGGCGACACCACGCATTCGTTGGGGACGACGCTTCGGATCGTTACAGGTGCGCTGGTGGGGCTGGCCGCGCTGCCGGTGGTGTTCACCCAGCTGCGCACCCGCAAGCCGGAGCTGGGCACGCCGCAGCTGGCGCTGACCATCAGGGTCTGGTCAATCGTGGCGCACGTGCTGGCCGGCGTGCTGATCGTCGGCACCGCGATCAGCGAGATCTGGTTCAGCCTGGATGCCGCCGGCCGCTGGTTGTTTGCGATTTACGGCGCCGCCGCCGCGATCGGTGTGCTCGGTTTCTTCGCGTTTTATCTGTCGTTTGTCGCCGAGTTGCCGCCGCCACCGCCGAAACCGATCAAGGCCAAGAAGCCCAAGCGGCGACGTCTGCGCCGCAAGAACGCCGACGAGGCAACCGCCGAAGAGACCGAAGACGCCGAAGCCGAAGACGCCGAAGCCACCGAAGCCGAGGACACCGAAGCCGCCGAGGCCGAAGAGTCCGAAGACGCCGGCGAACCGGAGACCGAAGAAGCCCAAGAGCCGGAGCAGGAGGAAGAACCTACCGAAACCGCCGTCGAGCCCGTGGCGGAAGCCGAACCGGTCGCCAAGGAAGCTGAGCAAACCCCCGAGGAGCAAGACACCAAGGCCGCCGAAGAGGCTGGGGGCGGCCTGCGCAACCGCCGACCGACGGGCAAGGGCTCGCACCGGATGCGGCGCAGGCGCACCCGCGGCGGCGTCGCGCTCGACGAATAAGCCAGCCTCAGCGGCGCCGCAGGCCCTCGACGTACGTCGCGAGGCGCTGCTGGGTCTCGTCGGCGCCCCACAGCTGGCGGACCTCGGCGTCGACCGGGCCGGCCTCGCGCATCCGCGCCAGAGTGGGGGCCCGCAGCTGGGCCTTCGTGTGGCGGTAGGCGTCGACGGGGATCTCGCCGAGCTCGGACGCCTCCGCCACCGCCGCCTCGATGAGATCCTCGGCGACGACGCGGTGGGCCAGCCCGTTGGCGACGGCGTCGGCCCCCCGGTACACGCGGCCGCCGAGCAATGCGTCCTCGGCGCGGTCTCCGCACGCGTAGCGCATCACCTCGAGCGCGGCGACCGGGAACGGCACCCCGACGCGGACCTCGGACGCCCCGATCTGCGCCTCGGGGCTGATCAGCCGGCGGTCGCAGGCGCAGGCCAGGACGCACCCGCCCGCGATGGCGGCGCCGTTGATCGCGGCCACTGTCGGCCCCGGGTAGCAGAACATCGCCTCGAGCGCCTCGGATAGCGCCGGGACCAGGCGGTCGGTGTAGTCCGCGCCGCCGTCGACCACCCGGTTGAGGTCGACCCCGGCGCTGAATACCTTCCCGGTGCCGGTCACAACGAGTGCGTCTCCGCCGGAGTGCCGCAGCTCGCCGAGCGCGCCCGCCAGCTCTTCCAGCAGCTCGACGTCGAGGGCGTTGACGCGCCCCGACGAAAGGGTCAGCACCCGCACCGGCGCGACGGACTCGATCTCAATCACGATGACACGATAACGACGGGGATGTCGGTGTTCTCATCGGTGTGATAGCTCGCGCACACCCGGTGGTAGCCGTCGGCGACCTGCAGCGGGACACCCGTGGTGAAGTCGCCGCGCACCAGCAGGATCGGGGACAGCGGTTGGCCCTTTTCGATCTTGGACAGATCCGCCGCGACGTGAGGGTTGTCGACGGGCAACAGGCTCAGCTGCGCCGCCCGCAGAATGTCTTTGGCCTTCTTGTACTTGATCGCGCCGGTCTTCAACTTCTTCGTCAACTTGGCGACGGACTTCGCGTTCGCGAGCAAAGCAAGGTAGTCGGCGGCCGCTGGAAAGTCGTGGGCCTCAGGCTTTTCCAACCACGTCACGCCTGTCATCGCGCATCTCCCTTCCTGGGCCGATGTCGACGCAGCCTACCGGGTCGACGCCGAAATTGGGATCGGTAGCGGCCGGACACGTCTGTACTTGCGCCATGGCGACGCCACTGGGGCGGCGCATGACGGAAGGAACTGCTGTGAAACGTCTTCTCGCGGCTGCGATTGGAACCCTGGGCGCCGCATCGGTGCTGGTGGGCTGCTCTAGCGGCGGCCACACGGCCGGCCCGGCGTCGAGCGGGGCGCCCAGCGTCGCCAACGGCGGCGGGGCGCAAGTAAAGGTGGCAGGCGCCGACCTGGCGGGCCTGGACCCGGCCTCGGTGACCTGCGTCCGGACCGGCGGCAAGATCGACATCGGCAGCGGATCGGCCGCCGGTGGCCGGCAGGCGCTCGCCGTCGTGATGACCGACGAGCCCACCCCGAAGGTCGAGTCGCTGGCGATGGTTGTCGACGGCAACGCCTTATCGGTCGCGAACGGCATGGGCGGGAAGGTCGGCTCGGCCAACGTGGCGGTGGACGGCAAGACCTACACCATCACCGGTCAGGCTCAGGGCGCCGACATGAAGAACCCGATGGCCGGAATGGTCACCAAAGATTTCAACATCAAGGTGACGTGCGGCTGATCGACCGGACGCCGGGCGGCGGACGCCCCCTCACCCACGCGTCCGCCGCTCCGGGCCGCGGCTGCTCGCCACGTCCCCGGGGGCGGACTTATGATGCAGCCGTGTCGATCCCCGGCGAATTGGAGAACGCCCGCCGGTTGGCGTTTGCCGCCGACGAAATGCGGGCTCGGGACTTGCTGCTGTCCCTGGTGCCGGCAATCGAGCGCGAAGATCGAGACGACTTGATGCTGGAGGTGCTTGCGCAGCTCGGCGAGATCTACCTCGCCCGCGGCGCGAATGACGGGGTGCGCGAGTCCATCCGGCGCATCCGCGACTGCCTGGCCAGCTATTCGGCGATCGCCGCCGGCACGATGCCGCAAGCCGCCGAACAGGTGCGCATTTCCGGCGCCGAGGTAGCGCACATGATCCGCCGCTATACGCGACGAGCGCAGTTCCTGGAGGCCGGGCTGGCCGCGGCCTTGGGTGATCACGAGGATGCCGCGGTGAAGCTGGCGGCGTTGTGTGACGGACGCGGTGAAGAGGACGACGCAGAGCTCGCCGACGAACACGCATACCTGCGCACCTATGCCGAAACACTGTGCGCCGCCGCGCTTTGCGACGACGACTTGCACATGGAATCGGTTCCGCTGTGGGAGCGGGTGCTCGACGGAATGGACCATCACCGAAACGGCAGCCCGTTCGCCGACCACCTCTTGGTAGAAGCGGCCACCGCATACGGCAGGTTCTGCGTGGAGACCGGCCGATTGTCCGAAGCCGAGCCCTGGTTGCGCCGCGCGGAGGCCCGCGCACAGGCGAATAAATGGGAGCTGGCCGCCGCCAGAACGCAATTGGAGCGCGCGGCAGCTTCCTGGTTGGTGGGTGACCATGCGACAACCGAGCAACTGACCTCGGCGGCCTATCCCGTCATCGCTCGATACGACCGGGCGCACGACGTGGCACGCTGCTGGCTGTACATGGGGCTCACCCGCCTGGCATCCGGTGCACTGGAGGCCGCCGACGAGTGCTGGGAGCACGCCGAGCGGCACTGGCGTGACTTGGGAAAGCCATTGCACCTGCACCGTATCTTGTTGCAGCGCAGCTGGGTTGCAATTTTTTGGAGCCGCTTCGACGACGCGGTCGAGCTGATCGCCCAGGCTCGGGAACTACTCGATTCCTCGCCACGCAGCAGCTGGCTGCAGTACGCGCGGCTCGACAATCACCTTGGCACCGTCTGGCGCGCCGACGCCTTGGCGGACCTAGGGTTTGACAGTTCGGGCGATCCCGACGAGACGCTGCAGGAAACCGAGGCGCGCCAGGCCGAAGGACTCGGCATCCTGCACGGGGAGGTCGGCACGCCGCAGTACTGGCGCGGTATGGCCAAGCTCGAACAGGCCGCCGAGCTCAAGGTGCCGGCCGCGCTGGCGGTCGACTCGGTGCGGTATTCGATCGCCGACGCTGAAGCGAGATCACGGTGGGCGACAAGCATTTCGGCACCCATGCTGGCCGGCGCCTTCGCCGTCGCCTGGGAATGGGAGAATACCCCACTGGTCAGCGAGTTGGTCGAATACCACAGCGCACGAGGTACTTTCGACAAGGATACGCAGCGGCCTCAGATCGGCGAATGGGCGTCCACGGGTACCTCCACCGTGCTCATCGACACCAACGCGGAACCGGTCACGGCGCTGGCCGCGGCCGGGCCGTCGGCGGGTGCCGGCCCCTCCCTGACGCGGCTCGGGCCATTGCCACCGTTACAGATGCAGCCCGACAGCCCGCCGATCATGAGTCACTATCGCGCACTGGCTTTGCAGCGCTACGGCCGCGACGTCACCGCCGCAGAGCCGGCCTGGTCGACTTGGCCATGAGCGAGCCGGCCCGGCTTACCCTGGTCCTGCGGTTCGCCGACGTCGGGATCGCCACCTACGGCAGCCTGCGGATCGTCGGTCAGCCGTCGAGGACCGCCACCTGGGTGGTGGAGGAACCGATCCTGCTCGCGGCCTTGCAAGAGCTGACCGACGCCTTACCCGAGCCGCACGGCACCGAGAGCCGGCGCGACGCCATCGAGCGGGCGCTGGCCACGGGACCTTTCGCGGCCGCCAATACCGAACTCACGCTCGCCTACATCCTGGGCGTGCTGCTGATCGGTCCAGTTGGATGGCAGCTGCTGCAGGAGTGCGTAACATCACCGCGTGCAACGCTGTTCGTGTCCCCCAGCGCTCGGCTCGCACGCGTCCCGTGGGGGTTGCTGGCAGTGCCGAAGTCGGGGCCAAGCAAAGAAGAATTAGTGCGCGCCCGCCAGGAGGCCATCACGACGAGCGGTAGGACGGCCGCCCGGATCCCCTGGCAACTAACGGATATCAACGACCACACCGATGGCCATCGGTTGATGGAATTGGTCGACGTGCTGATGGCGGTGCCGCCCAACATCGTCCATTCGCCGAGGGCGCCGGCCGGCTGGGATGACAGGTGCGACGGCCCGCCCGCGCTCGTCCTCGACCCCCGGGTGCCCGGCCAGCGGCCCGACTCCGCGCTCGGCTCGGTGCTCGGCCGGCCCTTACCGGAAAACCCACTGGCGCAACACTTCGCCGAGCTGATGCAGGGCCGCCCGGTGCTGCCCCGTGTCAACGCGGCGGTTGAGTTGTTCCGCCGCCAGGACGCCGATCGCATCTGGCTGGCCAAGCTCCTCGCACAAAAGCCGAGCCGGCTGATGTACGTCGGACACGCCAGCTCGGCAGAGGGCCATTCGGCCGACGGGGCGGCCCTTCACCTGGCCTGCCCGGCGACGATCCCGGGAGGTGCGGACGCGATCGGGGAGCACCGCCCGTTGACCGCGTCGGACCTGATGTCGCTGCAATTGCCGATGCCGCCGCGGGCGGCCCTGCTGGCCTGCGGATCGGGCGGGGACTATCGGTTCGACGAGGCGACCGGTCTGGTGGCAGCGATGATTCTGGGCGGCGCGCAGGTGGTGACCGCGACCTTGTGGTCGCTGCCCACCACGGCGGCCTACCGGCAGTTCGCGGCGGCGACCGACGCGCCGCCCGACCCGATGGCCGATCTCGTCATCGCCGTGGATCGCGCGCACGAAGCCGCCGACGCGGGGTGCGCGGTGAATCGATGGCAGCGAGCGCAGATGCGGCGCTGGCGCGATGGCGACGTCACCGCGAGCCCGCTATATTGGGGCGCGCTCGTTACTTTCGCCGTGGACGGCGCCAGGTAGCGCTCAGACCGACGCCAGCCAGGACGCGTGGACGGCGAGCACATCGTCGGGCAGCGAAAGCTCTTCGCGGGCAGCGGGATCGAACGCCACCAGGACGACCAGGCCCGGGCGCAGCATCGCCACGTCTGTCTCGCCGTCACAGGGCGCCAACTTGCCGATGAACGTCTCACCCGATACCGCCACGACCTCGATGAAAATCTGACGCTCGGCGGCCGTGCGGACGGTGCCGACCCCGACGGTACGTCCCACCGCGTTCCGACGCCGGTTCAACGCGGACCGGCCGGCCCGCGACAGCTGCCCGATTAGCTTCTTCATGCCACCAGGCTCTCGTCCCCGGCCGGCTACCGAACCCAACTTTTCGGCTGCCGATATTTTTCCAATGCCCCTATCCTGTCCAGATGAGCGCGGATTCGCAGGTCGCGACCGTCGCCGTCGTGGGCCACCCACGCCGGTCGGTGATCGAGGCGGCGTGGCGGGCGATCGGCCCCGGCGTCGAGGTGCTCAGCAGCGACGACGGCGGCCCGCTCAGCCGCACCGTCAAACGCATCATCGACCCGTTGGTGCTGCGGCTGCGATCCAACCCGCAGTATTCGGCGCCCGTCGTCGCAGCCGAAACGGCGGCCGCAATGCACGAACTTATCGTCGCAAATGCGCACGAATTGCGTTCCGCCGCGACGTGGTTCGAGACGCTGAAGCTCGAGCGCCGCAGACAGCGGATTCGCAGCGGGAACGCGCAGGAACTGTACTTCCCGGTGTGCTTCGAGCTTGCCGTGACGAAAGGCCCACCGGCGCCGCAGGATCGCGAGACCGCGGCGGCGGTGCTCGCCGATATTCACCAGGGCCGCGACCGCACCGCGATCGAGGTGCTGCACCGATACGTGGCGGACCCCGACGTCGTCGCCGGGCTCGCCGATCAGCTCGACCGCAGCTGGGGCGACGTGCGGCCGGACGAAGCCGTCAGCGGCCCGTTCATGGCCGAGCTCGGCACGGTGCTCGGGCCCGCCAGCAGCCATCGCGCGTCGGAAGCCCGGCAGCGAACGTGGAAGGCCGTGATCGCCGATGCGACACCGTACAACCTGGGCGCTCTGGCCCGCATCGAAACCGCCGAGCTGCCCTGGTCGATCGTCGCGCTCGGCCTGAGTTCGGTTGAGCCGCAACGTGCGCCGAAGATCTCCGGTGGCACGGACAGCGATCGTCCGCTCGACCGCAGCGTGGTTGACCGGGTGCGTGCGACGCTGCGGCGCGCGCTGGACCGCGACGCGTTGCCCGATATCCCGCTGCTGTGCGAGGAGGAAGTCGACCGGGCCTGCGCGCCGTGGGGGCTGCTGTCCGAAGACAAACAGGCCACGCTGGTGGCCGGCATCGAGGTGGCGGTCGAGCTGTCACCGCTGGACCCGACCGTCGCCAACCGCTACGCGTTGGCTGCGCAAATCCAGGCCCGGCTGCGCAAGGAGGCATACGTGCTGCACGCCCGGCGCTATCTGGCCGAGGGCGGCCCAATCCATCCGCGCCAACGGCAAGTGGTCGACGACCTCACCGCCTACGCACAGCCGTACCTGAGCCGGCTGTGGGCGCGCCTGCACGGCCGCGACGTCTGGCAGGAGCCCTGCGACGACGTCGACGAGGTCCGGTCCCTGCTGGAGGGGGTCGCCCGGTCGGTGAGCCTGGATCACCGGCAACGGATCAAGGCGATGCTGGAATTGCAGGTGGCCGGGTGAGATTGGTTGCCGATACCGGCCTTTGGAGTAGCACCGGGCCCATCACCGTCGAGCCACCGCTCGTCGCGGTGCTGGAGGTCAGTGGCGCGCTGCTGTCCTGGACCATCGACGATCCACCCGCCGATGCGGCGACGCGGATCACCTTCACCGATTTGTCGCGCGCCGACTGGCTTTGGCGCGTCCTGGGCGAATCCGGGCACGTCGCCGTCACGTCGGCCCTAGGGCCGGGCGCTCCCAAGGCAAACGAAGCGCACACCATCGAGCTCGCCGGCGTCGACATCGTCCCCGGATCGCTGGAGCCGCTGCGCAGGCTGGCCGTCGGCCACTGGCTGCGGCGCTGGTGGCCCGCCAGCCGCCAGGACGGCATCGCCGGGCTGGACCGCGCGCTGCTCGACGTCGAGGTCGCCTTGCTGACGTCCGGCGCCCAGGCCTACTTCCTGGATGACACGTTGGATTCCGATGTTGTCGAGCTGCTGACACCGCACGCCCCGGCCCTGATCAACCACGTGAGCGATGGCGATCCGCGGGTGCTCGATCTGGTGCGCGCCGGCGCCGGGCTCGCCGACGACGTCGGCATCGACGACCGTGGATGGCCGGAACTGCATGCGGCCCTGGACGATTCGGGGTCAATCGTCGCGATGCCGAGCGGGCGTCGCGACGACTACGCGCTAGCAGCCGGCGCCGGAACGGGCCCGCGCGGTGCGGTGCCGATCGCCCGGGGCGTCGCCTCCATCAACTGGGCCGCGGTGCCTCCCGGCATCTTCGACGCAGGCGAAAACACCGTCGACTGGAGCGTCGAGTCCGCCGCTGCGTCGGTGGTCGCCGTCGTGCGCGCGGCCGTCATCGGACCGGCCCTGGCCAGCGGCATCGACGTGCGGCTTCGGTCCGGAGCCATCACCGGCAGCGGCGCGATGGACGCCGAAGGCCGCGCGACCCTGCCCCTCGTCGACGGCCAGCGGCCGGTCACCGAATCGGCGGCCTGGGACCACGATTGGTCGGCGACCTCGGTGATCGTCGGCGCCGAGGTGTCGGAGGCCCGCGAAACGCGCGAGCGGGCTCGCCGATGGGCGCGGGCCCGGTTGGACCGGCCGGCCGACGACGCCTTCCTGGCCGAGGTTCTGGCCGCCGAATCCGACTACTGACGTTCGCGGCAACCCGCGAATCCACTGTCGCCCGGCGTCCGTCATTCCCTATGCTGAGCGAGTGCCAAATAACTATCGGGTCGTTCAATGGAACACCGGAAACGTCGGCAAGAGCTCGCTGCAGTCCATCGCCGGCAATCCCGCGCTCGAGCTGGTGGGCTGCTATGCCTGGTCGCCGGAGAAGGTCGGCCGCGACGCCGGCGAACTGGTCGGCATAGCGCCGCTGGGCGTAGCGGCCACCAACGACGTCGACGCGCTGCTTGCCCAAAAGCCCGACTGCGTGGTCTACAACCCCATGTGGATCGACAGCGACGAGCTGGTCCGCATCCTGTCGGCCGGCGTCAACGTGGTGACGACGGCGTCGTTCATCACCGGGGCCAACCTCGGCGAGGGTCGGGACCGGATCGTCGAAGCCTGCCAAAAAGGCGGCTCGACGATCTTCGGATCCGGCGTCAGCCCCGGCTTCGCCGAGCTGCTGGCCATCGTGTCGGCGATGGTATGCAACCGGGTCGACAAGGTCAGCGTCATCGAAGCCGCCGACACCACGTTCTACGATTCGCCGGCCACCGAGAAGCCGGTGGGCTTCGGCCAGCCGATCGACCACCCCGACCTGCAGGCGATGACCGAGCACGGCACGGCCATCTTCGGCGAGGCGGTCCGCCTGGTTGCCGACGCCCTGGGCGTCGAGCTCGACGACGTGCGCTGCGTGGCCGAATACGCCCAAACCACAGCCGATCTCGACCTCGGGTCCTGGACCATACCCGCGGGATGCGTGGCGGGCGTCTACGCGAGCTGGCAGGGCATCGTCGGCGGCAAGACGTTGATCGACCTCAACGTCCGCTGGCGCAAGGGACAGACACTCGAGCCCGACTGGAAGATCGACCAGGACGGCTGGGTCATCCAGGTCGACGGGCAGCCAACGGTGACAACCAAGGTCGGCTTCCTGCCGCCGCCGTACTTCCAGGCCGAGACGATCGCCGACTTCATGGCGCTCGGCCACATCATGACGGCGATGCCGGCCATCAACGCGATCCCGGCCGTCGTCGCCGCGCCGCCGGGCATCGTCACCTATACCGATCTGCCGCTAACGCTTCCGCGCGGCCACGCAAAGGTGTAGCGCCGCAAAACTAACGGTCGCCCGCCGCCACCGCCGCCTGTCGACGGGCGGGCTTGGCGTAGGGCGCGCCGAGCTGGGGCACCTGCAGCGGGCCGTGGTGGCGGGCGTTCTCGATGGCGTTGCGCAGCGGACCGGCCAGGCCCGCGAACGACCCCATGTCGAACAGCAGCGGCGTCAACAGCCGGTTGTGCACAAAGGCAAACGCGCTGCCCGATGCGGGATCGGCCCACCCCAGGGTTCCGCCCAGGCCGACATGACCGAACCCGGCCAGCAGGCCGGGAACCGGCGTTTCGTGGTAACCCAAGTGGAATGGCATGGGTACCACCATGTTTGCGTCGGGCCACTTCCGTCGCGGCTCCCCGGTCAGTCCGCGCACCAACTCCTTGGACAGATATTTCTTGCCGTCGATGCGGCCGTCGTTGGCCAGCACGGCGTACATCTTGGCCAGGCCGCGCCCGGTCACCACCCCGTTGGCCGCGGGCACCTCACCGTCCAGGAATCCGGTGTCGCCCTTGATCAAAGAGATGATGCCGGGGAAGTACATCGCGCCCAAGGCGCCGGAGAAGGGTAGGCCGGCCAGTTTCGGTGCGATGAAGTTGAACACCGGGGCGCGCAGTCTGCCCTGCGGCATCAGGACCTGCGCGGTCCTGGTGGGTGCGCCTTGGGGCGGGCGGCCCAGGTGTAAGCCGTCGGTGTTGAGCGGGCGCGCGACCTCCTGGCGGATCAGCTCGCGCATGCCTTTTCCGGTCACCGCCCGGGCCAGGCCGGAGAGCAGCCACCCGTAAGTCAGCGCGTGATAGGCCTGCACGCCGCGCAGATGGTCGACGGGCGCGGCGGCCAGGCGTTCCTCCATGACCAGGTGGTCCATCAACTCCGCCTTGGTGACGCCGCGCAGGTGCGACAACCCCGATCGATGCCGCAGCACGTCGCGAACCGTGATGTCGGCCTTCCCGTTGGCGGCGAAGGCCGGCCAGTAGTCGGCGACCGGATCGTCGTAGGACAACAGGCCCCGGTCGGCCAGCCGATGAATCACCGTCGAGGCGAGACCCTTGGTCGCGGAGAACACCATCGCGGCGGTGTCGGCGGCCCAACGTTCGGTGCCGGCCCGGTCCGACCAGCCCGTCCAGACGTCGACGACGGGCGCGCCGTCGATGTAGACGCACAGGGCTCCCCCGCCAAACCGGCGGCCGGGAAACAGCCGCGAGAAGATGCTGACGACGTTGGCGAAATGGGGATCGGCGGCACCGCAAACACCGCGTGGCAGGCCATCGTCGGGTACCAGCAGGGTTGTGCGCTTCACCGACGATGAAGCTATCAGCACCGGAGAGCGAAGAACATACGCGTCCGTTTGACCGTCGCACCCCCTCGGGTATGCATCCGGGCATGAGTACCAGGAACAGACTCAACCACAGTGCGCAGTACTGGAGCGGCCGGGCCAAGGAGACCGTCGGCCGGCTCACGGGTAATCGGCGCACCCAGCGCGAAGGCGTGCTCGATCAGGTGAAGGCAAACCTGAAGGATCAGCGCGAGCGGATGCGGGACACTTTCCGGGGCAGAGGTAGCCGACCCTAGACGGGTGGCTCCGGGGGGCGGCGGACCTCGTCCTGTCT
>NZ_LZIR01000114.1 GCF_001667035.1 Mycobacterium sp. 852002-51057_SCH5723018
GAGGGCATCTTCACCGCCCTGCAGGCGATCGCGACCGTCGGCTCGGTGATGGGAGGCGGGGAAGGGCCGCCGCCCGCGCGGATCGTGCTGGAGTCCGACGGCGCCGAAAACGTGCCGCTCGACCCCAACGCGCCGCAGGGCGCGTTCACCGCTGCCCGGCTGGCCAAGGATCAGGAGGTGCCCATCTCGACGATCTCGTTCGGCACCAAGGGCGGCGAGATCGAGATGAACGGGCAGCGGGTCGCCGTCCCCGTCTCGACGGACCAGATGAAGACGATCGCGCGGCTGTCGGGCGGGCAGTCCTACACCGCCACGAACCTCAGCGAGCTCAACAAGAGCTACAACGCCATAGAGAACGACATCGGGTATCGCACGGTGCCCGGTCCCGGCAGCGCCGGCTGGCTGCGCCTGGGCGTCGTCGCCGCCCTGATCGCCGCGGCGCTGGCCCTGCTGATCAACCGGCGCCTGCCGACCTGAACGCTCAGGCGGGCAGCCTGCGGTTCAGGAACTCACCGGCCAGGACGGCGCCGGCCAGCAGCACCGCGCCCAGCAGCATCCAGGCGAGGCTGGCGTCGCCCTTCACGGTCTCGTAGCCGATCTGGCGCTGCAGCGTGGAATAGACGCCCTCGAGCGACTCCAGGCTGTCAGCGTGAAACGCCTGGCCGTCGGTGATCTTGGTGATTTCCTGCAGCGTCTGGTCGTCGACGGGCACCGGAATGGTGGCGCCCTCGTACTCGACGGTGCCGTAGGGCGTGCCGAAGGAGATCGTCGAGAT
>NZ_LZIR01000115.1 GCF_001667035.1 Mycobacterium sp. 852002-51057_SCH5723018
CCCGGCCCCCCCCGGGGGGGGGGGGCCCCCGGCGGGCGGGCGCCCCGCCCCGGCGCGGGGGGGGCCCGCCCCCCGGGGCCGCCGGCCCCCCCCCCCCCCCCCCCCCCGACGCGATGGCGTTGATATACCTGCTGGCCAGCGCCGACGCCGAGCTGGTGGGGATCGCGTCAACCGGCGGTAACATCCCCGTGGACCAGGTGTGTGCCAACAACCTGGGTCTGCTCGAATTATGCAGGGCCCCAGGCATTCCCGTGTCGAAGGGCGCCGACGACCCACTGCGCGGCCGCTGGTCGCACCATTCAGAGTTCCACGGCCCCAAGGGCTTAGGTTATGCCGAGCTGCCCCCGACCGATCGCCGGCTCACCACCCACGACGCCACCGCGGCGTGGGTGACCGCGGCGCGCGATCATCCCGGCGACCTTACCGGTGTGGTGACCGGGCCGCTGACCAACCTGGCGCTGGCCCTGCGTGCCGAACCCGCGCTGCCCACGCTGCTGCGCCGGCTGGTGATCATGGGCGGCGCGTTCGGCGCCGACACCAATCCGATGGCCGAATGGAACATCCGGGTGGACCCCGAGGCGGCGAGCGAGGTCTTCACCGGTTGGGCTGCGCAACAACAACTTCCGGTTATCTGTGGCTTGGACCTCACCCGCCGCGTCGCCATGACACCGGACATCCTGGCCCGGCTGGCGTCTGAAAGCTCAGTCGTGGGCCCGTCGCCCCTGATCCGGGTGATCGAGGACGCGATGCGGTTCTACTTCGAATCCCACGAGGCCCGCGGCTACGGCTACGTCGCCTACATGCACGACCCGCTGGCGGCCGCGGCGGCGCTGGACCCACAGTTGGTATCGACCCGGGCGGCGAGGGTGGACATCGAGCTGGCCGACGTCCCGACGAGGGGCGTGACGGCCGCCGATTGGTCGGGAGCCCGAAAACCCAACGCACGGATCGGGATCGGCGTGGACCCCGCGACCTTCTTCGATCGGTTCATCGAGCGGGTCGGGCGGTTCGCGCGCCGGCTGGCCGGCGTCAAGCAACCCGGAACTGCTCGAGATCCGCATGCTTGACGGTCAACCCGTGTCCCGGCGCCGACCGGTCGGGGCGTAACACGCCGCCCGCCTCGGGTTCGATGGTGCCGTCGAAAGCAAGGCCTTCGATCCGGATGTGGTCGTGGAAGTACTCCAGATGCCGCATATGCCAGACGGCGGTGCCGACCTGGGCACTGATCTGCGGCGCGCAGTGCAGCGACAGGTCCATCCCCCGCGCGTCGCACAGCGCGGCGACCTTGAGCACACCGGTGATGCCGAGCGCCCGGGTCACGTCGGCCTGCAGGCAGTCCACCGCGCCGGCGGCCAGCATCTGGTGAAAGTACGGCAGGTGATAGCCGTATTCGCCGGCGGCGATGTCCATGCCGGCCGGGCCGTGCTCGCGCAGCTGGTGCAACCCGTCGAGGTCGTCGGAGCTCACCGGCTCCTCAAACCACCACACGTCGTAGTCGGCGAAGCGGTGCGCCCACCACAGCGCTTGCTTGCGGTGGTAGGCGCCGTTGGCGTCGACGAACAACTCGACGTCGTCGCCGATCGCCGAGCGGGCTGCTTCGACCCGGCCGATGTCGGCGTCGGGGTCGCGCCCGACCTTCATCTTGACCCGTGGAATGCCGGCTTCGACCCAGCCGGCGAGCTGCGCGCGCAGGGTGTCGTTGTCGTAGGAGGTAAACCCGCCGCTGCCGTAGATCGGTGTGACGTCGTGGATGGCGCCCAGCGCGATGACCAATGGCTCGTCCAGCAGCCGGGCGCGCAGGTCCCACAGCGCGATGTCGACGGCCGAGATCGCCTCGGCGGCCAGCCCGGGCTTGCCGAGATTGCGGACCGCGTGCTGCATCTGCGCCCACCGGGCCGGCGGCTGCAAGGCGTCCTCGCCGGACACGACGTCGGCCAGCTTGGAGCGCACGACGGTGACGACGGGCGTCCCGGCGTAGGTGTAACCGGTCCCCACCTGGCCACCGGCCCGCGCACTGACCAGAACGAAGGTCGTCGAGTCCCAGGCCAGGGTGCCGTCGGACTCCGGCGCATCGGTCGGGATCGTGTACGCCGCGGCCTCCACGGACTCGATCGGGATCGGAACGCTCGCATGCAAAGCCATGCCCGGGGGACTACCCGAACACGACCGGGAAAACCCGCCGTCGCCCTGTTTTGCCGGGCATCGCGGCGGGTAGCCGACAGATCGTGGCCCTCGGCAATCGTTGCCGTTGGCACTTATCTGCGGCGACCAGCCGATGGTGCCGATGCCGGGGGCCCACCAAGCCGACCGGCCGCCCGGTCGTCCCTAACCCGGCAAGGAATCTGCACATGGCTTTCGCCGAGTATCAAAACGAGCTCTACGAACAGGGGCAGGCCGGCCGCCAGCCGCCCTATCCGATCAGGTTCGCCGATCTGGAGGCCAAGGCGGCCGCGGCAATGCCGCCGAAAGTGTTGGGGTACGTGGCCGGTGGCGCCGGCGACGAGCACACCCAGCGGGCTAACTGCGAGGCCTTCAAGCGGTGGGGCCTGTACCCGCGGATGGGCATCGCCCCCGAGCAGCGCGACACGAGCGTGGAGCTGTTCGGCATTACTTTGCCGTCGCCGATTTTCATGGCGCCCATCGGTGTGATCGGCGTGTGCGCCCAGGACGGCCACGGCGACATCGCCGCGGCGCGGGCGTCGGCGCGCACGGGCGTGCCGTTCTGCGTGGGAACGCTGACATCGGACCCGATGGAGGTCGTCGTCACCGAACTCGGCGATACCCCAAGCTTTTTCCAGCTGTACACGCCGCCCGACCGCGAGATGGCCGCCAGCCTGGTGCACCGCGCCGAGGCATGCGGTTTCAAGGCGATCGCGGTCACCCTCGACACCTGGGTCACCGGCTGGCGGCCGCGCGACCTGAGCGCCGGCAACTACCCCCAGGTGCCCAGCGGGTGCCTGAGCAACTACACCTCGGACCCGGTCTTCCGCGCCGGCCTGCAACCGGGCGAAGACGCCACCGAGGCCGCGGTGCGCAAGCTGCCGATCTTCGGTGGCCCGTTCCGGTGGGAGGACCTGGAGTGGCTGCGGTCGGAGACCAGCCTGCCGCTGCTGGTCAAGGGCATCTGTCACCCCGACGATGTGCGTCGGGCGAAAGACCTTGGCGTCGACGGTATTTACTGTTCCAACCACGGCGGCCGCCAGGCCAACGGCGGGCTGCCCGCACTGGATTGCCTGCCCGGGGTGCTCGAGGCCGCCGACGGGCTGCCGGTGCTGTTCGACTCCGGGATCCGCAGCGGGGCCGACATCATCAAGGCGCTGGCGATGGGGGCGACCGCGGTGGGGATCGGCCGCCCCTACGCCTACGGTTTGGCGCTCGGAGGTGTCGACGGCATCGTGCACGTGCTGCGCTCCCTGCTGGCCGAGGCGGACCTGATCATGGCCGTCGACGGGTATGCCTCGCTGAAGGACCTCACACCCGACGCGTTGCGGCATGTCGGACATGTTGAAGCGCACGGCTATTAACCTATTGCAGCAAGCTTCGGCAACAGCTCGTCGCACACACGTTGGATGAAGCCGATGGGGTCGGGGTTTCCGGGCATCACGCCGACGTGGATTAATGAGATCCCCTGCGCGGCACAGGCTTCAACGTCCCTAAGGAACCCGTCGAGGTCGTCGAACGGATCACGGAAGAAGAAGCCGGCAGTTTTTTCGATATCGTTGGGGTTGCGGCCAACGGCGTCGCAGTGTCGCTTCAACACGCCCATCTTGTGCTCGAGCTCTTCGGCTGATTCTGCGCCGCCGGACCATATGTCAGCGTACTTCGCGATCAGCGGCAGCGTTTTCTTCTCGCCACGGCCGGCGATGAGGATCGGCGTGCGTCGGGGTTGTCGCGGTTCGCAGATCGTCTCGGCGAGCTGGTAGTGCTTGCCGGTGTACTGGCCGTCGTCGTCGCTCCACATCTGCCGGCAGATTTGGAGGGTTTCCTCGAGAATCTCGAATCGCTCCCGCACCGGAGGGAAGGGCAGGCCTAGCGCGGTGTGCCCGCGCTCGTACCAGCCCACGCCGATACCGAGCATGGCCCGTCCTCCCGAGAGCACATCGAGGGTGCTGACGGTTTTGGCAAGCGCGCCGGCGTGGCGGTACGTCACTCCGGTGACCAGGGCGCTCAGCCTGATCGCTTTCGTTTGACCCGCCAGGAAGCCCAAAGAGGTGTAGCACTCTAAAAACGGGTTGTGCGCATCACCGACCCCCAGGAAGTGGTCAGGGAGTGTGAACATAGCCACGCCGGCGGCGTCGGCGAGGACAGCGGCCCGCGCCAAAGTCGGGCCGATCTGCTCGCCGGGAGGAGGTGAGTAATTGACAAAATGAACACCTAATCGCATGGCAGAGTTCCCCTTTCACGCAACATTGGACTGGTCGGGCCAGCGACGTTACTGGCGTCGGTGGCCGTAAACAGTGATAAGATTTAGTCCTGTCACTGTAGCACGGTAATGCGACTTGGTCTTATCAAGTAGCCTCTGGCTATGGCACGGTGGGAACCGAATGCACGCGAACGGCTTGAACGAGCCGCTCTGGAGCTGTTCGCAGAGCAGGGGTACGACGCAACGTCCGTTGCGCAGATCGCCGACCGAGCCGGACTGACAAAGAGCAGTTTCTTTCGGCATTTTGCCGACAAACGCGAAGTCCTCTCCGCCGGTCAGGACATCCTTGCCGATCGCATTAGCGACGGTGCGCGCGCGGCAAGCCCGTCGGCCGCGCCGATCGAATGCGTCGCCGCCGCCCTGCAGTCGGCGGCGGCCGTGTTCACCCCGGAGCGACACGAGATCCTGCCGCTGCGTCGTGCGGTCATCGTCGCCAACAGCGAACTGCACGAGCGCGAACTGCTCAAGCGTGCCCGCCTTACTACCGCCCTAGCCGATGCGCTGCGCGCACGAGGAACCGATGAGACAGCCGCACGCCTGGCCGCGGAAATCGGCATGCTTGCGTTCGACATCACCTGCGCACGATGGGCAGATCGTGGCAATGAGGAACCGTTCGGCGAGATAGCCGATGCCGCACTAAAGCAACTGCTTAGCAGCGCGACAACGCTCGGTATCGGTGCGGGGCATGAACCGTATACGTTGCTTACGTCGACACAAACCGGGGAGACTGCTCATGGCCGAAGCAAAGACCTTCGTTTCTGACGGGGCCCGGGCTACAAAATTGCTCAGTTCGAGTTGTCAACTCCTGCAAGGCTTTTGGCATTCTTAAATGTGGCGTACCATCTCGTCGAAGGTCGCAACTGCGGCGTCATGCCGCTCGGCGGTGTGAGCACACAGCATTCGGGCAGCTTTGGACCGGTCGCCGTGTCCTGACCGACGACCCGTAAAGGTCTACTCGTAGCTGCCCTCCAAGTACCAGCGCCGCTGGCGGTAGCACAGCAGAAACGCCCGCTCGCCCTCCAGCAACACCTGCGCGCGGGCGGTGCGGCCCTTGGCGCCGGGATCCCACCACCGCTCGTCGACCGGCCACGGCCCGGTCCACCAGCACAGCGGCTCGTCCCGGCCGTGCACGGTCAACCGCGCGGGCTCGGCCGAGAACATCCCGCGGTTGGTGACCCGCACCGGGTTTCCTTGGGCGTCAAGCAATTCCACCGTGTCGTCGAGCAAGACGGCCGGCGAGGGCTCCGGCAGTTGCCCGGGCCACGGCGGGCCCGGGTCGGCCCGCGGCACCGGCTCGTCACCCAGCGGGGTCAGCGTGATGCGTTCGGCGGGCCCGCGACCGCCGGACAGCACCGGCACCCGCACCGCCTCCGGCCCGAGCAGGCCCTGCACCCGCAACAGCGCCCGGCGGGCGCGCAGCCTGTCCTCCTCGCCCAGGCCGCCCCATAGCGGCAACTGCAGCGCCTCGGCGGACACCACCTCCACCGCCTGCAACCGCAACAGCGTTACCGGCCCGGTGGGCCGCCTGTCGGCGGTCCGATTGCTCAACCAGCCGTCCAGTTGCCAGCGCACCCGGTCGGCGGTGGCGTCCTCGGTCAACGGCTCGGCGCACCGCCACACCCGTTGCAGCTCTTCGCCGTTGGCGGTGACGGCGTGGATGGCCAGCCGGGTGCAGCCCACCCCGGCGGCCATCAGCGCCTGGTGCAGCGTGCCGGCCAGCGAGCGCCCGGCGAATGCCGCGGCATCTACCCGGTCGATCGGCGGATCGCAGTCCAGCACGGCCACCAGTTCCGGCGGCGGCTCCCGCCCGGACGGGCCCCGCTCGGACTCACCGCGGGCGAACCGGTGCGCGGCCACCCCGTCGGCGCCGAACCTGGAGGCCACGTCGGTGGACGACAGCGCGGCGAACTGCCCGATGGTGCGAATTCCCATCCGCCACAACAGGTCCGTCAGTTCTTCTCGCCCCGGGCCGGACAGGCTCGGCTCGGTGGCCAGCTGCCGGATCGACAGCACCGACAGGAACCTCGCGTCGCCGCCGGGCTCCACGACCCGGCCCGCCCGGGCGGCGAACACCGCGGTGGACAGCTGATCGGCGATCCCGACCTGACACTCGGCGCCGGCTGCAGCCACCGCGTCGATCAGCCGCTCGGCGGCCTGCTGTTCGGAGCCGAAATAGCGGGCCGCCCCGCGCACCGGCAACACCAGGAGCCCGGGCCGCAGCACCTCGGCGCGGGGCACCAGGTCGTCCACCGCCGCGACCACCCCTTCGAAGAAGCGGGCGTCGCGGTCGGCGTCGGCGGTGGTGACGTGCAGTTGCGGGCAGCGCGCCGCCGCCTCCCGGCGTCGTAACCCCCGCCGCACCCCGGCCGCGCCGGCGGCCGACGAGCAGGCGATCACCCGGTTGGCCAGGGTGACCGCGACCGGGGCCGTCGCGGGCAGGTCCGCTGCTGCCGCCGCCGCGACCGCGGGCCAGTCCATGCACCAGATCGCCAACACCCGGGAAGAAACCACCAGAAGTCACCCGGCTCGCGCCCGGCCGATCACCCGTCTGCCCGCGCACATCCCGCTGACCTGCAGCCGCACCCTGCCGATCCGGCCAAAACCCGGGCGGCCGCCCGCCGTGATCTCATAGCCGCAGACCCGGGCCGCAAGCCGCGTCTGCGCCCCCTGCCAGTCGCCGTCGGTGACCAGCAGGGTGCAGCCCTTATTACGGGCCCGCGCGACCACCGCCCGCGCCCGGGTCGGCGGCACCCGGCGCCCGCCCAGACCGAGCACCACCAGGTCCATGCCATCGATGAGCACCGCGGCCACCTCCACCGGATCGGTTCCGGGATCAGGTATCACCGCGAGCCGGCTCAGGTCCGCGCCCATCTCCACGGCGGCCAGCAACCCGATGTCGGGGTGGCCGACAATCGCGACGTTGCCGCCGGCCGCCGTCACCGCGGCCACCATGCCCAGCAGCAACGACCGGGCCCCCGACAGCACCGCCACCGTCCCGCGCGGCAACGGCGCCGGCAGCGACTCCGCCAGCCACGGCGGGAGCGCCACGTAGGATTCCGATTCCGGCAGCAGCTCGTCGATGCGGGCGGCGGCGCGCCCGGACGTCTTTCCGGATAGCTCGGCCATCCGTCGCCGCAGCGATTTCAGCTGCTCAGCGCGGTTTTCCCGGCGGTGGTCGGAGGCGAAAGCCGTGGTCATGGCGAAGCCTCCTGCCTGGTTTTTCGAATGTATGTTCGATACAGCTGGAGTTAACACCCGCCCTCCGACAACCGTCAAGAAACGTGAGAGGCTGCTTTATGCGCTCGGTACTGGAGTGGCTGATGGGCGCAATGGGGCGCCAGAATCCGCCAGATATAAACCGCTGCGGCTCCCGTCGGCGTGTCGTCGCAACTGGTTATGTGTCGCGAAGGAGCCGCACGGACAAGCCGCGCAGAGCTACTCCCATTCGATGGTGCCGGGCGGCTTGCTGGTGATGTCGAGCACCACGCGATTGACCTCGGCCACCTCGTTGGTGATGCGCGTCGAGATCCGCTCCAGCACCTCGTAGGGCACCCGGGTCCAGTCGGCGGTCATGGCGTCCTCGCTGGACACCGGCCGCAGCACGATCGGGTGCCCGTAGGTGCGGTTGTCGCCCTGCACGCCGACCGAGCGCACGTCGGCCAAAAGCACCACCGGGCACTGCCAGATCTGGTTGTCCAGGCCCGCAGCGGTGAGCTCCTCGCGCGCGATCGAGTCGGCGTGCCGCAGCGTCTCCAGCCGCTTCGCGGTGACCTCGCCGACGATCCGGATGCCCAAGCCGGGCCCCGGAAAAGGTTGGCGCGCAACGATTTCCTCCGGCAGGCCCAGCTCGCGCCCGACGGCGCGCACCTCGTCCTTGAACAGCAGCCGCAGCGGCTCGACGAGCTTGAACTTCAGGTCCCCGGGCAGGCCGCCGACGTTGTGATGGCTCTTGATGTTGGCGGTGCCGCTGCCACCGCCGGACTCCACCACGTCGGGGTACAGCGTGCCCTGCACCAGGAACTCGACCTGAGAATCGGTGTCTGCCCCACTGTCTTGCAAGATGTCTCGCACCGCGCCCTCGAACGCCCGGATGAACTGGCGGCCGATGATCTTGCGCTTGCCCTCGGGGTTGGTCACCCCCGCCAGCGCCTGCAGGAAGGTCTCCGCCGCGTCGACGGTGACCAGGTTGGCGCCGGTGGCGGCGACGAAATCGCGCTGCACCTGCGCGCGTTCGCCGGCACGCAACAGCCCATGGTCGACGAAGACACAGGTCAGCCGGTCACCGATGGCGCGCTGCACCAGCGCCGCGGCCACCGCCGAATCCACCCCACCCGACAGCCCGCAGATCGCATGGCCGTCGCCGACCTGCGCACGCACCTGCTCCACCAGCGCGTCGGCGATATTGGCGGGCGTCCAATCGGAGCCCAGCCCGGCGAAGTCGTGCAGGAACCGGCTGAGCACCTGCTGCCCGTGCGGGGTGTGCATCACCTCCGGGTGGTACTGCACCCCGGCCAGGCGCCGGCCGCGGTTCTCGAAGGCGGCGACCGCGGCGCCCGCGCTGCTGGCGACCACGTCGAATCCGTCGGGCGCGGCCGTGACCGCGTCGCCGTGACTCATCCAGACCGGCTGAACGTCGGGCAGACCCGAATGCAAGTCGCCACCAAGGACTTTCAGTTCCGTCCGGCCGTACTCGCTGGTACCGGTGTGCGCGACCGTCCCGCCCAGAGCCTGCGCCATCGCCTGAAACCCGTAGCAGATGCCGAACACCGGCAGCCCGAGGTCGAAAAGCGCCGGATCGAGCTGCGGGGCGCCCTCGGTGTACACGCTGGCCGGCCCGCCGGACAGCACGACCGCCGCCGGGTTGTGTGCCTTGATCTCCTCGACCGACGCGGTGTGCGGGATGACCTCGGAAAAGACCCGCGCCTCCCGGACCCGGCGGGCGATCAACTGCGCATACTGCGCGCCGAAGTCGACCACCAACACCGGCCGGTGAGGCGGTCCATCCGCGGCGGGATCAGCGGGTTCGGCCATGGCAATCAGCTTAGTGGCTGCGCTTCGACCAGGTCCTCGTGTGGTTCAGCAGGGTTGTTGTTTCGGCGGCGGGGACCAGATCGAACTCGATCGACATGATGGGTAGGCGTGGGGAGTGCTGCAGCCAGCACAAGCGTCTCGGTGCCTCTACCGAGGTCACGCGGCACAGCGCGGTTTCGTCGCGGCCGATACGGTGCCGGATCAGCCGAAACGTCGTGCCTACCCGGAGCCGTTGTTCATCGGCGGCGTGTTCGACGGCGTCCCACGCGTCGTACCACTCGGTGATCCTGGCGACGGTGGTGATCAGGTTCCACACCTTGCCGGGCGGCGCGACGAGGCGTATCGAGTCCGAGAGCGTGTGGTGACTGGGGCGCCGGAAGGTCATGGGCGCACGCTTTCGTTGACGGTCATAGCTGAAACCACCTCGGCCGCAGGGAGTCTCGCGGCGCGAGTTCGAAGGCCCACGCGTCGGGGCCACCAGAACCACGGCCCGAGCAGGGCGGCGATCGCCGGCGTCATGAGCGATCGCACGACCAGGGTGTCGAAGAGCAGTCCGATGCCGACGGTGGTGCCAAACTGGCCGATGATCCGCAGATCGCTGAACACAAACGAAGCCATGGTGAACGCAAACACCAGGCCGGCGGAGGTCACCACCGCCCCCGTTCCGCCCATGGCGCGGATGATGCCGGTCTTGATGCCCGCGCCGATTTCCTCTTTGAATCGGGAGACCAGCAACAGGTTATAGTCCGATCCCACGGCCAGCAGGACGATCAGCGCCATCGCTATTACCAGCCAGTGCAAGGGAATGCCGAGGATGTCCTGCCAGACGAGCACCGACAGTCCGAACGAGGATCCCAGCGACAGCAGCACTGTGCCGATGATGACCAGGGCGGCGATCACACTGCGGGTGAGGATCAGCATGATGACGAAGATCAGGCAGGCCGCGGCGATCCCGGCGATGAGCAGATCGTATTTGGCCGCGTCACTCATGTCCTTGTACGTCGCGGCGGTGCCACCCAGCTGGATCTTGGCGTCTTCCAAGGGGGTCCCCTTGACAGCGTGTTTGGCGGCCTTTTTGATCGCGTTGACGTGCGAAACGCCCTCGGGGGTTGCGGGATCCTCGTCATGGGTGATGATGAACCGCGCCGCCTTCCCGTCGGGCGAGAGGAACATCGACAGGCCGCGTTTGAAGTCGGGGTTGTCGAACACTTCCGGAGGCAGGTAGAAGGAATCGTCGTTTTTCGCGGCGTCGAACGCCTGCCCCATGGCGGTCGCATTCTGCTGCGCGGCGTCCATTTGATCCAGCAGGCCCGAGAAACTGCTGTACATGGTCATCGTCATCGTGCGCATGGTCATTGTCGCGCCGATGATCGGCGGCAGCAGCGAGATCAGTTGCGGCATCAGGGTATCCAGCCTGTCGGTGTCTTTCACCAGACCGCCCAGGTCACCGGTGAGTTTGTCGACGCCGTCGAGCGCATCGAATATCGATCGCAGCGCCCAGCAGACGGGGATGTCGAAACAGTGCCGCTCCCAGGAGAAGTAGCCGCGCAGCGGCCTGAAGAAGTCGTCAAAATCGGCGATGCGATCGCGCACGTCGTTGGTGTCGGCGACGATCTGCCTGGTTTGGCCCGCCACGTCGTGCGTGGTGTCGGCGAGCCCGCGCATCAGGACCAGCATGCGTTGCATGGTGTCGATGACGCCCGTCATTTGATCGGCGACGCCTCGCATGTCGGCCATGCGGTCGTGCATGTATTTCATGTTCTCGGTCAGCGTGGTGGACTGCATGCTGATCTGGAACGGGATGGACGTATGCTCGATGGGGGTGCCCAGCGGCCTGGTGATGGCCTGAACGCGAGCGACACCGTCGGCCTGGAAGACGCCCTTGGTCACTCGGTCGAGGACGAGCATGTCCGCGGGATTGCGCATGTCGTGGTCGGTCTCGATCAACAGCAGGTCGGGATTCAACCGTGCCGGTGAAAAGTGCCGGTCCGCGGCGGCGTATCCGATGTTGGACGGCGTGATCGCGGGCAGGTACTTGCGGTCGCTGTAACTCGTCGTGAACGACGGCAGGGCCAGCAGCCCGACCAAAGCGATAGCGCAGGTCGCCGCGAGGATGGGCGTGGGCCAGCGGACCACGGCGGTTCCCAGCCGGCGCCAACCCCGCGTCTTCATGTTCCGTTTGGGATCGAACAACCCGAAACGACTGCCCAAAGTAAGGATCGCCGGACCCAACGTCAGCGCGCCCGCGACCATCGTGAACATCCCGATCGCGCACGGCGCGCCCAGGGTTTGGAAATAGGGCAGCCTGGTGAAGCTGAGGCAGAACATCGCGCCCGCGATGGTCAGGCCCGAGCCAAGGACGACATGGGCGCTACCGCGAAACATGGTGTAGTAGGCGGCTTCCCGGTCCTCGCCGGCGTGGCGGGCCTCCTGATACCGGCCCACGACGAATATCGCGTAGTCCGTGCCCGCGGCGATGGCGAGTATCGGAAGGATCTGAACCGCGAACGTTGAAAGCCCGATGACTCCGCGGCTTCCGAGAAATGCGATCACCCCTTGCACGGCAGGCAATTCGATGAAGACCATCAGCAGCGTCAGCAGGACGGTGACCAGCGATCGGTACACGATCAGCAGCATCAGTACGATGACCGCGACCGTCACACCCATCACCTTGCGGACGCTCTTGTCGCCGAATTCGAGCTCGTCGGTGGTCACGGCCGCGGGTCCGGCGATGTATGCCCTAACTCCGTTGGGCGCCACCGTCGTTGACACGATGTGCCGGACGGCGTCGACGGACTCATTGGCCAGCGTCTCGCCCTGGCGACCGGCGAGGAAGACCTGAACGTAGGCGGCCTTACCGTCGGCGCTCTGCGAGCCGGCCGCGGTAAGCGGATCGCCCCAGAAGTCCTGGACGTGCTCGACGTGCTTGTGGTCCTGCGCAAGCTTGCGGATCAGGTCGTCGTAGAACCGGTGCGCCGCATCACCCAGCGGCGCCTGGCCTTCCAGGACGACCATGACCGCACTGTCGGAGTCGAATTCGTGGAAAACTCGGCCGACGCGCTGCGTGGCCTGTATCGCCGGTGCATCGTCGGGACTCATCGACACCGCGTGCGTTTCTCCGACCGCTTCCAGTTGTGGCACTACGATATTCGTGACGGCAGCTAGGCCCAGCCAGAACAGCAGGATCGGCACCGAAAGCCGGCGAACCGTTCGCGCGATCACGCGGACTTCACCAGGCAGAAGGTCTGGGGGTGGATCCCTTCGACGGTTCGTTGATCCCTGATACCGCCGTTCACCGTGATTCGGCAGCCGATGACCTCACCGTCGCCCTGCGCCACGACGTTGACGCTGACCGCCGGGGCGGTCGTGGACACGCTATAGGTCCACGGCAATCCCGCGCCGTCAACTCGCTGCGGTGCGGCGTTGACGTCGAGGTAGTTGATGTCGGCCACGGCCCCCGCCGCGCCGAAGACCTCGAGGGTTACCCGCTTGGGATTGAAGGGCTTGATGTCATCGGCGCGGGCGCTCGCCGCCGACGTGGTGGGGTGAACACCGAAGATCCCGTGCAGCCGGTAGACGGCGAAACCCGCGATCGCGACCAAGACCGCGATGGCCAGCGGCATCCACGCGCGCTTGACGACAATCATCTCCGTCTTAAGCCTCTCTTTGGTAGCGTAGTCAGTCAGTGAACTAACATAGTATTACTCCACTAACGCGCGCAATCGGACTAGATTTGCCCGGTTGCCAGCGCGAGCCACAGATAGTAAGTTGGCTAACTAGCTTGCTATGACCGCGAGAAGGACAACGACATGAGCATCAATGCAAACCAATTCGGGCCCTGGGCCGTCGTGACGGGCGCGTCATCGGGGATCGGGCGCGAGTTCGCCAACCAGCTCGCCGCCGCGGGCATCAACGTCGTGCTGGTCGCCCGGCGCCTGGACATGCTGCGGGACGTCGGCGCGGCGCTGGCGGACCGCCACGGTGTGGACTATCGCGCCGTCGACGTCGACCTGTCCGAGCCGGGCATGCTGGCCCCAGTCGCCGAGGCCACCACTGACATCGACGTCGGTCTGCTGGTGTCGAATGCGGGCGTGGCCCTGCCCGGGCCCTTCCTGAGCTCCGACCTGCAGGCGCAGCGGGCGGTCCTGCGGCTGAATACCGCTGCACACCTGGCCCTGAGCCGCTACTTCGGCGAACGGCTGGCGCGGCGCGGCCGCGGCGGCATCCTGCTGGTGTCCGCGCTGGGCGCGATCCACGGCGTGCCCTACATGGCGAACACTGCGGCGACCAAGGCTTACGTGACCAGCCTTGGCGCTGGCCTGCACGGCGAGTTGGCCAAGCACGGCGTGCACGTGACCGTCCTGCACCCGGGACCGACCCGCACCCCCGTGCTAGCCGAGCTGGGCCTGGACCCTGACAAACTGCCGATACCGCCCATGACACCGGACAATTGCGCCCGCGAGGCGCTGCGCGCCCTGCAGCGCAATCGCGCCAACTGCATACCGGGCCGGGTCAACCGGGTCAGCGCCGCGCTCGTGCCCGCGGCGTTGACCCGCTCCATGATGTCGCGCATGCTGTCGCGGCCCTCGCAGGTCGACACAGCCGCCCAATAGCTCATGGACAAGCCAATCTGCCTGATCACCGGCGCCACCGACGGCATCGGCAAGGCCACCGCGACCGGGCTGGCCCAGAAGGGGTATGCCGTCGTGCTCGCCGCACGCAACGAAGCCAAGGCGGCAAGCGTCATATTGGAAATCGTCGCGGCCACCGGCAATCACGACGTCGATTACCTCACCGCCGACCTCAGGTCTCTCGCCCAGCAGCAGCGGCTGGCCGAAACGTTCGCGGTCCGCTACCCGCGCCTGGACGTGCTGATCAACAACGCCGGAGTCGTCATGACGCGGCGCACTCTGACCGAGGACGGTTATGAGACGACCTTTCAGGTCAACTACCTATCGCAGTTCTACCTCACCCATTTGCTGCTCGACGAACTGAAGAGGAGCGCGCGGGGCCGAATCGTCAACCTGAGCTCGAGCGTGTACCGCGTAGGCAAGTTCGAACCGGACAACCTGCAAGGCGAGCAACGATATTCGGCCATCCGCGCATATGCGGCTTCCAAGCTCCTCGTGCTGTTGTTCACCATCGAGTTGGCGCACCGGCTGGCGTCGACGCGGGTCACGGCGAACGCCGTGCATCCCGGGATCGTCAGGACACCGATGATGTGGGACGCCCGGGGAGCCCTCCGTGCGATGACCTATGCGGCGCTGCCGTTTTCGATCTCCCCCGACAAGGGCGCCGCCACCTCGGTTTTCCTCGCCACGTCTGAAGATTCGGCGCAAGTCTCCGGACAGTACTTCGCGAACGCCAAGGCGAAAAAGGTCAAGTCCGAGTCGAACACGCCGGAGAACCGGAAACGGCTGTGGAACTTGAGCATGGCCGCGTGCCGTCTATAGTCCGTGAGTGATATGGCTGACTCAACCGGCGCCGAGGACGCCACCCCGCCGAAGCCTCCCGGCAAGCGGGAGCGACTGATCGCTGCCGCGTGCGATCTGTTCTATCGCCAGGGCATCGCCGGCACCACGCTCGCGCACACCGCCGAGGCCGCCGAGGTGCCGCTGGGCAACATGTATTACTACTTCAAGACCAAAGACGACATCGTGGCCGCCGTTGTCGAGGCGCGCACCGAGGAAATCCGATCCGCCACCGCGGCTTTGCAGCGCCGCCACGGCAGCCCCAAGGCCCGGCTCAAGGCGCTCGTGGGCATGCTGGCCGAGTCGCGCGACACGATCGCCGACCACGGCTGTCCGTTAGGAAGCCTCTGCACCGAGCTCGCGAACCAGCCGGGCCAATCGCCTGCCCTGACCGCGCCAATCATGGAAACCCTGCTGGACTGGGCCGAGCAGCAATTCCGCGCCATGGGCCGCCGCGACGCCCGCGACTTGGCGCTCGAACTTGTCATCGCTTACGAGGGCAGCGCGGTTCTGACCAACGCCATGGCGCAACCCGAAATCATGACACGCGAAGCCCGGCGCCTTGAAAAGTGGATCAACGCCCTGCAAGCGTGACGACATAGAGCAGCGCCTACAGCGAAAACACGTGACGCATTACGTCGACAGCCTCCGGATCGCCTTTGAACTCGATACGCCGCAGCGCCGCCTTGCGCTTGGCCTCGCTCGCCCCCAGCCGGGCGGTGACCAGGTCGGCCGCGCTGGCGGTCAAAGTCACCGAAGGCTCGCCCCGAGCCGCCGCGAGGCGGCCTTGCGTTACCGCGAACTCGAAACGGCGGCCGTCGATCTCGACGCGATACGTCGCCTCCACGCCGGCTGCGTCAGCGGCGTTGCAGCCCAGCAGTATTCCCGCGAGGAAACCGTTCAACGGCGACACCGGGCCGTTCTCAACCGGGTCCAGCCGGTCCAGCCCGAACCACGCGAGGCTGTGCAGGATCGGCAGCACTCGCTGCCAGCCCATGTCGGAAAGCGTGTACACCGTGCGCCCGATCGGGGCGGGCAGATCGGCGCGGTCGACCAGCCCGACCTCTTGTAATTCCTTGAGCCGCTCCGCGAGCAGGTTGGTCGCGATACCGGGCAGCGCGTCGCGCAGGTCGCCGTAGCGGCGGGCTCCGCCGACCAGCTCGCGCAGGATCAACAACGTCCATCGCTCGCCGAGGACATCGAGCCCGCGGGCGATCGGACAGTTTTGGTTGTAGTTCCTGCGGGGCGGCACCACCCCAGCCTACCAGCGACTAGACATCTTTTTCAACTTACTACTTGATTTATTTGTCTACGAGCTTTACCGTTTCGTCCATGCGCACCGCCCCGATACTCCGTAATCACCCGATTGCCGCCCTCGCCGTCATCTGCCTGGGCGTCTTCGTCATCAGCGTTGACGCCACCATCGTCAACGTCGCGCTGCCCACCCTGTCGCGCGAACTCGGCGCCGACACCGCGCAGCTGCAATGGATCGTCGACGCCTACACCCTCGTCATGTCCGGCCTACTGCTCTCGGCGGGCAGCCTGTCCGACCGCTACGGCAGGCGGGGCTGGCTCAACTCCGGGCTGGCGGTGTTCGCCGTCACCTCAGGCATTGCCGCACAGGTCAATACCGCGGATCAGCTCATTGCGGCGCGCGCCGCCATGGGTGTCGGGGCGGCGGTGATCTTCCCGACCACCCTGGGACTGATCACCAACATCTTCACCGATCCGGTACCGCGCGCCAAGGCGATCGGCCTGTGGGCGGCCATGGTCGGTGTCGGCGTGGCCGTGGGGCCGATCAGCGGCGGCTGGCTGCTCGAGCACTTCTGGTGGGGCTCGATCTTCATGGTCAACATCCCGATCGCCGCGCTGGCCATCGTCGGCGGCATCCTGTTCGTGCCGACCTCGCGTGACCCGGCGGCCCCGCGCGTCGACGTCCCCGGGTTGCTCTTGTCCGCGGCCGGGATCACGACGCTGGTCTACACGGTCATCGAGGCGCCCACCTGGGGATGGACCAACACGCGGACCGCAATCGGATTTGCCACCGCCGCAATCGTTCTCGTCGGCTTTGCGCTGTGGGAACGGCGCACCACCCACCCCATGCTGGACGTCACCGTGTTCTTCAACCGCCGGTTCTCCGGCGGCAGCCTGGCCGTGACCGCCGGCTTCCTGACGCTGTTCGGCTTCATCTTCGTCATCACCCAGTACTTCCAATTCATCAAGAACTACACCGCATTTCAGACCGGCGTGCGGCTGCTTCCCGTCGCGATCTCCATCGCGCTGGCCAGCATCCTGGGACCACGGCTGGTCGAACGAATCGGCACCACCGCCGTCGTCGCCGCGGGCCTCACGGTGTTCGCCGCCGGCCTGGCGTGGGCGTCCACGGCCGACGCGGCCACGCCGTATGACCAGATCGCCTTGCAGATGCTGTTGCTCGGCGGCGGCCTCGGTCTGACGACGGCGCCGGCCACCGAGGCCATCATGGGATCGCTGTCCGCCGACAAGGCCGGGGTCGGCTCGGCCGTCAACGACACCACGCGCGAGCTCGGCGGCACCCTCGGGGTCGCCATCGCCGGCAGCATCTTCGCGTCGGTGTACTCCAGCCGCCTGGGCACCTCCGCGTTGACGGGACTCCCCGCCGATGCCATGCGCCATTCAATGGCCGTGGCCCACACGGTGATCCAGCAGCTACCGGCGCCACAGGCCGGCGTTGTCCGCGACGTCGTCAACCGCGCGTTCCTGGACGGGCTGCAGGTGAGCTCGCTGGTCTGCGCGGGCATCGCGCTGGGCGCCGCGATCGTGGTGGCCTGGCTCTTGCCGGCACGCGGTCGGCAGGCGACTCCCTCCCCCGCACTGACCAAGGCCTAAACCCCCACCCAGAGAGGCACGAAAAATATGAGTACGACGCCATCCGCCAGCACTTACGTGCTCGGACACGCCGACGTGGAGGTGCAGCGGCTGCTCCTGCAGGCACGGCTGTACGACGACTACACCGAGCATGCGCTGCGCCTCGCCGGCCTGCGTCCGGGCATGCGGGTGCTCGACGTCGGCTGCGGGCCCGGGGACGTGTCGTTCGTCGCCGCCCGATTGGTCGGCCCGACGGGATCAGTCCTCGGTGTGGACGCCGCACCCGAGATGGTCGCCCTGGCCCGCGCCCGCGCCGCCGAACAAGGTCTGACCGCAGTGCAATTCACGCACGCCGCGATCGACGGAATCGCCCTGGACAAACCGGTCGACGCCGTGATCGGCCGGTTCATCCTGATGCACCTGCCCGATCCGGCCGCTACGCTGCGGCGCCTCAACTCGTTCGTGCGCCCGGGAGGCGTCGTCGCGTTCTCCGAGAACGACATGACCGCGACGCGCACCGTCCCGGACATGCCCTTGTTCGAGCAGGTAACGACGGGCATCGTGCGCGCCTTCGAGGCCATGGGGCTCAGCCCACGGTTCGGCACCACGCTGCACACGGTCTTCGCCGAGGCCGGCCTCGGCGTGCCACGCCTGATCCAAGGCACGCCGATCGGCACCGCCGCCGACACCGACATCTTGGCCTACGGCGCCGAAGTCTGGCGGCTGGTCTCCCCGGTCGCGCAACAGCTGGGCCTCGAGATCGACGGGCTCGACGACATCGACGACTTCGTGCCGCTGTTCCGGCGGGAGGCGCGGGCGGTCGACGCCCTCATTTCGATGCCCCCCATCCTCACCGCATGGGCACGGGTGCAACGATGAACGCCACCATCGTGCACCAGTACACGACCGGCCTGTCGCGACGCAACATCGAGCGGGCCCTGCTCGACGCCGGCAAGGACCTCGACCACGTGGTACCCGCCGACCTCGGACCGCTCGAGGACTTCCACACGATGGGCCGCATCGCGACCGCCCAACTGGTGGAGCTGGCGCAGATCACCAGTAAGAGTGGGGTTCTCGATGCCGGCAGCGGGGTCGGCGGCACCGCCCGCTACGTCGCCGACCGCTACGGCTGCCGAGTCACCGCCGTGGATCTCACCGATGAATACTGCGAAACGAACCGCTGGCTCAATGGGCTCGTCGGGCTCGGCGACCGGATCTCGGTTCGTCAGGCCGACGTCACCGAACTGCCCTTCGCCGACGCCGCTTTCGATGTCGCCATCAGTCAGCACGTCCAGATGAACGTGGCCGACAAGGCGCGCCTGTACTCCGAGGCGCGCCGGGTGCTGAAGGATGGCGGGCGGCTTGCCCTGTGGGACATCACGGTCGGCGAGGGCGAACTCGACTATCCCCTCCCCTGGGCCGACGACCCCACACGCAGCCACCTGATCACTCCCGAGCAATTGCGCGCCGCGGTGGAGTCCGCCGGGTTCGTGGTCGAGCACTGGAACGACCTCACCGACCAGGCGGCCGCGCTCATGGGAGCGCTGCTGGCCCAGCCCGCCGGCCCGCTGGGTCTGCACGCCTTCGTCACCGACTTCGAGCAGAAGGCCGATAACCTCACCCGGGCCCTGGCCGACGGCCGCGTTCGTGCCATCCAAGCGATTTGTGAAGCGTGAATGCCATGCAGCCCAACGAAACTCCCGACCAACGCTACACGCTGACATGGAGCGGCGGGCGCGGCCAGGTCAAATTCCTCACCCGGTCCGACGGCTCGCGGCTGCGCTACTTCACGACGGGAACCGGCCCGCCGCTGGTGCTGCTGCACACGGTCCGCACCCAGCTGGACTACTTCCAGCGCGTCGTGCCCGGGCTGTGGGACGAATTCACCGTCTACGCGCTGGACCTGCCCGGCATGGGCTGGTCCGACATCGTCCCCGGCGCCCGATACGGCGAGCCCGAATTGCGCAGCGCCGTAGTTGAATTCGTCAGGGCGCTGGGCGTGCGTGACGTCACGTTGGCCGGCGAATCGATGGGGGCCGCGCTCGCGTTGCTGGCCTCCACCGAACTGGCCGACACCGTGCGCCGCGTGATCGCCTTCAACCCCTACGACTATCCGGGCGGGTTGGAACGGGGCAACTGGTTCGCCCGGGTGATCGGAACGGGCGTCCGGCTGCCCGGTTCGGGACCGATCTTCGCCCGACTGGAAAACCGCCTCATCCTCCAAGGCATCCTGGCCGGCGGCTTCGCCGACCGCCACACACTGCCGAAGGACTTCCTCGCCGAGCTGCGCCGCAGCGGCCGCCGCCGCGGCTACCCGACGGTGAACCGGGCGATCATGCGCAGCCTCAACGACTTCATCGATGCGGCAAGCCGCTACCCCAACGTCACCGTCCCGGTCACATTGGTCTATGCCGAACACGACTGGTCGCGCGTCGCGGACCGGGAGCGGGTCGCCCGCCGGCTCCCCCACGCCGACACCTTCACAATTCCAGACACCGGCCATTTCTCGGCCCTCGAGCGCCCCTCGGAGATGGTGCGCATCATCCGCCAAAGCGCAACCCACGGTCGATGAGGCCGACCCGGGCTGGACTGCCCAAATGCCTTGTGACGGACGTGCCCGGATGTTGGGGTGCTAATCCTGCGTCGTGCGGCCGGATTTATCCGCTGTGGCTCTGGGACGACCCCTCTTGGGCGGGGGTGCCGCGTGTTTCGGCATCCGACCGGCGTCGTCGAGCGCTCTGCGCAAGATCATTTCGACTTGTGCGTTGACACTGCGGAACTCGTCGTTGGCCCAGCGGGTGAGCGCGTCGTGGACGGCGGGGTCGATCCGAAGCAGGACCTGTCGGCGGTCGCTCACGTGTAAAGCGTGCCGGTGTTGACCACGGGCGAGGGCGGTTGGTCGGCGCAGAGCACCACCATGAGGTTGCTGACCATGCTGGCGGTGCGCTCCTCGTCGAGCGCCACGACGCCGCTGTCGGTGAGCCGCTCAAGCGCCAGGCTGACCATCCCCACGGCGCCCTCCACGATGCGCGTGCGGGCGGCGATGACGGCGCTGGCCTGCTGGCGGCGAAGCATCGCCTGGGCGATTTCTTGGGCATAAGCCAGGTGGGAGATGCGGACCTCAACGATTTCTACGCCGGCGATCTGGACGCGTGACGCCAGTTCGCGGGCGAGGTCGGCGACAACCTGGTTCGTGGAGCCGCGCAGCGACGTGCCGGCGCCGGTTGGGTCGTCGTAGGGGTGGCTGGTGGCGACGTACCGCAGCGCCGACTCGGCCTGCATCGACACGAAGCCTTGGTAGCTATCCACCGCGTAGGTCGCCTTGGCGGTGTCGGCCACCTGCCAGACCACGATCGCAGCGATTTCTACCGGGCTGCCGTCGGCGTCGTTAACCTTCAGATGCGCCGTCTCGAAGTTGCGCACCCGCAGGCTGATCCCGCGGCGCACGGTCAGCGGCGCGACCCACCAAAACCCCGGACGGCTCACGGTGCCGATGTAGCGCCCGAAGAACTGGATCACCGAGCTTTGACCGGGCGGAATGATCACCAGCGAGGTGACGACCAAGGCAAGGATCACGATCGGCAGCCACAGCAGGTCAGGTTTGTTGTTGGCCGCCAGGACAATTCCGGCAATGCTCGCGGCGACGACGAGGACACCGAGCCAGCCGGTGACGGCGCCAGCAGGACGTTGATGGATCTCGACCTGGGCTCCCTGATGTCCGACAACGTGAGCGTTGTTGGTTGATTCAGCGCTGTCCACGGGTACCGCCCTTCTCAAAAGTGATATAAAATGATATCACTTTTTCTGTCGAGCCCAAGGAGGGTCGATGATGCAACCTGAAACGTGCCCGGTTCGGATCCGAGGTGACCTCGATCCCGCGTTGTCACGCTGGCAGTGGCTGGTCAAGTGGATTCTGTCAATTCCGCACTACATCGTTCTGTTCTTTCTGACCATCGCGGTCGTCGTGGTCTGGGTGATTGCGTTCTTCGCGATCCTGATCACCGGCAAGTACCCGCCCGCCCTATTCGACTTCAGCGTCGGTGTGATGCGATGGCGCTGGCGGGTCGCCTTCTACTCGCTCACCGCACTGGGCACAGACAAGTACCCGCCGTTCAGCCTGCGGTCGAAGCCCGAGTATCCGGCCGACCTGGAGATCGACTATCCCGAGCGCCTGAGCCGAGGCTTAGTGCTGGTCAAGTGGTGGCTACTGGCCATCCCGCACTACCTGATACTTTTCGCCTTCTTCTCCGCCGGGTGGCGCGCTTTCCCGCTGAACCCGAACAACTCTGTCGTCGCCTACCCAGTGCCGCCGCTGATAGTGATCCTCGTGGTGATCGCCCTTGTGGGCTTGGTGTTCACCGGGCGCTATCCAAAGGGGTTGTACGACTTCGTGATCGGAATCAACCGGTGGGCAATCCGGGTGCGCGCCTACAGTACGCTGCTGCGCGATGAGTACCCACCGTTCCGCCTCGACATTGGGGCGGCGTGAATCCGTGGCAGCGGCGGTACCCGAATCCTCCAGTTAGGACGACAATCGCTGGCCCCACAGCCGGTCCGAGGATGCCGAAGTGGGAGTGATCGAGGCTGGACCGAAGCGGTAATGCACCGGGTCAACCGACGGGGCGTGCTCGCCTTGCCACACGGCCGACTCGCCGGAATGGCGTGCCTGGGCGGGCCGGGGATGCTGCTGGCGTCGGTCGAAGCGGTCGAGCCGGTGCGCCGGCACCACCCCGGTCAGCATGAGAATGCCGATCTCGCGCAGCATCTTGCCGGCGGTGCGCCGCGTGTCTGCCGCGTTGACGTAGCGGCGCGCGATGGTCAGAAAGTCTTCGGGTTCAACCCCGGCGACATCACGCACATGGGTGGTCGGACCGCCCACCTCCCAGGTTCCCAGGCCGGTCTCGGGCAGGTAGTGGCGCAAACCGGACTCGAAGTACGTGTCGGCGCCGAGTCGCTTGGCACTCACCCGCACCGCTCGCAGGAACATCCACGGGGGTATCTCCATCAGGCGGATTCGCCGGCCCAGCGCTTCGCCTATAGCGTCGGCGATGTCCGTGCCGGACAACAGCTTTGGCCCGGTCGGGCGATAGGCCCGACCGTCGTGGCGGCGCGGGTCAAGCAATGCGCCCACCGCGACCCGGGCGATGTCTTCGTTGGAAGGGGGCGCGTTGCGTCGTCCCCCCGTCCTCGGCATCGGCAGCACCCCGAGCTGGGCGGCAACCGGCAGAACCTGGAAATAGTTGTCAGCGAAGAACCCGGGATCGACCGCCACGTGGGCGGTGTCCGGCAGCAGTTGAAACAGTTTGTCGGACAACCACTGATGGCGTGTCATCAAAGCCGGGTGCTCCGGACTGGCCAGCCACTGGCCCAGCGCGACCACCGCCTCGACGCCTGCACTGCGCGCGGCCACGGCAAAGGCGACGGCGCTGTCGAGTGCATGCGGGTGGTACGGCGGGTTGAAGAACAATCGGTCCACGCCTTCGACTGCGGCCCGAACCTGTTGAATGTCAAGCATATCCGCAACAACGATCTCGGCGCCCAAGGCGCGCAAACGGGCGCTGCGCCCGTCGTCGCGATGTACCAAGGCCCGCGTAGCCACGCCCTTTTCCAGCAATTGGTTCGCGACCGCGCCGCCGATCCTTCCGGTGGCGCCGGTGACCAGCACCCGTGTGTTTGTCATTGGAGTTCCCTTCCCTGATCGGATACCGAAGATGTGACCGATGGTTACTTTCGTAGTATGCGACCCCAATGTGACCGTTGTCAACATCTGGGCGGACGTGAGATCGTGATGACATGGGTTCCGTGAGCGCCGACCCCCCCGGCAAAAAGGGCTACCACCACGGTGCGTTGCACTCGGCTTTGGTCGAGGCGAGCATCGCGCTGGCCCGCGAGGGCGGACCCGATCGGGTGATCCTGCGCGAGGCGGCCCCCGCCGCCGGGGTGTCGCACTCGGCCGCCTACCGCCACTTCGCCGACCGCGAGGCACTGCTGGCCGAGGTGTCGCACTTTGCGCGCGGCGAGCTCGCCGCGCAGATGCGCCGACGCGTCGACCGCAACCACGACCCCCGCAAGAGGCTGCGCGCGGTCGGCAACGCCTACATCGACTTCGCGATCTCGCAGCCAGGACTGTTTCGCACCGCGTTCACCTCTCACCCCGCGACATCCCCCGACGCGGAGCACACCACCGACGGCGCTGACCCCTTCGAGGTCCTCGGTCAGGTGCTCGACGAAGCCCTAGCCGCGGGTTTACTGGACGCCCGCCGCAGGCCGGGGGCCGAGATTGCCGCGTGGTCGGCGGTGCATGGCCTGGCCGGCCTGCTACTCGACGGGCCGCTTCCCACCAGCCCCGCCGCCATCAGATTCGCGCGAGCCCAGGTGCTAGACCTCATCGAACGCGGACTGCTGGACGGGGACGCGAGTGACCACCGCTGAAACCCTGGCGGCACGCGCACAAGCATGGTGGAGTGGATACCGCCCAACCCCGATACCCGAGAGTGAGGTACCCGTGCTGGGTCTGCCCGACAAGGTGCGTGCCTGCCTGTTCGACCTCGATGGCGTGCTCACCGACACCGCGAGCGTGCATACCAAGGCCTGGAAGGCCATGTTCGACGCCTACCTGTCCGAACGGGCCAAGCGAACCGGAGAAGAATTCGTCCCCTTCGACCCGTCGTCGGACTACCGGCAATATGTCGACGGCAAGAAGCGCGAGGACGGGGTCCGGTCCTTCCTGGACAGCCGCGGCATCGAGCTGCCCGAGGGCGATCCGGACGACCCCGGCGACGCCGAGACCATCAACGGGCTGGGCAACCGCAAGAACGACATGTTCCAGAAGGTCCTGCACGACGACGGCGTCGAGGTGTTCGAAGGGTCGCGGCGCTACCTGGAGGCCGCCTCGGAGGCG
Source organism: Mycobacterium sp. 852002-51057_SCH5723018 (assembly GCF_001667035.1). Classification (GTDB taxonomy): domain Bacteria; phylum Actinomycetota; class Actinomycetes; order Mycobacteriales; family Mycobacteriaceae; genus Mycobacterium. The sequence continues at coordinate 24,674 of NZ_LZIR01000115.1, forward strand.
GGGCTCGGCATCGCCGTGGTGTCGTCGAGCGCCAACACCCGCGACGTCCTGCAGATCACCGGCCTCGACCGGTTCGTTCAGCAGCGAGTGGACGGGGTCACGCTGCGCGACGAGCACATCGCCGGCAAGCCGGCCCCCGACTCCTACCTGCGCGGGGCCGAGTTGCTGGGCGTCGGCCCCGAGGCCGCGGCGGTCTTCGAAGACGCCCTCTCGGGGGTGCAGGCCGGCCGTGCCGGTAACTTCGGCTACGTGGTGGGCGTCGACCGGGTGGGCCAGGCCGACGACCTGCGCAGCAACGGCGCCGACGTGGTGGTCACCGACCTCGCCGACCTGCTGCGCTCATGATTACTGAGGAAGCATTCCCAGTCGAACCGTGGCAGATCCGCGAGACGCGGCTCGATCTGAACCTGCTGGCCCAGTCGGAATCGCTGTTTGCGTTGTCCAACGGGCACATCGGTCTGCGCGGCAACCTCGACGAGGGCGAACCGCACGGCCTGCCGGGCACCTACCTGAACTCGTTCTACGAGATCCGGCCGCTGCCCTATGCCGAGGCGGGTTACGGCTACCCGGAGGCCGGCCAGACGATCGTCGACGTCACCAACGGCAAGATCATCCGGCTACTGGTCGAGGACGAGCCGTTCGACGTCCGCTACGGCAAGTTGATCTCCCACGAGCGCGTCCTCGACCTGCACGCCGGGACGCTGACCCGCCGCGCGCACTGGTGCTCGCCCGCCGGCAAGCAGATCAAGGTGGTGTCCACCCGGCTGGTGTCCCTGGCCCAGCGCGGCGTCGCCGCCATCGAGTACGTGGTCGAGGCCGTCGAGGACTTCGTTCGCGTGACCGTGCAGTCCGAACTCGTCGCGAACGAGGACCAACCGGAGACCTCCGACGACCCCCGGGTGTCGGCGATCCTGGAGAACCCGCTCGAGTCCGTCGACTTCGAAAGCACCGAGACCGGAGCGCTTCTCATGCACCGGACCCGGGCCAGCGCGCTGATGATGTCCGCTGCGATGGATCACGAGATCGAGGTGCCCGGGCGCGTCGAATTCAGCACCGACGCGCGCGCGGACCTGGCCCGGACCACGGTGATCTGTGGGCTGCGCGCGGGCCAGAAGCTGCGCATCGTCAAGTACCTGGCGTACGGGTGGTCGAGCATGCGCTCCCGCCCGGCGCTGCGCGACCAGGCCGCCGCCGCGATCCACAGCGCCCGCTATACCGGATGGCAGGGGCTGCTCGACTCGCAGCGGGCCTACCTCGACGACTTCTGGGAGAACGCGGACGTCGAGGTGGAGGGCGATCCCGAATCGCAGCAGGCGGTCCGGTTCGGGATGTTTCACCTGCTGCAGGCCAGCGCGCGCGCCGAGCGCCGCGCGATCGCGGCCAAGGGGCTCACCGGAACCGGCTACGACGGCCACGCCTTTTGGGACACCGAGGCTTACGTGTTGCCGGTGCTTACCTACACCGCCCCCCATACCGTGGCCGACGCCCTGCGCTGGCGGGCGTCCACGATGGATCTCGCCAAGGAGCGGGCGGGCGAACTCGGCCTGGCCGGCGCCAGCTTTCCCTGGCGGACCATCCGCGGGCAGGAGTGCTCGGCCTACTGGCCGGCCGGCACGGCGGCGTGGCACATCAATGCCGACATCGCGATGGCCTTCGAGCGGTACCGCGTCGTCACGGGCGACCACGACCTGGAGCGCGACTGCGGCCTCAACGTGCTGGTGGAAACGGCCCGGCTGTGGATGTCGATCGGGCATCACGACCGGCACGGGGTCTGGCACCTCGACGGCGTCACCGGGCCCGACGAGTACACGGCCATCGTCCGCGACAACGTCTTCACCAATTTGATGGCGGCCCATAATCTGGTCACCGCCGCAGAGGCCTGCAACCGGCACCCGGAGGAGGCGGAGGCGCTGGAGGTCACCACCGAGGAGGCGGCCGCCTGGCGCGACGCGGCCGGCGCCGTCAACATTCCCTACGACGCCGAGCTGGGCGTCCACCAGCAGTGCGAAGGGTTCACCACCTTCGCCGAATGGGACTTCGAGGCCAACACCACCTACCCGTTGCTGCTGCACGAGGCCTACGTGCGGCTCTACCCCGCCCAGGTGATCAAGCAGGCCGACCTCGTGCTGGCCATGCAATGGCAGAGCCACGCGTTCACGCCCGAACAGAAGGCGCGCAACGTCGACTACTACGAGCGGCGCATGGTGCGTGACTCGTCGTTGTCGGCCTGCACCCAGGCGGTGATGTGCGCCGAGGTCGGGCATATGGAGCTGGCCCATGACTACGCGTATGAGGCCGGATTGATCGACCTGCGCGATCTGCACCACAACACCCGCGACGGGCTGCACATGGCCTCGCTGGCCGGTGCCTGGCTGACCCTGGTCGTGGGCTTCGGTGGCCTGCGCGACGACGAGGACATCCTGTCGCTGGATCCCCAACTGCCCGACGGCATTTCGCGCCTGCGGTTCCGGCTGCGGTGGCGGGATTTCCGGCTGACGGTGGACGTCAACCACTCCGAGGTCACCTACACGGTGCGCGACGGGCCCGGTTCCGAGCTGTCCCTGCGGCACGCCGGTCAGGAACTGACGCTGAGCACCGAGTCGCCGACGACGATCGCGGTGCGCGTCCGCAAGCCGCTGCTGCCGACACCGCAGCAACCGCCCGGCCGCGAGCCGCTGCACCGGCGCGCCCTGGCCCGCAGTCAGTGAGGTTCGACGATCCGGGCCATTTCGGCGAGCACCGCCTGCCTTAGTTCGGCGTCGGTCAGTTCGTCGAGGCCGGTCGCCGAACGCAGGAAAGGCGCGAACAGCCGCCAACCGAACTGCAGCGCAAAGGCATTCGCCACGGCCAGGCGCGCGCTGCGGTCCCCCTCGGGGCCGTGAGCCGGGCGGACGCGCTCCAACAGTTGGGAGGCACCCGGGAACCGCGTCTGCAGCTTGCCGGCCGGATAGCCGTCGAGCAGGGTGCGGGCCATCACCCGCATGTGCCGGTCCATCGCCCGTTCGGCCTCGGCGGACGACGGGTCGGCCTGCAGTACCTCGGTGGTGGTGGCACCCAGGTGATCGAGCACGGCGCCGACCAGCTGGTCCTTGGTGCCGAAGTGGCGAAACACCAAGCCGTGGTTGACGTTTGACCGGGCGGCGATGTCGCGGATCGACGTCGCGGCCGGGCCGCGCTCGGCGAACAGGTCGGTGGCCGCCTCCAGAACGGCCGCCGCCACTTCGTCCCGGCCGGTGGGATTTTTCCGGCGCGCACTTGCCGAACGCGTAGTCATATGACTACACTAGCGCATGTAGTCAGCTGACTACATAAAGCTGATCGCAAAAGGACGAAAAATGACCCACTCGATCACCGTCACCAAGCTGGGCAGCCGAATCGGCGCCCGCATCGACGGCGTGCGCCTCAGCGGCGAGCTTGACCAGGACACCGTCGACGAGATTCGCGGGGCGCTGCTGGCACACAAGGTGATCTTCTTCCGCGGCCAAGACCACCTCGATGACCAGCAGCAGCTTGCGTTCGCCGGGCTGCTGGGGACCCCGATCGGTCACCCGGCCGCCTCCGTGCTGTCCGCGGACAACGCGCCGATCATCACGCCGATCAACTCCGAGTACGGCAAGGCCACCCGCTGGCACACCGACGTCACCTTTGTCGCGAACTACCCCGCGGCGTCGATCCTGCGCGCGGTCACCCTGCCCAGCTACGGCGGGTCCACACTGTGGGCCTCGACCGCCGCGGCCTACGACGCGCTGCCCGAACCGCTCAAGTGCCTCGTCGACGACCTGTGGGCGCTGCACACCAACCGCTACGACTACGTCACCGATGAGGCGCTGACCGATGCGCAACGGGCGTTCCGGCAGGCGTTCGAGAAACGGGATTTCCAGACCGAGCACCCGGTGGTGCGGGTGCACCCGGAGACCGGCGAACGGACCCTGCTGCTGGGAGACTTCGTGCGCGGCTTCGTCGGCCTGGACAGCTACGAGTCGACGGTGCTGTTCGAATTGCTGCAGCGGCGAGTCACCCAGCCCGAGAACACGATTCGCTGGAGTTGGGCGTATGGCGACGTCGCCATCTGGGACAACCGGGCGACCCAGCACCGGGCGATCGACGACTACGACGGCCAGCATCGGCTCATGCACCGGGTCACCCTGATGGGCGACGTGCCCGTCGACGTGCGGGGGCAACGCAGTCGGGTGGTCAGTGGCGCACCGCTCGAGGCGATCGCGAGCTGAGGGTCGCTGATGGTGACGACCCGCAGCGCCCGGCTACGCCGCGCTTGCGATCGTCACGGAAGCTGATGGTGACGACCCGCAGCGCCCGGCTACGCCGCGCTTGCGATCGTCATGGAAGCTGATGGTGACGACCCGCAGCGCCCGGCTACGCCGCGCTTGCGATCGTCACGGCAGCTGATGGTGACGACCCGCAGCGCCCGGCTACGCCGCGCTTGCGATCGTCATGGAAGCTGATGGTGACGACCCGCAGCGCCCGGCTACGCCGCGCTTGCGATCGTCATGGAAGCTGATGGTGACGACCCGCAGCGCCCGGCTACGCCGCGCTTGCGATCGTCATGGAAGCTGATGGTGACGACCCGCAGCGCCCGGCTACGCCGCGCTTGCGATCGTCATGGAAGCTGATGGTGACGACCCGCAGCGCCCGGCTACGCCGCGCTTGCGATCGTCATGGAAGCTGATGGTGACGACCCGCAGCGCCCGGCTACGCCGCGCTTGCGATCGTCATGGAAGCTGATGGTGGCCACCG
>NZ_LZIR01000116.1 GCF_001667035.1 Mycobacterium sp. 852002-51057_SCH5723018
CACCGCCACCGGCGGCGCCGCCGGCGCTGGCGGGGCCGGCACCGGCACCACCGATGGCGGGGCTGGCGGGGCTGGCGGCGGTGCCAACATCTTTGCTGGCGCAGGCAGCTCGGTTTCCGGCACCGACATCGCCACCGGCGGGGTGGGCGGGGCTGGCGGCACCAATGGCGGCACCGGCGGGACCGGCGGCTCTGTCAACCTCGAAGCCATCAACGGTGGCGTCGTCAGTGACGGCACCGTCACCGGCGGGGGCGGCGGGCTCGGCAGCAACGGCGGCACCGGCGGGGCCGGCGGCTCCGGCTTGGTTGAGGCCAGCGGCACGAATAGCACCGCTACCGGCACGGCCGCTGGCGGCGTCGGTGGCGCGGGTAGCGACGGCGGCACCGGCGGTGCCGGTGGTGCCGGTTCGATCAGCGCTACCAATGGCGGCGCGGCTACTGGTATCGCTTCTGGCACCGGCACCGGCGCAACTGGTGGTGCCGGCGGTGCTGGCACCTCCGGCGGTGCTGGCGGTGCTGGTGGTGCCGGCAGCATCACCGCTGATGCTCACGGCAGCGCTGCGATTGGTACGGCGACCGGTGGCGGTGGCGGGGCCGGTACGGGTGCGGGCAGCACCGGCGGCGCCGGGAACTATGCCACCGTTGAGGCCAGCGCCGGTGGCCGCGTGGCTAATGGCACCGCGACTGGCGGGGCCGGTGGCGCCGGTACCACCGGCGGCACTGGCGGGCTCGGCGGGTATGGCTATGTGGGTGCCAGCGGTTTGAGGAGCACGGCTGCGGGCACCGCGACCGGCGGGATCGGTGGTGCCGGCAGCGACGGCGGCACCGGTGGGCTCGGCGGAAATGCGGAGATTGAAGCTGGCTACTTCCCCGGCAATGTCGGGCAGTCCGCGTATGGCACCGCTCTCGGTGGGGCCGGCGGGGCGGGTGCGGGAGTCGGCGGCGCTGGTGGCGACGGCGGCCACGGCGTCGTGGAGGCCCTTGGTGATAACAGCATCGCTATTGGCGGGGCTACCGGTGGTGATGGCGGTGCCGGCAGCAACGGTGGCCACGGCGGTGCCGGCGGGTGGGCCGAGATTGACGGCGGTTACGGCAACCTTGGCGCCACGACCGGCCACGCTTCGGGAAGCGCGATCGGTGGGGCCGGCGGTGCGGGCTTTGACGGCCACACCGGCGGGGATGGCGGTGAGGCGGCGATCATCGCCCAGAACCCCACGGCTCCCGGCGACGTCCCGACCGCTAGCGGCACCGCCACCGGTGGGGCCGGCGGCGACAGCGGCACCGGGGCTTTGGGCGGCGACGGCGGTAGCAACGCCGCGCAGACGGGCACGCCTGCCGGCACGGCGGGTATGGCGTGGGTGCAGGCCCTGGGCGACGCGAACGTTTCGGGCAACGCGGTCGGCGGGGCCGCCGGTGCCGGTGGCGACGGTACCGTTGCCGGTGCTCCCGGGGGTGCCGGCGCCGCCGGCGGCTTCGGCTACGTCGATGCATCGACCGGCACCGTCGTCGCTAACGGTACTGGCGGCCACGGAGGGGCCGGTGGCGACGGTGGCGCATTTGGCGGTGCGTCAGGCGGCGTCGGCGGCCACGGTGGCGACGGCACCGGCACGGCCGTCGGTAGTGGTACCGGTGGCAATGGCGGGTCTGGCGGCGCTGGCAGCAGCACCGGCAGTGGCCACGGCGGAGCCGGTGGCATCGGCGGCAATGGCACCGGCGGCACCGCCGGCGACGGCACAGACGGCGACCCCGGCACTGGCAACACGAACGGAGCTGACGGAACCAACGGAGCCAACTTCCCGTGATAGTAGGCCGGTGACGGATATGGCAACCGCGGCCCGGTCGAAAGACCCGGCCGCGGTTGTCATTTGCACTACTGACCGCGCACGACTGAGCACACTGACGCGACGGACACCGTGCGCCCAGATCGAGCGCGAACGTGCCAGCTGGCCCAATCAGCCACCACAATGATCGGGGGCACTGAAGCCGCCCTCGTCTTCGAACCGACAAACCTCAGACGACCTGCAGCCCGTCGGGAATCCTCTCGGGATCGCGCCAGAAGGCATCGCGGACAAAGCGTTTGAACAGATCCGGCGGCAGCACCGTGTCGCGGGGCTCGGCCTTGACCGTGGGGCGCACGGTATGCAGGCCCGGCGTGCCGGCGCGCTCGTCGAACTCGCGTACGTCGTAATCGACGTGGCCGAAGTCGTGCTCGAACACCGGCTCACCGAGAAACGCGTAGATGGCCGCCATCGCCTTCGCCGGGTCGGTCGCCAGGGTTTCGTACTGCAGCAACAACAGCCGATCCCGTTGCGCGCCGTACGCCGCTTGCTTGAGGGCGTCGTAGGGACCGCCCACCATGCCGTCGGGCGCGATCACCTGCTGGGCGCGGGTATAGACCGTGCCTCCGGCGCTGTAGTTGAAAATCGACGACGGGCTAAAGACGTTGCGTTGGATCAACCGCTCCAGGCTGTCGACCACCCACTGCAGTTCACGCACGCAGGCAATCACCTTCGCGTCGGGGAACAGCCGCGCAATCGCCGGCATCCACGCGCACCAGCCGCGGTTGGTGTCGAAGACCACCTCCGCTGGGCTGTCGGCGTAGAAGTCGTCGAACAACCCGCGCAGGATGCGCTCGCGTTTGGCGTCGTCGATGAAGATCGAAAACTCGTTGCGCCCACTCATTTCGCCCAGCAGGGCCCCGAAGAGGCCGGCCAGCGGGCCCGACATCCCCGCCTGGAACCGCGGGTTTTGCCGTAGCAACGCGGCCAGCAGAGTCGAACCCGAACGCGGCAGACCCGAGATGAAGTGGATGGCTACGATGGCACCTCCGACCTACCGTCCGCGCCTGCCGAATTGGCGCTCTGACTTCGTCATATTAACCAATTGGCTGGTCCGGATGAGTGCGGCCGCCCGCCACGAGCTAAGCGCCGGAGCGACGGTGGCTTCCGGCATGCGGCGCACCTCCGTGCTTCAGGTGTACGAGCGCGAACACAAGTCCCGTTTGGCCGACGTTTGGCCGACGTTGCTGCGGCGCCGGCGGTGCGATCCCGCCGACGGGGAGCGCTTTGATGGCGCCCGAACCGCCGCCCGAGGGCAACTCGGCGGGAGCGCGCGCTTTACGTATTCTTCGAAATCACCTTGAGAACAGCCTTGATTCCTGATGGCTGCTCTGCGGAGAACCCGCGAAGCGGTACCTTCGGCGGGATGATCGTTACGGGGGCGTTTCTTGCCGAAGCGGCCTCGGTGGTCGACAACAAACTCAGCGTCGCGGGCGGTGTGCTGTCCCGATATGTGGTCGGGCCCGACCGGTCGGCCGAGTTTGTGCTCGTGGTGCTGATTCAGACGGAGACGGACGCTCCGGACCGGCGGGTCGATGTGGAGATCCGGCCCCCGACCGGCGATGACCCGCTGCACATCCGGTACGAAGTGCCCGAAGCCGCCGTCACGGCCGAAATCGGTTTCGCGTTCTTCCCGGTCTCGGCCAGGCTGCCGTTCGATGGCCGTTGGGTGATCGTGGTGACCGGCGGCCCGGGAACGGTCTTGCTGCCACTCATCGTCAGCGGCTGACAGGGCTGCGGGTCCGGTTCAGTCGTCGGCGGTTGATGAAGCCCCGGGGCCGCCAATACGACCGTACGGTGACGGGTCTTGGCGTGTCGCGGAAGCGCTATTGCCCGCGTGTCTACTCTAAGGTGATGACCTGCGAGGCGGCGATTCCTTCGACCAGTGGAGAAGAGCCACCGCGCATCGTGCGGATCCGCGATGCGGCGTTGACGCTTTTCGTCCGCCACGGCACCGAAGCCGTCTCACTGCGCACCATCGCCAAAGCCGCTGGGGTCTCGGTGGGGTTGGTTCAGCATCACTTCACCACCAAGGACAACCTGATCCGCACTGTCGACGACTATGTGATGACGGTGCTCACCGAGTCGCTGGCCGCGCCGTTGGCCTCGGCGCCAGGCGACCCCGTCGCCGACGCGGCAGACCGGGTGACCTCGCTGTTTTCCAACCACATCGAGGTCGTCGACTACTTGTGCCGGGCGCTGATCGATGGCGCCCCGATCGGGGTGCGCGTCTTTGACGGCCTGGTCGAGATCTGCACCGGCTACTGGGCTCAGATTCAACAACAAGGCCTGACCCAGCCCGGCCTGGACCCGGTCTGGATGGTGCTCAACCCGCTGACGCTGGTGCTCGGCATGTTCATGCTGAACTCGCATCTGAGCCGCCACCTGCCCGAAGCGCTGACCACCCCCGCGCAACTGCACCGATGGCGAAACGCCACCGAAGTCATCATCGCCTCCGGCCAACTACGACGGCCCGGCCCCGAACCCCACCGCGACTAGCACCCCCGCGTCGCACCAAAGCGTCCATAGGCGGCGGGATGGCGCCGACGGCGCGGTCGGTAGCGGCCAGAACGCCGGCCACGGTGGCCAGGGTGGCAATAGCAGGCGACGGCGGCGAAGGCGGCCCCGCGGGGCAGCGGCAGCAATGGCGCAATCGACGGCAGCGACGGCAGCAGCGGCATCTAGCAATTAGCCATAGCGGAACGTCGGCAGCTTTCCGCCGTGTTCAGCTTCGGTCAACGCCGGGCGGGGTTCCCGATCACCTCGACCGCGCTGCCATTCCAGTGGAACCGCACGTCGGTGTTGAGGCCGTTGAGGCCGCCGGGATAGGTCAATGCGACTGTGTCGCCGGTGGTTTGGGCCGCGTCGATCCCGTTGAACCCGTAGGTGTCGGGCACGCCCTGCGGGATGAACTGCCCGAGGTGAAATAGCACCGCCCGCGTGGTCGGATTCACCGCGTTCGTGTTGGCTTTGATGATCACCGCCGACAGCTGGGCGCACTCGTTGTAGTTGCCGGCCACCGGCTCGGGGTTCCAGGGCTGTTGACTGCGCGGGTCGCGGGGCAGCTCGGAGACCACCTTGGCGATGGTGGGCGCCGCGAGGTTGGTCGCGCACGGGTCGGCGGGCGGGGCGGCGACGCCGGACGTCGGGATGGGTGTGGCCGGCGCGGTGATCGACGCGGTCGACGTCGTGGTGGCCTGCGGCGTCTTGGCGACGGTGGAATCTCCCGAACCGCAACCGCTCAAAGCCAGGCAGGCCGACGCGAGAAGGGCGACGCCTGTCAGCGCGCGGCAGGGTAGCGAGCACACATCGCGCAACCGTACCGTCATCGTGCCCGCGGGTGTGGCAGGCGTGGCCGCGTCGTCGACATTGCGGTGGCGACGTTTACTCGGGTGGTCTTTGCAGTTGGCCGTCGGCGATGATTTGCTCGGTGGCATGTCGCCATCCCTCTAATTGGGTTGGGCTGGTGAGAGTTTCGGGCGAGTGCCGGTTCAGTTGCGAGCGGAGAATGAACACGCCCAGCACCAGGGGATTTGAGCGTCATCAAGATCGGGTCGAGGCCCGGTTTGGCCAGTGCTTGCTGTTGAAGCCGGTGCAGTGCCCGGCGGCGACCGCGGTCAGCGATGTCGTCAGCACCGCCGTCACATGGTCGTTTACGGCCTGGATGAAGTGCGCATTGGCTACGTGCCGCGGGCGGCAAACGCCTTCACCGCTGCGTCACGAGCCGGTCCACGCGTGACCGCCCGCCGGCGCTCTCGGCGTCAGACACGCCGGCCCCGACGGTGGGACGACACGCGCGTCGTGGCCATACGATCGTATTGGTGCGGGCGCTGGACAACGACTGACTGACTCTCAGCGCTCGTGGTGGGTGAGCCACGAACGCCAACGTGCGCAGTTGTACGCCTGATGCGGCGTGTCGCCGTACCGACACGCACGCTCGCGATCTCTTAGGTGCGTGGTGACGCGCAGCGCCGGGCGCGAACACGCCCTCGTTCGCCACTAGACTTTTTGCACGATGACCCTCTCCGACAGCCCGCCCGAGGCTGCCTCGCCCACGTTTGCCGACCTGGATATTCACCCTGCCGTCTTGCGGGCGACCGCGGACGTCGGCTACGAGTCTCCGACGGCCATCCAGGCCGCGACGATTCCGCCACTGATGGCCGGCTCCGACGTCGTCGGACTGGCCCAGACCGGTACCGGCAAAACGGCGGCGTTCGCGATCCCGATCCTGTCCAAGATCGACGCCAAGAGCACCGCGACCCAGGCGCTGGTGCTCGCGCCCACCCGCGAGCTGGCCCTGCAGGTGGCCGAGGCGTTCAGCCGCTACGGGGCCCATCTGCCCAAGATCAACGTGCTCCCGATCTACGGCGGATCGTCCTACACCGTGCAGCTGGCCGGGCTGCGGCGCGGCGCGCAGGTGGTGGTGGGCACCCCCGGCCGCGTCATCGACCACCTGGAGCGCGGGACGCTGGACCTGTCTCATATCGACTACCTGGTGCTCGACGAGGCCGACGAGATGCTCACCATGGGTTTCGCCGAGGACGTCGAGCGCATCCTGTCCGAAACCCCGGAATACAAGCAGGTCGCGCTGTTTTCCGCGACCATGCCGCCGGCGATCCGCAAGCTCACCACCAAGTACCTGCACGATCCGGTCGAAATCACCGCAAAAGCGAAAACCACCACCGCCGAGAACATTTCGCAGCGCTACATCCAGGTCGCCGGTCCCCGCAAGATGGACGCGCTCACCCGCCTCCTCGAGGTCGAACCGTTCGAGGCGATGATCGTCTTCGTCCGCACCAAACAGGCCACCGAGAAGGTCGCCGAAAAGCTCAGGGCCCGAGGGTTTTCCGCGGCCGCCATCAACGGCGACATCCCGCAGGCGCAACGCGAGCGGACCATCGCCGCCCTCAAACGCGGCGGCGCCAAGGGCATCGACATCCTGGTCGCCACCGACGTGGCCGCCAGAGGCCTTGACGTGGAGCGCATCTCGCACGTCCTCAACTACGACATCCCGCACGACACCGAGTCCTACGTCCACCGCATCGGGCGCACCGGCCGGGCCGGACGCTCGGGGGCCGCGGTGTTGTTCGTCTCCCCGCGGGAACGCCACCTGCTCAAGGCGATCGAAAAGGCCACGCGGCAGCCGCTCACCGAGGCCGAACTGCCCACCGTCGAGGACGTCAACGCCCAGCGCGTCGCCAAGTTCGCCGACTCCATCACCGATGCGCTCGGCAACCCCGCAATCGAGCTGTTCCGCAGGCTGGTCGAGGACTACGAACGCGAGCACAACGTCCCGATGGCCGACATCGCCGCGGCGTTGGCGGTGCAGTCCCGCGACGGCGAGGCGTTCCTGATGGCGCCCGAACCGCCACCCGAGCGGCGCGAACGTCGGGAACACCGCGAACGTTCCGAAAGGCCCCCAAGGGATTTCGCCACCTACCGGATCTCGGTGGGCAAACGGCACAAGATCGGCCCCGGCGCGATCGTCGGCGCCATCGCCAACGAGGGCGGGCTGCACCGCAGCGATTTCGGCCACATCGCCATCGGGCCCGACTTCTCACTGGTGGAACTGCCGGCCAAGCTGCCGAGGGCGACGCTGAAAAAGCTCGAGAGCACCCGCATCTCCGGTGTGTTGATCGACCTTCGGCCCGACCGCGGCCCCAGCCAGGCCAAGCCCCGCAGGAAACCCGCAGGATGACGCTGTCCGAGGAACAAGACGCCCAGGGCGGACTAGAGCAGACCGCCCACGTCGACCGCGTCGCGTCGCTGACCGGCATCCGCGCCGTCGCCGCGCTGCTCGTCGTCGGCACCCACGCGGCCTACACCACCGGCAAGTACGTGCATGGCTATTGGGGCCTCGTGGGCGCCCGGATGGAGATCGGCGTGCCGATCTTCTTCGTGCTGTCGGGCTTCCTGCTGTTTCGCCCCTGGGTGAAGTCGGCCGCCACCGGCGGCCCGCCACCGTCGGTGAGTCGCTATGCGCGACACCGGATTCGGCGCATCATGCCCGCCTACCTCGTCACCGTGCTGTTCGCCTACGTGCTGTACCACTTCCGCGAGGTGGGCCCCAATCCCGGGCACACGTGGCTGGGCCTGGTGCGCAACCTGACCCTGACCCAGATCTACTGCAACGGCTACCTCGGCAAGTACCTGCACCAGGGCCTGACCCAGATGTGGAGCCTCGCGGTGGAGGCCGCCTTTTATGTGTCGCTACCGCTGTTGGCCTACCTGCTGCTGGTGGTGATCAGCCGGCGGCAGTGGCAGCCCAAGCTCGTGCTCGCCGCCCTGGTGGCGATGACGCTGATCAGCCCGGCCTGGTTGGTCCTGGTGCACGCCGATCACTTCTTCCCCGACGGCGCCCGGCTTTGGCTGCCCACCTATCTGTGCTGGTTCCTGGGCGGCATGGCGCTGGCCGTGCTGCAGCAGATGGGGGTGCGCTGCTACGCGGCCATGGCGGTCCCGCTGGCGATCATCTGTTACTTCATCGTCTCCACGCCGATCGCCGGCGCACCAACGACGTCGCCGGCCACGGTGCGCGAGGCCGTGGTGAAGACGCTGTTCTATGCGGTCATCGCCGTGCTCGCGGTGGCGCCGCTGGGCCTCGGTGACCAGGGTTGGTACGCGGGGCTGCTGGCCAGCCGGCCGATGGTGTGGCTAGGGGAGATCTCTTACGAGATCTTCCTGATCCACCTGATCACGATGGAATTCGCGATGGTCTACGTGGTCCGCGCCCACGTCTACACCGGCTCGATGCTGTACCTGTTCGTCGCGACGCTGGTGATCACCATTCCGCTCGCGTGGCTCCTGCACCGTTTCACCCGCGTCAAGGACGGCTAGGTGTCGGGCGACGGGGATGGCAGGACGCCCATTCATTCCCGCCTGACACTGCTCGCGGTCTGTCTCGCGGTGTTCATGTTGCTGCTCGACATGACCATCGTTTCGGCCGCGCTCGCCAACATCCAGGCGTCCCTGGACGCCGAACTCAGCGGCCTGCAATGGGTGGTCGACGCTTACGCGCTGCCGATGGCGGGACTGCTGCTCACCGCCGCGACGCTGGGTGACCGACTCGGGCGGCGACGTCTCTACCTGGCCGGAATGACCGTGTTCACGCTGGCTTCCGCCGGCTGCGCGCTGGCCCGAAGCATCGAGATGCTCAACGTGTGCCGGGCGCTTCAAGGCACCGGCGGGGCGGTCCTGCTGGGCGTCTCGTTGCCGATGGTGGCTGCGGCGTTTCCCGAACGGCGGGGAAGAGGCGTTGCGATCGCGATCTACGGCGCCGTGATGGGCGCGGGCGCCGCCGTCGGGCCACTGCTCGGTGGGGCACTGGTCGGAGCCTTCGGCTGGGAGGCCATTTTCCTGATCAACGTGCCGATCGGGATAGCCGCCCTGGCGATCGCCGTACGGTTCGTCCCGGAAACCCGGGCCGCGACGGATCGTCCACTCGACTTGATCGGCACCGCGGTGTTGTCGGCCGCGCTCTTCGCGGGCGTGTACGCCTTGATCGAAGGCAATCACCGCGGTTGGACCAGCGGGCTGATCCTGACGCTGAGCGCGTTCTCCGTGTTGGGGCTGCTGGTATTCGGTTGGTGGGAGTCACGCGCCAGTGCGCCGATGCTCGACCTACGGGTGGTGCGTGGTCCGGGCTTTGCGGGGGTATCCCTCGCGGCGTTTGCCGCGGCCGGAACCCTGATCGCCTCGACCAATTACTTGGCGTTGTACTTCATGAACACGTTGGGATACAGCCCGTTTCAATCAGGCCTGCGAGCCCTTCCGCTGACCGTCGCCTGCGTGCTGGGCGCCCCGCTGGCGATGGCCGCGGCCCGGTATTTTCCGGCGTGGATGTCGATCCCGGGCGGTGTGGTGCTGATCGCGGTGGGGCTATGGCTGATGACCGGGGTCAGCGAGAACACGCAGTGGACCCATTTCATCGCGGGTTCCGTGGTGGCCGGGCTCGGTCTCGGTGGCCTGTTCGCGTTGACGTCCGACATCGCCCTGCAATTCGTGCCGGTCGCCGACGCCGGGATGGCGACCGGCACGGTGAGCACCGTTCGCCAGGTCGGCATCCTGGCCGGTGTCGCCGGCCTGGGGGCCTTGTTCGGTCGGCGGGCGTCCGACAGCGCCACGCACGAACTGGCTCATGTGAGCGTCCTCGGACCCGGGCCAGCGCATCGCCTCATAGACAGGGTGTCCGCGGGCGCCGGTCTGCGGGTGCTCGACTTCCTTCCGGCCGACTACCGTCCCGCGCTACCGGCGATCGCGCGTGCGGCCCGTCAGGCCAGCGCCGCCGGGATGCAGGCCGCCCTGGTGGCCGCGGCGATCGCCGCGACCGCCGCCGCGGTTGGGGCCGCGATCTTGATCGCGGTCGGCGCACGCCGGCCCAGCGAGCCTGAGCTGCCGTTTGCTGAAGGCATGTCCGTGTAACGTTCGAATGTATGTTGGGCGATGCGGTCCTCGTCCCGGCGACGGGTAACAACCGCTACAGCGTCATCATCTCGACCGACCCGGCAAACATCGAAGCAGCCCAGCGGTTGCGTTACCAGACGTTTGCCGAGGAAATGGGCGCTGCACTGCCGCGGGCGATCCGCGGACCGCTGACCGGGGACATGATCGACGTCGACCAGTTCGATCCGCACAGCGACCATCTGCTGGCCAGAGACGAGCCGAGCGGACAGATCGTCGGGTGCTACCGACTGCTGCCGCCCGACGGCGCCCGCGCCGCCGGCGGTCTCTTCGCCGACACCACGTTCGATATCGGTGGCCTGAACGAGTTGCGTCCTCAACTCGTCGAACTCGGCCGGGCGAGCGTGCACGTCGAGCACCGAAGCGGCGCGGTCATGGGTCTCTTGTGGGCGGGGATCCTTCGATATCAGGAAATCACCGGCTACCAGTGGGGGATTGGGTCGCTCTCGGTCCGGATGGAAGACGGCGGGCCGCGCGGCGCGCTGGTCCGAGGTGTGCGCGACGCGGCCCTCGGCAAGCATGCCGCCCCCGTCCAATACCGGGTGTTTCCGCGAAACCCCGTCAGGGTCAACGGGTTGAGCCTCTCCGAGCTACCCGATCCGGGACGGGTGCGTATCCCACCGATGGTGCAGGGGTCACTGCGGATCGGCGGGATGATCTGCGGGGAACCCTCCTACGATCCGGACTTCGACATGGCCGATTTCATCGTGCTGATCAATAGGGCCACGGTCCATGAGCGCTATCTGGAACGGTTGGCGAGCTCCTATGCCCATTCCTGAGAAGACCAGCCTGCTGGGGATCGGCTTCGGGCCGTCAAACCTCGCGCTGGCGATCGCCCTCGCCGAGCGAGGGTTGGCCGCCGTGTTCGTTGAGGAGCAGCCCAAGTTCGGATGGCACCTCGGGATGCTGCTGCCGGACGCGCGCATGCAAGTTCCGTTCCTCAAAGACCTGGTTACTCTGCGAAACATCAAGAGCGACTTCACGTTTCTGAACTACCTCAGCGAGCGCGGCCGGCTGGTCGAGTTCATCGGCCGGCACACATTGTTTCCCAGTCGAATGGAGTTTCACGACTATCTCGAATGGGCCGCGACCCGGGTTGCCGCCGACGTCCGCTACGACCACCGTGTCGTCGAGATATCCGCCGGTGACGCCGGGTTCGTGGTGCGGACGGAACCCGATGGCGTCATCCACGCCGCGACACTGGTTTTGGGAGCCGGCCTGCACCCCGTGCTGCCCGCGGGCGTCGTCGAAAGTCCCCGCCAGTGGCACAGCCACCGGCTGCTCGATAACCTGGGCGCGCTGAACCCCGCTGCCCCAAGGAGATTCGCCGTGGTGGGCGCGGGTCAAAGCGCGGCGGAGGTGGTCGCCCACCTCCATGAGACCTACCTGCAGTCCGAGGTGCATGCGATCTTCGCCCGGTACGGGTACAGCGGCGCCGATGACAACCCGTACGCGAACCGGATTTTCGAGCCGTCCGCCGTGGACGAGTTCTATCGGGCCGACGCGCAAGTGCGCCAACGACTACTCGACTATCACCGGTCGACCAACTATTCAGCGGTCGATCCGCAGTTGATCAACGAGCTTTATTCGCGCGAATACGCCGAGCTGGTGGTCGGGCGTCGTCGCCTATTCACGCACAATGCATGCGAAGTAGTTGGCGCGCAGGATTATCCGGATAAGGTGCGGCTGACGGTGGCTCACCTGACCGATCGCTCGCAGGCAACGCTGGACTGCGATGCGGTGATTTACGCGACGGGCTACGCACCGATGGACGTCCGGGGCCTCCTGGGTGACCTGGCCGACCGCTACGAATTCGACGCGCTGCGGCGGCCCGCCGTCACCCGGGACTATCGACTGGTACCGAAAGCGGAGACCCCGGGTGACATCTACCTCAACGGTGCCGTCGAGCACACGCACGGCCTGTCGTCGTCTTTGCTTTCCAACGTGGCGGTGCGCGCCGGAGAAATAGTTACGGCATTCGAGGCGCGCCGGCAGCGCAGGCCGCACGCCGCCTCCGCGTAGTGCCGCGGCGACCTATCTATCAATCGCGGACTGTCACGGGAAGTTAGCGCCGGCTGAGCCGTCCCCGCCGGCCGTGTCGCCGGTGCCGGGCTGGCCGCCGGTGCCGTTGCCAGCGACACCGCCGGTGCCGTCGCCGCCCGCGCCGCCGGTGCCGCCGTGGCCGGTGCCGGTGAGGCTGCCGGCGCCCCCGGCGCCGCCGTGGCCGCCGGTGCCGGAAACACCGCCGCTGTTGTAGCCGAAGCCGCCGTTGCCGCCGGCGCCGCCGTAGGCACCGCTGACGGTGCCGCCGGCCCCGCCGATCCCGCCGTAGCCGCCGGTCCCGTTGGCGGTGATGGTGCCCGACGATGCGGTGACCTGGCCGTAGCCTCCGGCGCCGCCGTCGCCGCCGGGCGCACCAGCAACGGTGCCAGCGCCGCCGGCCGCCTGGACGGTCGCGAAGCCTCCGGTGTTGCCAAGGCCGCCGCCGCCGGTGGCGGTGCCGCCGGCAGCGCC
>NZ_LZIR01000117.1 GCF_001667035.1 Mycobacterium sp. 852002-51057_SCH5723018
ATGGCGATGTTGCGTGCCCGGTGGTCCGGCGGTGGAGGAGGCGGAGCCGGGGTGATCACCCGGCTGTGCGCACCCGGTGGCACCTTGTCGCCGGGTGGGATGTTGAACGTCAGGGCGGCGACCGGATCGACCAGCCCGTAGCCCACCTTGTTGTCGACCCCGGAAGGTGGGTTATGCGCCGACTGCACGATCCGATTAATCACCTGATGTGCGCTCAGCTCTGGGTATTTGGCGCGTACCAGCGCCGCGACGCCGCTGACGTATGCCGCCGAGAAGCTGGTGCCCCAGAACGGCATGTTCTTGTCGCCCGGCCTCGAAGGCGGGTAGGCGTTGACGGGGCCACCGCCCTGCGGCGAAAGACCCATGATGTGGGTGGCGGGCCCTGCCACCCCGACCCAGGGGCCCGACATGCTCTTGTCGATCGGGGCGCCGGTGGCGTCGACACCACCCACCGACAAGACATAGTCGGAGAACCACGACGGCGAGGAGATGACCTTGACCTGATGCCAGTCGCGCGGATCTGACGTGTCCAGCGGGTCGTACATCGGGTTGTTGTCGCAGCCGCCTTCGCCGTCGTTGCCGGCGGCGGCCACGATCACCGCGTCCTTGACGGTCGCCGCGTACCACACCGCCGCTCCCAGCGCCCGCTGGTCGGTCGATGACACCGCCGGCAGGCATGAGGTCACCGAAATGTTGATCACCTTGGCGCCCATGTTCGCCGCGTGAACCACCGCCCGCGCCAACGTGTTCAGCGTGCCGGCTTTGACCTTCTC
The DNA here is from genome assembly GCF_001667035.1 of Mycobacterium sp. 852002-51057_SCH5723018. Classification (GTDB taxonomy): domain Bacteria; phylum Actinomycetota; class Actinomycetes; order Mycobacteriales; family Mycobacteriaceae; genus Mycobacterium. Next base: position 774 of record NZ_LZIR01000117.1, read on the forward strand.
GTCCGAGTTGGGATCGCCCGGCCCCGGATTGACCGGCTCGAAGGCCCGCGAGGACTGCCGGATCGAGATGATCGTCGCGTGCGGGGCGACGCCCACCACCCCGTCGGGGGCGCCCGGCGGGGGCGGCGGCACCGCGGGCTCGTCTTCGGTTTGCGGATCGGGCGGCCCGTTGGAGGGCGCCATCGCCC
>NZ_LZIR01000118.1 GCF_001667035.1 Mycobacterium sp. 852002-51057_SCH5723018
GCCCGCCGGTGCCGCCGCCGGCGGGACCGTCACCGCCGGTGCCGCCGTGCCCGCCGGTGGCGTTTCCGGCTCCGAGGGCGTTCGCGGCGCCACCGCTACCGCCGTTACCGCCGGTGCCGGCGCTGCTGGCGGCGCCGTCACCGCCGGTGCCGCCGACGGCGTTTCCGGCTCCGGCGTTGTTGGCGGTACCGCCGGCACCGCCGGAGCCGCTGGTGGTGCCGGTGCCACCGGCCCCGCCGTGCCCGCCGGTGGCGACAGCCGTAGAGGCGGTGTTGTCGATTTCCCCGGTGCCGCCCGTACCGCCGGCACCGCCGGTGCCGCCCGTGCTCGAGCCGCCGGCACCGCCGTCGCCGCCGGCGGCGGTTCCGCTCCCGTTGTTGATCCCGGTGCCGCCTTGGCCGCCTTGGCCGCCGGCGCCGGTCGTGCCAGTGCCGCCTGATCCGCCCGTGCCGCCGGTGGCGGCCTGGGTTCCGGTGATATTGACGCTGCCGCCTTGGCCACCTTGGCCGCCGGTGACACCGTCACCGCCGGTGCCGCCGGTGGCACCGGTACTGCCGTCTCCCGACACGCCGCCGGTGCCGCCTGTGCCACCGGTGCCGGTGGCGCTGGTGCCGCCGGTACCGCCTTGGCCGCCAGCGCCCACAGTGCCCGCGGGAGCGCCGACGCCGCCCGGCCCGGCGGCCCCGCCGTTGCCTCCGGTGCCGCCCATGCCCGCGCCGCTGATGCCGTCGTCCGCCCCTCCCATGCCACCTTGGCCGCCTTGGCCGCCGGCGCCTCCGGTACCGCTAGCGCCGTTCGCGCCCGACTGGCCGAACAATGCCGAGCCGTGGCCGCCTGCCCCGCCCGTACCTCCGGCGCCGCCGGCGCCACCGTCGCCGCCCGTGCCGCCCGTCACGCCGGCGGTAAGGGCGTCAACCCCAGCCCCGCCGGCCCCACCGGCGCCACCCATTCCGGCCTGTCCGCCGGCACCGCCACTGCCAAACAACAGCCCGGCGTTACCACCTGCGCCACCATTGCCACCAGCGCCGCCTTGGGTTCCAGCGAGGCCTTGGCCGACGTCCATGCCGGTCGTCCCGGTCGTGCCCATACCGCCGGGGCCACCGTTGCCGAACAAGAGCGCGCTTCCGCCCGCACCGCCGTTGCCGCCGCCGGTGCCGCCGAGGCCACCGGCGCCGCCGTTGCCCCACAGCCACCCGCCGGTGCCGCCGGTTCCGCCGGCCGCGCCGGCCCCTCCCGTACCGCCGGCGCCGCCGCTGCCGACCAGGCCCGCGGCACCGCCCCCACCGCCGGTCTGCCCGGCCGCACCCGACCCGCCGTTGCCGCCGTTGCCCCACAAGATGCCGCCGGCTCCGCCGGTCTGCCCGGTCCCGGCCGCCCCGTTGATGCCGTCGCCGATCAGCGGTCGATTGAGCAGCAGCTCGGTGGGTGCATTGATCGCACCCAGCACGTCTTGCTGGAGGGTCTGCAGCGGCGAGACATTCGCCGCCTCGGCAAGGGAGTAGGCGCTTCCCGCCCCGGTCAAGGTCTGCACGAATTCGGTGTGAAACGCCGCCGCCCGAGCGCTCAGCGCCTGGTACTGCTCTCCGTAGTTTGAAAACACCGAGGCGATGGCCGCCGACACCTCGTCGCTAGCGGCAGCGGCTACTCCTGTGGTCGGGGCTAAAGCGGCCGCGTGGGCCTCGCTCACCCACGAGCCGATGTTGGCCACGTTACCGGCGGCTGCTGCCAGTATGTCCGGGGCTGCTATTACGTACGACATGACTGCCTCCAGTGCTATTCAAAGACTATGGGTATCTAAGCCAGGAAGTATGATCCTTCAGTATCGTTTTTTCCAGTTGTTGATGAACTTCATATAAAACTTGCTGGCAGGTCGCTACGAGTAACCCGGTGTGTCGGCGCTCCGGAGCAGATTTGGTCTCGGAGTGCGGGGGCAGCCGCGGTCCGCTACGTCAGCGGTAATGACCAGCCGGTAGGGCCCATCGCCTCGCCGATCAGATAGTCGCGGTACAACGACGGGAAGGAGAACCGGCGGAACGACTTGGCCGCCTGGCAGCGGTCCAGCTCGGGCCGAAAGGCCTGGTAAAACCCGATGTTCCGTCACTTCCCGCGACGAGACCTCCCGCACGGCGTCGCTCTACGCGGCGAATTGCTCGTTCAGCCGGGCCTGCACATCGTATTGAGAATAAGTGTTTTCACCTGCGGGCGCAAGGGAACTATGGGCTATCCGAGCGTCGGCGTCCCGCCGCAACCCGCGCGCGTGAGGCCGAGATTCTTCCGGAATCGCTGCACGCTGGGCTCATACGCAACGCCTTCCACACCAGCACCACCCGGCGGAAGTTCTGAAGGCGCTCCTCGATCCACCCGTAGGTCCCCTGGACAGGGTCGTGCTCGAGCCGACGCACGCCACGGTCTCCCATCCGGTGCCCGCCCTTTTCGATCATTCGAGCAGCTCCGAGAGTTCCAGCCAGCGGCTCTCCATCAAGGCGACCTCGTCCTGAAGCCCGCGCAGCTCCTGGGTCAGCCGGTTCAGGCCGATGTGGTCGGACTGATCGTGCTCGGCGAGCTCGTGGTGCTTGGCCGTAATCCGATCCGCGAGCCGCGCGAGCTGACGGTCAACCGACGAGAGCTCCTTTTCGGCCGAACGTCGCAGTGACCCGGACATCGCCTGCGGCTCTAGGGCCGGCGCCTCCGACGGCTCCGACGGCTGCGAAGCCGCCGCAGAAGTCCGCCGGGCCGCCAGTCGCAGGTATTCGTCGATGCCGCCGGGCAGGTGCCGCAGCCGGCCGTCGAGGATCGCGTACTGCTGATCTGTGATCCGCTCGAGCAGGTACCGGTCGTGGGAGACGACGATCAGCGTGCCGGCCCAGGAATCGAGCAGATCCTCGGTGGCAGTGAGCATGTCGGTGTCGACGTCGTTGGTGGGTTCGTCGAGGAGCAACACGTTGGGTTCCGACAGCAGCGTGAGCATCAGCTGCAGCCGCCGCCGCTGGCCGCCGGACAGGTCGCCGACGCGCGCGGACAGCTTCCCGCCGAACCCAAGCCGCTCCAGGAGCTGGGCCGGGGTGAGGTCCCGCCCCTCGACCTGGTAGCCGCTGCGCAGCCGGCCCAGCACGTCGGCGATCCGGTCGCCGGCGATGGCCGCCAGGTCCTCGCCGCGCTGGTCGAGCACCGCCAGGCGCACGGTCTTGCCGCGCTTGACGCGCCCGGTGTCGGGCGCGAGGGTGCCGGCGATCAGTCCCAGCAGCGTCGACTTGCCGGCGCCGTTGGCCCCGACGATGCCGGTGCGTTCGCCGGGGGCGATCCGCCATTCGACATCGCGCAGCACCGGGCGGCCAGTAGAAGGCGGGTAGGCGACCGACACGTCGAGCAGGTCGATGACGTCCTTGCCGAGCCGCGCGCTGGCCAGCTTGGCCAACTCGACGGTGTTGCGCAGCGGCGGCACGTCGGCGATCAGCTGGTTGGCGGCCTCGATCCGGAACCTGGGCTTGGAGGTTCGCGCCGGCGGCCCGCGGCGCAGCCAGGCCAGCTCCTTGCGCATCAGGTTCTGCCGCTTGGCCTCGGCCGCGGCGGCCAACCGGTCACGCTCGACGCGCTGCAGCACGTAGGCCGCGTAGCCGCCGTCGAAGGGCTCGACGATCCCGTCGTGCACCTCCCACGTCGTGGTGGCCACTTCGTCGAGAAACCAGCGGTCGTGCGTCACCACCAGCAGCCCGCCGGTGTTGCGCGCCCAGCGCTGACGCAAATGATCGGCCAGCCAGGTAATGCCTTCGATGTCGAGATGGTTGGTGGGCTCGTCGAGGGCGATGACGTCCCATTCGCCGATCAGCAGCTTGGCCAGCTGCACCCGACGGCGCTGCCCACCGCTGAGCGTGGAAACCGTTGCGTCCCAAGCGAGGTCAGCCACCAGGCCGCCGACCACGTCACGGACCCGCGCGTCGCCGGCCCACTGGTGTTCGGGCTGGTCGCCGACCAGCGTCCAGCCGACTGTGTGGTCGGAGTCCAGGGTGTCGGCCTGGCTCAGCGCACTGACCCGCAACCCGCTGCGCCGGGTGACGCGCCCGGAGTCGGGCTGCACCTGACCGGTCAGCAGGCCCAGCAGGCTGGACTTGCCGTCGCCGTTTCGCCCCACGATGCCGACGCGCGCGCCGTCGTTGACGCCGAGCGTGACCGACTCGAAGACAACCTGAGTCGGGTATTCCAGGCGGACAGCCTCGGCTCCCAGTAGGTGCGCCACCCGGCCAATTATTCGAGAGTCAGCAGCGCTTCGTCGACGTGGCTCCGGGTCTCGGGCGACGACTTGCCGGCTACGGCTTCCAGGAAACGGGCGGCGAGGTCGCGCACCTTGAGGTTCGTCTCCTGAGAACGCCACACCAGCACGTCGAAGGCGCGCTCCGCGCTGATGCCGTAGGCGGCCATCAGCACGCCCTTGGCCTGCTCGATCCTGGCGCGGGCGTCGGCCACCGCCTCGAGGACATTGGTGATTTCGTTGTGCAGCGAGTCGGTGACGTCGACGTAGAACCCCGAGGTGCCGATCGGGGTGCCGTTGTCGTCGAGCATCCGGTCGCCCGCGACGATGACGCAGCGGGCGTGGCCGGCGGTGTCGACGATGCGGTGCCGGCTGCTGAACGGCTTTCCGTCGAGCACGTGGTCGAGGACGGCGGCGACGCGCTCTCGGTCATCGGGGTGCTTGTGCCGCAGCAACAGTTCCGTGGTGGGCTCGACCTCTCCCGGCTCGTAGCCGTGCATGCGCGCGACGGCATCCGACCACTCCCAGCGCTGGCCGTCCAGGAAGAACCGGAACCTGCCGACCCGCTGCGGCTCGCCCAGGCCGAGCACCAGGTCGACCGCGGCCAGCTCTTGTTGCTCGACGGCGTCGGATATGAGCGGCCCCGAACCGTCGCGGGCGTGCCCATTGCGGCGCGAAGCGACCTCGTCTTCGAAGTCCACGGTCATCCGTCTCATCCCTCCCGCCTTACAGAGCCTTATTGCCATAGTATATTGTTTCCAACGCCCATTATTCATCTCGTCCGTGGATACGGACGAGTAGAGGGCGTTAGCGGGCCCGAGCGGGCGTCGCGCGGCTATGTTTGCCAGCCGGCCCGGACGGCATCCGGCAGGGTGTGCCGGGCAACCTGGGCGGCGGCCCGATGGCGCAGGCTGACGAGTGTCGGCAGCAGTTCGCCGGTCCGCGTGGGGCAGGGCGGCTCTGTCGGCGCCCGTCGCGCCCGCATGGCGTCTACGGCCCCGAACAGGGCGGCCAGGACGCCGCTCAGCAACGTCAACCGCCGCGACCGCCGGTCAACGGCCGCCCAGGCCAGCATCGTGGCGGCGTGCACGAAATCGGTTTCGGCGCTGACGGCCAGGGTCGCGGCGTCGGGCGCCACGGCCGTCACCGCCCCCTGGGTCAGCAGCCGCAGCCCCAGGAAGCGGGTCACCGCTCGCTCCCGCGCGGTCGCCGCCTGACCGGACGCCAGGTGCAGCACCGGGTTTGGGACCGCGAGCAGCGCCGCCCCGTAGCCGATTCGCGCCCAGGAGATCATCGCGCGCGTCGGCGCGCCGCCCGCGCCCCGAGCAGCGCGCCCAGCCCGAGGGTCAGCGCACCCGTGCCGCCGACGCGGGGGTGGTGGGAGAACCACAGCTGGGGGCTGTGGGCGTGGGACTTGTCCTCGAACTCGCCGTGGGCGCCGTGGTCGCTGCCGGGCTGTTGGTCGACCGGCTCCCAAAGGTTTTGTGGCTGTTGACCATTCACGGGTTCGTCGGTCTGCTGCGAGTCGTATCCGGTGCGGCCGAGGTAGCGGTCCAGCAGCGGGGCGAGGAACTTCTGCCCCAGCAGCGTGACCGCCGTGCTGTCGCCGACCCAAAATTGTTTGCGCTCAGGATGATCCGCGGCGTACAGGACGCCGCGGGCGGCCACCTCCGGCTGGTAGATCGGCGGCACCGGCTGGGGATGGCGCGGCAGCCGGGACAGCACCCAGGAAAACTGGGGGGTGTTCACCGCGGGCATCTGTACCAGCGTGACCCGGACGTTCGAGCGGTCGTGCAGCAGTTCGCAGCGCAGCGATTCGGTGAACCCGTTGACGGCGTGCTTGGCGCCGCAGTAGGCCGACTGCAGCGGGATGGATCGCTGGCTGAGCGCGGAGCCGACCTGCACGATGGTGCCGGCGTCGCGCGGCCTCATCTTCGCCAGCGCCGCCATCGTCCCGTACACGTAACCCAGGTACGTCACCTCGGTCACCCGCTTGAATTCATCGGCGCTGATTTCCCAAAACGGCGCGAACACGGAGGTGAAGGCGACGTTGACCCAGACGTCGATGGGGCCGAAGGCGGATTCGGCCTCGTCGGCGGCGGCGGCGACGGCCGAGTAGTCGGCCACGTCGGTCGGGATGGCCAGCGCCTTGCCGCCACCGGCCTCGACGTCGCGGGCAGCGCCTTCCAGCCCGGCGGCGCCGCGGGCTAGCAGGGCAACGTTGGCGCCGCGCTGCCCGAACAGTTGGGCGGTGGCGCGGCCGATGCCGGCGCTGGCTCCGGTGATTACCACGGTCTGTGTCATCGAGAGCTCCTTTCGTTCGGTCCGGGGATCAGTTGCGGTGCTCCACTTCCTCGGTGAGCGTCGCCGTGCATTCGAGGAGCAACGCGTGCGTGAACGCCTGGGGCAGGTTGCCGCGGAGCTGGCGCTGCCTGATGTCGTATTCCTCGCAGAACAGCCCGGGAGGGCCGCAGGCGGTGCGGTTGCGTTCGAACCAGCGCATCGCGCAATGACCATGGCCGAGCTGGTGTTCGGCCAGCGCCATCATGAATCCGCACAGCAGAAAGGCCCCTTCTGCGTCGCCGAGGTCGCGCTCGTCATGCCGGAAGCGGTACACGAATCCGTCGTGGGTGAGGTCGCGGCGAACGGCGTCCAGGGTGGCGCGGGTGCGAGGGTCGGAAACGGGCACGGCGCCGCGCAGGGGCGGCAGCACCAGCGACGCGTCGACCTGGGCCAGCTCCGGGCTGCGCTGCCAGTACCCCTCCTGCCGGTGCAGGCTGCTGGCCGCGGTGTCGGCCAGGATCGCGTCGGCCAGTGACGTGCACGCGGCAATCTCGGCGCCTCCGTCGGCGACCTTGGCGATGCGGCGAAGCCCGGCCACACACGCCAGCCGGGACTGCGTCCAGTGCTGGTCCTCGATTTCCCAGATGCCGGCCTCCGGCTCGCGCCAGCGCTTTTCGATGGCGGCGATCGCGGCCTGCGCGGCGCGCCATCCGAGGGCGTCGAGCCGGTCGATAGACCCCGCCATCGCGAACAGCTGCAGCGCCTCGCCGAAGATGTCGAGCTGGAATTGCTCGTTGACCCGGTTGCCGAGCTTGTCATTGCCGCCGGGGTAGCCGGGCAGGTCGAGGGTTTGTTCGCTGGGCACGCGACTGCCGGTGACGGTGTAGGCGGGTTTGAGGTTCGGGCCGTCCTCGAGGAGCCGCGCGCCGACGAACTCGACTGCGCGGTCGAGCAGCTCGGTCGCCCCCGCGGCCGCCGCCGCAATGCCGGCATATGCCTGCGCGGATCCAAGGTCAACGCCAAGGCCAGCCCGTACGTCACGCACCTGCCTGACGCGCTGTCCCACGGTGT
>NZ_LZIR01000119.1 GCF_001667035.1 Mycobacterium sp. 852002-51057_SCH5723018
ATAACTTCAAAACCCGCGCCTTCTGCCCTACGTCCGGGGGGGGTTGGGGGGTTATTATTTTCTTGGCGCCGCCCCTTCCCCGCTGCCGGCTGGGGGGGGGGGGGGGGGGCGCCCCGCCCCCCCATCGCCGCACTCCTGCTCACGTCGGGGGCACTAGCCGGCTTACCGCCGGCGTCCGCGATCTCGCCGCCGACGGTTGACCCGGCCGCCGTGCCGCCGGACGGTCCGCCGGGACCGCCGGCGCCGATGAAGCAGAACTCCTACTGCACCGAGGTGGGGGTGCTGCCGGGCAGCGACTTCCGGTTGCAGCCTAGGTACATGGACATGCTGAACCTGCAGGAGGCGTGGCAGTTCGGCCGCGGCGCCGGCCAAAAGGTGGCCGTCATCGACACCGGTGTCACGCCGCACCCCAGGTTTCCGCACCTGCTGCCCGGCGGCGACTACATCATGGGCGGTGACGGGCTGTCCGACTGCGACGCCCACGGCACCCTCGTGGCGTCGATGATCGGCGCGGCCCCGGCCAACGGCGCGGCCGCGCCGCCCGCCGCGCCGCGCAAGCCGGTCACCATTCCCACCACCGAGCCGCCGCCGAAAGCGCCGCCGCCGCAGACGGTGACCTTGTCGCCGCTGCCGCAGACGGTGACGATGGTTCCGCCGCCGCCCCAGTCGCAGCAGTCGGAAGCGCCGAATCCGGGACCGGTCGGAGGCCCGCCGGCACCGCAAGGACCGCCGGCACCGCCGGCACCGCAAGGGCCGCCGGCACAGCAGGCACCGCAAGGACCGCTGGCACCCGGTCAGGCTCCGGCCCCCGGTCAGGCTCCGGCAGTCAACCACGCCGGCGGCACGGTGACGATACCGGGCTATTCCGGTGGTGGACAGGTGGTCGCGGTGGACAACCCGAGCGGCCCGCGTCCGCTCGACCCGCCCAAACCGCCGCCGCCGCCACCGGCGCCGGCGCCGGCGCATGCCCCGGACGCGTACAGCGGCATCGCCCCGGACGTGGATATCCTCGCGATCCGTCAGTCCAGCCAGGCGTTCGGCCTCAAGGACGCCTACACCGGCGATGAGGATCCGCAGACGCGGGCCAAGATCGACGACGTCGAGACTATGGCGCGGGCGATCGTGCACGCCGCCAATCTGGGCGCCACGGTGATCAACATCTCCGACGTGACGTGCATGAGTGCCCGCAACATCATCGACCAGCGCGCGCTGGGCGCCGCGGTGCGCTACGCGGCCGTCGACAAGAACGTCGTCATCGTGGCCGCGGCCGGCGACACCAGCAAGAAGGACTGCAAGCAGAACCCGGCCTTCGATCCGATGCAGCCCAAGGATCCCCGCGACTGGGCCGGTGTCAGCACCGTGGTGACGCCGTCCTGGTTCAGCGATTACGTCCTGACGGTCGGGGCGGTCGACACCGACGGCCGACCGCTCACCCAGGGCAATCAGGGCCAGGCGTCCACGAGTGTCGCCGGCCCGTGGGTGGGGATCGCCGCACCGGGCACCGACGTCATTGGGCTGTCACCGCGGGACGACGGACTGATCAACGCCATCGACGGTCCGGACAACTCGTTGCTCGTTCCGGCCGGCACCAGCTTCTCCACCGCGATCGTCTCCGGGGTGGCCGCCCTCGTCCGCGCCAAGTACCCGCAGCTATCGGCCTACCAGGTCATCAACCGGTTGGAACGCACGTCCAGGGCACCGGCGCGGGGCGTCGACAACCAGGTCGGCTATGGGGTCGTCGACCCGGTAGCCGCGCTGACCTGGGATGTGCCCGAAGGTCCAGCAAAGCCGCCGCAGCAGCTATCGGCGCCGCTGAACCTGCCTAAACCGGCCCCGCACCGCGATTTGGTGCCAATATGGGTGGCGGCCGGTGGATTGACCGGAGCTTTACTGATCGGGGGCGCCGTGTTCGGTATAGCGATGTTCATGAAGCGAACACGGAAGCAGCAATGAGGTCGGAGCAGCAATAGCATATGAAGGCTCAGCGAAGTTTTGGATTGTCCTTGTCGTGGGCCCGCGTCACCGCGGTGTTCCTGATCGACATCGTGATTTTGTTGGTGGCCAGTCACTGCCCGGACTCGTGGCAGGGTGAACACCACATCGCGTTTTGGGTGGGTGTCGGCCTCGCCGCGGTGATCACCTTGCTGTCCCTGGTCACCCACCACGGCCTCACGGTGACCTCGGGCCTGGCCACCTGGCTGTGGGACTGGTCTGCCGACCCGGGCACCGCGCTGACCGCCGGTTGCACTCCCGCGGTCGACCACCAGCGCCGCTTCGGGCGCGACACGGTCGGCATACGCCAGTACGAAGGCCATCTGGTTTCGGTGATCGCGGTGGACGGCGGCGACGAGGAGGCCCCCGGCCGCCACCGCCATCGCGCGACGGCGGCCACCCTGGCGGTGCGCGCGGCCGCTGAAGGCCTGCGCCAGTTCGACATTCACCTCGACGGCATCGACATCGTCACGTTGAAGGTGCGCCGCGGGGGCCCGGACGTAAATGCCGCCGAGAAGTCGAAGCTGGACGACTGGGGGCCCGAGGAGTGGGGGGTGGTCAGCGACCAACCCGCCTCCTACATCCACCGCACCTGGCTCGTGCTGCGGATGAACCCGCAGCGCAACGTCGCCGCGGTGGCGGCCCGCGATTCGCTGGCGTCGACGTTGGTGGCCGCCACCGAGCGGCTCGCCCAGGATCTCAACGGGCAGAGTTGTGCGGCCAGGCCGTTGACCGCCGACGAAGTCGCCGAGGTCGACAGCGCCGTGCTGGCGGACCTGGAACCGACGTGGAGCCGCCCCGGATGGCGCCACCTCAAGCACTTCAACGGCTTCGCCACCAGCTTCTGGTTGACGCCGTCGGACATCACCACCGAGACCCTGGAAGAGCTGTTGACGCCCGACGTCGGGGCCGCCGTGGTCACGATCCGGCTCGCCACCAGCGGTGGCCGGCCCCAGCTGGCGGCGTGGGTGCGCTACCACAGCGAGAAGCGCCTGCCCAGGGCCGTCTCGTCGGGCCTCAACCGGCTCACCGGGCGCCAACTGGCCGCGGTGCGCGCCAGCTTGCCCGCCCCGGCCGCTCGCCCGATTCTGGTCGTGCCGAGCCGTGAGCTGCTCGACGACGATGATTTGGTCCTGTCGGTAGGCCAGGTGCGGGAGGGCTCAGCGGGCGTGCCAGTGGCGCAATGACGCGCTCGCAATCAACCGCCGAAGACGCCCGTAACGCCCTGGTCGCCGGCTTATTGGCGTCGGGCATCTCGGTCAATGGACTACAGCCCAGCCACAACCCGCAGGTGGCGTCGCAGATGTTCAACACCGCGACCGCCCTGGATCCGGCGATGTGCGACGCCTGGCTGGCACGGGTGCTGGCGGGGGAACAGAGCATCGACGTGCTCTCCGGCGCGTGGGCGTCGGTCAGGACATTCGGGTGGGAGACCCGCCGCCTCGGGGTCACGGACCTGCAGTTTCGCCCCGAGGTTTCCGACGGCCTGTTCCTGCGGCTGGCGATCACCAGCGTGGAGACGCTGGCCTGCGCCTACGCCGTGGTGCTCGCCGAGGCGAAACGCTACGAGGAAGCGTCGAAGCTGCTCGACGGCGTCGAACCCCGCCATCCCTTCGATGACGAAGTGATCAACTACGTGCGGGGGGTGCTGTACTTCCGCACCGGACGTTGGCCCGACGTGCTCGTCCAATTCCCCGAGGGCAAGCTCTGGCGGCAGCCGGAACTGAAGGCGGCCGGCGCGGCGATGGCCACCACCGCGCTGGCGTCACTCGGAGTGTTCGAAGAGGCCTTCCGGCGCGGCGAGGCCGCCGTCGAGGGCGACCGGGTGCCGGGGGCGGCCAACATCGCCCTGTACACGCAGGGCATGTGCCTGCGGCACGTCGGCCGCGAGGAGGAGGCCGTCGAGCTGCTGCGGCGGGTCTATTCGCGGGATCCGAAGTTCACCCCGGCCCGCGAGGCGTTGGACAACCCCAACTACCGGCTGGTGCTGACCGACCCGGAGACGATCGAGGCCCGCACCGACCCGTGGGATCCCGACAGCGCGCCGACCCGCGCCGAAACCGAGGCCGCCCGCCACGCCCAAGAGGCCGCCAAGTATCTGGCCGAAGGGGATGCCGAACTCAACGCGATGCTCGGCATGGAGCGGGCCAAACGGGAAATCAAGCTCATCAAGTCGACCACCAAGGTCAACCTGGCCCGCGCCAAGATGGGCCTGCCCGTGCCGGTGACGTCGCGCCACACGTTGCTGTTCGGGCCGCCCGGGACCGGCAAGACCTCGGTGGCCCGCGCCTTTACCAAACAGCTGTGCGGACTCACGGTGCTGCGCAAGCCGCTAGTGGTCGAAACCAGCCGCACCAAGTTGCTCGGCCGGTACATGGCCGACGCCGAGAAGAACACCGAGGAGATGCTCGAGGCAGCAATCGGCGGGGCGGTCTTCTTCGACGAGATGCACACCCTGCACGAGACGGGCTACTCCCAGGGAGACCCCTACGGGAACGCGATCATCAACACGCTGCTGCTCTACATGGAGAACCATCGCGACGAGCTGGTGGTCTTCGGCGCGGGTTATGCCAAGGCCATGGACAAAATGCTCGAGGTGAATCAGGGTCTGCGGCGGCGCTTTTCGACGGTGATCGAGTTCTTCAGCTACACCCCGGAAGAGCTTGTCGCGCTGACCAAACTGATGGGGCGGGAGAACGAGGACGTCATCACCGACGAAGCGGCCGACGCGTTGTTGCCGTCGTACACCAGGTTCTACCTCGACGAGAGCTACTCCGAAGACGGGGATCTGATTCGCGGCATCGATACGCTCGGCAACGCCGGCTTCGTTCGCAACGTCGTGGAGAAGGCCCGCGATCACCGTAGCTTCCGGCTGGACGACGAAGACCTCGACGCGGTGCTTTCCACTGATCTCAACGAGTTCAGCGAGGCCCAGCTGCTGCGTTTCAAGGAACTGACCCGTGAGGACCTGAGCGAGGGCCTCCAGGCGGCCGTGGCCGAGAAGAAGTCGTCGTAATCCGCCTCGCCGTATAGTCCGCCAGCTAACGCACTCGCGGTCGTCGGCGCGGTGCTGATCAAGGGATTTCTATGAAGTCTCTTTCAATTTGCGATGCCCGCGCTTGTCGAGTTGCCGCGCGTGGGCACCGGTGCGACCATGGCGCTGGGTGCTCATCGCCGAGCGACGTTTTCTGCCCGCAATGGGCTTTTGAAAAGGGGATTTAGGTCGATAGTCGCACACCGCCAGGGGTCTGGGCGGCGCGCGCCTTTGCTCGGTTCAAGCCCGCCGCCCTGCGACCTTGGCTTCGCCCCGGTAGGCTCTGTCAATCCGAAGCTCGGACGAGCGGGACCCCACGCCTGGCAAATACGGCTGGGTGGATTCGTGGCAGTTCGCGCAACCACGGCGGCACTCCCGCGAGCGACCCGGCCATGACGGGAGGTGGGGCGGACTGAGCGAATCGACGGTGACTCTAGAAACACGTTGACCGATCTTCTCCGATCCGGTCGCGGCGCTCCTGCCACCGGCTGAATCGGCTGGCGCCGAACACCCCAAAGCGCGCACCGCCGCGCTATCGGCTGCACGACGACACGCACAGCGGCCAAGAGCCCCGTAGCTGGGTCGGGCTATCCATTTTAAGGAGAAGTCCGATGAATTTTGTTGTGATACACCGGAAGTCGCTGGCCGTTGCGGCCTGTGCTCCCGACGCGACCACCTTACCCGCCCGCGCGGGCGCTGCCGGTTAGGGGCGGTGGCAATGGATTTCGGAGCCTTACCACCGGAAGTCAACTCCGCTCGCATCTACGCCGGGCCGGGCTCGGCGCCGATGATGGCGGCCGCGACGGCCTGGGCGGCGGTGGCCGCGGAACTCGGTTCCACCGCAGCCTCATACGAGTCGGTGATCTCGGTACTGACCGGCGAAGGCTGGATGGGACCGGCGTCCGCATCGATGGTGTCCGCGGCCGCGCCCTACGTGACGTGGATGAGCCTCACCGGGGCGCTTGCCCAGCAGACCTCCGCCCAGGCCGCGGCGGCGGCGGGGGCCTACGAGGCCGCGTTCGCCATGACGGTGCCGCCGGCCGAGGTAGCGGCCAACCGCGCACTGCTCATGGTGCTGGTCGCAACCAATTTCATCGGGCAGAACACCGCCGCGATCGCGGCCACCGAGGCCCAATACGGCGAAATGTGGGCGCAGGACGCGGCGGCGATGTACGGCTACGCCGGAGGCTCGGCTGCCGCGTCGACGCTGACGCCGTTCGACCAACCGGCGGAGACCACCAACCCGGCCGGGCAGCTCGCGCAATCCTCGGCGGTGGCGCAAGCCGCGGGCACACCGGCGGGCACCGGCGCCCAGATGGTGGACCAACTGATGTCCGCGGTTCAGACTGCGCTGCAAGGGCTTTCGTCGCCGGTGTCCGCCTCGAATCCCGCGGCCGCCATTCCGGGGCAGGGCATCTTTGCCGACCTGTTGAACTTCCTGGACGGGGCGGACGGAAACGCCTACGGGACCTTCCTGAACTCCTCGCTGTTCAACGGATTCGTCTCGGCCGGCTACGTCAGCCCCGCCGTCATCGAGCCGGCCGTCACGGGTGCGATGGCCGATGTCAACGCGGTATCGGTCGCCGCCCAGCCGGCGGCCGCCGCGCTGCCGCCGATGGGCGCCGGCTCCGGTAATGAGCTATGGACACCCCTGGTGACACCGCCCGCCGCCGGCATGGCGGCCGCTTCGGCAGGCATGCCGGGCGTGGACCTGAGCGGGGTCTCGGCCGGCACCAACCAGGCGGCTCTGGTCGGGCGATTGTCGGTGCCGCAGAGCTGGACGGTGGCCGCGCAGGTGGCGAATCCGGCGGGCGCCACGTTCCCGGGCGGCGGCTGGACAAGTGCCGTCGGGCCGGCCGCCGGCGCAGCGAACCCGGTTCCCCCGGGCATGCCGGGGGTGCCCGGCATGCCCGCCGCCACGGCTGGTTACGGGTTCGGCCATGGCCCCCGCTACGGATTCCGCCCGACCGTGATGCCGCGCCCGCCGGCCGCCGGATGACCGCCCGGAGAGGGTGATTTGTTGCAACCATGTGGCAGTTGGGTTGACTCTGCGGCTTCCCGAGTGCACCATGGCCTCTGCATGCACCTCGCTAGGTGAGGCGTCCGCACGGATAAAGGCCACTGACCTCGAACGTCGAAAGACGCCCAGGGTCAGGACAGCTCTTCCCGGCTTAAGGGTTGAGCCCAAGTGGCTTCCGGCCGTTGCTTCGGCCGGATACGCCGTGCGGTGCCGAAGCTCTGACGAGAGGGGTGCCGTGTTCGGGTGTTATATCCCGGACTCTCCTCCCCAGTGTGCAAGGTAACGGCATCCACGTGTGCCCAGGCTGTGAGGAGGTGAGAGCGAAATGAGTCCTGACGATAGTCCGTATTCCAGATCGACGACCATTTCGTTGCGATCCGACCCCGGCCCGTTGCCCACAGTCTGAATCGGCTGACCCGACGACCGCGTCCGCACCTTTGCGGTTCGCGGGTTCGTCGCGGCGCTGCGCGGAAAGTGGCCACCCGCCCGGGGCTGCGGTCGCCCTTTCCGTGAGGAGAACTCCGATGTCCTTTGTGATCACACGTCCGGAAGCGCTCGCTGCCGCCGCCGGGCAACTGGATGGTCTCGGGTCGGCCCTGGCCACCCAGAATGCGGCCGCCGCCGCCGCGACGACCGGGCTGCCTCCGGCCGCCGCCGATGTCGTATCAGCCTTGGCCGCAACCCAATTCAGCGCCCACGGCGCCCTGTATCAGACCGCGGCCGCGCAGGCGATGGCCGTGCACGAGCTGTTGAGCGCGACGTTGGGCGCGAGTGCCGGCTCGTATGCGGCCACCGAAGCGGCGAACGCGATCGCGGCGAGCTAGGAGGGGAGGCGAACGATGACCATCACCCTGGACTTCTCGATGCTTCCACCCGAAGTGAACTCCGATCGGATGTATGCCGGGGCGGGGTCGGCGCCGATGCTGGCGGCCGCGTCGGCTTGGCACGGGCTGGCCGCCGAATTGCGTTGCACGGCTTTGTCCTACGGTTCGGTGCTGGCCGCGCTGACCGGTGAAGAGTGGCATGGCCCGGCCTCGGCGGCGATGGCCGGCGCAGCCGCACCCTACGTGGCGTGGCTGGCCGGCGCCGCCGAGCAGGCCGCCTACAGCGCCACGTCGGCCCAGGCAGCCGCGGCGGCCTACGAAGCCGCGTTTGACGCCACGGTGCCCCCACCCGTGATCGCGGCCAACCGCGCCCAGCTGATGGCGCTGATCGCCACCAATATCGTGGGCCAAAACACCCCGGCCATCGCGGCCACCGAGGCCCTCTACGCCGAGATGTGGGCCCAAGACGCCGGCGCGATGTACGGCTACGCCGCCGCCACCGCGACCGCCACCCAACTGGCCCCGTTCACCGGACCCCAACAGGCCACCACCTCGACCGGGCTGGGCACCCAAGCCGCGGCGGTGGCCAAGGCCGCGGCCAGCCCCGCCGGCGCCCAGCAAAGCGCGCTGGCCCAACTGATCTCGGCGCTGCCCACCACAGTGCAGCAGCTGGCGTTACCGTCGTCGGGGGGATGGGATCCACTGGCGGCGGGTTCGGCGGCCGACACCACGGGCCTCAACGGCCTGCTCAACATGGTCAGCGGATCTGACACCGCCCTGGGCCAATTGCTCAACGCCAACGTGTGGAACACCATCTTTTCGTCCGGGTTCTACATGCCCAGCAACACCGTCGCCCCCTTCCTGGGCCTGCTGGGCCAACAGGCCGGAGAGGCCGCCAGTGGGGCGGCCGATGCCGCGGGCCCGGCTGTCGGCGGCACCCTCGGCGAGGCCCTGGCCGGTCCTGCCGGCGGTGGCCTTGGCACCGCGGTCTCCGCGGGCCTGGGCCACGCACCGGCGATCGGCGCGTTGTCGGTCCCGCCCAGCTGGACCGCACCGGCACCGCTGACCGGCCCGCTGGCCTCCGCCCTGGGAGGCACACCGATGATGCCGCCCCCGGCCATGGCCGCCGGAATGCCCGGAGTCCCGATCGGCACCACCGCCGGCCAACCCTACGGACGCGCCACCCCCCAGTACGGCTTCCGCCCCAGTTTCGTGACCCGCCCACCCGCCGCCGGGTAGCAACCGGGCCGCGTCGGCGACCTCACAGCCGAGTGATGGACGGATGGAGGGTTCCGCAACATCAGGGCAGGGCCGCCCGAGGGCCGGCCTGCGCCCGCAATCAGGGCGGACGGTACGCATCGGGCTCACAGTAAAGTCCCAGCGGCTAATCAGGGTCGGCGCGGCCACGCGTGCGTACGCTTGGTGAAATTCAGGCAAGCAGCGCATGTACGGGGAGTTATTGGCTCAGTGATCTCGACGCCCACGGCGCCACTTGCGGGTGGCGTGCACCGATTTGTGCCGTCGGCTCCGGCGGCACTCCTCGGCATATCCGGATAACGGCGGTAAAGCTGTGGCGACCGGCCCGGATGCACATAGGAAAAGTGTATGAGTGTGGACACTATTGCGGCGTTTCGGTCTTCATGGAACCAAAAGCGTTCGCTGTTCATCTAATAGCGCCGTAACTCGGGTTTGCGTAGCGGGGAGCCCAATCGTGGATTTCCGCGTTATCACGACGCGTGAATGGCCCTTACTCGTTTACGTCGAAATTATGCCGCATTTCTTGCCGATTGCTGAAAAATAACTGCTAATGTCCTGGACATGCGCTCTGCGATATCTCAGTCTTAGCTGTTTGGTGCGCGCCTCACAGCAGGCTGCGCCGGTCCGACATTGATTTTTTACACCGGTATTACACACCAGGAACGCAACCTGAATACCTTTTGTCGACGATGATCGCTACGTTGGGCAGCGCCGCCTGAACGAATGGGGACTCCGTCCCCTGGCACATTTCAGCCGGGCGAGTAGGGATCCGTTGTCTTCCAATAGTTGGCACCGGAGGGCGGTTTCAACAGCGGATTCGATGGATTCTCTTAGAGCTTCCGCCGGACCCGCACCGAGCCGGCAGGCCGTGCCTACCATGGCGGCCACTCAGGGGAGCGGAGGGCAGTAGATGTTGGATTTCGGAGCGCTACCGCCGGAGATCAACTCCGGCCGGATGTATGTCGGCCCGGGGGCGGGGCCGATGTTGACAGCCGCCGCGGCATGGGACGAATTGGCCACGGAGCTGCAATCCACCGCCGCCTCGTACACCTCGACGGTCGAAAGCCTGACGACCGGCCCGTGGTCGGGTCCGTCCTCGATAGCGATGGCGGCCGCGGCCGCGCCGTACGTGGCATGGATGAGCGCGACGGGGGCCCAGGCGGAGGAGGCGGCCACGCAGGCCAAGCTGGCCGCCGGCGCGTACGAGACGGCGTTCGCGGCCACGGTGCCGCCGCCGGTGATCGCTGCCAATCGTGCCCTGCTGATGGCCTTGATCGCGACAAACTTCCTGGGGCAGAACACCCCGGCCATCGCCGCCACCGAGGCGCAGTACATGGAAATGTGGGCCCAAGACGCCGCGGCGATGTACGCCTACGCGGGTTCGTCGGCCGCCGCGTCGCAGCTGACACCGTTTACCGAACCGCCGCAGACCACGAACGCGGCGGCGGCGCCGGCACAAGCGGCCGCGGTCTCCCAGACGAGCAGCGTGACCGGCTTGAACATCGGCTCCCAGCTGTCGCAACTGATCAACTCGCTGCCGACCGCGCTGCAAAGCCTCGGTAGCGGCCTGCTCAATTCGCCGACGACCGGGTCGACGAACCTGCTGTCGGGGCTCTCCCTGCCGCAATTGGTCAACCTGCCCGCCACCTCGTCCTGGCCTGCGGGTCTGGGGACCGACCTGTCGAATTGGAACACCATCTGGTCGACCCTCACCGGGCCGTTTTCGCTGCAGGGATGGACCGCGATACCCGGCGGCCCGTTCCTGTCGTTCGGGCAGGCATACGCCTGGGGCCAGAACGGGCAGAGCGCCGCCGCGTACCTGTCCGGCCCGAAAGCCATCAGCGGGGCGTTGGCGCCGCTGACGCAAGGTGCCAGCGCCGTGAAGCCGATGCTGAGCTCCGCCGTCTCGGGCGCCATGGGCAAGTCGGCCCTGGTGGGCAGCATGTCGGTGCCGCAGGGGTGGACAGAGGCCGCGCCCGCGATCAGAACACTCGCCCAGGTGCTGCCGGCCAACCTGGCTGCCGCCCCGGCGGCCTCGCTCGCCGGCGAGAGCGGCGTCTTCGGCCAGATGGCCCTGTCGAGCCTGGCGGGGCGCGCCGTCGGCGCGGCCGCGTTCGGTTCAGCGGGCAGCGGCGGTGCCGCCGCAAGCTCGCTGGGTGGCGTCATCGCCGGCGCCGACCCCGCCGCAGCCACCATCATCGTGATCCCGGCCCTGGAGGAGTGACCATGTTCTACGCAGCGTTTCCGCCGGAGTTCAACTCGGGCAGGATCTACGCCGGCCCGGGATCCGAGTCGATGCGGGCCGCCGCGGCGGCCTGGGAGGGGCTGGCCAGCGAACTGCAGTCGACCGTGTCCTCCTATTCATCGGTGATCGACAGCCTGACCAGCGGTGCGTGGGTAGGCCCGTCGTCGATCAACATGGCCGCCGCCGTCACGCCGTATCTGGCCTGGATGCAGGGCAGCGCCGCCCAAGCCGCCGAAGCCGCCACCCAGGCGACCGCGGCGGCCGCCGCCTACGAGACGGCGTTCGCCGCGCACGTGCCGCCCGCCGAGATCGCGGCCAACCGCAGCCAACTCGGGCAGCTGGTGGCGACCAACATCTTCGGGCAGAACACCCCGGCGATCGCGGCAACCGAGATCCAGTACGCCGAAATGTGGGCACAAGACGCCCTGGCGATGGACACCTACGCCGGCTCGTCGGCGGCGGCCTCCGACATCTCGCCGTTCACCGCGGCGCCGCAGATCACAAACGCGGGCGGCCTGGCCGGCCAGGCCGCCGCGCTGAACCAAGCCGCCGGCACCTCGGCCGGCAGCGCCCAGTCGATCGTGTCATCGCTGACGACAACCGCGGGCGGCCCGCTGTCCTGGCTGCTGCAGACCGGCGCGAACCTCAGCACCGACTACACGTCCACCATCAACGGCCTCCTGAACGGCCTGTTCGGGGCCAGCGGGGCATCGACGTACACCGCCCTGTACAACGCCGTGAAGGTCCCGGTCGGCCTTACCACGCAGTTCAACGACATCGGGCTGCTGATCAACTTCCCCGTGTCGCAGTGGCTCAAGTTCGCCCCTCCGGCTGCCTACGGGGCGCTCCCGAAAGACGCGTTAGGCGCCGGGCTTGGGGCGGCGGGCTTCGGCAGGGGCACCCTTTACAACTCGGTATCGGCGGGCATGGGAAACGCCGGCACGCTGGTCGGCAAGTTGTCGGTCCCGCCGAGCTGGGCCACGGCCACCCCGGCCATCAGGACGGTGGCCGCCGCGCTGTCGGCCGCCGGGCCGGACGCGGTGCCGGCGGCCGCGCTGGGCGCGGGCGGGCTGCTGAGTTCCATGTCGGTGGCCGGGATGCTGGGCAGCGCGCTCGGCGCGGGGGCACCGAGCGCAGTGAGCCGTACCGGAGTTCGCGGCCGCATCGCCCCCCTGAAAGACCTCAAAGACCAGAACTCGCCGGAGCACTTGAAGCGACTGGTGGCGCAGATATCGGAGAAGCCCGAGAGCGTGCAGCACCACAACGTCGATCAAGACGGTCTCGACGCGCTGCTTGAGCAGTTGTCGAAGAAACCGGGCATCCACGCCGTGCACCTGAGGAAGGGCGACAAGCCCCAAGTCGTGCCGACTGAAGCGCAATCAAGTTGAGGCTCAGCGGAATCGGGAGAGGGGTAGGTATGAGGCTGCTATTTGGGCTGGTGGGCGTCGCCGCGGCGATTGGCTTCGCCGCCCCGGCGTACGCGGACCCGCCACCTGCGCCGCAAGGTGACGACGCCGGCTTCCTTGCCGCCCTGCACCAGGTGGGCATCGCCTACTCGAGTCCGGATGCGGCCGTCGCGTCCGGCAAGGCCGTGTGCACCTGCCTGAACAACGGCGAATCGGGCCTGGAGCTGGTCCACGACGTCAAGACCCACAATCCCGGGATGGATATGGAGAACGCGTCGAATTTCGCCATGATCGCGGCGAAATTCTATTGCCCCCATCAGCTCTCCAAGGCGTAGGGGGAGCGGGGCCACCGGGTCACTTGGCCCCACCGCCACGGCCTGGTTTCGCGGGTGTGGCCGCCAGGCAACCGGTTTCGCTTCGGTCAACCTCCCGTTCACCTAGGGGTGGTTAGCTGCCGCCGACCGGCGCCGAGGGTGGGGAAGGAGGCCGGGTCATGCCAACGCTGACCGTCGCCGATTTCGCGCTCCGGCTCGCCGTCGGGGTGGGGTGCGGCGCGCTGATCGGACTGGAGCGGCAATGGCGCGCACGTAGGGCCGGCCTGCGGACCAACGCGCTGGTGGCCGCCGGCGCGACCCTCTTCGTGCTGTACGCCGTTGCCACCGAGGACAGCAGCCCCACCCGGGTGGCGTCGTATGTGGTGTCGGGGATCGGGTTTCTCGGCGGAGGGGTGATCCTGCGCGAGGGGGTCAACGTCCGCGGCCTCAACACCGCCGCCACCCTGTGGTGCTCGGCGGCAATAGGCGTGCTGGCGGCGTCGGGCCACCTGGTGTTCACATTGATCGCCACCGCCACGGTCATCGGCATCCACGTGTTCGGGCGGCCACTGGGTCGGCTGATCGACCGTGACAATGCCGCCGAGGAAGACGAAGACCTGCGTCCGTACCTTGTGCAGGTGGTCTGCCGCCCCAAATCCGAAAAGTACGCGCGCGCCCATATCGTGCAGCACGCCGGCGGCAACGACATCACCCTGCGCGGCATTCACACCGGGCGGGCCACCGACGACGAGATCACCCTCACCGCAAACGTGCTGATGAGCGGCAACACACCGGCCCGGCTCGAGCGGCTGGTGGCCGAATTATCGCTGCAGCCTGGGGTCCGCGCGGTGCAGTGGTATGCGGGCGACCAGGTGCGGCAGGACTGAATCGCCGTCACGGGCGCGGCTGCAGCTCCGGGGCCGCGGCGGCCATCAGGTCGGCGGGGCTGCCGGTCAGTGGCGGATAGATCCGCCGGGTATTGATGATGCTCTTGGTCGCCTTGGCCTGCGCGCCCCTGGAAACAACCGCCCTATCCCACCCTTCGGTGTAGACCGCTCCGGCCGGTCCGAGATCGAGAACCGTGACGTACCAAGGGATTCGAAGGGACAGCATCGGCTCGTCGAACAGGTCGCTGATGACGTTGTAGCCGGCGTAGCGCCCCATCGGCCGCCCGTGCTGACACGACATCACCGATAGATGCTCATCGTCCATCCGCGCGGCGGCGACGTCGCCCGCGGCGAATACCGAATCGAGCCCCACCACCCGCAGGTAGTCGTCCACCTCTACCCGGCCCAGCCGGTCGCACCGCACCGGCAGCTGCTCGGTCAGCGGGCTGGCACGCATGCCGGCGCACCAGACCAGCGTCGGCGCGTCCAGTCGCTCACCCGTGGACAGCGACACACCGCGCTCGCTGACCGCTGCGACGCCTACGGCGGTCCTGACCTCAATCCCGTTGTCCCGCAACGCCTCTTCGATCACCGGTCGAGCGGAGGCGCCCATGTCGGAGCCGACGTGGGGGCTGCGGTCGACCAGAATCACCCGGGGGGTGACACTCGTGCGGGAGAACAAGGCGCGCAGTCTGTTTGGCAGCTCGCAGGCGGCCTCGATTCCGGTGAGCCCGGCGCCCACCACGACGACGGTGGCCGCCGCCAGGGTCGGCGGATCGTCGGCAAGCTTTTGCAGGTGGTCCCGCAGCGCGAGGGCGCCGTCGTAGGTGTCGACGTCCAAACCGAACTCCCGCAGGCCCGGTATGGCGGGTTTCAGCACGCGACTGCCCGACGCCAGCACCAGCCGGTCGTAGCGGTATGTCGCGCCGCCCGATGCGGTGACGATGCGCGCGCCGGGGTCGATCGCTGTCACCTCGGCGGTCACATGCGCCACCCCGACGGGGTCGAGCAGGTCGGCGAGTGAGATGCGGCAGGCGCTCAAATCGGCCTCGTAGTTGCGGACGCGGATGTCGTGAAACGGTTTGGCGCTCAGCACGGTGATATCGACCGTGCCCGCCGGCACGGCGAGCTCGTCGAGCCGGCGGGAGGCGCCGAGCGCCGCCCAGAGCCCGGCAAACCCGGAACCGATCACCACCACGGCGGTCACGCGCTCAACACCTCACCGATACCGGCTTTGCGCATGGGCCTGATGGCAGGCGCCGATGGTCGTAATCTATCGGTGTGAACGCCGTCAGCGGGTTTTTGTCCGCGCTGCCTCCGCCGATGCGGGACCCCGTGCTGTTCGCCATCCCGTTTTTCCTGCTGCTGTTGATCCTCGAATGGACCGCGGCCCGCAAGCTGGAACGCATCGAGGCGGGCGCCACGGATGGGGCGCGGCCGCCGTCCGGCGCGCACTTCACCCGGGATTCGATGGCAAGCATTTGGATGGGCCTCGTCTCGGTGGCCACCACGGCCGGCTGGAAGACGCTGGCTCTGTTCGGCTATGCCGGGATTTACGCCTACCTGGCGCCGTGGCACCTGTCGCCAACGCGGTGGTACACCTGGGTCACCGCGATCCTCGGCGTCGACCTGCTGTACTACGCCTACCACCGCATCGCGCACCGGGTGCGGCTGATCTGGGCGACGCATCAGGCCCATCACTCCAGCGAGTACTACAACTTTGCCACCGCGCTGCGCCAGAAGTGGAACAACAGCGGTGAGATCCTGATGTGGATGCCGTTGCCGCTGTTGGGGATTCCCCCGTGGATGGTGTTCTTCAGCTTCTCGCTGAACCTGATCTACCAGTTCTGGATCCACACCGAACGCATCGACAGGCTGCCGCGGCCGTTCGAGTTCGTGTTCAACACCCCGTCGCACCACCGCGTGCACCACGGGATGGACAAGGTGTACCTCGACAAGAACTACGGCGGGATCCTCATCGTCTGGGACCGGCTGTTCGGCACCTTCCAGCCGGAGCTGTTCCGCCCGCATTACGGCCTGACCAAGCGCGTCGACACGTTCAACATCTGGAATCTGCAGACGCGCGAATACGTCGCCATCGCCCGCGACTGGCGCTCGGCGAGCCGCCTGCGCGATCGGCTGGGCTACGTCTTCGGTCCGCCGGGCTGGGCGCCACGCATGGCCGGCCACACCGGTGACGCGGTGCCGATGGTCACGGCGAGGTAACGTCGAGCCGGGCGGGGGCGATAAAAGTCAAAGTGGGGCAAGGGTTACGCCACCTCAACCCGCGGATCGGTATTTTCCCCGGACGGATGGGAGCTTATGGTGCGCCGCCTGGCGATTCGCCCAATCATCGCGTCGGCTTCCGTCGCGGCACTCGCGTCCTGGATGCCGCCCATCACCGCCAGGGCCGATGGGCCATTGGTGTTCCCTGGCATGGAAATCCACCAGGACACTCGGGTCTGCACGCTGGGCTACGTCGATCCGGTCCTCAAGATCGCGTTCACGGCGGGGCACTGCCGGGGCGGGGGGCCGGTCTTCGACAAGGAACACGATGTCATCGGCCGGATGGCGACGTTCCGCGACAACACGCCCAGCGGCACGACGGTGGCCACCGACCAGGTGATCGCCGACTACGAGGCCATCGTGCTGGACGACGGCGTCACCGCGAGCGACGTCATGCCGAGTGGCCGGCGGCTGGAATCGAACCCGTCTGCGGCGCTTGCGCCGGGGCAAGCGGTCTGTCATTTCGGCGTGGTCACCGGCGAGACCTGCGGGACGGTGGAGAGCGTCAACAACGGGTGGTTCACCATGTCGCACGGCGTGCAGAGCCAGCGCGGCGATTCCGGTGGGCCGGTGTACCTGGCAGGTGGCGGCCCCGCGCAGATCGTCGGGATCTTCAACAGCGTCTGGGGGGACCTTCCCGCGGCGGTGTCGTGGCGCGCCGCCTCCGATCAGGTGCGCCAAGACCTCGGCGGGGCGACCAACCCGCGGTGATGCCGCTCAGCGCGACGGGGTGAGCGCGAACACTGGGATCGACGGCGCCGCGGCAAGCAGCTGCTCGTCGGTGGAGTCCGGCGTCAACCCGGCGACATAGCCCTTGACCTGCCAATACCACCTCGCCAGGTAGCGCCTCAACAGTTCCGGCTTGGCCGCATCGTCGACCTCGCTGACCCGGGCGCGTTTCGGGCGCCAGCGCGAGCCGACCTCGACGACGCCGGCGGCCCTGACGTTGCGCGCCCACTGGGTGTTGCCGCGCGGCGAGACGAGGTAGTCGGTGCCGTCGACGGTGAGCAGGTTGACCACCACCGCGCGCCGTTTTCCGCTGGTGCGGCCGCGGACGCGCAGCGCACGGGTGCCGGCGATGCTGATGCCCAGGTCGGCGAGCCAACGAATCACGGTGTTGGCGGCCCGGGCCGCCCGGTTCGGATCCTCGTAGCGCGTGGTCATGGTCCGTCCTCTCTGCGGAGATCGAGAGCGGTGCTCTCGTTAGTGGACACGCTGCCACAGCCCCCACCGAAAAGCAAGAGCGGTGATCTCGGTTGTGTCAGACTGGCCGCGTGGGCAAACGCGAGGAGTCGCGGGCGCAGATCGAGGCGCGCATCGTCGAACTCGGTCGCCGCCAGCTGGTGGATCGCGGCGCCGCCGGACTGTCGGTGCGCGCGATAGCCCGCGACCTCGGCATGGTGTCCTCGGCCGTGTACCGGTACGTGTCCAGCCGCGACGAGCTGCTGACCCTGCTGCTGGTCGACGCGTATTCCGAGCTGGCCGACGCCGTGGAACGGGCCCGAGAGACCGTCGGCGACCTGTGGAGCGACGACGTCATCGCCATCGCGCGAGCCACCCGGCGGTGGGCCGTCGCCCACCCGGCCCGCTGGGCTCTGCTGTACGGCAGCCCGGTTCCCGGGTATACAGCGCCGGCGGAGCGCACGGTCGCGGCCGGCACCCGCGTCGTCGGGGCGCTGTTCGACGCCGTGGCCGCCGGGATCGCCACGGGGGACATCCGGTTGACGGATGACGTTGCACCGCAACCGATGTCGTCGGACTTCGAACGCATTCGCCAGGAGTTCGGCTTCCCGGGCGACGATCGGGTCATCGCCAAGTGCTTCTTGCTGTGGGCGGGCGTTTTGGGGGCCATCAGCCTCGAGGTGTTCGGGCAATACGGCGCCGACACTCTGACCGATCCCGCTGCGGTGTTCGACGCCCAGCTGGGGCTGCTGGTGGGCGTGCTGAGCCAGCACTGACCGGCCGCAATTAGAACGTGTTCATTCGCGTCTTCCCAGCCATCGGCGGCCGATTACGGCAAAGTCGTTCCGCACTCTTTCTGGCGGCCCGCGGGCTGGGCTATCCTGCGAGGCGATGACCCTTCCCGTTCAATCGCCGACGCAGATCGCATGGGTTACCCCGGACCTGGACGCCACCGAAACGGCCCTCACCGGCCTGTTAGGCGTTCGGAAGTGGGTGCGGATACCCGACGTGCACTTTGCTCCGGACACCTGCAGCTATCACGGCAAGCCAGCCGATTTCATTGCGAGCATCTCCCTGAGCTATCTCGGGGACATGCAGTTGGAGCTGATCTCACCGGTCCGCGGGGAGAATATCTATAGTGACTTTCTGCGGGAGTCCGGCCCCGGTCTGCACCACATCTGCATGGAGGCGCCGAGCCCCGAACAATTCGACGCGGCGCTGTCTAAGGCCGCCGGCCAGGGCGCCGCGGTGGTGCAGCAGGGGGTCATGCCGGGCGGAATCCAGTTCGCCTACGTGTCGGCGCCGCAGGCGGCGGTGCCGTTCGTGGAAATCGCCTACGTCCCGGACGAGATGAGGGCGTTCTACGACTACATCAAAAAAGAGCAGCGGTGAGCCGCGCTTGCGACGATGCACAAGGGGCACCCCCAGCCACGCAGCGGCGAGGGGGATGCAGCGATGAGGAGGAGTGGCGCTAATGAGCACCCAGATACCGGCAACGGTAAGCACGGACGACGTCACGTCGTGGTCCGATGACGTCGACGTGGTGGTGATCGGCTTCGGCATCGGCGGCGGTTGTGCGGCCGTCAGCGCGGCGGCCGCCGGCGCGCGGGTGGTCGTGCTCGAGCGCGCCGCCGCGGCAGGTGGCACGACTTCGCTTGCCGGAGGCCACTTTTACCTAGGGGGAGGCACCGCCGTCCAGCAGGAGACGGGGCACCCCGACTCGCCCGAAGAGATGTACAAATACCTGGTCGCCGTGTCGCGGCAGCCGGACGAAGCCACCCGGGACAAGATCCGCGCGTACTGCGAAGGCAGCGTCGAGCATTTCAACTGGCTGGAAGACTTGGGCTTTCAGTTCGAGCGCAGCTACTTCCCGGGCAAGGCGGTGATCCAGCCCAACACCGAGGGGTTGATGTTCACCGGCAACGAGAAGGTGTGGCCTTTCCTGGAGCAGGCCGTGCCCGCACCCCGCGGTCACAAGGTGCCCGTGCCCGGCGACACCGGCGGCGCCAGCATGGTGATCGACCTGCTCCTCAAGCGCGCCGCGAGCCTGGGCGTGCAGATCCGGTACGAGACCGGCGCCACCCAGCTCGTCGTTGAAGGGTCGGGCCCCGAAACGAGGGTGACCGGCGTGAATTGGAAGCGTTTCTCCGAAACCGGTGCGATCAAGGCAAAGTCGGTCATCATCGCTGCCGGGGGGTTCGTGATGAATCCGGAGATGGTAGCCAAGTACACCCCGAAACTGGGCGAGAAGCCGTTCGTGCTCGGTAATACCTACGACGACGGACTGGGGATCCGGATCGGGCAATCGGCCGGGGGCGCCACCCAGCACATGGATCAGATCTTCATCACCGCTCCGCCGTACCCGCCGTCGATCCTGCTGACCGGAATCATCGTGAACAAGCTCGGGCAGCGGTTCGTCGCCGAGGATTCGTACCATTCCCGGACCGCCGGGTTCATCATGGACCAGCCCGACAGCGCGGCGTATTTGATCGTCGACGAGGCGCACCTGGAGCACCCCAAGATGCCGCTGGTGCCGCTGATCGACGGGTGGGAGACCGTCGCCGAGATGGAGGCCGCGCTCGGCATTCCGCCGGGCAACCTGGTCGCGACGCTGGACCGCTACAACGCCTACGCCGCGCTCGGCGAGGACCCCGACTTCCACAAGCAGCCGGAATTCCTTGCGCCGCAAGACAAAGGGCCGTGGGGCGCGTTCGACATGTCGCTGGGCAAGGCGATGTATGCCGGGTTCACCGTTGGCGGGCTGGCCACGTCGGTGGACGGGCAGGTGCTGCGCGAGGACGGGGCCGTGATCCCCGGCTTGTATGCGGTGGGGGCGTGTGCGTCCAACATCGCGCAGGACGGCAAGGGTTACGCCAGCGGGACGCAGCTGGGGGAGGGTTCGTTCTTCGGGCGCCGCGCCGGAGCGCACGCGGCGCGCAGCGCCGGGAAGCAGTCGTAATCGGGGCAAGGCATCGAGGCGGTAAATACGCAGGAAGAGTGCGAGTAGACCTCTGCACAATTACAGCCTCGGCGGTGTGGCCGGAGTGCGTGCGCCGCTAAACTCGCGCGGGCTCCTTCTCCACCGGACCCAGCCGCCATTCGCCGCCGCCCAGCAAGTGCAGCTGTTGGGCGTGGTGCTGCTCGACGGTGGGGCGATGGCTGACGCTGACCAGGACGCAATCGGGCAATTCCGTGCGCATCAGCTGGTAGAGGGCGAACTCCAGCCCCTCGTCCAGCGCCGACGTGGCCTCGTCGAGGAAGACGGCCTTCGGCTTGGTGAGCAGGATGCGGGCGAAGGCCACCCGCTGCTGCTCACCCGGGGACAGCACCTTGGCCCAGTCCTGCTCCTCGTCGAGCCGAGCCGCCAGCGGCGCCAAGGCCACCTTGGTCAGCACGTCTCGCAGCGCGTCATCGGAGATGTCGCCCGGCTCGTTCGGGTAGCACACCACGGTGCGCAGGCTGCCCAGCGGCACGTACGGAAGCTGTGACAGGAACATCGTCGCGTTGTCACCCTCGGGGCGACACAAAGTCCCCGAGGCGTATGGCCACAATTCGGCCAGGCTGCGCAGCAGCGTGGTCTTCCCGGCGCCCGAGCGCCCGGTGATGACCAGCGATCCACCGTCGTCGAGTTGCACATCGAGCGGGTCGATCAGCCGGTCCCCGGCCGGTGTGCGCACCTCGACACCGCGCAGCTCAACGGTGGCCTCTTCGCTCGGCTTGACCAGGATCGTCGGCAGCGCCCGGCCCTTGTCATTGGCGTCGACGAGCCCGTGCAACCGGATGATCGCCGCCCGGAACGCCGCGAACGCGTCGTAGTTGTTGCGGAAGAACGACAGCGAGTCGTGAATGTTGCCGAACGCCGTCGCGGTCTGGCTGACATCACCGAAGTCGATTTGGCCGGCGAACAGCCGCGGCGCCTGAATCGCCAAGGGCAGCGGCACGATTATCTGTGTCACCGACCAGTTCCAGCCGTTGAAGATGATGGTGCGGCGAACGTACTTGCGGTAGTTGGCGATGATCGGCGTGAAGCGCCGCCACAGCTGCGCCCGCTCGACCCGTTCGCCCCGGTAAAAGCCCACCGCCTCCGCCGCGTCGCGCAACCGCACCAGGGCGTAACGGAAAGCGGCGTTGAGTCTTTCGTTGTTGAAGCTGAGCAAAATCAGCGGGCGGCCCAGCCAGACAGCGACCACGGTCGCGATCAGCACGTAGAGCAAAACGGTCCAGAACATCGCCCGCGGCAACGTCACGCCGAACAGGGTCAGGTCTCCGGACAGGTTCCACAGGATCGCGGCGAAGGAGATCACCGACGCCACCGCGTTGACGGCCCCGAACAGCAAGGTGTTTCCCGTTCCGTTGGACGGGGTGTTCGGCGTGCCGCCGGCGTTGGCGGTGAAGATGTCGATGTCCTGCTGGATGCGCTGGTCGGGGTTGTCAATGGTGTTGTCGATGAACAGATCCCGGTAATAGGCCCTGCCGTCGAGCCAGTCGTCGGTCAGGTGCGCGGTCAGCCACATGCGCCACGCGATGATGAAGCGCTGCGTCAGATAGACGTCGACCGCGAACCGGAGCACCCACAACGCCGCCAGCAGGCAGAAGGTCCCCAGCGACATCCAGAACCCGTGAATCCCCGAGTTACGCACCACGTTGTTTCCCGACGCGGTGCCCTGGAACGCCTTCTGCAGCGCCGTATAAAGGTCGTTGCCCTGGTAGCTGAGCAGGACGCTGAGGCGCACTGACGTCAGGACCGACAGCAGCAGCACGCCGAGCCACACCCACACCTTGACGCTCGACCGACCGACGAAATATCCCCGAGTGATCCGCCAGAACTGGCGGCCCCACGGGGTCAGAAACTTGAAAGCGATAAGCACGAGAAAGAGACACACCGCGGCGATCGCCCAGGCTATGGCGAGCCACCGCAGGGAATCAGTGAACGCCGCGGACCAGTCGATCGACGGCTTGAACGGCGTGGGGCCCAACTTCGACGTCTCCTTCTGAGGCGGGTGCTTCCCCGCGAAGGTACCTGAGCGATTATCGATAGGCTGCCTGGATGAGCATCGACGCTCGGTCCAACCAGACCGTCCATGCCGGCCGGCTCATCGCGCGCCGCCTCAAGGCCAGCTGCATCGACACCGTCTTCACGTTGTCGGGCGGCCATCTGTTTTCCATCTATGACGGGTGTCGCGACGAGGGCATCCGGCTGATCGACACCCGACACGAGCAGACCGCCACCTTCGCCGCCGAGGGATGGTCGAAGGTGACGCGGGTACCCGGCGTGGCCGCGCTCACCGCCGGGCCGGGCGTCACCAACGGGATGAGCGCGATGGCGGCCGCGCAGCAAAACCAGTCGCCCCTGGTGGTGCTCGGCGGGCGGGCCCCCGCGGGGCGCTGGGGGATGGGTTCGCTGCAGGAGATCGACCACGTGCCGTTCGTCGCCCCGCTGGCTCGCTTCGCGGCGACCGCGCAGTCGGCCGCGGATGCCGGGCGGCTGGTCGACGAGGCGCTGCGAACGGCGGTCGGCGCCCCGTCCGGTGTCGGATTCGTCGACTTCCCGATGGATTACGTGTTCTCGATGTCCGACGATGACTCGCGGCCGGGCGCCCTCGCCGACCTGCCGCCGGGCCCGGCCCCCGACGGTGAAGCGCTGAGCCGTGCGGCCGCGCTGCTGGCGGGGGCACGCCGACCGGTGATCATGGCCGGCACCAACCTCTGGTGGGGGCACGGGGAGGCCGCCCTGCTGCGCCTGGCCGAGGACCGCCAGATCCCGGTGCTGATGAACGGGATGGCCCGCGGCGCGGTGCCCGCCGACCACCCGATGGCGTTCTCGCGGGCACGGGGCAAGGCGCTGGGGGAGGCCGACGTCGCGCTGATCCTCGGCGTGCCAATGGATTTCCGGCTCGGGTTCGGCGCGGTGTTCGGGCCGCAAACCCAGCTCGTCGTGGCGGATCGGGTCAAGCCCGATCGCAACCATCCGCGTCCGGTGCAGGCCGAGCTCTACGGCGACCTCCTGTCGATCCTTGCGGCGCTGGCCTCGGGGATAGAGGCGGGCGGCGCCGACCATCAGGACTGGATCCGCGAGCTGCGGGCGGCCGAAACCGCGGCGCGCGACGGCGAAAAGGCCCAGCTCGTCGACGATCGCGTGCCGCTGCACCCGATGCGCGTCTACGCCGAGCTGGCGCCGATGCTGGACCGCGACGCCATCGTCGTCATCGACGCCGGCGACTTCGGGTCGTACGCCGGGCGGGTGATCGACAGCTACCTGCCGGGCTGTTGGCTGGACAGCGGGCCCTTCGGCTGCCTAGGTTCGGGCCCCGGTTACGCCCTGGCCGCCAAGCTGGCCCACCCGGACCGTCAGGTCGTGCTGTTGCAGGGCGACGGCGCGTTCGGCTTCAGCGGCATGGAGTGGGACACCCTGGTCCGGCACAACGTCCCGGTCGTGTCGGTGATCGGCAATAACGGGATCTGGGCCCTCGAGAAGCACCCCATGGAGGCGCTGTACGGCTATTCGGTCGTGGCGGAGCTGCGACCGGGCACCCGCTATGACGAGGTGGCCCGCGCCCTGGGTGGCCACGGCGAGCTGGTGACCGCGCCCGCCGAGCTGCGGCCCGCGCTGGAACGCGCCTTCGCCAGCGGCCTGCCCGCCGTAGTCAACGTCCTCACCGACCCGACCGTCGCCTATCCGCGCCGGTCCAACCTGGCGTAGCGCCGAGCAAACGCTCGCGAGGGTGCGCAGTTGCACGCCACCGCGCGGCGTGTCGCGCACAAACACGCACCGTCGCGGCGGGTGACCGGTCACGTACCGTTGACCTGTGTCAAAGACCACCCGCACTCAACCCAGCCGGCTGAGCAGCCGGTTCTGGCGTCTGCTTGGCGCCAGCACGGAAAAGAACCGCAGCCGGTCCCTCGCCGACGTCACCGCATCGTCGGATTACGACGAGAAGGCGGCCGAGCTCAGCGACGAGAAGCTGCGCGAGGCAACCGGCCTGCTCAAACTCGACGACCTCGCGGAGTCCGACGACATCCCGCAGTTCCTCGCCATCGCCCGGGAAGCGGCCGACCGCGCGACCGGGCTGCGGCCATTCGACGTGCAGTTGCTGGGCGCGCTGCGCATGCTGGCCGGCGACGTGATCGAGATGGCGACCGGTGAGGGCAAGACCCTTTCCGGTGCGATCGCCGCGGCGGGCTACGCCCTGGCCGGACGGCACGTGCACGTGGTCACCATCAACGACTACCTGGCCCGCCGCGACGCCGAGTGGATGGGCCCGTTGCTGGAGGCGATGGGCCTGACGGTCGGCTGGATCACCGCGGAATCGACGAGCGAGGAGCGCCGGGCCGCCTACGGCTGCGACGTCACATACGCCTCGGTCAACGAGATCGGCTTCGACGTGCTGCGCGATCAGCTGGTCACCGATGTCGACGACCTGGTGTCGCCCAACCCCGATGTGGCGCTCATCGACGAAGCCGACTCGGTGCTCGTCGACGAGGCGTTGGTGCCGCTGGTGCTGGCCGGCACCACGCACCGAGAAACCCCGCGGCTGGAGATCATCAAGCTGGTCGGCGAATTGGACGCGGGCACCGATTACGACACCGACGCCGACAACCGCAACGTCCACCTGACCGAGGAGGGCGCGCGCAAGGTCGAAAAGGCGCTCGGCGGCATCGATCTGTACTCCGAGGAGCATGTCGGCACCACGCTGACCGAGGTCAACGTGGCGCTGCACGCCCACGTGCTGCTGCAGCGCGACGTGCACTACATCGTGCGCGACGACGCGGTGCACCTGATCAACGCCTCGCGCGGCCGCATCGCGCAACTGCAGCGCTGGCCCGACGGCCTGCAGGCCGCCGTGGAGGCCAAGGAGGGCATCGAGACCACCGAGACCGGCGAGGTGCTCGACACCATCACCGTGCAGGCGCTGATCAACCGCTACGCCACGGTGTGCGGCATGACCGGCACCGCGCTGGCCGCCGGGGAGCAGCTGCGTCAGTTCTACAAGCTCGGTGTGTCACCGATTCCGCCGAACGAGCCCAACATTCGCGAGGACGAGTCCGACCGGGTCTACATCACCGCGGCGGCCAAGAACGACGCGATGGTCGCGCACATCGCGGAGGTGCACGAGACCGGGCAGCCGGTTCTGGTCGGCACCCGCGACGTGGCCGAGTCCGAGGAGCTGCACGAGCGGTTGGTGCGCCGCGGCGTGCCCGCGGTGGTGCTGAACGCGAAGAACGACGCCGAGGAGGCCAAGGTGATCGCCGAGGCCGGCGAGTTCGGGACCGTCACAGTGTCGACTCAGATGGCCGGGCGGGGCACCGACATCCGGCTCGGCGGATCCGATGAAGCCGACCACGACCGGGTCGCCGAGCTGGGCGGGCTGCATGTGGTCGGCACCGGTCGGCACCACACCGAGCGGCTCGACAACCAGTTGCGCGGCCGCGCCGGACGCCAGGGCGATCCGGGGTCGTCGGTCTTCTTCTCGAGTTGGGAGGACGACGTCGTCGCGGCCAATCTCGACCACAACAAGTTGCCGATGGAAACCGACGAGGACGGCCGGATCGTGAGCCCCAAGGCGGCCGGACTGCTCGACCACGCGCAGCGGGTTGCCGAGGGCCGGATGCTGGACGTGCACGCCAACACCTGGCGCTACAACCAGCTGACCGCCCAGCAGCGGGCCATCATCGTCGATCGGCGAAACACGTTGCTGCGCACCGCAACCGCGTGCGAGGAGCTCGCCGAGCTGGCACCGGAGCGGTACAAGGAGCTGGCAAAGCTGATGCCGAAGGACGAGGCCGAATCACGCCTGGAGAAGATCTGTCGCCAGATCATGCTCTATCACCTCGACCGCGGCTGGGCCGACCACCTGGCGTACCTCTCGGACATCCGCGAGAGCATCCACCTGCGAGCGTTGGGCCGGCAGAACCCGCTCGACGAGTTCCACCGGCTGGCGGTCGACGCGTTCGCGTCGCTGGCCGCCGACGCGATCGAGGCGGCGCAGCAGACGTTCGAGACGGCGAACGTCCTCGAAGAGGAGCCGGGGCTGGATCTGTCCAAACTGGCGCGGCCGACGTCGACGTGGACGTACATGGTCAACGACAACCCGCTGGCCGACGACACGCTGTCCACGCTGAGCCTCCCCGGCGTGTTCCGCTAGGTCGCGACCCGACGAATGTGCGGCCGGCCGCTCGCTCGAGCTCCAGTGTGCGGCCAGCCTCACGGTCGGCGTTCGGCTAATGTCACGGCTCATGGAGCCGGTGCTTCCGCCCGATCGGGTGCTGACGGTGCCCAACGCGCTGAGCGCCGTGCGTCTGGCGCTCATCCCGGTGTTCGTCTACGTGCTGCTGTTCGCGCACGCCAACGGCTGGGCGGTGGCGATCCTGATGTTCAGCGGGTTCTCCGACTGGGCCGACGGCAAGATCGCCCGGTCGCTCAACCAGTCGTCGCGGCTGGGCGTTCTGCTCGACCCGGCCGTCGACCGCCTCTACATGATCACCGTTCCCGTCGTCATGGCGCTGGACGGGGTGGTGCCGTGGTGGTTCGTCATCACGCTGTTGCTGCGCGACGGGCTGCTCGCCGCGACGCTGCCGCTGCTCCGGAGTCGCGGCCTGTCGGCGCTGCCGGTGACCTACGTCGGCAAGGCCGCGACGTTCGCGTTGATGTCAGGCTTCCCGTTGGTCCTGCTCGGAACGGGGGGCGCGACGTGGAGCCGCGTGCTGCGGGCATGCGGCTGGGGCTTTTTGGGTTGGGGTTTGTATACATATCTGTGGGCGTTCGTGCTGTATGCGGTGCAAATGGTGTTGGTGATGCGCCGGATGCCCAAACTGAAACACGTTGCGGGTCAGGCGGTGCCGGGCGAGGTGGGCGAACGTGGCTGACGCCGACCGCCTGCTCGGCGGCTATGACCCCAACGCCGGCCGCAGCGCGCACGAGGCGGCCCGGCCGCAACTCATCCCGGTGCCTTCCCTGCTGCGCGCTCTGCTGTCGGAACATCTGGACCCCGGTTACGCCGCGGCCGCGGCCAAACGCGGCGAGTCCGCCGCGTCACAGGGCGGGCGCCAACGCGCGTTCGGCTGGCTGTGGCAGGCCCTGGCGGCGCTGCTGATCGCCACGGTCTTCGCCGCCGCGGTCGCCCAGGCCCGCTCGGTAGCCCCCGGCGTGCGCACCGCGCAGCAGCTGCTGGTGCAAAGCGTGCGTTCGTCGGAGGCCACGGCCGCCAAGCTGGGCCAGCAGCGCAGCTCGTTATCCAGGCGAGTCGATGACGTGCAGCGACTCGCGCTCACCGACAACGCCGAGGGCCAGCGGCTGCTGGCCCATCTCGACGCGCTCTCCCTGGCGGCGGCCAGCAAGCCGGTCATCGGGCCCGGACTGACGGTGAACGTGACGGATCCCGGTGCCAGCCCGAACCTTTCGGACGTGTCCAAGCAGCGCGTCAGCGGCAGCAGGCAGATCATCCTGGACCGCGATCTGCAGCTCGTCGTCAACTCGTTGTGGGCGAGCGGCGCCGAGGCGGTCTCGGTCGGCGGCATCCGGATCGGGCCGAACGTGACCATCCGGCAGGCCGGCGGGGCGATCCTGGTCGACAACAACCCCACCAGCAGCCCCTACACGATCCAGGCGATCGGCCCTCCGCACGCGATGCGAGACACCTTCGACCACAGCCCCGGCCTGCAGCGCCTCAGGCTGCTCGAGGCCTCCTACGGCGTCGTCGTCACCGTGAACGTCGCCGACGGTCTGTCGCTGCCCGCCGGATCCGTCCGGGAAGTCAAGTTCGCCAAACAGATTGGGCCCTAGTGAGCAAAGTCCTCGTGCGACAGGTCCCCCTGACGGGAAGGGGACGCCGCGCATGATCGGTATCGCGGCGCTGGCGGTCGGCATCGTGCTGGGTCTGGTCTTTCACCCCGCGGTGCCGGAGGTCGTGCAGCCCTATCTGCCGATCGCGGTGGTGGCGGCGCTGGACGCGGTGTTCGGCGGGCTGCGCGCATACCTGGAACGGATCTTCGACCCCAAGGTCTTCGTCGTCTCGTTCGTGTTCAACGTCTTCGTGGCCGCCCTGATCGTCTATGTGGGAGACCAGTTGGGCGTCGGCACCCAGCTGTCCACGGCCATCATCGTCGTGTTGGGAATCCGCATCTTCGGCAACGCCGCCGCGTTGCGGCGCCGGCTGTTCGGGGCGTGACCGCGCCAGCGACGATGCAGAGCCAGCGATGAGGAGGAGCGGCGCCATGACGGAGATGAGGTCAGCGTGAGCCAGGACCCGCCCGAACGCGGCGGCCCCCAAGAAAGTGAAAGTCGTGACGCGCCAACCCGGCACGGTCAGCCCCATGCCGAGCCCAAGGGCCGCCACGAATTGCCGGCGCACACTCCGCGCCCCGAGATCGGATCGGTGCGTCCCACCGGCTTGTCGGGGCTGCTGGAGGGGAGTCGCTCCCGTCTGGTCTTCGGAGCGCTGGCGACCGTGCTGTGCCTGGTCTTGGGCATCGCCATCGTCACCCAGGTCCGCCAGACCAAGTCGGGCGACTCGCTGGACACGGCCCGCCCCGCCGACCTGCTGGTGCTGCTGGACTCGTTGCGCCAGCGCGAAGCCACGCTGAACACCGAAGTGAACGAGCTTCAGAACACCCTGAATTCGCTGCAGGCCTCCGGTAACACCGACCAGGCCGCCATTCAGAGCGCCCAGGCGCGGCTGGCCGCGCTGTCCATCCTGGTCGGCGCCGTGGGAGCCACCGGGC
The DNA here is from genome assembly GCF_001667035.1 of Mycobacterium sp. 852002-51057_SCH5723018. GTDB lineage: Bacteria > Actinomycetota > Actinomycetes > Mycobacteriales > Mycobacteriaceae > Mycobacterium. Next base: position 29,166 of record NZ_LZIR01000119.1, read on the forward strand.
CCGGCGTCACCATCACGATCGAGGACCCCGGGCCGGGGGTATCGCCGGAGGCCATGCTCGACGTGATCAACGAGTTGCGCGCCGCCGGCGCCGAGGCCATCGAGATCAACGATGCCCACCAGTCGGTGCGGGCCGGTGTCGACACCTGGGTGGTGGGCACGCCGGGCTCGCTGACCATCGACGGCAAGACGCTGTCGCCGCCGTATTCGATTCTGGCCATTGGCGATCCGCCCACGCTGGCCGCGGCCATGAACATCCCCGGCGGCGCGGAGGACAGCGTCAAGCGCGTCGGGGCGCGGATGTCGGTGCAGCAGGCCGACCGGCTCGACGTGACCACCTTGCGGCAACCAAAACCGCACCAATACGCTCAGCCCGTCAAGTGAGCCAGCCCGATCACCCCCGACCAGAACAGGATCACCCCGTGAGCGATATCCCCTCCGACCTGCACTACACCGCCGAACACGAGTGGGTTCGACGAAGCGGTGAGGACACCGTGCGCGTCGGGATCACCGACTTCGCGCAGTCGGCGCTGGGCGATGTCGTTTTCGTTCAGCTGCCCGACGTGGGCAGCGAAGTGACGGCGGGCGAATCCTTCGGCGAGGTGGAGTCGACCAAATCGGTGTCGGATCTGTTCGCGCCGGTCTCGGGCACGGTGTCGGCGGTCAACGGGGATCTGGACGGCAGCCCGCAGCTGGTCAATTCCGACCCCTACGGGGCGGGCTGGCTGCTGGATGTCCAGGCGTCGGACGCCGCCGAGCTCGAGTCGGCGATCTCGGCGCTACTTGACGCCGAAGCCTACCGCGGAACACTGACCGAATGACGATTGCTAATGTGCCTGCCAGCCCCGCTCGGCGACGCGGGCGGCACACCTGGTCCAAGGTGGCAGTGGGGGTACCAGAGCCCGGCATTAGGGCATTTGATCCCCCGGTGGTGGGCACATTGCGGACCAGTGCGCGGTACGGTCGACACAACGAACACTTGTAAGACACCAGCAGGCATTCAGCAGTACGGGGCGAAGGAATCTAGCGGAAACCCGGCCGAGCGGCCCGGGCGGACAACGCCACAGCGGCCAGTGAGGAGCAGCGCGTGACGGACATGGATAACGACCAGACTTCTGACGAAGTCACTGTGGAGACGACCTCGGTCTTCCGCGCCGACTTCCTCAACGAACTAGACGCTCCCGCACAGGCGGGGACGGAGAGCGCGGTATCGGGCGTCGAAGGGTTGCCCGCCGGCTCGGCGTTGCTGGTCGTCAAGCGGGGACCGAACGCCGGATCGCGGTTCCTGCTCGACCAGGCCATCACGTCCGCCGGCCGGCACCCCGACAGCGACATCTTCCTCGACGACGTCACCGTCAGCCGTCGCCACGCCGAATTCAGGTTGGAAAACAACGACTTCCACGTGGTCGATGTCGGTAGCCTCAATGGCACCTACGTCAACCGCGAGCCCGTCGACTCGGCGGTGCTCGCGAACGGCGACGAGGTGCAGATCGGCAAGTTCCGCTTGGTGTTTTTGACCGGGCCGAAGCAAGGTGACGACGATGGAGGATCCGGAGGGTAAGTGAGCGCACCCGATAGCCCGGCGCTCGCCGGGATGTCGATCGGGGCGGTCCTGGACCTGCTGAGGCCCGATTTCCCCGATGTCACAATCTCCAAGATTCGTTTCCTGGAGGCTGAGGGACTGGTGACGCCGCAGCGCGCTGCGTCGGGATACCGGAGGTTCACCGCATACGACTGCGCTCGGCTGCGGTTCATCCTCACCGCGCAGCGCGATCACTACCTGCCGCTGAAGGTGATCCGGGCGCAGCTGGACGCCCAGCCCGACGGTGAGCTGCCACCCATCGGATCGCCTTACGGCGTACCGCGATTGATCTCGGTGGCCGGCGGCGCGGAGGCTAGCGCCAAACCGGATGCCGGGTCCGACACCGCGGCGGTGGCTCCGCCGCGCGTCCGGCTGAGCCGGGAGGACCTGCTGGAGCGCTCGGGGGTGGACGACGAGCTGCTCACGGCGCTGCTCAAGGCCGGGGTGATCACCACCGGCCCGGGCGGCTTCTTCGACGAGCACGCCGTCGTCATCCTGCACTGCGCGCGGGCGCTGGCCGAATACGGCGTCGAGCCGCGGCACCTGCGGGCCTTCCGGTCGGCCGCCGACAGGCAGTCGGATCTGATCGCCCAGATCGCCGGGCCGTTAGTCAAAGCCGGCAAGACCGGCGCCCGCGATCGCGCCGACGACCTGGCTCGTGAGGTCGCCGCGCTCGCTATCACATTGCACACGTCGTTGATCAAGTCCGCCGTTCGCGACGTACTGCACCGCTGAGGATTAGACTTCGTTGAACAGCTTGGTGTTCGGCGGCTCGTAGCAACGTCGGCGCACCGGTTGAGACCATCGGCGGCACGTGCGGAGGGCAGACACAGATGGGTGAAGTTCGTGTTGTCGGCATTCGCGTGGAGCAGCCGCAGAACCAGCCGGTGCTGTTGCTGCGCGAAGCCAACGGTGACCGGTACCTGCCAATCTGGATCGGTCAGTCCGAAGCGGCCGCCATCGCGCTGGAACAGCAAGGCGTCGAGCCGCCGCGCCCGCTGACGCATGACTTGATCAGGGATCTCATTGCCGCGCTTGGGCATTCACTCAAAGAGGTGCGGATCGTCGATCTCCAGGAGGGCACCTTCTACGCCGACCTGGTCTTCGACCGCAACATCACAGTGTCCGCACGCCCGTCGGACTCGGTGGCCATCGCGCTACGCGTCGGGGTTCCGATCTACGTCGAGGAAGCCGTACTCGCCCAGGCCGGGCTGCTGATCCCCGACGAGAGCGACGAGGAGGCCGGAACCGCCGTCCGGGAGGACGAGGTGGAGAAGTTCAAGGAGTTCCTCGATAGCGTCTCTCCCGACGATTTCAAGGCCACCTAGCCCGCCGACGATGCGGCCCGCGTAGCGGGGTGAGGAGGAGGCGGGCAATCCGACCTAGCCGGGCGACGATG
>NZ_LZIR01000120.1 GCF_001667035.1 Mycobacterium sp. 852002-51057_SCH5723018
TTTTTCAACTCGCCCCCTCCCTGGGTTTTGCGTGCTTAATGGTTGTCCACCCCGGGGGGCCCGGGGGGGCCAACCCCCGCGGGCCGACACCAAGGGTTTTCGGAACCTCTGGGATGCCACGGAAGCCGGTTCGGTCTGCAGGACTTACTCGCAACTTCGCGCCATCCCGGCCCGGCGCCCTCGCCCGCCTGGCGAATCCGCAACTATTGGCGGATCATCGCGCTATGAGACGAGAAGTGGGCGCCGAAATGGAAGTTGAGATCACCGCGCCCACCACGCTGGAGTTCCAGATCGGTGTTGCTCCGCATCCTCGCGCCCAGGTCTTTGAGTCGCTGAGCTTTGTCTTGAACGGACGGTCCGTCCAGCCCTTGGAAGTCAGCGGTGTACATGGCAACCGCATCCACAAGTTCGACGCAGAGGTGGGCACACTGAAAGTCCGCTACGCGGCGACGATCGTTGGTCAGACCGATCCGGCTCCGGTGACCGAATACGATAAGTCTCAATATCTGCGGCCCAGCCGCTACGCCGAGGCCGATAAGTTCTACGGGTTCGCCACAACCGAGTTCGGCACCTACGGTGATTCGGAGACGCTGTTGAAGAATGTGAGTTCGTGGGTGGGCACCCGACTGAATTACGTGCCTGGCTCAAGCGATCCGATCGATGGAGCGGTGGAGACGCTGCTCGCCGGCGAAGGCGTGTGCCGCGACTACGCACATCTGGTGGTGGCACTGCTGCGCGCGGTCAAGGTGCCGGCCCGCCTGGTGTCGGTGTACGCGCCCGGCGTGTACCCGATGGACTTTCATGCGGTGGCCGAGGCTTTGGTCGAGGACCAATGGCGGGTCGTCGATGCAACGTTGCTGGCACCGCGGCAAACCCTGGTGCGCATAGCCACCGGTCGGGACGCCTCCGACACCGCGTTCCTCGATAATCACAAAGGGGCGATCACGCTGAACGAGCTGGTGGTGACCGCCGCCGTTGACGGCGATTTGCCCGTGGATTCGATCGACCAACTGGTCTACATCCGCTGAGTGGGGCAATGGGTTCGACGAACGGGCGGCGTACTGATCCAGATGGTCTGGCAGACAAGCTTGTTGAAGCCGGCCGCGACTAGGGCGTGTCTGACAACTAGGGCGGCCAGATGGTGATTGTCGTAACGGTTGGCCAAGCCGCGGCGTCGCTTGACGACGTGGGTCAGTTGACTAGTACTCATTTTTGAGGTTGAAGTAGGAACCACGAATGGTTCCGGCCAGCCTCGACTTCTGTCTCGCGAATTTGAACCGCGAGGCGAGCTCCGCGGGGACAGCCATTCCTTCGGACAGCTTGAACCCGACCGCCCGCTTCTTGGGGTCGTCGACGGCATACATGACGTTGATCGACAGACCGTTCTCGTAGAAGACGTAGGCGATTCGTATGTTCTTGATCTGGAAGGCCGTCGCCTCGAGTGGGCGAGACGAGATGACGATGTCGCGTTCTTCCTTGAGGATCCGATGCACCCAGTCGATGGTTGTCTTGGCGTCGCTCGCCGGCTCCACCGCGAAGATGTAGTCGTACTTGTTCTTGAAGTAGCGGGCCTCGTGCGCTCGAAGACCAGCAAGCGCGGCCGCAACCGGCGAAGACTCCAGGCCGACGGCTGAGACAGTGTTGAAATCCACGGTGTAAGGCAACGATGCCCTCCCGAACGCGCCAAGGTTGACCACCGGGGTCGGTCCGCACGTTACCTTACCTGGCGTAGTGGAGCGCCCCGACGCACCTTTAACCGGTACTAATCGCACGGGCGCCGGAGCCGTCGAGGACGGGTTGCATACCTGACCGGTCACGCAAGCGTCCACGCGACCTGAACAGCTAGCCGCGTCCATCGTCGGGGACGCCACCGGCGAGACAACCTTTCGGTAGCCGTCTGCTGCAACACAATTGGTCGACGTGAGCCGAGCACACACGGCCGACGCGACTGAGAGGCGTACACTCACGAAACCGGGACCGACGCAGGCCCCCATATCGAAGGGCCATGATGTCTGATAAATCTCCTCGGCAAACTATGACGAAGAAGAAGTCCGCTAAATCGCTGAAAGAGAAACGCGCCGACAAGCGCGCCAAGGCTGATCGGACCTCACAGACCGAGGCTTTGCTGCATACCAAGCAACGCTGAGGCGACAATCCTGTCGCAGTCCGGCGCAATCGTGCCCACCCCGAGGTCGTCAGCCCAGCCTCGACGTCCAGCGTTGCCGTCACACGTCGCAGCCGAACTGGATACCTAACGAAATACTGCGGATGTTGCGGCTCGTTTTTCCGCTGCCCTCGCGCGGCCGCGCCAAACCCGTTCCGGCGCGACGGCGTCAGTTCGGGCGACGACCCAGGATCCCGCGCGACATCCTGACCGGCTGCCCCTCGGCCATCTCGACCACCTCCAGCCAGCCGCCCGGCGCGACGTAATGCCGCTCGACGTCTTCGCGGTGCATGTTGATGATCAGCACACCGGCGTCGGTGACCTCGTAGCTGTCGAACGCGCCGTAGTCTCGCGGTTCACCGTTGCTGAAAACGACCGTAAACGCCACCCGTAAAGCCTAACCGTCGAGCGCCAGGTCCTTGCGGAAGCGCTGCATGCCGTCGATCTTGTCGTCCAGCGTGGCGTCCGGGCCGGCGTAGAACATCCACGGCATGGTGATGATCCCGGTGATCCCGGCGTCGGCGGCGCGCTGATAATCGGCAGTGGTGAAGGCATCGGTCAGCGGCGTCAGGATGGTGAAATCGTCCAGAGAGAGCCCGTTTTCGGCCCGCAGTTCCCGCATCCGGCCCACCGCCTCGATGGCCCGATCGGTCTTGATCAGGTCCCCGATCCAGCCGTCGTTGCGGGCGGCCCGGCGCAGCGCGGCCTCGCTGAGCCCGCCGACGTACACGGGTATCGGCGGCGGGGTGGGTTGCATCTCCAGCCGCGGGGTCGGGTAAAACTCGCCGCCGAACTCCGTCCAGCCCGGTTGCCACAGCGCCCGCATCAGCTCGATGATCTCATCGGTGCGTTTGCCGCGGGCGTCGAACCGCTCGCCCATCAGGGCGAATTCCTCTCGGCACCAGCCGACGCCGATGCCCAGCTCCACCCGGCCCGACGCCAAAACCGCGGCGGTGCCAATGGCTTTGGCCGCCGAGTACGGGTTGCGCATGGCGGGGATGTAGACCGTGGTGACGAACCGCAGCCGGGTGGTGACCTGTGCCAGCGCGCCAACGAGCACCCAGGGGTCGGGCCAGTCAGTGAACGGCTGCCAACGGCGTTGCCCATCCTTGGTGTACGGATACGGGGTGTCCAGGGTCTCCAGGTTGACAACGTGGTCGGGGATCCCGATTCCGTCGTAGCCGAGTTCGTCGGCGGCCTTGGCGATCTCGATGATCTCCCGGGTGTTCAAAAAGGCGCTGCTGACGTAGAACTTCATTCGGCTTCCCGCGCCCACGCCGGCATGATGAACACGCCGTCCGCCTCGGCGGTCACCCCAGCGGAGTCCGAAATATTGCCCCGCGCATAGGCTTTGACGCCTTCGGCGCGTTCGATCCACGCCTCGGAGCGCAGCGGCCCCAGCGGCGTGCCGCGCAGGTACTTGATGGTGATGGTCCCGGTGAACAGCGGTTTGGTCAGGCCCTTGCTGGCCGCCTCGCCGAGCATGTGGTCCAGTACCAGGGCGCTCACACCGCCGTGCACCAGGCCGGGCGGCCCCTCGTACGCCGCGCCCAGCACGAACTCGCTCCAGCACCGGCTGTCGCCCTCGTGGTTCACCACCACCGGCGGGGCGATCGGGTTGCACTGGCCGATCACCGCGTTTCCCAACGGCACCGGGCGGTCGTCGACGCGGTAGGTCACCCCGGCCGGCCGGGTGCCTTGGCTCAGCAATGAAGTGGTCGCGGCCTGTATCGCGGTGCGCGCCTGCGCGACGATGTCGTCGTCAGCCTGGGTGCGGATGGTGGCGTCGATGAGCTCGCGAACGGCCTCGGCCAACGGCGCATAGGTCGCCGTGACCCGGTCGAGCTCCTCTTCGCTTAACACCTCAAACGTGGCTTCCAACGATCCGCCTTTCGACTTAACTCCCAAAAACCTTGCGCACCACGGCTTTTGCCCGGCGCGTCACCCGCAGGTAGTTGTCCAGGAACTCGCCGCCGTCGTCGGTGGGCCAGCCCGCCGCCACCGCGACGGCGTTGAGCTGGCGCCCGGGCCCGGGCAGCTGGTCGGTGGGCTTGCCGCGGACCAGCACCAGCGCGTTGCGGGCCCGGGTCGCGGTGAGCCAAGCCTGGCGGAGCAGGTCCACCTCGTCTTGGGCCACCAGGCCGGCCGAGGCGATGGCGTCCAGCGAGTCGAGCGTGGAGGTGTTGTGTAGCGCCGGCACCTCGTGGGCGTGGCGCAGCTGCATGAGCTGCACCGTCCATTCGATGTCGGCCAGTCCGCCGCGGCCCAGCTTGGTGTGGGTGTTGGGATCCGCACCGCGCGGCAACCGCTCGGCCTCGACGCGGGCCTTGATGCGGCGGATCTCACGCACCGCCTCGGCCGACACGCCGTCGGGCGGGTAGCGCGTCTGGTCGGCCATCAGCAGGAACCGCTGACCCAGCTCGGCGTCGCCGGCGACGGCGTGCGCGCGCAGCAGGGCCTGGATCTCCCACGGTTGCGCCCACTGCGCGTAGTAGGCGGCATAGGACGCCAGCGTGCGCACCAGCGCGCCGCTTCGGCCCTCGGGGCGCAGGTTCGCGTCGACCTCCAACGGCGGGTCGACGCTGGGCGTCCCCAGCAGCGCCCGCACCTGCTCGGCGATCGTCGTCGCCCACCGCACCGCCTGCGAGTCCTCGACACCGCTGGCGGCCTCGCACACGAACATCACGTCCGCGTCCGACCCGTAGCCCAGCTCGGCGCCCCCCAGCCGGCCCATGCCGATCACCGCGATGGCCGCCGGAGCCTTTCCTTTTTCGGAGCCGCCGCTGGGCAGGTTGGCCCGGATCATCGCCTCCAGCGCCGCCTGCAGCACCGCCACCCACACCGACGTGAGCGCCTTGCACACGTCTCGGACCTCCAGCAGGCCGAGCAGATCGGCGGAGCCGATGCGGGCCAGTTCGCGGCGGCGCAGCGTGCGCGCCCCGGCGATCGCCCGCACCGGGTCGGCGTACCGGCTCGCCGAGGAGATCAGCGCGCGGGCCACCGCTTCGGGTTCGGTCTCGAGCAGCTTCGGGCCGGCCGGGCCGTCGCTGTAATCCTGAATCACCCTGGGAGCGCGCATCAACAGGTCCGGCACATAGGTGGAGGTCCCCAGCACATGCATGAGCCGCTTGGCCACCGCGGGCTTGTCCCGCAGCGTGGAAAGGTACCAGCGCTCCCCCGCCAGCGCCTCAGACAGGCGCCGGTACGCCAGCAGCCCGCCGTCGGGGTGGGGCGCGTACGACATCCAGTTCAGCAGCCGCGGCAGCAGAACGGCCTGGACCCGGCCGCGCCGACCGCTCTGGTTGACCAACGCCGACATGTGCTTGAGCGCCGTCTGCGGGCCCTCGTAGCCCAGCGCGGCCAGCTGCCGCTCGGCGGCCTCGGACGTCATGCCGTGTGAGATCTCGAGACCGGGCGGCCCGATCGACTCCAGCAGTGGTTGGTAGAAGAGCTTGGCGTGCAGCTGGGATACCCGCACGTTTTGGTGCCTGAGCTCCTCGCGCAGCACCCCCGCCGCATCGTGCCGGCCGTCCGGCCGGATATGGGCCGCCCGCGCCAGCCAGCGCACCGCCTCGTCGTCGTCGACTTCCGGCAGCAGGTGGGTGCGCTTGAGGCGCCGCAGCTGCAGCCGGTGCTCGAGCAACCGTAGGAACTCGTAAGAGGCGGTGAGGTTGGCCGAATCCTCGCGCCCGACGTAGCCGCCGCGGCCCAACGCGCCCAGCGCGTCCACGGTCGACGCCACGTGCAGCGACTCGTCGCTGCGGCCGTGCACCAACTGCAGCAGCTGCACCGCGAATTCCACGTCGCGCAATCCGCCGCTGCCGAGCTTGATCTCGCGGGCCCGCACCTCGGCCGGCACCAGCTGCTCGACCCGCCGGCGCATCGCCTGCACTTCGACCACGAAATCCTCACGCTCGCAGGCGACCCACACCATGGGCATCAACGCGGCCACGTAGCCCTCGCCGAGATCGGCGTCGCCCGCCGCCGGCCGAGCTTTCAGCAGCGCCTGGAACTCCCACGTCTTCGCCCAGCGCTGGTAATAGGCGACGTGCGATTCCAGCGTGCGGATCAGCTCACCGCTGCGGCCCTCCGGGCGCAGCCCGGCATCGACCTGGAAGAACGCCTCCGAGGCCACCCGCATCATCTCGCCGGCTACCCGGGCGCTCAGCGCGTCGGCGCGCTCGGCGACGAAGATGACGTCGACGTCGCTGACGTAGTTCAGTTCGCGCGCACCGCATTTGCCCATCGCGATGACCGCCAGCCGCGGCGGCGTGCGCTCGCCGCACACGGTCGCCTCGGCCACCCGCAGCGCGGCCGCCAGCGCGGCGTCGGCGATGTCCGAGAGATGCGCGGACACCTCAGTGAACGGCAGCACCGGCTCGTCCTCGACCGTGGCGGCCAGATCGAGGGCGGCCAGCACCAGCAGACGGTCGCGATACAACGTCTGCAGTCGCGGCACCGCCGGACCCTGCGCCGCCAACACCTCGTCGGCGCTCCCGGTGAACTCCGCGTGCAGCTCCTCGTGCGAGGGCAATGTGACCTTGCCGCGCAATAGCTTCCAGGATTGCGGATGGGCGGCCACATGATCCCCGAGCGCCAGCGACGAGCCGAGCACCGCGAACAGCCGGCCGCGCAGGCCGCGTTCGGTGAGCAGCGCAGCGTTGAGCTCGTCCCACCCGGTCTCCGGGTTCTCCGCCAGTCGGATCAGGGTGCGCAGCGCGGCGTCGGGGTCCGGCGCGCGCGACAGCGACCACAGCCGGTCGATGTGGGCCTGGTCGTCGTGGTCGTACCAACCCAACTGCGCCAGCCGGTCACCGGCCGGCGGGTCGACCAGCCCGAGCCGGCCCACGCCCGGCAGCTTCGGGCGCTCGGTCGCGGGTTTGGTCACGTCCAAGACGGTAGCGCAACGCGCCGATCTGCCGGATCACCCGGCGGTTGCGATAGGCGATGAAACCTACAGCGACAGGTAGGTGCTCAGCTCGTAGGGCGTGACGTGGCTGCGGTAGTTCGCCCACTCCGCGCGCTTGTTGCGCAGGAAGAAGTCAAAGACGTGCTCCCCCAAGGCTTCCGCGACGAGCTCGGAGGATTCCATGGCGCGTAGCGCGGTGTCGAGGCTGGTGGGCAGCTCGCGATAGCCCATCGTGAGCCGCTCCTCGGGGGTGAGGTCCCACAGGTTGTCCTCTGCCTGCGGGCCGAGCACGTAGCCCTTCTCCACGCCGCGCAATCCCGCGGCCAGCAGCACGGCGAACGTCAGGTACGGGTTGCACGCCGAGTCGGGGCTGCGCACCTCGATCCGCCGCGACGACGTCTTGTGCGGCGTGTACATCGGCACCCGCACCAAAGCCGACCGGTTGGCCGCCCCCCACGACGCGGCGGTGGGCGCCTCGCCGCCCTGCACCAGCCGCTTGTAGGAATTGACCCACTGGTTGGTGACCGCGCTGATCTCCGGCGCGTGCTCCAGGATCCCGGCGATGAACGACTTGCCCACATCCGACAGCTGCAGCGGGTCGTCGGGGCTGTGGAAGGCGTTGACCTCGCCCTCGAACAGGCTCATGTGCGTGTGCATGGCCGAGCCGGGATGCTCGGCGAAGGGCTTGGGCATGAACGACGCCCGGGCGCCGTTCTCGATCGCGACCTCCTTGATGACGTAGCGGAACGTCATCACGTTGTCGGCCATCGACAACGCGTCGGCGAAGCGCAGGTCGATCTCCTGCTGGCCCGGCGCGCCCTCGTGGTGGCTGAACTCGACCGAGATGCCCATGAGTTCCAGGGACTCGATCGCGTGCCGGCGGAAGTTGGACGCCGAGTCGTGCACCGCCTGGTCGAAATAGCCGGCGGTGTCGACGGGAACCGGGCGCGACCCGTCGTCGGAACCGGGCTTCAGCAGGAAGAACTCGATTTCGGGATGCACATAGCAGGAAAACCCGAGGTCGTTGGCCTTCTGCAGCTGGCGCCGCAGCACGTGCCGCGGGTCGGCCCACGACGGCGAGCCGTCGGGCATGGTGATGTCGCAGAACATCCGCGCCGAGTGGTGGTGGCCGGACGATGTGGCCCAGGGCAGCACCTGGAAGGTCGACGGATCGGGGTTGGCCACGGTGTCGGATTCGGAGACCCGCGCGAAGCCCTCGATCGAGGAGCCGTCGAAGCCGATGCCCTCTTCGAAGGCGCCTTCGAGCTCGGCCGGGGCGATGGCGACCGACTTGAGGTAACCGAGCACATCGGTGAACCAGAGCCGAACGAAGCGGATGTCTCGTTCCTCCAGCGTGCGGAGGACGAATTCCTTCTGTCGATCCATACCCCGAACAGTAGGCAACTGCTGTTAATTCTGTGTTACCGACGCCCGCTCAGAACCGTTGCCAACCCGGCAAACGCGTCCGCTCAGGGCTGGCAGCGCAGCGCCGCCGGCGGCGGGGCCCCGGCGACGAAGTACCGCACCACCGCGGTATCGACGCACTGGTCGCCGTTGAACACCGCGGTGTGCTGGGTCCCGTCGTAGGTGATCAGCGGCGCGCCCAGCTGGCGGGCCAGGCTCACGCCGGCCTGGTAGGGGGTGGCCGGGTCGTGCGTGGTGGAGACGACGACGACCTTGCCCGCGGCGACGGGCGGCGCGGCGTGCGGTTTCGACGTGGCGGGCACCGGCCACAGCGCGCACAGGTCGCGCGGGGCGTTTCCGGTGAACTGCCCGTAGCTCAGGAACGGGGCGAGCTGGCGCATCTTCTGGTCGGCGGCGACCCACGTCGCCGAGTCTGCCGGCGTCGGCGCGTCGACGCACCGCACCCCGTTGAACGCGTCCTGGTCGTTGCTGTAGTGGCCGTTTTTATCACGGCCGTCGTAATCGTCGGCCAGCAACAGCAAGTCACCGGCGTCGGTGCCGCGCTGCAGCCCGAGCAGCCCGCTGGTCAAGTACTTCCAGTGCTGCGGGGTGTAGAGCGCGTTGATGGTTCCCGTCGTCGCGTCGGCGTAGCTCAGGCCGCGCGGATCCGACGTGCGGCCGGGCTTGACCACCAGCGGGTCGATCAGGGCGTGGTAGCGGTTGACGAATTGCGCCGGATCGGTGCCCAGCGGGCAGGCCGCCGAGCGGGCGCAGTCCTTGGCGTAGTCGTTGAAAGCCGTTTGGAATCCGGCCATTTGGTTGATGTTTTCCTGCACCGGGTCAACGGTGGGGTCGATGGCGCCGTCGAGCACCATCGACCGCACGTGGGGGCTGAACCCCTCTAGGTAGGCGGTGCCCAGTTCCGTGCCGTAGCTGTAGCCCAGGTAGCTGATCTGATCCTCGCCCAGTGCCTGGCGGACCATGTCCATGTCCCGGGCCGCGGAGGCGGTGCCGGCATTGGCCAGAAACGCGTTGCCCATCCGGCCGGCGCATTGCTGCGCCAGCTGTCGGTAGAGCTGCTCGATGTGGGCCACGCCGGCGGGGCTGTAATCGACCATCGGTTCGCGGCGGAAGGCGTCGAACTCGGCGTCGCTGCGGCAGCGCAACTGCGGGGTCGAGTGGCCCACCCCCCGCGGGTCAAACCCCACCAGATCGAAGTTTCGGGTGATGTCGCTGTTTTCCAGGTCCGAAGCCAGGCCGGCGACCATGTCGACGGCTGACGCCCCCGGTCCGCCCGGGTTGACCAACAGCGATCCCATCCGCCGACCGGTCGCCGGCACCCGGATCACCGCCAGCTTCGCTTGCGCGCCACCGGGATTGGCGTAGTCGACCGGCACCGACACGGTGGTGCACCGGGCGGTGGGAAGGCCGCTGGTGTCGGTCAGGAATTGGCCGCAGCCGCCCCAGCCCTGCGGCCCCGCGGCGGCGGCCGGCGGAGCCGGGCTCGGGGTCTGGCCCGCACCGGGTTCCGGGGTGGCGCCCGCCACCGGCAGCGCCGATTGCCCCGCAACCAGCATCCCGAACGACAGCAGCGCCGAGCTCAAGGGTCTCAGGCGCGACATGGCAGCCATCGTTGCAGCCGCGAATACCCGAAGCGGCGCGAAACGGTTACGCCTTGGTCTCGCCTCTTACCTCGCCGAACGTGTACTCAGCGCGAGAGATCGGCCGGAATTTCGCAACCAGTGCACGTTCGGCGAAAGGTTGAAGGGTCAGCACTTGGCGCCGCTGGGCGGCGTGTCACCACCGATCAGATACGCCGTCACGTAGTCGTCGACGCAGCTGTCGCCCTGAAAGACCACCGTGTGCTGGGTCCCGTCGAAGGTGAGCAGCGAGCCGCGCAGCTGACTGGCCAGATCGACGCCGGCCTTGTAGGGAGTCGCCGGGTCGTGCGTGGTCGACACCACCACGGTCGGTGCCAGTCCGGGCGCCGAAACGGCGTGCGGCTTGCTGGTCGGCGGCACGGGCCAGAACGCGCAGGTGCCAAGCGGCGCGTCACCGGTGAACTGCCCGTAGCTCATGAACGGGGCGATCTCGCGGGACCGCCGGTCTTCGTCGATCACCTTGGTTCGGTCCGTAATCGGCGGCTGGTCAACGCAATTGATTGCCACTCGTGCGTCGGTGGCATTGGTGTAGTGGCCGTGCGGGTCGCGGCGCATGTACATGTCGGCCAGGGCGAGCAGGGTGTCGCCGTGGTGGTCGGTCAGTTCGGTCAGGCCGTCGGTCAGGTGATGCCACAGCGTCGGTGAGTACAGCGCCATGATGGTGCCGACGATCGCGTCGGCGTAACTCAACCCGCGTGGATCCTTCGTCGGCATCGGCCTACCGACCATCTCGTTGTTCGGGTCGACCATCGGGTCGACCAGGCTGTGGTAGACCTCGACGGCCTTCGCCGGGTCGGTGCCCAGCGGGCAGCTCGGTTGCTTCGCGCAATCGGTGGCGTAGTCCTTGAACGCGTCCTGAAATCCCTTGGCCTGCCGCAGGTCCGCCTCGATGGGGTCGGCGTTGGGGTCGACGGCGCCGTCGAGGATCATCGCCCGCACCTTGGTCGGGTAGGCCTCCGCGTAGGCCGAGCCGATCCGGGTTCCGTAGGAGTAGCCGAGGTAGGTCAGCTTGTCGTCGCCCAGCGCGGCGCGGATGGCGTCCAGGTCGCGGGCCACGTTGACGGTTCCGACGTTGGCCAGGAACTTTTTGCCCAGCTTGTCGACGCAGCGGCCGACGAACTGCTTGGTCTCGTCCTCGATGTGAGCCACACCCGCCGGGCTGTAGTCGACGTTCGGCTCGGTGCGCAGCCTGTCGTTGTCGGCGTCGGAGTTGCACCAGATGGCCGGCCGCGAGGACGCCACCCCGCGGGGATCGAAGCCGACCAGGTCGAACCGCTCGCGGATGCGCTTGGGCAACGTCTGGACGACGCCCAAGGCGGCCTCGATGCCGGACTCACCGGGGCCGCCCGGGTTGATCACCAGCGAGCCGATCTTGTCGCCCGTCGCGGGAAAGCGGATCAGCGCCAGCGTCGCCACGTCGCCGTCGAGGTGGTCGTAGTCGACCGGCACGGCCAGCCGGCCGCACAGCGCACCGGCGGGGATCTTGGCCTGGGGGTTCGAGGAGCGGCAGGGCGTCCATTCGACCGCCTGGCCCAGCTTGGGGCCGGCCATCACTGCCCGGCCGCCGATCACCCGGACGCAGCCCGCGACCATCAGCGCCACGGCAGCGACCGCGGTCCAGATCAGCAGCGTGCGCGCGAGCTTGTCGCGGCGAGTCAGGCCCATGCCCTCATATGCTGCCAGAGCCAACCTGAGATTTTGATGAGCGCCACCACCGGCCGGCTACCCGGCGGCTGCCAGCAGTTCTTCCATCGCCACTCCGAAGTCGTCGGCCATCTCCCACATGTCCGGAACCAGGTCCGGACACGAGATGAGCCCGACGTCCAACTTGCCGCTCAGCGACATCACGGTGATGTTGAGGCCCGAACCGTGAAAGATCGGCCCCAGCGGATACATCGCCTTGACCTCGCAGCCCAGAAAGTACAGCGGCTCCTGCGGACCGGGGACGTTGGACACCACCAGGTTGTGCACCGGCATGCTCTCGGTCAACCGCGTCCGCGCGTAGAGCCGCATCGCGATGCCGAAAACCCCCGACGCGGCGAACTGCGACCAATCCTGCAACAGCGAATCCCCGATGGCCGAGCTGTGTTCCTTGGCAACCGAAGTCGCTTCCGCGATGGACTTGAGGCGCTGCGCCGGGTCTGCGATTTGGGTGTGCAGGTTGGAAAACATCGCCGACACCTGGTTGCGCCCGGGACGATCGGATTTGCCGTGCACCGACACCGGCACCGAGGCCACCAGCGAGGATTCCGGCAAGGCGTTGCGCTCGGCCAGGTACTGGCGAAGGACTCCCGACACCAAGGCCATCACCACGTCGTTGACCTTGACGCCAAAATGGTTTTTCACCTTCTTGACGTCCTCGAGGTCCAGCTGCGCGTAAGCGATGTTGCGACGGCCGCTGATGCTGGCGTTGAACGCGGTCCGCGGCGCGGCGAACGGACGCGCCATCGCCTGGCCCTCGAGGGCCTTTCGCGCCGTCGCCATCAACGACGACATCGTCTGCGGCACCACGTTGGCCAGCTGCAGTGGCCGGGTGGCGAACCGAACCAACCCTCCTGCAGCGATCTGCCAGCCGCTGCCACCCCCGACGCCATCCACCGGATCCGGTGGGGGCGCATCGGCCTCGGTGGCGCACAGCTGCGACATCAGGTTGGCGCCGGTGACCCCGTCGACCCCAGAGTGGTGCACCTTGGTCATCACCGCCACCCGCCCGTCGCGATGGCAATCGGTGCCCGCCACCCCCTCGATCACCCACATCTCCCACAGCGGCCGGCGACGGTCCAGGGGCAGCGACGCGATGTGCCCGCAAATCTCCGACAGTTCGGTGCGCCCGCCCGGTGGCGGCAACCCGATGCGATGCAAGTGGCGGTCGACCTCGAAGTTGTCGTCGTCCACCCATACCGGGTGATCGAGGTTCAGCGCGCTGTTGGCCAGCTTTTCGCGGAACTGCGGCATCGCCTTGAGGCGTAGCGACAACGACTCCCGCAGCCGGTCGAAGCTGTAGCCACCGGGCATCGTCGCGGTGTCCAGGTCGATGATCGAGCAAACATGCATCGGCTGGGCCGGGGTCTCGAGGTAGAGGAAACTGGCGTCGAGACCGCTGAGCCGCTGCATGGGCGCCATGGTATGTGTCACACCGCTTGGGCGGTGCGAATGCAGACAACAGATGGCAGAATGTGTGGGTCAGACGAACCCGGGGACCCACAGGGCCACGAGGATCGAACCGACCACTACCAGGGACAATGATGTCTGAGCAAAACGTTTATGGGGCAAACCCGTCCGCGCCTGCCAAGCCGCTGACCAAGATCCGCACTCATCACCTGCAGAAAATGAAGGCCGAGGGCCACAAGTGGGCCATGCTGACGGCCTACGACTATTCGACCGCCCGCATCTTCGACGAGGCCGGCATCCCGGTGCTGCTCGTCGGCGACTCGGCGGCCAACGTGGTCTACGGCTACGACACCACCGTGCCCGTCTCGATCGACGAATTGATCCCGCTGGTCCGCGGCGTGGTGCGGGGCGCTCAACACGCCATGGTCGTCGCCGACCTGCCGTTCGGCAGCTACGAGGCCGGACCGACGGCCGCGCTGGCCGCGGCCACCCGGTTCATGAAGGAGGCGGGCGCGCACGCCGTCAAGCTCGAGGGCGGTGAGCGGGTCGCCGAGCAGATCGCCTGCCTGACCGCGGCCGGCATCCCGGTGATGGCGCACATCGGCTTCACGCCGCAAAGCGTGAACACCCTCGGCGGCTTCCGGGTGCAGGGCCGCGGCGACGCCGCCGAACAGACCGTCGCCGACGCGATCGCCGTCGCCGAAGCCGGCGCGTTCTCGGTCGTCATGGAAATGGTGCCCGCGGAGCTGGCCACCCAGATCACCGGCAAGCTGACCATTCCGACCGTCGGGATCGGGGCCGGCCCGAACTGCGACGCCCAGGTCCTGGTGTGGCAGGATATGGCCGGTCTGAGTGGCGGCAAGCCGCCCCGCTTCGTCAAGCGGTTCGCCGACATCGGTTCCGAATTACGCCGGGCGGCAATGCAATACGCGGAGGAAGTGGCCGGCAGCGTGTTTCCTGCCGACGTGCACTCCTTCTAGGCCGCCATTCGCGGACGGGCACTCAATCGACACTTTCCCCCGCTTGAGGCCTCGACCCCCTCTCCCCGGCTGTTGCTGAAACCTGTTGCGTGGCAACGCTGGTAGGGTTGCTGCTATAGACGATCGGGGTTTAGTGAGCGGGGTTGAACACAGCGTACACAGCGTCGGCGGCGGTCGCGGTGGCTTCGTCCACCGCCGATCGCTGCTGAAATTGCCGCTGCTGTTGGCGGGCGGCGCCGCCCTGGCCCGAGTACCCCGCGCCGCCGCGCAACCGACGCCGGACTCGAGCCGCTGGTCACCCGACCGCGCCGACCGCTGGTACCGGGCGCAGGGCTGGCTGGTCGGCGCCAACTACGTCACGTCGACCGCCATCAACCAGCTAGAGATGTTCCAGGCCGACACCTTCCACCCCCTTCGCATCCATGTCGAGTTGGGCTGGGCCCGGTCCGCCGGATTCAACACCGTGCGGGTGTTCCTGCACGACCAGCTCTGGGCCCAGGACGCCCGCGGGTTCCACGCCCGTCTCGCCCAGTTCGTCGCCATCGCGGCCGACCACAACATCAAACCGCTGTTCGTCCTGTTCGACTCCTGCTGGGACCCTTTTCCGAAAGCGGGCCCGCAGCGCGCCCCGACGCCCGGCATCCACAACTCCGGTTGGGTGCAGGGCCCAGGCGCCGAACGCCTCGGCGACCGCGGCTACCTCGACACGCTGCGGGCCTATGTGACGGCGGTACTCACCCAATTCCGCAACGACGAGCGGGTTTTGGGCTGGGATGTGTGGAACGAGCCCGACAATCCCTCGCGCCACTATGCGTCCGTCGAGAGGCCGGACAAGCTGCAGCTGGTCGCGGACCTGCTTCCGCAGGTGTTCGCCTGGGCGCGCGCGGTCGATCCCGTTCAACCATTGACGAGCGCCGTGTGGCAGGGCGAATGGGACACCGGGAGCACCGGCGTCATCAGCGGCATTCAGTTCGACAACTCCGACGTGGTCACCTTCCACTCCTACGGCGAGCCGGCCGACTTCGAGAAGCGCATCGACGAACTCGAATCCCAGGGGCGACCGGTCCTGTGCACGGAGTACCTGGCCCGTCCCCTGGGCAGCACCGTCGCAGACATTCTGCCAATCGCCAAGCGCCGCAAGGTTGGTGCGATCAATTGGGGGCTCGTCGCGGGGAAGACCCAGACCTACTTCCCATGGGACTCGTGGGATCACCCGTACCCATCGATCCCGGACGTCTGGTTCCACGACCTGCTGCAATCCAACGGGCGCCCGTTTCAGGACGGCGAAATCGAGATGGTTCGCCAGCTCACCGGCCGGGCGATGCACCTCGGCCCTCAGTAAGCGCGCAACCCCGGTATGGCACGCTATGGAGGCCAATTCCGACCGACCACGACGTTCGACACCGCGGCGATGCGCCGCCTCTATGGAGCCGAAAATGCCTGCAAAAGCGCCGAAAACCTCCCGCCATATGGAGGTGGAGCGCAAGTTTGACGTCGTCGAATCCACGGTGTCACCGTCGTTCGAAGGCATCGCCGCGGTCGACCGCGTCGAGAAGTCACCGATCCAGTCGCTGGACGCAACCTACTTCGACACGCCGACGCAGGACCTGGCCCGCAACAAGATCACCCTCCGGCGCCGCACCGGCGGATCGGACGCCGGCTGGCACCTGAAGCTGCCCGCCGGCCCCGAGGCCCGCACCGAGGTTCGCGCGCCGCTGGACGCATCGGAACCCGACACCGTGCCAAGCGAATTGCGGGATGTCGTGCTGGCGATCGTCCGCGACCGCCCACTTGATCCCGTCGCGCGCATCAGCACCGAACGCGAGAACCAGGTGCTCTATGGCGCCGACGGCGCGGAGCTCGCGGAGTTCAGCAACGACCACGTCACCGCGTGGGCGGCCGGGGGCGCCGACGGTTCGGACGCGCCGCCCGCAAAACAAGAGTGGCGCGAGTGGGAGCTCGAGCTGGCCGAGACCAACGGAGCGCCGAACACCGAGCTGTTGAGCCGGCTGAGCAATCGGCTACTCGACGCCGGCGCCGCGCCCGCCGGTCACGGCTCCAAGCTGGCACGCGTGCTCGGGGAAACGGCGCGGCCCGACGAGACGCCGCCGCCCACGGATCCGGTCCATCGTGCGGTGGCCGAGCAGGTCGACGAGTTGCTGGCGTGGGACCGGGCGGTGCGGGCCGACGCCGACGATGCCGTGCACCAGATGCGGGTGACCATCCGCAAGCTGCGCAGCCTGCTGGCCGACTCCCAGGATTCGTTGGGATCCTCGGACACCGCCTGGATCCTTGACGAGCTGCGCGAACTCGGCAATGTGCTGGGCGCGGCCCGCGACGCCGAGGTGCTCGCCGAGCGGTACGAACAGGCGCTGGACAAGCTGCCGGCCGAGCTGGTGCGCGGGCGCATCCGGGAACGCCTCGTCGAGGGCGCTCGGCGCCGCTACCAGACCGGGCTGCGGCGGGCGCTCATCGCGATGCGCTCCGAGCGCTACTTCCGGTTGCTCGACGCCCTCGACGCGCTGGTGACCGAGGCGCCCGCCGCCGCCTCGAGCGACGAGCACCCGCCGGTGACCATCGACGCCGCCTACAAGAAGGTGCGCAAGGCCGCCAAGGCCGCCGCTGAGGTGGATCAGGAGACCGAGCACGAGCGCGACGAGGCGCTGCATCGAATCCGCAAGCGCGCCAAGCGGCTTCGCTACACCGCGGCCGCCACCGGCGCCACCAAGGTGTCCGAACAGGCCAAGGCCATCCAGGGGCTGCTGGGCGATCACCAGGACAGCGTGGTCAGCCGGGCGCACCTCAGCCATCAGGCCGAAGCCGCCCACACCGCCGGTGAGGACACCTTCACCTACGGCCTGCTGTATCAGCAGGAGGCCGACTTGGCCGAGCGGTGCCGTCAGCAGCTCGACGCCGCCCTTCGCAAGCTGGCCAAATCGGTGCGCTAGGCAATCGGGCTAAGCGCGCGGGGCGGGCGAGTTGGCCTGTAAGCCGGATTCTGTTCCCCGCCGTCGCGGCTAAGCAACGGCAGCGGGGCGGCGACCATCCATCTGGACACACCGTCGCCGGGTGCCTCGAGCGGCCTACCCGCAGGCTCGGGCGAGCAACCCTCGAACGCCTGCGCGGCCGCACTTTCGCGCGGCCTTCTTGGCCTTGCTTCGGGTGGGGTTTGCCGAGCCACTCCGGTCACCCGGAATGCTGGTGCGCTCTTACCGCACCGTTTCACCCTTACCACCGCGAAGGTGGCGGTTTGTTTTCTGTGGCACTTTCCCGCGAGTCACCTCGGATTGCCGTTAGCAATCACCCTGCTCTGTGAAGTCCGGACTTTCCTCGAACCGCCTTTCGACGGCCCGCGGCCGCCCGGCCAACTCGTCCGCACGAACACGGTACTCGCTGCCCAAGCCCCTGACCAGCGGCGGCGGCGCGACGCGCCATTGCCCAATCTTTCACATCATTGCTAAATAAGGGTGTTGGTGCGAGGCTGACGGCATGACTGAAACCGAAGGGTTCGTCGATCAGTCGGTGACGGGTATCGCGGAGCCGCAGCCGATGTACAAGGCATTGCGCGAAACGAGCCCGGTGTTCCGGTCGCCGCAGGCGGTGGTTCTCAGCCGCCTCGCCGATATCGAGATGGCACTCAAGCACGCCGAACTGTTCTCGTCGAACATGGACGCCGTCGACCTCGGCAACATCCGGCCGATGATCCCGTTGCAAATCGACCCGCCCGAGCACGCCAAGTACCGCCGCATCCTCGATCCGCTGTTCACCCCGCGAGAGATGGCCCGCCGCGAACCGCTCGTCACCGAACTGGTCAACGAAATGATCGACCGCTTCGCCGATCGCGGCGAGTGCGACTTTCACGCCGAGTTCGCGGTGCCACTCCCCTGCACCGTGTTCCTGCAGTTGCTCGGCCTGCCGCTGGAGGACCTCGACAAGTTCCTGGAGTGGAAGGACCGCGTCATCCGGCCGGAGGGCGACTCCGGGTTTGACCGCCGCCACGAGAGTGGCGCTCCCACGGCGCAAAAGATCTATGACTACTTCGACCGCGCCATCGACGACCACATCGCCCGCCCGCGCGACGACGTGCTGTCGGCGATGATCGCAGCGACCATCGAGGGCCAACCGCTGTCGCGCGAGGAGCTCCTAGATATCTGTTTCCTCTTCCTCATCGCCGGGCTGGACACGGTGACGGACTCGCTGGACTGCTTCTTCGTCTACCTGGCCCGGCATCCCGAGCAGCGCCGTCAGCTGATCGAGCAGCCCGACATCCTGCCCAGCGCCATCGAGGAGTTGTTGCGTTGGGAGACACCGGTTCCCGGCGTGGCCCGCGTCGCCATGCAGGACATCGAGGTGGGCGGCTGCCCGATCAGCAAGGGCGAACGGGTCAGCCCGCTACTCGGCGCGGCCAACACCGACCCCGCCGAATTTCCCGATCCGGAAGTGGTGGACTTCACCCGCAATCCCAACCGGCACCGCGCCTTCGGCGGGGGCCCGCACCGCTGCCTGGGATCCCACCTGGCCCGCATGGAACTGCGGGTGGCCCTGCGCGAATTCCACCGGCGCATCCCCGATTACCAGATCAAGCCCGACACCCAGCTGACCTTCACCGCGGCGCTGCGGTCGGTGGAGTCGCTGCCGCTGGTCTTCCCGGTCTCTTAAGGAGCTTCTGTCGTGACCCGCGTCTCGTTCGACGCCGACCGCTGCACCGGGCACGGGCGCTGCTACACCCTGGCGCCCGACGTCTTCGACGCCGACGAGGCCGGCCACTGCGTCGTGCTGGTGGAGGAAGTCTCGGGTGAACTCGAGGCGCAGGCGGCGACCGGTGAGCAGAACTGCCCGGAGCAGGCAATCACGCTGTCGCGCTGAGCATTTACGCGAAGCAGACCACGCTGCGCGCCCCGCGCCCGGCGGTCATGTCGGTGAACGCCGCCTCGACGTCGTCGATGCCGATCCGCCGCGTCACCAGCGCCTCCAAGTCGAGCCGGCCGCGCAGGGCGAGCTCGGCGAGCACCGGGATGTCGCGCGCGGGGTCGCTGGCGCCGTAGACGCTGCCCTGAATCGTCTTGCCGTCGGCCATCAACGACAGCGCGGGAAACGTCACCTCTTCCGCGATCCCGGCGGCGCCCACCAGCGTGACCGTGCCGCCGCGACGGGTGGCGTCGTAGGCCGAGCGCATCGTGGCGGGCTTGCCCACCACCTCGATGCCGTGATCGACCCCGGCACCCCCGGTGAGGTCGCGCACCGCGGTCGCGACGTCGGTCTCGCTCGCGTCGAGGGTGTCGGTGGCGCCGTTGGCCGTCGCGGCCGCAAGCTGGCCGGCCACCCGGTCGGCGGCGATGATCCGCGCCGCACCGGCCAGCCGAGCGCCCTGGATCACGGCCAATCCCACACCGCCGCAACCGATTACGAGCACGCTCTCACCCGGGCGGACGGCCGCCGTCCGCATCACCGCGCCGACCCCGGTGGTGACGCCGCAGCCCAGCAGCGCGGCCAGGTCGAACGGCAGGGACTCGTCGACCGGTACCACCGCCGCGGCCGGCAGCAAGGTCTGTTCGGCCAGCGACCCGACGCCCATGCCCGGCCACACCGGGCCCGCGGCGCTCTCCGCGTACGGGTCGCCGTAGGCGTGGTCGTAGCCATGTGAGCACAGCTGCGCCTCGCCGCGCAGGCAGTGCGGGCACGACCGGCAGGGCACGTTCCAGGTGAGCACGACGTGGTCGCCCGGGCGCACCGTGGTGACGTCATCACCCACCTCGGCGACGACCCCGGCGCCCTCGTGGCCGAGCGTGGACGGCAGCAGCGTCGGTATGGATCCGTCGCGCAGCGACAGGTCGCTGTGGCACACGCCGCTGGCGCGAAGCTCCACCCGCACCTCGTGCTTGCCGAGCGGCCGCAGCGCGAGCTCCTCCACCGCGGTGGGCCGCCCGACCTCGCGCAGCACGACCCCCTTCATGAAATCCACACTGTGATGCACGTCATATCGACTTACGATGACGGGGCAACCGCAAGGGGTCAAGGGAGACGGACATGACGGGATCAACGACGATCACGCGCGACAGCCAAACTGCGGGCAACGAGCCGGCCTTGACGATCGGCGGCGAGCCGCAGCCGGGCGCCGCCGGGAGCTACCCCGTCCACAACCCGGCGCGGCCGGCCGAAATAGTCGGCCACGCCCCCGCCGCCGACAGCGCCCAACTCGACGCCGCAGTGTCGGCGGCAAGGCGGGCGGCGCCCGAGTGGCGAGCCCTCAGCGTCGCCGAGCGCGTGTGCGCCGTCGCCGCCGCCGCCACCGCGGCGGGCGAGCGGCTGGCCGCCGACGACGGCGCCCGACTGTACACCCGCGAGCACGGAAAGGTGCTCAGCGAGGCCAACTTTGAGATCAGCACCGGACCGGCACTGGCCGCGCTGATCGGATCGATGGCCGAGGCGGCGCTGACGCCCGAGCAGGTCGACCCCGGCTCGACATACCCGCGGCTGCACCGGGAGCCGTTCGGGGTGGCCGCGCTCGTGCTCCCGTTCAACTGGCCGCTCGCGCTGACCATGACCAAGCTGTCGTCGGCGCTGACGGCGGGCAATACCGCCGTGGTGAAGGTTCCGCCGACTTGTCCGCTGGCCGCGCTGCAACTTGCCGGAGCGCTGGCCGCGGCCCTGCCGCCAGGCGTGGTGAACGTGCTCTCCGGGCCGGGTATCGAGCTGGCCCACGCGCTGGTCACCCATCCCGGCATCGACCTGATCTCGTTGACCGGCGGGGTTGCCACCGGACGTGCCGTTATGGCGGCGGCCGCGACGCGCCTCACGCCGGTGCTGCTCGAGCTCGGCGGCAACGACGCGGCGATCATCGCGCCCGACATCGGAGTCAGCGACGAGCTGGTGGAGCGGCTGGTGACCGCGACCTATACCACCGGCGGCCAGGTGTGCATGGCGATCAAGCGGCTGTACGCGCCCACGGCGCGGGTCGACGAACTGGCCGAGGCGCTGCTGGCGCGCTGCCAGCGGGAGGTGATCGGCGACGGCCTGGCCGAGGACACCACGCTCGGCCCGCTGCACACCGCCGCCGGGCGGGACCGGGTCGCCAAGCTGGTCGGCGACGCCGAGGCGCGCGGCGCTTCCGTGCGCACCGCGGGGCGGATCCGCGACGCCGACGCCGACTCCGGCGGCTACTTCGCGCTGCCGACCGTCGTCACCGGTGCGGGCCCGGACTCGGCGCTGGCCACCGAGGAGCAATTCGGGCCGGTCTTGCCGATCTTCGGCTACGACAGCATCGACGACGCCGTAACCGCCGCCAACGCAACGGAATTCGGGCTTACCGCGTCGGTGTGGACCGGCGACGACGTGCTCGCCGATCGGATCATTGGGCAGCTCGTGGCCGGCACCGTCAGCGTCAACTGCCACGGCCTGGCCGCCCAGGACCCGCGCCTGCCGTTCGGCGGCTGCGGCCAGTCCGGCATTGGGCGCGAGCTCGGCGTCGACGGCATCCGGGCGTTCACCCAGCCGCGGGCGTATGTCCGGCATCCGGTGCCGAACTAGCGGCCTCTCGCATTCGGGTTAGAAGGGCTTTGAGCCCCTTCGCATTGGGCGCCGAGCTCCCTTCGTAAAGCCCAGCAGCCATGCTGTCTTGGATGGCTTCCATCATTAGCCGCGCCGAGGGGTCGTGTCGTTTTGGTGAGGTGGGGCCTCGGGCCACCGCACGCCTCGGGTGATCGGCCCATACTGGGGGTAGTCGACATTTCATCGGCCGTAAGTTGCCCGCACTCGCCGAGAAGTACCGACAGGTCTTGCCGAGGCGGAAGTGGAGGACAAAATGATCATTATTTGCGCACTGGCGGCAATGTTCAGCCTTGGTGTGCTGTGGCTGGGCACAAGCGTTCGGGTCGTCAAGCAATTCGAACGAGGCGTCGTCTTTCGATTCGGACGTGTGCAAACCGCTGTCCGTGGACCGGGACTCACACTGCTGATTCCAATCGCCGATCGCCTCGAGAAGGTGAACATGCAGATCATCACGATGCCGGTGCCCGCGCAGGATGGCATCACCCGCGACAACGTGACCGTGCGAGTGGATGCAGTCATCTATTTCAATGTTGCGGACCCGGTGCGTGTGGTTGTCGACGTCCAGGACTATGTGTCCGCTATTGGCCAGGTGGCGCAGACATCGCTGCGGTCGATCATCGGCAAAAGCGACCTGGACGACCTACTCTGCAATCGCGAGGGTCTCAATCAGGGCCTGGAGTTGATGATCGACAGCCCCGCGGTGGGCTGGGGTGTTCAGATCGACCGCGTGGAAATTAAGGATGTCGTACTGCCTGATTCGATGAAGCGGTCGATCGCGCGTCAAGCCGAGGCGGAGCGTGAGCGGCGGGCTCGGGTGATCACGGCCGACGGTGAACTGCAGGCGTCTGCAAAACTGGCCCAGGCGGCCGAGACAATGACCGCCCACCCGGCTGCGCTTCAGTTGCGGCTCTTGGAAACCGTGGTCGAGGTCGCCGCGGAGAAGAACTCGACCCTGGTGCTTCCCTTCCCCGTCGAACTGCTCCGGTTCTTAGAACGAGCAACACCGGAAGCATCGGGTGGCCCTGACGATGAAGCCGCTATGCCATCGACCTCGGCCGCGGCTTCGAACAGCGAGATGGCAAAGCTGGACCCGCCGCAGGTTCCCGACGACGCCAGCGGTCTGGAAGTCCACACACGCATCGCGGGTCGGTATTCCGGCTGAACGGGTGCCGCGAAGAGGACCAGCCCCGTCGCGGCCGGCTCACCGTCGCCATCCCGGCTGGGATCCATCCCCGCATGGTTCCACTGCAGGTCAACGTTGTCCGTCATCCCGCCCGACAACTTCGAAACGACTTGCATTCGACTGTGTACTGAGGGCTTCGAGTGTGCGCTCAGGGCGGAAAATCGGTTAATTCCGCGCCCTGGACTCACAGTGAAAGCCCTGACTACACACTCGTGGGAGGCATCATTGCATTCATTGCATAGATAGCATTGACACGGCCGGAAAACCGACGATAGTCGACAGGTATGGCGCTGCTGCCAGACCCAGATCCCCGGCTGCGACAGCACGTCGTGATCTCGGTCGATGACCATGTCATCGAGCCGCCGGACATGTTCGCCGGCCGGCTCCCGACGGCGCTCGCCGAACGCGCGCCGCAGGTCGTCGAGACCGACGACGGGCGCCAGGTATGGCGCTACGAGGGCCGGGACTACCCCAACATCGGGCTCAACGCGGTGATCGGGCGGCCGCACGAGGAATGGAGCATGGACGCCGCCCGGTTCGACGAAATGCGCCGCGGCTGTTGGGATATCGACGCCCGGATCGCCGACATGGACATCGCGGGGATCTGGGCCTCGCTGAACTTCCCGTCCCTGATCGCCGGCTTCGCCGGAACCGTGTTCTGGAAAAGCGAGGACGTGGAGCTGGGGCTCGCCACGCTCCGGGCGTGGAACGACTGGCATCTCGAGGCGTGGGCCGGCCACTACCCGGACCGGATCATCCCGCTGCAGCTGCCGTGGCTGGCCGACCCCCAGCTCGCACCCGAGGAGATCCGCCGCAACGCTGAACGCGGCTTCAAGGCCGTCAGCTTCCCCGAACTGCCCGCGCAATGCGGAATCCCGAGCCTGCACAGCGGCGTATGGGACCCGTTCTTCGCCGCCTGTGAGGAGACCGACACCGTGGTCTGCCTGCACACCGGTTCCGCGCAGTGGGCGCCGATCCCCGCCCCCGACACGCCTTTTGAAACCATCACCACGCTTTTCCCCGTCAACAGCCTGGTCGCCAGCGCCGACATGCTGTGGTCGGGCATCCCGGTGCGCTTCCCGCGGCTGAACATCACGCTGGCCGAGGGCGGCCTCGGCTGGGCGGCCATGCTCGGCGACCGCGCCGATTACGTTCTGGCCCACTCGGCTTCGGGCCACGAGGGCGGGGCATGGAAGAGCGACCTGCTCCCCAGCGAGGTGCTGCGGCGGAACTTCTGGTTCTGCTCGATCGACGACCCGCACGCGTTCGCCGCGCTGGACGCGATCGGCGCCGAGCGCATCCTCGTCGAAAGCGACTACCCGCACGCCGATTCGACCTGGCCCGACACCCAACAAGTCGTGGCGCGCAACGTCGCCGGCCTTTCTGCCGAAGACGCGGCGCGCATCACCCACCGCAATGCGGCACAGCTGTTCCGCCACCCGCTGCCGGACGACGGGTGGCTCGCGAAAACCTAGGGGTGTAGGAGGCCCGAAATGCTCGACCTGCTCATCCGCGACGCCCAGATCGTCGACGGCACCGGCGCGCCCGCCCGCCACGGTGACGTCGGGGTCAGCAACGGCCGGATCGTCGCCGTTGGCGAGGTCGAGGACCAAGCCGCGAAAACCGTTGACGCCCAAGGGCAGGCGCTCGCGCCAGGCTTCGTCGACCTGCACACCCATTACGACGCGCAGCTGTTCTGGGACCCGACCGCCAGCCCGTCGGTGCAGCACGGCGTCACCACCGTCTTCGGTGGCAACTGCGGCTTCACGCTCGCGCCCGCGGCCGTCGAGCAGCACGACTACCTCACCCGCATGCTCGCCCGCGTCGAGGGCATGCCGCTGGACGCACTACGGGCCGGGCTCGACTGGGGCTGGGCCTCGTTCGGCGACTGGCTGAACCGCCTGGAAGGCCGTATCGCCGTCAATGCCGGCTTCCTGGTTGGTCATTCGGCGCTGCGGCTGGCCGCGATGGGGGGCGACGCCGTCGGCGGCGACGCTACCCCACACCACCTCGAAAAGATGGTCGCCGTGCTGCACGACGCGCTGGACGCGGGCGCGCTCGGGCTCTCGACGTCACAGTCTCCGACCCACAACGACGGCGCCGGGCAACCCGTACCGTCGCGCAGCGCGTCGCGCGACGAACTGATGGCGCTGGCGGGCGGCCTCCGCGACCATGCCGGCACCACCCTCGAGGCGATCATCCCCGGCTGCCTGTCTGGCTTCACCGACGACGACATCGCGCTGCTCACCGACATGTCAAAAGCCGCCGACCGGCCGCTGAACTGGAACCTGCTGGGCGTCTCGGCGACCAACCCGGACGGGCACCGCCGGCAACTGCGCGCCTCAGAGGCCGCCGCTCAACGCGGCGGCCGAGTGGTCGCGCTCACCTTGCCGCAGGCCATGAAGATCCGGCTGTCGTTCCTGTCCGGCTTCGTGCTCGACGGGCTCCCGGGCTGGCGCGACACCATGCACCTTCCGGTTCCCGAACGGCTCAAGGCGCTCGCCGATCCGGAGGTGCGCCGCCGCCTCGCCGAGGGCGCGTCCTCGAAGGAGGCCGGCATGCTGCGCGGGCTGGCGCAGTGGGACCGGCTGGTCATCGTCGAAACCTTCGCGCCCCAGAACGCCGACGCCACGGGCCGCAGCGTCGGCGAGATCGCCGCCGCCCGCGGCGCCGAGCCCTTCGACACGCTGCTGGACATCGTGATCGCCGACGAGCTGCGCACCGGCCTCAGCCCATCGCTGACCGGCGACGACGCGGCCGACTGGCGGGCGCGCGCCGAAGTATGGCAGCACCCGGGTGCAGTGATCGGCGGTTCGGACGCCGGCGCGCACCTCGACATGATGTGCGGCGCGATCTACACGACATCGCTGCTCGGGCGCGGCGTCCGCGAGCACCACGTGGTGACGCTCGAAGAAGCCGTCCGGTTGATCACCGACGTGCCGGCCCGGTTCTACGGGCTATCCGAACGCGGCCGGATCGCGCCCGGCTGGCACGCCGACCTGGTGATGTTCGACCCGCTGACCGTCGACCACGGCCCCGAGCGCACCCGCTACGACCTGCCCGCGGGGGCGCCGCGGCTGGTCGCCGACGCCTACGGAATCTCCTCGGTGTGGGTGGGCGGCGTCGAGGTCTGCCGCGACGGCGCCGCCACCGGCGCCCTGCCCGGCACAATGCTGCGGTCTGGACGCGACACCGAGACGGTGCCGGCCTCGTGACCGCCGAGGAATTCGACCCCGCCGAAATGCAGGGCGGGCTGCTCATGCACGTCGAGAACGTGCACGAGCGGCTCCGCGAGGCCCGCGAGCGACACCGGGTGATGCCGGGAAACCCGTTCGCCGAGATCAATTCCGGGCAGGTCGGCGAGCTCGGGGTGACAGTCCTCGGGTACGACGAATGCCAGACGGTGCTCACACATCCCGACACCTTCTCGTCGTCGATCTACGAGCAGATCATGGGCCCGGTGATGGGCCGCACGCTGCTCGAACTCCAGGGCGCCGAGCATCGGGCGGGCCGGGCCCTGGTGTCCCCGTCGTTTCGGACCACGCTGCTCGAGCGGTGGCGCACCGATCTGGTGGAGGTGGTGGTCCACGAGCTCATCGACCGGTTCGCACCGCGCGGGCGGGCCGAGCTGGTCCGCGAGTTCACCTTCGCGTTCCCGGTGCAGGTCATCGCGCGGATCATGGGTCTGCCGCGACAGGATTACCTGCGCTTCCAGCGGCTGTCGATCGAGCTGCTCAACGTCGTCTACGACTGGGAGCGCGGGCTCGCCGCATCCCGGTCGTTGAAGGCCTACTTGGGCGAGGTGCTCGCGGAGCGACGCCGCCGCCCGCAGGACGACCTGATCAGCACGCTGGCGGAATCGGAAATCGACGGCGCGCGCCTGACCGACGACGAGATCTTCGCGTTTCTGCTGCTGATCCTGCCCGCTGGCGTCGAGACAACCTACCGCGCCTCGGGCAACCTGCTGGTCGCCCTGCTCACCGAACCCGCGCCGGCGACGATGCAGAGCGAAGCAATGAGGAGCGGCGCAAATGCACCCGCGCCGGCGACGATGCAGAGCGAAGCGATGAGGAGGAGCGGCGCAAATGCACCGCTGCTGGACGCGCTGCGCGCCGATCGCGCCGGGCTGCGGGGCGCCTTCGAGGAGGCGCTGCGCTGGGAGCCGCCGATCACCACGGTGGTGCGGACGGCGGTCGACGACTGCGAGCTCGCCGGGGTCGCGATCCCGGCGGGCACCCATGTCAGCGTCAGCGTCGCGGCCGCCAACCGGGACCCGGCGCGTTACGACGACCCCGACCGCTTCGATCCCACCCGCAAGAACATCGCGCACCTGACGTTCGGCGGTGGCCCACACCTGTGCCTGGGCATGCACCTGGCGCGGATGGAGGGCGCGGTGGCCATCAACGCGCTGCTGGACCGGCTGCCCGACCTACGACTGGATCCGACCGCTGCGGCGCCGCGTGTCAGCGGGGTGGCATTCCGCTCCCCGGCGGCGCTGCCGGTCGAGTTCACGCCCGCGTAGCGCCGGCTACTTTCGCGCGAGCGCATGCCATGCCATGTCGGCGACGGTCGCGCAATAGTGGTCGTCGATGCGGGCGTCGGAGTAAAGGACGCGGATGTTCAACGGCGCCAGGAGGATCTGCACGGCCACCAGCGTATTGACGCCCTCGCGCAGTTCGCCGCGTTCCCTGGCTCGGTCAACGACGGCGCGCACAGCGGCAAAACGCGCTCGCCACAACATAATTCGGGATTGTTCGTCGTGATGCCCGCGGCGGTCCATGACCAGCGCCCGCACGAAGATGCGTCCCTCGTCGGTGTTGAGCCGATCGGCCACGTTCCGCGCCAGCGCCAGCAGGTCCCCGCGCAGCGAGCCGGTGTCGGTGGCCGTACTGAATGCCTCGGCGTCGGCGAGGGCCGCGGCGACGATGAGTTGTTGCCGGCCGCCCCAGTACCGGTAGATCATCGCGGGATCGAGGCGATGACGCTCCGCCAGGGCCTCGATGCTGAACCGCTCGACGCCCCAGCGGGCCAATTCGTCGAGCGCCGCCGGCATCACCTGCGCGCGGATATCCGCGGGAACGGGTTCATGGCGTGGCTGAGACGGCTGCATCGGTGTCCCCCTTGTGCCCGCCTAAAGATAACCCGTTTGGTTCACCAAACGCACCGATGATTGCCCGTCGGAAAAGAACTCGGCGATGCTCAACGACGCCAGGTCAAGGTGCAGCCGGTACAGGATGCCCGGCCCGGCGTCCAGCGCCAGCCGCAGCAGCATCTTGATCGGCGTCACGTGCGACACCACCAGAACCGTCGCGCCCTGGTGTGCCGCGACGATCCGCTCACGCGCCCGCAGCACCCGATCGAGCACCGCATCGAAGCTTTCACCGCCCGGGGGCGTGGTGCCGGTGTCACGCAGCCAGCGACGATGCAGCTCCGGATCGCGTTCGGCCGCTTCGGCGAACGTCAACCCCTCCCAGGCGCCGAAGTCGGTCTCGATCAAGTCGTCATCGACGGTGACGTCCAGGCCCAGCGCCTTGGCGGCCGCCGCCGCGGTGTCGTACGCCCGCTGCAGCGGCGAGGAGAACACCGCGGCGATCCCGCCGCGCTCCGCGACATACCGTGCGGCGGCGGCGGCCTGCTGCCGTCCCACCTCTGTCAGCGCCGGATTGCCGCGCCCCGAATAGCGCCGTTGCGCCGACAACTCCGTCTGCCCATGCCGCAACAGCAGCAACCGGGTGGGCGTGCCGCGCGCGCCGGTCCACCCGGGCGACGTCTTGGCCTCGGCCGCAGTGGTTTTCGCGGCCTCGGCGACGGCCGGCGCGGCCGTTTCCGCAGCCTGCTCGTCCATACCGGCCGCGGCGTCCATCGCCTCGTTGGCCAACCGGTCGGCGTGCGAGTTCTGGGCCCGCGGAACCCACGCGTAGCTGATCCGGTCGAACCGTGACGCCAACTTGCGCGCCTGGGCGTTCAGCTCGATCAGGTCGGGGTGCTTGATCTTCCACCGGCCCGACATCTGCTCGACCACCAGCTTGGAATCCATGAAGACGGCGGCCTCGGTGGCATCCAGTTTCGCGGCGTCTTCCAAACCCGCTATCAGGGCACGGTATTCGGCGACGTTGTTGGTCGCCACGCCGATGGCCTGCTTGGATTCGGCCAGCACCGTCGAACGGTCCGCGCTGCGCACCACCGCGCCGTACCCGGCCGGTCCGGGATTGCCGCGCGACCCACCGTCGGCCTCGATGACGACCTTCACTTCTCGAACCCCTTGACCCGCAACAGGATCGCGCCGCACTCGGGGCATCGCACCAGCTCGTCCTCGGCGGCGGCCGATATCCGGGACAGGTCGCCGCGACCAATCTCGATCCGGCAGGCGCCACAGCGGGGGCCGAGCAGCGGCCCGGCGCCCGGCCCTCCACCGGCGCGCTGCCGCTCGTAGAGGGCGGACAGGGCGGGGTCCAATGCCGCCGAGAGCGAATCGCGCCGGGACGAATGCTCCTGGCGGGCCTTGTCGATCTCGGCGAACGCGGCATCGAGCGCCTGCTTGGCGCTGGCCAGCTCGGACTGCAGCGCCTCGACCGCGGCCTGCTCGGCGCTCAGCTGGGCCTGTAGCTCCTCGCGGCGCTCCATCACTTCCAGCAGGGAGTCCTCCAGGCTGGTCTGGCGGCGAATCAGGGTCTCCAGCTCGTGCTGCAGATCGGACAACTGCTTGGCGTCGGTGGCACCCGATCTCAGCAGCGACTTGTCGCGCTCTTCGCGCTGGCGCACCGCGTCGATCTCCGACTCCAGCCGTGACACCTGGGCGTCCAAGTCTTCCATCGCTATTCGGACGGCGCCCAGCCGGTCGCCGGCGGCGTTGCGCTCGGCCTGCACCCGCTCATACTCCTGTTGCTGCGGCAGATGCGTGGCGCGGTGCGCGATGCGCGACAACTCGGCATCCAGCTTCGATAACTCGAGCAGCGAAAGCTGCTGTGCCACTTCCGCTTTCATTACTGACTTCCCCCAATGTTCCACGGGTCGGTGCGGATGGCGCACACCCGCACGCTCAGCGCCTCACCGAAATACGACCGCAATACGGCGGCGGCCTGTTCGCACCAGGGGAATTCGCTCGCCCAGTGTGCCACGTCGACCAGGGCCACTTCCGAGGCCCGGCGGTGTTCGTCGGCCGGATGGTGCCGCAGGTCGGCAGTGACGTACGCGTGCACGCCCGCGCCGGCCGCGGCGGCCAGCAACGAGTCCCCGGCGCCGCCGCAGACGGCGACCCTCGACACGGGCGCGTCCGGGTCCCCCGCGGCGCGGACTCCCCAGGACGTCTGAGGCAAGGCGGTATCGACGCGGGAGACGAAGTCGCGCAGCGGTTCCGGTCGTGACAGCGTGCCGATGCGGCCCAACCCGGCGTCGCCGGGCGGAGGGACCAGGGCGAAGACGTCGAACGCGGGTTCCTCGTAGGGATGGGCCGCGCGCATCGCCGCCAGCACGTCGCCGCGCGCCCGCGCGGGTGCGACGACCTCGAACCGGTCCTCGGCGACCCGCTCGACGCTGCCGACGCTGCCCACCGCCGGTGTGGCGCCCTCGTGCGGCAGGAACTGCCCGATGCCGCTGACGCTCCAGCTGCAGTGCGAATAATCGCCGATGTGGCCCGCGCCGGCCTCGAACACGGCCTCCTGCACCGCTTCCGCGTTCTCGCGCGGCACGTAGACGACCCACTTCTCCAGGTCGCCCGCAGCCTCCGCCGCTTCGAGCACGCCGTCGACGGCGAGGCCGAGCGCGTCGGCGAGCGCGTCGGACACACCGGGCGACGCCGAGTCTGCGTTGGTGTGCGCGGTGAACAGCGAACGCCCCGTTCGGATCAGGCGATGCACGAGCGCGCCTTTCGGCGTATTAGCCGCCACCGTGTCGACCCCCCGCAACAACAACGGGTGGTGGGCCAGCAGCAGGCCGCCCTCGGGAACCTCGTCGACCACCGCCGGTGTCGCGTCGACGGCGACGGTCACCGAGCCCACCGCCTCGTCGGGGTCCCCGCACACCAGGCCCACCGAATCCCACGACTGCGCGAGCCGCGGCGGGTACGCCCCGTCGAGCACCTCGATGACGTCGGCCAGCCGCACGCTCACCGCGACACCTCCGCGATCGCCTGCACCAGCAGCGGCCACTCGCGGCGCACCGCCGCCCGCAGGTAGCGCTCGTCCAGACCGACGAACGTGTCGCATCGGCGAACCGCGATCCCCTTGCGCTCCAACTCTTTTCGCATCCGCGCGGCATCCGGCGCGCGGAACAAGACGAACGGGGCCCGGCCGGCGACCACGTCGGCGCCCACCGAGGCCAGTCCGGCCACCATCTCCGCACGCGACTCGGCCAGCCGCGCCGCGCCGGCCGCCGCTTCGGCGACCGCCCGCGGACCACTGCACGCCGCGATGGCCGTCAGTTGCAGCGTCCCCACCGGCCAGTGCGCCCGCTGGGCGGTCAACCGCGCCAACACCTCTGGCGAGCCAAGGGCATAGCCCACCCGCAACCCCGCCAACGCCCACGTTTTGGTCAGGCTGCGCAGCACGAGCACGTCGGGCAGCGAGTCGGCGGCCAGCGACTCCGGTTCGCCGGGGATCGAATCGGCGAACGCCTCGTCGACCACCAGGATCCGCCCGGGCCGGCGCAACGCGAGCAGCTGCTCGCGGGTGTGCAGCACCGAGGTGGGGTTGGTCGGATTGCCCACCACGATGAGGTCGGCATCCTCGGGGACGGTCGCGCAGTCCAGGCCGAACGGCGGCTCGAGGACGACATGCTCGACAGGTATCCCGGCGGTGGCCAGCGCCACGGCCGGCTCGGTGAACGAGGGCGCCACGATCAGCGCCCGCGCCGGACGCAGGTTGGGCAGCAACGCGAACCCTTCCGCGGCGCCGGCGAGCGGCAGCACCTCGTCGCGCGCTCGGCCGTGCCGCTGCGCTGCGGCGTCTTGCGCCCGGTGCACCTCGTCGTCGCCCGGGTAGCGCGCCAGATCCGGCAGCCGCGCGGCCAGCCGCTGCGTCAGCCACTCGGGCGGTTGCGCATGGCGGACGTTGACGGCGAAGTCGAGCATCCCCGGCGCGGCGGCCTGGTCACCGTGATAGCGGGCCGTCGCAGGCGGGCTCGGGTTCAGAGTCGCCATCAGTGAAACACTAGTGCGCCGCGTTGAGCGTGGGGCAGGAACACCGTGGTACCCGAGATGCGCCCATCGAGGACAATGGGGAGGTGACAAGCACTACGTCGGCGGATTGCCCGCCTCCTCCCGGCGACGGCCCCCTCGCCGCTACGCGGCCGGGGATGCCCGAGGTAGCCGCGGAACTGGTGATCTTCGACCTCGACGGCACCCTGACCGACTCGGCGCAAGGCATCGTGGCCAGCTTCCGGCACGCGCTCGACCACATCGGCGCGCAGGTGCCCGAGGGTGACCTGGTCGCGCAAATCGTCGGCCCGCCGATGGACGACACGTTCCGGTCGATGCTCGGCGAGTCCGCCGAGGAGGCGATCGCGGCCTTCCGTGACGAGTACGGCAGCCGGGGCTGGGCGATGAACACGCTGTTCGACGGGATCGAGCCGCTGCTGGCCGACCTGCGCGCCGCCGGCGTCCGGTTGGCCGTGGCCACCTCCAAGCTGGAACCGACGGCCCGGCGCGTCCTGGCCCACTTCGGCGTCGAGCAGCATTTCGAGGTCATCGCCGGCGCGACGCCGGACGGCTCGCGCAAGAGCAAGGAGGAGGTGCTCGCCCACGCGCTGGAACAGCTGCAGCCGCTGCCCCGGCGCGTGCTGATGGTGGGTGACCGTAGCCACGACGTGCACGGCGCGGCCGCCCACGGCATCGACACCGTGGTGGTCGGCTGGGGCTACGGGCGGGACGACTTCGCTCATTTTGGCGCGGACGGCGCCACTGTCACCGGCGTGACGCATGCCGCGACGATGGACGACCTGCGGAGGGCCCTCGGTGTCTGATGCCAATGCCCCACTCCTCAGCGGGACGTCCGACGGCCCGCACCGTCGCC
This sequence comes from Mycobacterium sp. 852002-51057_SCH5723018, assembly GCF_001667035.1. GTDB lineage: Bacteria > Actinomycetota > Actinomycetes > Mycobacteriales > Mycobacteriaceae > Mycobacterium. Next base: position 32,968 of record NZ_LZIR01000120.1, read on the forward strand.
GGGGCGAACCGCTGCACATCACCTTCGTCTGCACCGGCAACATCTGCCGCTCGCCGATGGCCGAGAAGATGTTCGCCGACCAGCTGCGGCGGCGCGGACTGGGTGACGCGGTGCGGGTGACCAGTGCCGGCACCGGCAACTGGCACGTCGGCGATTGCGCCGACGACCGCGCCGCCCGGGTGCTGCGCGCCCACGGCTATTCCACCGCTCACTGCGCCGCTCAGCTCGACGACGACCACCTGTCGGCCGATCTGGTGGTGGCCCTGGGCCGCAATCACCTTCGGCTGTTGCGGCAGCTCGGTGTGGACGACGGCCGGATCCGGATGCTGCGGTCGTTCGACCCGCGCTCGGGTTCCCATCCGCTGGACGTCGACGACCCGTACTACGGCGGCCACGAAGACTTCGAGCGGGTCCTCGCCGTCATCGAGGCCGCCCTGCCCGGGCTGCACGCCTGGGTCGACGAACGGCTCGCGGGCAACGGACAAGCCTGATGGGCCGCCTGGCTTTCCTGCTGCGCCCGGGCTGGATTGCGCTGGCGCTGGTGGTCATCGCCTTCACCTATCTGTGCTTCGTGGTGTTGGCCCCCTGGCAGCTGGGCAAGAACACCAGGACCTCGCGGGAGAACCACCAGATCGAGACCTCCCTCAACACCCCGCCGGTCGCGCTGAAAACGGTTCTGCCCCAGCAGGATTCGTCGGCCCCGAGCGCGCAGTGGCGCCGGGTGACGGCGACCGGACACTACCTGCCGGACACCTCGGTGCTGGCCCGGCTGCGGGTGGTCGAGGGTGACCCGGCGTTCGAGGTGCTGGCGCCGTTCGTCGTCGACGACGGCCCGACCGTGCTGGTCGACCGCGGCTATGTGCGGCCCGTGCAGGGGTCGCGCGTGCCCCCGATCGCGCGGCCGCCGGCGGAGACGGTGACCATCACGGCGCGGCTGCGCGACTCCGAGCCGACCGCGCCGGGCAAGGATCCGTTTTTCAGTGACGGTGTGCAGCAGGTGTATTCGATCAACACCGCTCAGGTCGCGACGGTGATGAAGGTCCCCCTGGCCGGGTCCTACCTGCAATTGGTCGACAACCAGCCCGGCGGCCTCGGCGTGATCGGTGTGCCGCACCTGGACGCCGGACCGTTCCTGTCCTACGGGATTCAGTGGATTTCGTTCGGCATCCTCGCGCCGATCGGGTTGGGCTACTTCGCCTACTCCGAGATCCGCGTTCGCCGCCGCGAAAAGCAACAGGCCACCGAAACCCCGGTGACCGTTGAGGAGAAACTCGCCGACCGCTACGGCCGCCGCCGGTAGGCCAGCGCGATCACCGCGGCGGCCGCCGCCTGCACCGCCCGCGACAGCGCGACCGCGCGCCGCAGGTCGGCCACCGTGGGCGGCCGGCCGTCGCCGAGGGTGGGCCGGATCTGCACCTCGTGGTGGTAGTGGGTGGGCCCGCCGAGCCGGACGCCCAGCGCCCCGGCGAAGGCCGCCTCGACGACACCGGCGTTGGGGCTGGGATGCCGGGCGGCGTCGCGGCGCCAGGCGCCCAATGCGGCCGCGGGTGATCCGGACACGACCGGCGCGCACGCGACGACGAGCGCCGCGGTCACCCGGGCGGCGATGTAGTTGGCCGCGTCGTCCAATCGGGCTGCGGCCCAACCGAATCGGACGTAGCGGGGAGAGCGGTGGCCGACCATCGAATCCAGCGTGTTGATGCCACGGTAGGCGAGCACGGCGGGCACACCGCCCGCGGCCGCCCACAGCAGCGGCGCCACCGCGGCGTCGGAGGTGTTCTCCGCGACCGACTCCAGCGCCGCCCGCGTCAGGCCCGCGCCGTCGAGGCGCGCCGGGTCGCGCCCGCACAGCGAGGGCAGCAGCCGACGGGCGGCCCCGATGTCGCCGCGCTCGAGCAACTGCGACATTTCCAGGCCGGTGCGCGCCAACGACGTTCCGCCCAGCGAGATCCACGTTGCCGTGGCGGTGGCAGCGACGGAGGGGAACCGGCCCCGGGGTATGGCCGCCGCGCCCAGGATGATTACCGCACCGACCATGAGGATTACGTGCAGCGCACCGGCGGCCTTGGTGTCGCGGTACGCGATGCCCTCTACCCGCGCGGCCGCCCGGCCGAACAGGGCGACCGGATGACCCCGTTTCGGATCGCCGAGCGCGAGGTCGGCCAGGTAGCCGGCCAGCATGCCGGCGATCCGGTCATGGCGCCTCGTCGCAAACATTCCGGCAGCGTCTCACACGTGGTCTACTCGATTGCATGAGGCGACATCAGCCATGAAGGGGCCCGCGACCCGGATCGCCGACCTGCTGAACCCGGCCGCGGTCCTGCTGCCGGCGGCAAACGTGATCATGCAGCTGTCGCTGCCCGGCGTCGGCTACGGCGTGCTGGAGAGCCCGGTCGACAGCGGCAATGTCTACAAACATCCGTTCAAGCGGGCCCGCACCACTGGCACCTACCTTGCGGTCGCGGCCATCGGGACCGAGTCCGACCGGGCGCTGATCCGCGGCGCCGTGGACGTCGCGCACCGGCAGGTGCGGTCGACGCCGTCGAGCCCGGTGTCCTACAACGCCTTTGACCCCAAGCTGCAGCTGTGGGTGGCCGGCTGCCTGTACCGCTATTTCGTCGACCAGCACGAGTTCCTGCACGGCCCGCTGGACGACTACAGCGCCGAAGCCGTCTATCGCGACGCTAAACGGTTGGGCACGACGCTGCAGGTGCCCGAGCGGATGTGGCCACCGGACCGGGCCGCGTTCGACGCGTACTGGAAGCGCTCCCTCGACCAGCTGCGCATCGACCCGCCGGTGCGCGAGCACCTGCACGGGGTCGCATCGATGGCGTTTCTGCCGTGGCCGCTGCGGATGCTGGCGGGGCCGTTCAACCTGTTCGCGACGACGGGATTCCTGGCGCCCGAGTTCCGCGCGATGATGCGGCTTGACTGGTCGCGGAGCCAGCAACGCCGGTTCGACTGGCTGCTGGTCGCCCTGCGGCTGGCCGACCGGCTGATCCCGCACCGGGCGTGGCTCTTCAGCTACCGGCTTTACTTGTGGGACATGCGATCTCGGGCGCGCCGCGGCCGGCGAATCGCCTAGGGCTAGAGTCGACGGCATGACTTTCCCCGCGCTCAACCACGTCGCGGTCACGGTGCGTGACCTCGAGGTCAGTGGCCCCTGGTATCGCACGCTTTTAGGCTCCGATCCGATACTCGACGAGCACACCGACGCCGGCTTCCGGCACCTGGTCTGGATGCTGAACGGCCACACTGTGTTCGGCATCCACCAGCATGACCGGCCGGCTCCCGACGAGGCCTTCAGCGAGCTACGTCTCGGTCTCGACCACGTCGGTTTTGGCTGCGGCGACCGCGCCGAGCTGGAGAAGTGGGTCACGCGCCTGGACGAACTGGGTATCAAACACGGCGGCATCGTGGACGCGCCGTACGGCTCGGGGCTGAGCTTTCGCGACCCCGACGGGATCGCCCTGGAGTTTTTCGCGCCGCCGGGCGGCTGACGCGAATCCCTTGCGGCCGAGTGTGTATCTCAGCGGATCGTCGCGAAGAAAGCCCGTAGGTCCTCGACGAACAGGTCCGGTTGCTCGAACGCCGCGAAGTGCCCGCCGCGAGGCATGTCCGTCCAGTGCGTGATGTTGTAAGCCGGCTCGCACCACGACCGCGGGGACTTCAGCAGCTCCGCCGGGAAAGCGGCGATGCCGGTGGGCAATTCGACCCGCTCCATCTGACCCCACACCCTGAAGCTCTCCCAGTACAAGCGGGCCGACGAGGCCCCGGTGGCCGTGACCCAATACATCATCACGTTGTCGAGCAGCTCGTCGCGGCTGAAGGCGTTCTCGGGATGCCCGTCGCAGTCCGACCAGGCCCAGAACTTCTCGACGATCCACGCCAGCTGTCCCACCGGCGAGTCCACCAGCCCGTAGCCCACCGTTTGCGGCCGGGTGGACTGCTGCTTGGAATAGCCGGTGCCCGACCTGCGGTGCTCGGCCAGCGCCGCCAACGCCTTCCGCTCCTGGTCGGTGGGGTTCTTCAGGGCTTCGGGTGTGGGACGCCCGATCGGCATGTTCACATGGATGGCCACGCAGTGGCCGCCGCTTCGGCCGATCTGGGTGGTGACCGCCGCGCCCCAATCGCCGCCCTGCGCGCCGTAGCGGTCGTAGCCCAGGCGCAGCATGAGCGTCTCCCACGCCGCGGCGATCTGTTCGACGCCCCATCCGGCGCGGGTGGGCTTGCCGGAGAATCCGTAGCCCGGAAGCGACGGGCACACCACGTGAAAGGCGTCCTCGGCCCGCCCCGACTCCGGATTGGTCAGCGGCTCAATCACCTTGTGGAACTCCACGATCGAGCCCGGCCAGCCGTGGGTGATCACCAGTGGGAAGGCGTCCTCGTGCGGCGAGCGTTGGTGGATGAAATGAATGTCCAGGCCGTCGATCTCGGTGACGAACTGGTCGAACCGGTTGAGCGCGGCCTCACGGGACCGCCAGTCGTACTCGTTGGCCCAGTAGTCGGCCAGCTCCCGGGTGTAGGCCAACGGCATGCCCTGGCTCCAGTCGTCGACGCACTCGGCTTCCGGCCAGCGGGTCCGTGCCAAACGCGATCGCAGGTCGTCCAGGACGTCGTCGGGAACGTCGATACAAAACGGCCGCACGGATTGCTCGCCCACGCCCCAGAGGTTGCCACACCCGGCTCTACGCCGACAACGACGCGCGGGCGCAACACTGGTGGGCGCGGACGGTATCGAACCGCCGACCGCTGGTGTGTAAAGCCCTGCCCGGCCGTATCTCGCGTTTCACCCAGTCCCGTAGCGCCTCGAAACATCCAGGTCAGCGACCTTTCCATGACTTCTCGGTCCAGCGAGTGTCGGGCCGTATCTGCGTGTCTTGGCACACTCTTGGCACAACGGGGGTTTTGTTTGCCAGGTGTTGGGTCAACCCGTGCAGGCCGGCCTTGCTGGCCGCGTAATGCGCGCCGACGACGCCGCCGTTGAGCCCCGCGATCGACGAGATGAACAGCACTCGTCCGAACCGCTTTTCGACCATGGCAGGCAGCACCTGCTGAGCAAGCAGAAACGGAGCGGTCAGGTGATCGCGAGCGTGGTGCTCCACGACTCGAAATCGATGTCCTGCCAACCGGTTATCGTCGCGGTGCCGGCGTTGGCGACCAGCACGTCGACGCCGCCCAATTCAATGTTGGCCTGTTCCACCAGGCGCGAAGGGGACTCGGGTCGGCAAGATCGGCGGACGCGACGACGACCCGCCGCCCCAATCCGCGGGCATACGCCGCGGCCTCTTCCGCGTCGTCGCCATGGCGTCCGTACGTCAGAAACAGATCCACGCCGTCGTCGGCGAGTGCGCGGGCGATCCCCTTGCCGATGCCGCCGGATGCGCCGGTGACCAGCGCGACCCGTCCGGTCAGCGCGCTCACGGCTTGACCAGGATCCGGATCGGGTTGCCCTCCTGGTGTTCGAGCTTCTCGATGCCCACTGCGACGTCCTCCAGGGAAACGATGTCGCTGATCGACCGAGACAGATCCAGCCGTCCGGTGGAGACGAGCGTAGCGAGCGTCTCGATGTCGACGTTCTGATAGCCGAGATGGCCCAGCACGTGCTTCTGCGACAAACCGAACATCTCGGTGGGTCCAACCGTCGGCGACTGGTCACTCATTCCCACCGCAACCAGGCGACCGCCGACTCGCACAGAATCCAGCGCCTGTTCGAACGTCGACTTGAGGCCCACCGCGTCGAACGCGACGTCGAGCTTGCGTCCGCCGGTGAGGTCGGCGATCTTGTCGCGGAGCTCCTCGTCGCGGGCGTCGAACGCATAGTCGGCGCCGACTTCGAGCGCGCGGTCGAGCACCTCAGCCTTGGTGTCGACGGCGATCACCGGGACGGCACCGACAAGCCGCGCGAGCTGAACGATGTGGGTGCCGACGCCGCCGAGGCCCCACACCCCGACCGACTCGCCGACGCCGACCTTTCCGGTGCGCACCACCGCGCCGAACGGTGTGGACACCGCGTCGGCGAGGATGGCGGCCTGCTCCATTGCTACGTTGTCGGGGACGCGCGTCAGGCCGATCGCCTGGGCGACCGTGTACTCCGCCCACGCACCGTCGTAGGCGAACGCCATCAGCTGGATGCGAAGACAGTTCGCCAGGTCGCCGCGCCGGCAGTTCGGGCATGTCGTGCATGGGCGCCCGGCGGGGACGATGACCCGGTCGCCTTCTTGCCAGCCGGTGACGCCGGGGCCGAGCTTGGCGATGGTGCCAGAGGCCTCGTGGCCCTGGGTCACCACCGGCCGCTCCGGCGGGAAGGTGCCGTTGATCAGGCTCAGGTCGGAATGGCAGATGCCACAGAACGCGACCTTGACGAGCACCTCGCCCGGCGCGGGTTCGGGAATCGGAACGTCCTCCACTACAACGGTTTTCGTGTCACTGTAAAACCGCTGCGCCCGCATCATCGATACCATGTCGCTCCGTTCGTTGCCTCGCTGCCATCGCAACATGTGCCGCCTATTCGGCCTACGCCGCGCGGCATGGTCATCTCCCAGGATTGCGTGCCCGTGATCCGCTGTCGCTACCGCTGACACCCCTCAATGCCCCCAGGCAGCGGCAATCCCCGCTACCGGTCAACTGCAAATCGTCCGCTGATCACCGCGCTTCGAGGAAGGTGACAACCGCAAGCACGCGACGATGGTCGTCGTCGGTCTCCGGCAGGTTCAGCTTCATGAGAATGCTGCGGACGTGTTTTTCGACGGTGCCCTCGGTTACCCAGAGTCGGTGCGCAATGCCGGCGTTGGAACGTCCCTCTGCCATCAAGGCCAGCACCTCTCATTCCCGTGCGCTGAGCGCGGCGAGTGGGTCGTCGCGTCGGCGCGCTGACACCAACTCCTGCACTAGCGCGGGGTCGACGACCGAAGCGCCACTGGCGATTCGCTCCACCGTGGCGATGAATTCCGCCACGTCGGTGACTCGGCTTTTAAGGAGATAACCGACGCCGCGCCCGCAAGCCAAAAGCTCCATCGCGGGCTCGACCTCGACGTGCGCCGACAACAACCATCATCAACCGAGACGCTCTAACACCATCAATGTGACAACTCCGGTGGTCCTCTCGGCGTTCAGTGGCGCGGTGTCGGTGGGGGGATTTGGCCACTTACGACACGAGTTGAGGTCTTCCAATTGAGTGATAGACCCTGACAACTCCCGCAATGGGCGTACTTAAAATCCGCACAGTGTCGGTTCGAGTCCGACTGGGGGCACTGAAGTTCTCACAGGTAGAGGCGGTTTTTGTCTCGACCACATGAGCAGTCAGCTTGCGTCGGGGGGTCTGCGTCAGCGCTGCGTCAGCATGCAGTTTGTGCGATTCCGGTTCATGCTTGACATTTCGGTTCCGGTTCCTGCTTTACGGTTCTGGGACGTGGTTCCGGTAGGTGCGCGACAACAGTTCCGGTAGGTGCTTTACACCCTGGTTCCTTGCGAGCGGGTCGCGGTGGTTTCTTTCGTAGTCGTGGGTGGACTGCGGAAGGGGCCGGCATGTTGCGGGAGTTGCGGGTGTCCGAGTTGCGTTATCGGGCGGTGCTCGAGGTGCTGGACGGGGCGGTGATCAGCACCGTTGCCCGTCGCTATGGGGTGTCTCGCCAGACCGTGCATGCTTGGCTGCGCCGGTATGCGCGCGCGGGAGCGCTTACAGCTGGCAGGTATCTATGGAATATCGCTAGCGGGAACCGTGAATGGGTGTCAGCGGTGGCGACTTTCACCGTCCGCGCCGCAATTCTGGAAGCCATCGCAATCGATACAAATAACCGGTTACGGGCAAAGAGGCGCATGACACACAACAGCACGGTCGTCGAGACGGCATACGGCCCCGTTCGCGGTGCCGACCACGGCCACGTACGGGTCTGGAAGGGCATCCGCTACGCCGCACCGCCGGTCGGCGATCTGCGTTGGCGAGCACCACAACCGCCCAAGCGATGGACCGAAGTCGTCGACGCCTCCGCGTTCGGCCCAGTGTGCCCACAGCCGACGCTGCCCGTAGTCCCGTTGGACCTCGGTGCACCGCCAGATGAGGACTGCCTGTCGCTGAATATCTGGGTCCCCAGTACGGCCGGCGACGCCAAACCAGTGATGGTGTGGCTGCACGGTGGCGCCTACGTGTTGGGCTCCGGGAGCCAGCCGCTGTACGACGGAAGCGTTCTCGCCAGCAACGGCGACACTGTCGTCGTCACCATCAACTACCGCCTCAACGCGTTCGGGTTCCTCGACCTGTCTTCTTTCAGCGACCGCTACGACACCAACCTCGGCCTGCGCGACGTGATTTCCGCGCTGCGGTGGGTGCGCGACAACATCGCGGAGTTTGGCGGCAACCCCAATCGGGTCACGATATTCGGAGAATCGGCTGGCGCCGGCATCGTCACCACGTTGTTGTCTAGCCCCGCGGCCGAGGGCCTCTTCGTCGGAGCGATCGCCCAAAGCTCGCCTGCCACTTCGGTTTACGATCCCAAGCGCACGCAACGCATTACCGAGCTTTTCCTGAAGGAGCTGGGGGTCGAGCCGGGAAATGTCGACCGGCTACGCGAGGTGCCTGCCAACGCCCTCGTCACCGCGTCGCAAAACCTCTTTGAGGCTGTGCCGATGCAGACGCCTGGCACGCGGGCATTTGCTCCGATGATCGATGGCGACCTGGTTCCTGAACATCCGGTCAAGCTGGCACGCACAGGCCGATCGCTTCCGGTCCCGCTGATCATCGGCACCAACAGGCACGAAGCCGCGTTGTTCAGGTGGATGAAGTCGCCACTGATGCCGATCACGCCCCCGGCGCTGAAGGCGATGTTCGCTGAAATCGCCTCGGAGCAACCGGAATTGGTGCTGCCGACCGAAGAGGAAATCGGCTCCGCATATGAGGGTTTGCGGATCAAGGCGCGCGGCATGGCCGTCGCTCGTGACCTCGGCTTCCGAATGCCGTCGGTCTGGCTCGCCGAAGGGCACAGCACTGTCGCCCCGGCATATCTCTATCGATTCGACTTCGCCACGCCGATGCTGCGGCTCCTGCGCATCGGGGCCGCCCACGCGACGGAATTGCCGTACGTCTGGGGCAATCTCAGCATGGGTCCGAAGGATCCGACCTTCAAGCTCGGCGGCCTAAAGGCCGGGCAGGCCGTTTCCAAGCGCGTGCAGGCGCGCTGGCTGAACTTTGCCGCCCACGGAAAGCCGCTCGGCCTGCCCGACGAGCCCGCCTGGATTCCCTACCAAGAGGCCGATCGGGCCTGCCTGGTCATCGGTCGCACCGACACTGTGGTCAACGACCTTGATCGCGACATCCGTCCGATGTGGGGCGACAAGGTCCTGAACTTCCGGTAGTTATTTCATCGTCGCCAGGTTGCGCCAGAAGTTTTTGAGGCTGTCTGTGCCGCCGAACAGCGTGGTGAAGTTCGTTGAGTCGACGAGCACGATGTCCCCGGCCGGCTCGCCGGCCGGCGGCATCCAGATCAACGCATTGAACTCGGTGTTGCCCTCCGAAGTGAACGGGTGCGGCCGGTTCGGGTCGACGCGCTGACGGCCGAGTACGCGCACGGAATCATTTTCGGGTTCGGTCAGTTCGTAGTGCGGCAGGTGGAGATGCTCCCCGGAGACGTACTGACCCGCCTCACCGATAGCCCCGACATCCACGTGATGTCGACGGCCGATCTGGGGCTGATCACGACCATGCACCGGCTCACCCGCTCACGGCGTTCGAGGGGACCAAGCAGATGACGGAGTACCGCAGCATCGCCGCACTTGGCAGTTCCTACGCAGCCGGCCCGAACATCAAGCCCATCGTGAACCGTGCCGCCATGCGGTCCGGCAACAACTACGCTCACGTACTGGCCCGCTCGATCGGTGCCGACCTCACCGACCTCACCGTCTCCGGGGCAACGACTCCCACCATCCTCGACACCCCCCAGCGCGTTGGTCTAGTGAAGTTTGCCCCCCAGCTTGCGTCGCTGCCTGCCGATACCGACCTCGTCCTGGTGACGGCCGCAGGCAACGATCTCGGATATCTGGGCTCGGCCATCAAACTCGCCGCGTACTTCATCCTCGACAAGTACACCGGCGGCCAGCTGCGCCGCTGGAAGCCGCCCCGCCTGCCGGTCACGACCTCCCGACAGCGCGATGGTGCCGTACTCGGACTGACTAAAATCGTCGTGGAGTCACGTCGGCGCGCGCCGACGGCTCGAGTCGTCCTGGTGGACTACCTCCCGATGGTCTCCGAATCAACCACCCCCGGTGAGGATGTCCCTTTCGACTCGGCGGCCATCGATGCGTTGGCGGCGGTTCACCAGCAACTGACCGGCGTCTTCGACGCCGCAGCTAACAACGCTGGCGCTGAGGTGTTACACGCATCACGGCTGGGGATCGGACATGAACTCGGCAGCGTCGAGCCATGGGTCCAGCCCATGCAGCCCCTCCACCGCTTCCCGGCTTCCTTCCATCCCAACGCCGCAGGGATGCAGGCGATCGCCGCAGAGCTTCGGAGAACGATTACCGCGACGTGACGGGCAATATGCCAGCCACTCCGACGGGCGTGACCAAGGCCAGTCCTTGGGTGGGGCTTGTTGCGCCCGGTGAACTTCGGCGGCCGCGGCACGGCGTGGATGGTTTCGCGACCCTAATTTATGTTGTATGTCCCTACACATTGTCCTGATCCTTTTTTCATCGGTTATGAATGGGATCCGACCGGAATCAGCAGATTTTCGTTGCGCATCGAGCGGCGTCGGATCCCTTGTGGCACTGGGAAATAACGGGATTCCAGGGGAGTCGTTGAGAACGTCCAAAACCGAATCCGTTGGTCGCGGGTTCGAGCCCCGCCCGCCCCACTCGTATCTGCTGGTAAAGCGCTTGTCTGTCGTCCGAACGCGGATCAAACCTTGACGCCCACTCATCAGCCCTAGGGATTCATATCGCCGACGACGACACCGAGCGGTCGGTACACCGATGTTCGGAACTGCGTCCGCACCGGGCGCCGGATCAGGTTCTTGGGCCAGTCGTCTGCGTTGGCGGTTTCCGACCACTGCACTCCGGCTCCGGTCGTATCGGTGGTGACTGGCAGGCGGGGCGGCTTCCAGCGGCGCAGCTGGCCGCGGGTGTACTTGTCGAGGATGAAGTACGCGGCGAGTTTGATGGCCGAGCCCAGATATCCGAGATCGTTGCCTGCGGCCGTCACCAGGACGAGGTCGGTATCGGCAGGCAGCGACGCAAGCTGGGGGGCAAACTTCACTAGACCAACGCGCTGGGGGGTGTCGAGGATGGTGGGAGTCGTTGCCCCGGAGACGGTGAGGTCGGTGAGGTCGGCACCGATCGAGCGGGCCAGTACGTGAGCGTAGTTGTTGCCGGACCGCATGGCGGCACGGTTCACGATGGGCTTGATGTTCGGGCCGGCTGCGTAGGAACTGCCAAGTGCGGCGATGCTGCGGTACTCCGTCATCTGCTTGGTCCCCTCGAACGCCGTGAGCGGGTGAGCCGGTGCATGGTCGTGATCAGCCCCAGATCGGCCGTCGACATCACGTGGATGTCGGGGCTATCGGTGAGGCGGGTCAGTACGTCTCCGGGGAGCATCTCCACCGCGTGCGTCACACCAAGTTCGGGCAGAATCTCGGCGATGGTGCGCCATTGGACTGGCTGAGCCACCGACTCGATCAGATCGGCGAGCACGGCGTGGCTGTCTTGGGTTCGCCGGCCACGGGTGTTGGTCAGGTAGGCGGCCCGTAGCGGGCGTGGCGGTACGGCGGCGAGGTGGTCGGCTAGCGCATCGCGCACCGGTTTCAAAAGCGCGCCGTGGGAGGCGACACTGACACCAAGTCGTCGCACTCGTTGGGCTCCGGCGTGTTCGGCTGCGAGATCGAGGGCGTTCAATGCACCCCATGAGCCGCTGAACACGACCTGTCGGCGGCTGTTGACGTTTGCCACCCACAGCGGGTCTTGCGCCGAACCCACCTCACGCGCGACTGCCTCGGCCGTACGCGCGTCGACGCCGTCTACCGCGGTCATGCCCCAACGTCCTGCCGCGCAGACGCGTTCCATCTCCGAGGCGCGCAGCGCCACCGTGTCGAGCGCTTCGGTGAACAGAAGTGCCCCGGCAAGGACCGCCGCGCTGCACGCCCCCACGGAATGGCCGGCCACCACATCTGGATCGGGAACCCCGCGTTTGAGAAGCGCTCGCGCGCAGGCAGTGCCGGCGATGAGGAGAGCGAGCTGTGCATTGCTGGAGCGGGCAAGACCGTCAACGCTGTCCAAATCGGCGAAGCTCGGCAGATCGGCACGCGAGGCGAGGAACGTCTCGGCCTCCTCGAGCGTCTCCTGACACAAGCCCTCGACGCTGAGCATTCCGGGCCGTTGAGAGCCTTGCCCCGGAAAGAGAAAGGCAGTCACCGACGCTCCAGCAGCGCTACGACGGGCATGAGTGCTGGCCCGGTCGGGGTCCGTACCAGCACCTCGTCGACCGTCGACAACAGCTCTTCCAACGCGACGGTGCCGATGCCGAGGTCGAGCTGGGCGTCGACGTGGGCGGGTAGGCAGGCGAAGCCGTGGCGCAATCGGGTCAGCAAATCCCATCGCGTGGATAGGTCTTGCGGATGTGCCCGCAAGACGAGGTCGAGGTCGCTCTGCGGGCGCAGCGTTGGCAGTCCCGTGGCGAGTTCGAAGCCGGCGCTGCCGGTCGGCCCCCACGGCATGGTCGCCGGCGCGAGCAGATGCCGCACTTCGGCGAGTGTCCGCGACGCCGGGGTCCGCAGCGGCAGACTTGCCACCCGCTCCACGAGCTCTTCTGGCGTCAACCGCTCGACGATGCTCACTGCCGTGACCACGGCGGCCCAGCGCTGATCGCGCGCCGGACCGCGCACCCCCACCGGCACCTGGCCGTCGCGGACGGCACTGCGACGCACAACCGCCCACGGTGCCCGGGCCAGCGCCGAGCTCACCCATTGCGGGGCACTACCCGAAAGCTCGGCGGGACGCCGGAGCCGCACCAGGTCGTGGGCCCGCGTCACTCCACACGTCGTGATTAGCTCCATTGCCGTGCCAGCCGGTCCCTGACTGCGATCGAGGCGCTCCTGCTCTTCGCCGCGTCGGCGCTGGTCATACGGTTCGACAGGTCAAGGGGTCCCGTCCTGGCCCGTTCAATTGCCTGTGCGATCGCAACCCGGACCAACAGCAGATCGGATTCAGTAGGGTCATCTGCACTGGACACCGACAGGAGCCCGTCGCAGAACCCCAAGGCCGCCCAGTCGCGGACTCGGTAGCTCAGTGGTTTGACGATCGTGGCAAGCGCGTCTAACTGTTCGATCGTGCGCTGGGTGATTCGCGCGGCTGCCGGCTTGTGCATCGCGTGGATCTCGACGCCGGGGTCATCCAGGGCGAGCATCTGGTTCGCTTGTAAACCATGGGCGAGAAAGCCGCCCGACAGTGCCGTGCCGACGACCAGGGCGATCACGGGATGCCCTGCGAGGCGAGCTGAATGGTAGGCGTCCACGGCTGTGGCGATTGCTTGGTGCAGCCCCGCCATCTCTTCGATCCGCCCATAGGCCTGGCTTGGAAGATCGACGACCGCGACGACGGCGCGCTTGTCTTGGGCCGCTTTGTGTGCCTCGCGCCGCGCCACTGCGCGCACCGCCTCGGCAAGGAGCAGCGACTCGCTGAGTCCGACCTGCCCTTCGCGCGCCCGGTGGAACGGGTTCGATGCGTCGGGCACCACGGCCAGATACGTGATGTCCGCAGTGTCGGCACGCAGCACCGACGGAATGAGCGCAACGGGGGCGCTGCCACCCGCTGAACGAGCGAGCAAGCGAAGCCATGTTGCGCCGCGGCTACTCGCCGGCTCGTCGGACGCGGGGCGCGCGAATCGCCGTTCCGAGACGGTCTCGTAGGCGGGCCCCCACATCCGTCGCAGCTGTCCTGGCTCGGGTGGGTCCGCGGGGTCGAGCAATGCGAGCCGATTGCTCAACACCTCGGTACGTTCGCTGCGGTGAGTCCCTGCTTGCTTGGGTGGCGCGCCGACGGCTGCGGTCACTGCCTCCCGGATCGCCGAGGCGTCGTCGAGGACCAGTTCGTCGGCCAACCCAGTGCCCACGCGCTGCTCGCCGCCGTCGATTGACCAGATGAGCGCCTTGTCGGACGAATCGAACTCGCTGATGCCGCATTCTTGCTCGATGACGGCGGGTCCGTTGAGTCCGATGCGCGCCTCGCGGGTGACGATCAGTTGGCTGCACAGACCAACGGCGATGCTCAAACCCCCGAAGGAGCCGACTGCGCCGGCCACCACTCCCACCACCGGTGCCCACCTGCGCAGGTCCAAGATCGCCGAGCAGATCTCGGCAACGGCGTTGAGCCCCAGATTGGCCTCTTGCAATCGGACTCCGCCGGTCTCGAACAAGATGACCGCCGCCGTGCGGGTGGCCGTGCGGGACTGCTCGGCCGCTAATCTGAGCAACTGGCTGATCTTGGCCCCGGACACCTCGCCGATGCCGCCGCCCTGGAACTTCTGCTCGATGGAGGCGACGACGACCGGCCGAGAGTCAATCGTGCCTTTGGCAATGACGACGCCGTCGTCGAACTGGGGCACGATCTCCTGCGGCTCGAGCCATGGCGACTCCAGCCGGTCGAATGGCCCGAGCAGAACGCGCATCGAATCCGGATCCAGCAGTGCGGCCGCGCGGGCGTGGGCGTCGCGTTCCAGGAAGCTGTCGCGCGCAAGAACGTGTTGCCAATCAGTGGCACTGGGTCGCTGCTGCGGTGGCGTCGCGCGGGTCACTTCGATTCTCCTGCGGTCGCCAGCTGGGCTGCCTGGCGCAGCCGCAGCGCCACGACGCCCGGGGTGGCGCCGAAGTCGTTGATCTCCCACCGCCCTGCCAGGGGCTGCTGGGCGAAGAAGCGTTCCAGTACCGCCTGCCAAGCGGAGTCAAACCCGTCGACGCTGGTACGCACCCGAACCGTGGCGGTGTCGGCGGGGGACGCGGTGTCCACCACGATCTCCAGGTCGCCGGACGCGACGACGCCCACGTGGGCTGCGCGGACTACTGCGGCGTCGGCATCGAAGCTGTAGTCAAGGGTTCTCATGTCACCTCCGGCATCGCGATGGTCGGCGGCTCGAACTGGCCGCCGTGGGCGTGTTCGTCGAGGAACATGGCGGCGGCGAGGAGGTCGCCGCTGCCGCCAGGTGACAGGCGACGCCGGCGGGCTTCTCGGTCCATCTGGGCCAGCGCCAGGTCTCCGCCCGGTGTGCCTGGGCCGCCCTGGGCCAGCACTGTGCGGGCCGCGTGTTGCATGGCGGTGAGGCCGCCGAAGCCGCCGCGGTGCAACAGGCACGTGTCGTCGAGGCGGGCGATCAACTCGATCAACGCGGACAGTCGGACGGCTTGAGCGCACAATCCTTTTCTCCGCCCGTCCTGCAGCGCCGCGACGGCTAACCGTACGTGAGGGAACCCTCGTTGCGCCTCGCCGCGGGCGCCTGCCACCGCGTAGCGCCGCATGACCATGGAGCCGTGCGAGTCGGGCCGCAATGCGGATGGAGCTGGATCGGACAGTCGAGCCAGCTGCGCGCCGTACTCGGCGATGCCGTCGACGTCGTTGGCGTTGACCGCTCCGCAGACCAGGAGGCCGAGCGCCCAGAGCGCGCCCCGGTGGGTGTTCACGCCGGCCGTTGCGTCCAGCATCCGTTGTTCGCCGCGCCTGCCCGCGGAACCGACGGCCGCGCGGAGGTCGACGTCGGGGTGTCTGCCGACAGCCAGGTCGGCGAGCCCGACGAACGTCGGTTCGAGTGCGCGGGCGGAGGCGATGAGTGTGCTGAGATCCATGTCATCGTGTGCGGAGAGTCCGCGCGGGTCGACCAGGCCGGGTTTTGGCGCCAGCTCGGCCTCGTCGACCATCGCTGTCACAGCGGTGCGTGCGACGGTCCGCGAGGTGGTCTCGACGCGCGCGGGGGCGCCGAGGGCGGCGAGCGTCATGTCGTCACCAGTCCCGGAACTTTTCCGGCGGGTTGTAGAGGCCGCCGGACCAGGCCACCAAGTCGCCGATGCTCTTCGCGGCGAGCAGCGATCTGTTGGCTGCCGACACGTCGACCCCGAGATCGGAGGGGTAGCAGACCACGCCGTCCCGGCGAAGGCGTTCGACGGTCTTGGCGTCTGCGCGCCTGCCCACGGGGGTCACACCTGCGACTGCGGCTATTGCTTCGCGGCGTTCGTGCAAGCTGTCCGTCTTGAACAGATAGGCGACGCCCTCCTCGGTCACGACGTGGGTCACGTCGTCGCCGTAAATCATCACGGGGGGAATCGACAGGCCAGCCTGCTCGCCGACCGTGATGGCATCCAACGACTCGACGAACGTCGGCGTGCCGCCCGAGCGGAAGGTCTCGGCCAGTTGCACGACCACCTTGCGGCCGCGCAACGCTGCGCCCTCGCCATGAGCCAAGCCAAGCCAGGTGGGTGACGAATGGCGCCGTCCGCGGGGGTCGTGGCCCATGTTGGGGGCTCCACCGAACCCCGACAGCCGACCGTCGGTCACCGTCGATGAGTTGCCATCTGCATCAATCTGCAACGAGGATCCGATGAACATGTCGATGGCGTATTGCCCGGCAAGCTGGCACAGCACCCGGTTCGACCGCAACGAGCCGTCCCGACCAGTGAAGAACACGTCGGGTCGCGCCGCGGTGTACTGCTCCATGCCAGACTCGCCGCCGAACGAGTGAATCGACTCCACCCAGCCGGACTCAATGGCCGGGATGAGCGTGGGATGAGGGTTGAGCGCCCAGTGCCTGGCGATCTTGCCCCGCAGACCCAGCGACTCGCCGTAGGTGGGCAGGATGAGTTCGATCGCGGCCGTGTCGAAGCCGACGCCATGGTTGAGCGAGACGACCTCGTGCCGCTCGTATACCCCGCGGATGGCGATCATTGCCTTGAGGATGGCTACGTCGTTGATCTGCCGCGGGTCGCGGGTGAACAGCGGCTCGATGGCGAAGGGCCGATCGGCCTCCACGATGAGGTCGATCCAGTCGCCGGGGATGTCAACCCTCGGCAGCTGCGAGGCGTCGTCGACGATTTCGTTGACCTGGACGACGACCATGCCGTCGCGGAAGGCCGTTGCCTCCGCAATCGTCGGGGTGTCCTCCGTGTTGGCGCCGGTGTAGAGATTGCCGTGCCGATCGGCCTGTACGGCAACGAGTAGCGCCACGTCCGGGCACAGGTCGACGAGCATGCGCGCGTACAGCTCGACGTAAGTATGGATCGACCCTATCGTCACGACACCGTCCTCAACGAGCTGGGCGATGCGCACGCTTTGCGGTCCCGCGTAGGCCAGGTCGAGCTTGGTGGCAATGCCGTTTTCGAACAGGTCCAGATGCTCGCTGCGCGACACCGACGAAATCAACATGTGCAAGTCGTTCACCTCGGACGGGTCGACTTGGGCCAGCGTCCGGGATAGGAAGTCCGCCTGCTTCTGGTTGTCGCCTTCCAACGCCACCTTGTCGCCGCTGCGCAACAACGCCGTCAGCGCGGGTGTCAGCTGTTTGGGGTCGACGATCTTTCCCCGGGTATAGGGCGAAGCGGCGGCGAGCCGTTGCGCCTTCGCCAATCGTCGGGTGTTCCAAACCCTTACTGCCACCGCGGATCTCCTGTGCTTGAGATGGCCGCCGACCAGGGCGAGCCGAGCTCGTCGGGGTCGAGCCCGAGTTCCTCGCGGGCCATGGTGTCCAACGCGGCGTCACCGTCCTTCATGATGGTGATCGTGACCCGCTCGGCCTCCACTGCGCCATTGGCCCTTGGCTCGATAGATCAGGGCCAGTTCCTCAACCTCGGCCTCGGGGTCGTCGCGCAATTCCTCGGATCCCAGGCTGATTTCGCGTTCATAGGACTCTTTGTGGCTGCGCATCGAAATGTATTCTCCGGCGGCCAAAATTTGGTCAGCGGTGTAATTCGACACCCCGATGTGGCGGATCTTGCCGTCGGCTATGAGTTCGCCCAACGCACCCGCCGTCTCCGCGACGGGCACGGTGGCATCGGGCCAGTGCACCTGATAGAGGTCGATGTAGTCCAGGCCCAGCGCGGCAAGGCTCGCGTCCACGCCTCGGCGTAGCCATTCCGGGCTGGCGTCGCGGACAACGCCGGTGTCAGTTTTGCGCAAGCCGCCCTTGGTGGCGATCACGAGTTCGTCACGGTACTTGGCCAATTCGTCGCGAAGCGCCATCCCAAGGATCCGCTCGGACGCACCGAATCCATACGCCTGCGCGGTGTCAAGAAATTGACACCGAGCTCTCGAGCGCGTCGGATCGCAGTCACGGCGGTGTCTGCATCGAACTGACCCCAGTCTCCACGTAGCTGCTATGTGCCGAAGGCGATGCGCGAGACGTGCAGTCCGGTCTTCCCCAATGTTGTTGTCTTCAAGGTCATCCTCTTCCTCATCACTGATGAAACCCTGCCGTTGCGACATGCAGGGTGTCTGCGCCGGTGCTCAAACTCCAACAATCCCGGGCCTGCGACGCGTTGTCGCCACCGCTGGCCTCCAAACGGACTGCCAGCTAGCTGGAATCGCTCAGCGCTAGCTGCGTCCGCGCGGATGCCCGAGCTGATTGCGGCGGCGAGTTCGTCATCGACATCGATCACCGGTGGGAGAACTTCGGGACGTAACGGGCACCGGATCCAGCCACCGTCCCAGCGCCCCGTCGTGGCGACGGGGCGGCCATCGGAACCCAACCAAGTCCTCGTCGGAGGGTCGCCTGCCGCGGCCACGGCGGCGGCGGGCACACCAGGTGGCACTGCCGAATCTGCGACGCGCCCGGCGCTCAACGCTCACGGCACTTCCCTTCAAGGCCGGGCCATGCCAGTCGGCTGGTTTGCGCCGGGCCCCGTACGTTAAGCCTTCAGAGGACAGTTGGCCGCGGCCATGGGTGAACGCGAGCATCACGGCGTTATAAGTACGAAAAATTTCCTCTCCCGGTGGGATCTCCAGTTGCGAAAGGTTTGGCGTGCAATTGAACCGGCGTTGTCTCCCGGTTGACGAGCCTGGCCACGGTCCTACAACTCGTTACGCTAGGGAGCTGCTCAGGCCGCGCGCAGTCTCTCCGAGTAAAGCCCGGCTGATGCGCTACCCCGTCCCACCTAAGACCTAAGCCGAACGCTACGCCAGGAGCTAAGCAACCCGCGCCTTCGGCTAGGACGCGCGACAGCTCATAGGGAGCACGTTCACCCCTTGGGCAAATAGCCCCAATTGGGGTGATTTGAGATAGCCAGCGACCTCAGCCTTAGTCTCGCCTCGGCAGCGAGCGACGTGTTAGGCGCCCTCCTGGGCACCCGACGGGAGCAACATCACTACTAATGATGTTGGGTGACCGTGCGACCAGGGTCAGGTGTCCCGCGCCCACCGTGCGAGGTGCGGTAATCGCCCACTCACCGCAACGTAGCCGTTGCGGTGATTCATTCAAAAAAAACGCCCATACTTAGCGGCATGGCGTTATCGCTTGACGCCACCTGCGGAGGTGCGCGGTGACCGAACGCCCGGATGAGCAGGACCGGCTCGCTGAGGCGGCGGGCATGCTGGGCGCAAGCCGCGACAAGCCAAGCCTGCCCGTCGAGCAGCAGGCCGCGCTGCGGCGGGTGGCGACGCTGGTGGCCCGCGGAGTGGACTCCTCTGAGCTGTTCGCGGCAGTGGCCGATGAAATGCGCCGATGCCTAAGTGCGATGACCGCGGCGTTGTTCCGCTTCGAGACCGGCGACGAAGTTACGCTGGTCGCCTCAGCCAGCGATCCGGCGTTGCCGTCGGATCCCGTGGGCCAGCGCATGACGATCGAGGGTGACAACCTCGCAGCAATGGTGCTACACACGGGCCGCCCCGCACGACAGGACAGCCTTGACGATGCAACCGGTTCGATCGCTGCAGTCGTGCGTGAGTTGGGCATTTGTGCGGCGGTGGGAGCGCCAATCATCGTCGATGGACGCCTATGGGGCGTGGCGACCGTCGCCTCGGTAGAACCTGGGCCTTTACCCTCCGATACCGAGCAGCGCGTCGCTGAGTTCGCCGGCCTGGTCGCCACCGCGATCGCCAACGCCGCCGCCCGCGACGACCTGCAGACTAGCCGCGACCAGCTCGCTGAGCTTGCCGAGCAGCAGGCGGCGTTGCGGCGGGCGGCGACACTCGTCGCACGCGGGGCCGCCCCGTCGGAGATTTTTGAGGCGGTAGTCGACGAACTGCTCGTATGCTTCCACGCGGACAACGGCGGACTGCTGCGCTACGAGGGCGACGGGACTGCCACCCTTCTGGCAAGCCGTACTGCACCGGGCATGGATTCGCTGCCTATTGGCTTGCGGATGACATTAGACGGCGACAACATCCCGGCGACGATCCTCAAAACCGGCCTCCCCGCACGCCAGGACAGCCTGGAGCACACGGCAAGTTCGCTTAACGAAATCATCCGCGAGATGGGCGTCCAGTCGGGGGTCGGTGTTCCGGTCATCGTCGATGGCGAGGTATGGGGGGTGATCGGCCTGGCATCATCGGTGCCGAAACCGCTGCCGGAGGACACCGAGGAGCGTATCGGTGACTTCACCGATTTGGTCGCCACCGCCATCGCCAACGCCGTCGCCCGCGATGAACTGATTGCCTCCCGCGCTCGGATCGTGGCGGCCGCCGATGACGCCCGCCGTCGCCTGGAACGGGACTTGCACGACGGAGCACAACAGCGTCTGGTCTCACTCGCGCTGCAACTGCGCCAGGCGCAGGGTTGGGTGCGACCCGATCAGCACGACTTGGAGGAGCAGCTGTCGGGCATCGTGTCGGGTTTGACCGCGGTTTCAACCGACTTGCAAGAGATTTCGCGGGGGATCCACCCGGCGATCCTCTCTGACGGCGGCCTGGGACCGGCGCTGAGGACGTTGGCTCGCCGCTGCGCGATACCGGCCAACGTTGACGTTCTCGTTGAGGGGCGACTGCCAGAATCGGTTGAGGTCGCCGCCTACTACGTGGTGGCCGAGGCGCTGACCAACGCCGCCAAGTACGCCCAGGCCTCCGAGGTGACCGTCTGCGCAGAAGTCAGGGAAGACAATCTGTGCCTGTCGATTCAGGACGACGGCATCGGCGGCGCGGATTCCCGCAAAGGCTCCGGACTCATCGGGCTTAAAGACCGCGTCGAAGTGCTCGGCGGCCACATGAATGTCATCAGTCCGCTGGGATGTGGCACGGCGCTGCACGTCACCATGCCACTCACCGGCTGAGTGCAAGGCATCCGGTCGTTAATTTCGTCTGCGCGGGTTGTTCGGGGCCGAAGCCAAGCCAAAGCCACACCGATCCCCGCACGGCGTTATAAGTACGAAAAATTTCCTCTCCCGGTGGGATCTCCAGTTGCGAAAGGTTTGGCGTGCAATTGAACCGGCGTTGTCTCCCGGTTGACGAGCATGGCCACGGTCCTACAACTCGTTATCCTCCGAGGGCTTTCATCAGCTCCTTGTGCATCCGGGCTCGCCAGTAGGCCGTTACAGCAGCGTCGTCGTAATGCCTCTTGGCGTGGACCCTGAGGCTGTCATAGGCTATCCGGTCCTTCTTGTCACGGCCCTTGATTCTCATGTATAGAAACTCTTAACCGCACCGGCTGGCGAGTGTCCTGCCGGAGTCTGGGTGGCTGAGGCGTGCAAATCGGGTTTCGGTGGCGGCGGACGGGAGCGGCCGAGCGGACGGGAGCCGCCACCAGCGAATCTTCGGGTTCACGTCGTCGATCACCCCGGATCGGCTGGGTCGGGGCCGAGCCGCGCGGGCACGGCTGAAATCCATACAGAGATGGAATCCCTTCCCAAACCACACATTCCACCTCCTAGATGGTCAGATTTCGCAATACCCTCGCGTACTCCTCGTCATACAGAGGCGGTACCGGACATGATGCGAGACGTCGTGCCAACCGAGGATGCCGCTGGCGGCCGGCGGCTTCGGCACGCTCGCCCGCGAGCGTTCGTCGACGACCCAAAGCCCGATTCGTGACGTCAGGCGATCGTGCGCGTCTGGGGGCATCACTGCCATCACTGGGCATCACTTCCGGCGCCTGGACCAGTCGCGCTGTGCTAGTTGCGCGATCCAAAAGAACCGCGCCAAAACAACAACCGGAAGGGATAGCACGGTAATGAGACTCAAGATGGACAGCACCAATGTGTCGTTTGCGTGCACACGAGCGCCAGAACCGGGTACGAACTTCAAGACGGGTCAGGCCAGCGTTGACAAGGCCACCGGCATGCCGCTGGGGCCGGCCCGAGTCATGGCCTTCGACGCGTCGGGCGGAGACGTGATTGGCGTGACGGTCGCCGGGGAGCCGAAGGTCTCCGCGGGACGTGCGGTCACCATCGCCGGTCTAGGCATCGCCTACCAACACGCTCACCCAGACAGCAGATGTGGCACCGGCGAAGGCCGCCGCCGGCGCATAAACGCACTTCCGCAGGAGACTGCCTACGGAGAGGCGAACTGATGAATCTGGAAGACAACGTGTTCAACGATTTACCCCTGCTGCTCGCGGTGCCTCGAGCCGCGAAGCTGTTGGGAATCAGCCGGCCCTCGGCCTACCGCCTGGCGGCCTCCGGAGACCTGCCCATCCGACGGCTGGGCAGCCGCGTCTATGTGGTGACCGCTGGCCTTCGTGAGCTAGCCTCGTGAAAGGCTCTGTCTAGCAGTGGCATTCCCAATTGATTGCCAGCGCGAATCGAGAATCACCACCGAGGAGTCCGACCGATGGGTGCCGAAACCGCCGGGGGCCCGACCACCCCCCACCGCCAAACGAGCGTGCGCGCCCGTCGTGCCTTACCGATCACCAAGCGCGTCGCTCGCAACGGAAAAGTCAGCTACACCTTCCAAATCGACGCGGGCACAAAGC
Organism: Mycobacterium sp. 852002-51057_SCH5723018; assembly: GCF_001667035.1. Classification (GTDB taxonomy): domain Bacteria; phylum Actinomycetota; class Actinomycetes; order Mycobacteriales; family Mycobacteriaceae; genus Mycobacterium. The sequence continues at coordinate 55,826 of NZ_LZIR01000120.1, forward strand.
CCGACGGCTCCCGCGATCGGCGCCGCTACACCTACGCGACCCTGGCCGAGGCCAGACGTGAGTACGCGCGTATTACCACCGAAACGTCAGCTGGGACCCTGGTCCGCCGCGACAAGGTGACCGTGGGCGCATTCTTGACGGAGTGGCTCGACAGCCGCCGTGTGCGCCCTAACACCCTGGACGGCTACCGCGCCGCCCTCAAGCCCGTCATCGACCATCTCGGCACGGTCCCGTTACAGCACCTCGACACCCCGCACCTCGACGAGCTGGTGACGTTGCGTCTAACCGGCGAACCGATCCCCCACCGTGCTAAGCGCGGGCGGCGGTCGGCCGAAGTCTTGGCCTACCTCCGCGCACAGTCAGACGGCGCGGGGTATTCGGAACTGCTGACGACGTTCGGCGAACCTGGCATCAAGGCACTCGACCGTCTGGTCCTACCTGGCGATGTTCTGCGCCCGCGGCGGGCGCGATACGTTGCTGCGGTGGCCGCCGAACCCGAACGTCCGAAAGTACCTGGCGGCGTGAGTAATCGAACCGTCTGCGCGATGCTCACTGTGCTGTCGTCGGCGCTCACCACGGCCATGAAGCGCGGACTGGTTGCACGTAACGTCGCCCAGCTCGTCGACCGCCCGGCCATCGAGCACCGCGAGATGTCGACGTGGACGCCGAAACAGGTCGAGCGGTTCCGCGAGCATGTCCGCCGCGACCGGTTGTATGCGTGCTGGCTTCTCACACTGGCTGGCTGGCGGCGCTCCGAAGTGCTCGGCTTGGCGTGGTCAGCGGTGGACTTCGACGCCGGGACCGTCAGCGTTGCCCAGGGCCGGGTCGTCGTGCGCGGCGCGGGTACCGCGACCGGTGGACCGAAGTCCGAACGCTCACGACGCACCCTGCCGATGCCCGCTGATGTCATGCTCGCGTTGCGCGCGCTGAGCGCGCAACAAAAGCGCGAACGGGTGGCGTTCGGCCCGACATGGATCGACGCCGGCCTGGTCGCTGTCAATCCAGACGGCTCCCCGATTCGGCCCGAGACTTATTCCAAGGCATTTCGCCGTCACTGCGCGGCTGCCGGTGTTCCTGTGATCCGGTTACACGACACTAGGCACACTGCCGCTACGCGGATGCTCGACAGCGGCGCCACTGTTTCTGCGGCAGCGAAGTGGCTGGGCCACGATCCGGCGATGACACTGCGGGTATACGGCCACGTCTACGACGACGCACTCGCCTCGGCGGGCGAGATGCGCTTTTCGGCCGGGCGCCGCGCGCCGGCGAGCGGCGCTGATCCACATTGACGGGCACACGCTCGACCGCGTGTGCGAACACAGTTGGCACATTCTTGGCACAACGGGGGTTCGCCAACCCAATCCCAGAGCGTCGCGTTAAGTCACTGACCTGGAAGAACAAGGGTGGGCGCGGACGGTATCGAACCGCCGACCGCTGGTGTGTAAAACCAGAGCTCTACCACTGAGCTACGCGCCCTGAAACCCGGGGGTCCGCCGCAGGCTACACGCCGGAAACCCAAGCACCCAAACGTCACGCCCGCAACGCCGCCAGCGCTTGAGTCCACGCCCGCTGGTCGCGGGATTCGCCGGGCTGTTTCATTTCGGCAAACCGAATTATCCCCGACCGATCGACCACGAAGGTACCGCGATTGGGGTAGCCGGCGTCGGCGTTGAACACGCCGTAGGCCTGGCTGACGGCGCCGTGCGGCCAGAAGTCCGACAGCACCGGGAAGGTGAACCCGCTCTCCAGGGCCCAGATCTTGTGCGTGGGCGGCGGCCCCACCGATATCGCCAGTGCCACGCTGTGGTCGTTCTCGAACTCCGGCAGGTGGTCCCGCAGCCGGTCCAGCTCGCCCTGGCAGATCCCGGTGAAGGCCAGCGGGAAGAAGATCAGCAGGACGTTGCGGGCGTCGCGGAACGAGCTCAGGGCCACGGGCTGCTGGTTTTGGTCGCGCAATGTGAAGTCGGGGGCGGGGGCGCCGACGGGCAGCATCAACGCTTCCCGGTCCGGGATTTGGGCTGCACCAGCCGGCTGGCGCTCCAGTCCCCGAGGTTGACCGACGACGTCGGCATCAAGCCGGCGGTGGGGGCCGCCTCGGCGATTTCGGAGGGCGGCACGTGGCCGGCCTTTCCGGTTTTGGGCGTCAACACCCAGATCACGCCGTCTTCGGCCAGCGGGGTGATCGCGTCCATCAGGGTGTCCACCAGGTCGCCGTCGCTATCGCGCCACCACAGCAGCACGACGTCAATGACCTCGTCGCTGTCCTCGTCGAGCAACTCACTGCCGCAGGCTTCCTCGACCGCGGCGCGGATGTCGTCGTCGGTGTCCTCGTCCCAGCCCCATTCCTGGACGACTTGGTCTCGTTGGATGCCCAGCTTGCGAGCGTAGCTCGGGGCGTGATCCGCCGCGACCAACGTGGAGCCTCCTTAAACCATCCGCGCACCGTGCGATTCGAATTATCGTCGCACAGCCCGAACGCGGTCCATACCCTTGGCTCGCCGGGCGCCTCAGAAGGACGCCAGGCAGAGTTTCAGCGCCTTGGTCTTGGTGTCGTTGAGCTGGTCGACCCGCTTGTTGAATTCCGGTATCGACGCGTGGGTGCCGATGGCGTTGGCCACCCCGCGCGCCGCGTCGATGTAGGCGTTGAAAGCGTCCTTCAGCTGCTGCGACAGCGCATCGCTGAAGCTGTTGGAGACGGTGGTGGCGCTGTCGTTAAGGGCCCCGATGGCCGGGCCTTCGGTCGGGCCGGTGTTGCGGCCCCCGTTGAACGACGAGACGTAGGTGTTCACCTTGTCGATCGCGTCCTTGCTGGTGGTGGCCAGCGAGTCGCACGAGCTGTGCACCGCCCTGGTCGTCAGCGACTGCTGCCGCTGCGATTCGCGGACGCTCGACGTCGCCGACGAGGCCGACACCGACGCCGACACCGACTGCCGGTACGCCGGGGCGACCTTCGTATCGGGGGTGGCCGTGCCTTTCGTGACAGTGGTACAGCCCACGATCACATTTATCAGGCCCATCAGCACCGCCGCCAAACAGCCAAACACCAGCGCACCTCGCTTGGGGAGGTCCCCCACCTGCGTGCGAGGGACGGCACGCCATCCGATGAGCACGGTTGCTGACGTTACCGCGTGGCGATTCGGCGCGCCCCGGTACACACCGAGTTGGTCTCGGCTACCCGCCCATCACGTCGGTGCGGCACGATAGAGGGACACAACGCAATAAGCACACCCGCCGACTACAGGAGCGGAAGTTGACCACCGAGTTCGCGCGCCACGATCTAGCCAAAAACCCAAGCAGCGCAAGCGAACCCGACCGCGTCCGGGTGATCCGCGAAGGTGTGGCGTCCTATCTGCCCGACATCGACCCCGAAGAGACCTCCGAGTGGCTCGAGTCCTTCGACGACCTGCTGGAGCGCTCGGGTCCGGCGCGGGCGCGCTATCTGATGCTGCGGCTGCTGGAGCGGGCGGGCGAGCAGCGGGTGGCCATCCCGTCGCTGACGTCGACCGACTACGTCAACACCATCCCCACCGAGCTCGAACCGTGGTTCCCCGGCGACGAGGACGTCGAACGCCGCTACCGGGCCTGGATCCGATGGAACGCCGCCATCATGGTGCACCGCGCCCAGCGCCCGGGAATCGGCGTGGGCGGCCACATTTCGACCTACGCCTCGTCGGCCGCGCTCTACGAAGTCGGCTTCAACCACTTCTTCCGCGGCAAATCGCATCCCGGCGGCGGCGACCAGGTGTTCATCCAGGGCCACGCCTCCCCGGGGATTTACGCCCGCGCCTTCCTGGAAGGCCGGCTCAGCACCGAGCAGCTCGACGGCTTCCGCCAGGAACACAGCCATCCCGGCGGCGGGTTGCCGTCCTACCCGCACCCACGGCTGATGCCCGACTTCTGGGAATTTCCCACCGTGTCGATGGGGCTGGGCCCGCTCAACGCCATCTATCAGGCCCGGTTCAACCACTACCTGCACGACCGGGGCATCAAGGACACCTCCGATCAGCACGTGTGGTGCTTTTTGGGCGACGGCGAGATGGACGAGCCGGAGAGCCGCGGGCTCGCGCACGTCGGGGCCCTGGAAGGCCTGGACAACCTGACCTTCGTGATCAACTGCAACCTGCAGCGCCTCGACGGCCCCGTGCGCGGCAACGGCAAGATCATCCAGGAGCTGGAGTCGTTCTTCCGCGGCGCCGGCTGGAACGTCATCAAGGTGGTCTGGGGCCGCGAGTGGGACGCCCTGCTGCACGCCGACCGCGACGGCGCCCTGGTGAACCTGATGAACACCACCCCCGACGGCGACTACCAGACGTACAAGGCCAACGACGGCAGCTACGTGCGCGACCACTTCTTCGGGCGCGACCCGCGCACCAAGGCGCTCGTCGAGCAGATGACCGATTCGGAGATCTGGAACCTCAAGCGCGGCGGGCATGACTACCGCAAGGTCTACGCCGCGTATCGCGCCGCCGTCGACCACAAGGGCCAGCCGACGGTGATCCTGGCCAAGACCATCAAGGGTTACTCGCTGGGCGCCCACTTCCAGGGCCGCAATGCCACCCACCAGATGAAAAAGCTTGCGCTGGAAGATCTTAAGGCTTTCCGCGACTCCATGCGCATTCCCGTCAGCGACGCCCAGCTCGACGAGGATCCTTACCTCCCGCCCTACTACCACCCCGGGCCCGACGCCCCGGAGATCCGTTACATGCTCGACCGGCGCCGCACGCTGGGCGGCTTCGTCCCCGAACGCCGCACCAAGGCCAAGGCGCTGCGGCTACCCGGCCGCGACACCTATAAGGCCCTGAAGAAGGGATCGGGCAACCAGGAGGTCGCCACCACCATGGCGACCGTGCGCACCTTCAAAGAAGTGATGCGCGACAAGGAAGTTGGTCCGCGCATCGTGCCGATTATTCCCGACGAGGCGCGCACCTTCGGGATGGACTCGTGGTTCCCGTCGCTCAAGATCTACAACCGCCTGGGCCAGCTGTACACCGCCGTGGACGCCGACCTGATGCTGGCCTACAAGGAAAGCGAAGTCGGCCAGATCCTGCACGAGGGCATCAACGAGGCCGGGTCGGTGGGCTCGTTCACCGCGGCCGGCACGTCGTACGCGACGCACAACGAGCCGATGATCCCGATCTACATCTTCTATTCCATGTTCGGGTTCCAGCGCACCGGCGACGGGCTGTGGGCCGCGGCCGACCAGATGACGCGCGGCTTCCTGCTCGGGGCCACCGCGGGGCGCACCACGCTCACCGGTGAAGGGCTGCAACACGCCGACGGCCATTCGTTGCTGCTGGCCGCCACCAACCCCGCGGTCGTGTCGTACGACCCGGCGTTCGCCTTCGAGATCGCCTACATCGTGGAAAGCGGGCTGGCCCGCATGTTCGGGGAGAACCCGGAAGACGTGTATTTCTACATCACCGTCTACAACGAGCCCTACGTGCAGCCGCCCGAGCCGGAGAACTTCGATCCCGAGGGACTGCTGCGCGGCATCTACCGCTACCACGCCGCCACCGAACAACGCACCAACAAAGCGCAGCTCCTGGCGTCCGGGGTCTCCATGCCGGCGGCGCTGAAGGCGGCCGAGATGCTGGCCGCCGAGTGGGACGTCGCCGCCGATGTGTGGTCGGTGACGAGCTGGGGCGAGCTGAACCGCGACGGCGTGTCCATCGAGAGGGCCAAGCTGCGCCACCCGGACCGGCGGGCCGGCACCCCGTATGTGACGCAGGCCCTGCAGAACGCCGGCGGCCCGGTCGTTGCCGTCTCGGACTGGATGCGCGCCGTGCCCGAGCAGATCCGGCCGTGGGTGCCGGGCACCTTCGTCACGCTGGGCACCGACGGGTTCGGGTTCTCCGACACCCGGCCCGCCGCCCGGCGCTTCTTCAACACCGACGCCGAGTCACAGGTCGTCGCGGTGCTCGAAGCGCTGGCGCGCGACGGCGAGATCGACCCGTCGGTGCCGAGCGCGGCCGCCCGTCAGTACCGGATCGACGACGTGCAGGCCGCGGCGGGACAGTCTGCCGACGCCGGCACCGCGACCTAGCGCCCGCGGACGCACCTACGACGCGAGCCCCGCCTTGGCGGAATCTTCCAGAAATCTCGCGTAGGTTTTAGGAGTGAACGACAACGCCTTCGCCGGTCCGTTCGCGGCCAACCGCCCGAGGTCGCCGCTGGAACTGCTGGACACGGTGCCCGAATCGCTGCTGCGGCGGCTGAAGCAGTACTCGGGGCGGCTGGCCACCGAGGCGGTCACGGCGATGCAGGAGCGGCTGCCGTTCTTCGCCGACCTGGAGGCCTCCCAGCGGGCCAGCGTGGCGCTCGTGGTGCAGACCGCGGTCGTGAACTTCGTCGAGTGGATGCACGACCCGCACAGCAACGTCAGCTACACCGCGCAGGCCTTCGAACTGGTGCCCCAGGACGTGACCCGCCGGATCGCGCTGCGCCACAGCGTCGACATGGTCCGGGTGACCATGGAGTTCTTCGAGGAGGTCGTGCCGCTGGTGGCCCGCTCCGAGGAGCAGCTCACCGCGCTGACGGTGGGAATTCTGAAGTACAGCCGCGACCTGGCATTCACCTTCGCCGGCGAGTACGCCGATGCGGCCGAGGCGCGCGGCACCTGGGACAGCCGGATGGAGGCCAGCGTCGTCGACGCGGTGGTCCGCGGCGACACCGGACCCGAACTGCTGTCGCGGGCCGCCGCGCTGAACTGGGACACCACCGCGCCGGCGACGGTGGTGGTCGGCATCCCCGCACCCGGCCGCGACGGCTCAGACGAGCTGGGCGGCACCCAGCGCGCCAGCCAGCACCTTCGCGACATCGCCGCCCGGCACGGCCGCGCCGCCCTCACCGACGTACACGGCACCTGGCTGGTGGCGATCGTGTCCGGCCATTTGTCACCGACCGATAAATTCTTGGGCGACCTACTGAACGCGTTCTCCGACGGCCCGGTGGTCATCGGACCCACCGCGCCGATGCTCACCGCGGCCTACCACAGCGCCAGCGAGGCGATCTCCGGGATGAACGCCGTCGCGGGCTGGCGCGGGGCCCCACGGCCCGTCCTGGCCCGAGAACTGCTGCCCGAGCGGGCCCTGATGGGCGATGCGTCGGCGATCGTTGCGCTGCATACCGACGTCATGGGACCGCTGGCCGACGCCGGCCCGACGCTCGTCGAAACCCTTGACGCTTTCTTAGACTCTGGCGGCGCGATTGAAGCTTGTGCCAGGAAGTTGTTCGTTCATCCAAACACCGTGCGATACCGGCTCAAGCGGATCACCGACTTCACCGGGCGCGATCCCACCCAGCCCCGCGACGCATATGTCCTGCGAGTGGCGTCGACGGTGGGCCAGCTCAACTATCCGACGCAGCCCCCGAGCGCCGCCAGCGACACCGTCGCTCCGGTTCCGCTGCCGGTCAGGGGCGGTATCGCGGCGTCGGCCCGGCGCTAGTGATTGAGGACACAGATCGCGGCACGATATCAAACGGGTAGCTTAAAGAGCGCTTTTGTTGGGTGTCTACAAAAACCTAAGACGAGGTTCATAATCTGTTACACCGGCCAAAACCGTTTCCACAGTGTTCTCTTAGACACGTGATCGCATTGCTTGCGCCCGGTCAGGGTGCGCAGACGGAGGGGATGCTGTCGCCATGGCTGGAGCAGCCGGGCGCAGCAGACCAGCTGGCCCTGTGGTCGAAGGCCAGCGGCCTCGACCTGGTGCGGCTGGGCACCACGGCGTCGACGGAGGAGATCACCGACACCGCGGTCACGCAGCCCCTGGTCGTGGCGACCACGCTGCTCGCCCACCAGGAGCTGGCCCGACGCGGCCTGCTCATCGACGCAGACCTGATCGTGGCGGGCCACTCCGTCGGCGAGATCGCGGCCTACGCGATCGCCGGGGTGATCGGCGCCGACGACGCGGTCGCGCTGGCCGCCACCCGGGGTGCCGAAATGGCCAAGGCCTGCGCCATCGAGCCCACCGGCATGTCCGCGGTGCTCGGCGGTGACGAGGCCGAGGTGCTGAGCCGCCTCGAGGAGCTCGAGCTGTTCCCCGCCAACCGCAACGCCGCCGGCCAGATCGTCGCCGCGGGTTCGCTCGCCGCGCTGGAGAAGCTCGCCGAGGACCCGCCGGCCAAGGCGCGGGTGCGCGCCCTGGGCGTCGCCGGGGCGTTCCACACCAAGTACATGGCTCCGGCCCTGGACGGCTACGCCGCAGCGGCGGCCGCCGTCGCGACCGCGGAGCCCACCGCCACGCTGCTGTCCAACCGCGACGGAAAGCCGGTCAAGTCGGCGGCGGCCGCGATGGACGCGCTCGTCGCTCAGCTGACCCAGCCGGTGCGCTGGGACCTGTGCACCGAGTATCTGCGTGAAGGCACCGAGAACACTGTCACGGCGATCGTGGAGTTCCCGCCCGCGGGCACTCTCACCGGTATCGCCAAGCGCGAACTTCGGGGGGTGACGGCCCGTGCCGTCAAGTCACCCGCAGATCTGGACGAGTTGGCCAGCATCTAAGCAGCCGGCTTCTGCCAGAAACAATCACAACTGCAAACGTCAATCCGATTTGCACTCAACACATTACGAAGGGAATAGACCGTGGCCGTTAGCCAAGAAGAAATCATCGCCGGTATCGCCGAGATCATCGAAGAGGTGACCGGTATCGAGCCGTCCGAGGTCACCCCGGAGAAGTCGTTCGTCGACGACCTGGACATCGACTCGCTGTCGATGGTTGAGATCGCGGTGCAGACCGAGGACAAGTACGGCGTCAAGATCCCCGACGAGGACCTCGCCGGTCTGCGCACCGTCGGTGACGTCGTCGCCTACATCCAGAAGCTCGAGGAAGAGAACCCCGAGGCCGCCGAGGCGCTGCGCGCCAAGCTGGAGACGGAGAACCCCGAGGCCGTCGCCAACGTCAAGGCAAGGCTGGAAGCGGACAGCAAGTGACCAAGCCTTCCACTGCCAATGGCGGTTACCCCAGTGTTGTGGTAACCGCCGTCACGGCGACGACGTCGATCGCGCCGGACGTTGAGAGCACGTGGAAGGGTTTGTTAGCCGGAGAAAGCGGCATCCGCGTCCTCGAAGACGACTACATCACCAAGTGGGACCTGCCCGTCAAGATCGGTGGGCACCTCAAGGAGCCCGTCGACAACCACATGGGCAGGCTCGACCTGCGGCGCATGTCCTACGTCCAGCGGATGGCCAAGTTGCTCAGCGGCCAGCTGTGGGAGACCGCCGGCAGCCCCGACGTCGACCCGGACCGGTTCAGCGTCGTCGTGGGCACCGGTCTGGGTGGCGCCGAACGGGTCATCGAGAGCTATGACCTGATGAACGAGGGCGGCCCCCGCAAGGTGTCGCCGCTCGCCGTTCAGATGATCATGCCCAACGGTGCCGCGGCCGTGGTGGGTCTTCAGCTCGGGGCGCGCGCCGGGGTCATCACCCCGGTGTCGGCCTGCTCGTCGGGCTCGGAGGCCATCGCGCACGCGTGGCGCCAGATCGTCATGGGCGACGCCGACGTCGCCGTGTGCGGCGGCGTGGAGGGCCCCATCGAGGCGCTGCCCATCGCGGCGTTCTCCATGATGCGCGCCATGTCGACCCGCAACGACGAGCCCGAGCGCGCCTCGCGTCCGTTCGACAAGGACCGTGACGGCTTCGTCTTCGGCGAGGCCGGGGCGCTCATGCTCATCGAGAGCGAGGAGCACGCCAAGGCCCGCGGCGCCAAGCCGCTGGCCCGACTGATGGGTGCCGGCATCACCTCGGACGCCTTCCACATGGTGGCACCGGCGGCCGACGGCGTGCGTGCCGGCCGGGCGATGACGCGGTCGCTGGAGCTTGCGGGCTTGTCCCCCAAGGACGTTGACCACGTCAACGCGCACGGAACGGCGACGCCGATCGGTGACACCGCCGAGGCCAACGCCCTGCGGGTCGCCGGTTGCGACCACGCCGCGGTCTACGCGCCGAAGTCGGCGCTGGGCCACTCCATCGGCGCGGTCGGCGCGCTGGAATCTGTCCTGACGGTTTTGAGCCTTCGGGACGGCGTCATACCGCCAACCTTGAACTACGAGACACCCGATCCAGAGATCAATCTGGATGTTGTCGCGGGCGAGCCTCGCTACGGCGAACTCCGTTACGCGATCAACAACTCGTTCGGATTCGGCGGCCACAACGTGGCCCTCGCGTTCGGGCGTTACTAAGCACGGCGTCCGGCGACGATGCGGGCCGCACCGGCCCGAGGAGCCGGACAACACGGAAGGAACATTCGCAAGACCCATGACCGAGCTGGTTACCGGGAAGACACTCCCGAATGTCGTCGTCACAGGCATCGCCATGACGACCGCAGTGGCGACCGACGCCGACGACACCTGGAAGTTGTTGCTGGACGGCCAAAGTGGTATTCGCAAGCTTGACGACCCGTTCGTCGAAGAGTTCGACTTGCCGGTCCGCATCGGCGGGCACCTGCTGGAGGAATTCGACAGCCAGCTGACACGCGTCGAGCTGCGCAGGACGGGCTACCTGCAGCGGATGTCCACCGTTCTGAGCCGCCGGGTGTGGGAGAACACCGGCTCGCCCGAGGTCGACCCCAACCGCCTGATGGTCTCCATCGGCACCGGCCTGGGCTCGTCGGAAGAAATGGTCTTCAGCTACGACGACATGCGTGCCCGTGGGATGAAGGCGGTCTCTCCGCTGGGGGTGCAGAAGTACATGCCCAACGGTGCCGCCGCGGCGGTCGGCCTGGAGCGGCACGCGAAAGCCGGTGTCCTCACCCCGGTGTCGGCGTGCGCGTCGGGTTCCGAGGGCATCGCCCAGGCGTGGCGCAACATCGTGTTCGGTGAGGCCGACATCGCCATCTGCGGCGGCGTCGAGACGAAGATCGAAGCCGTGCCGATCGCCGCGTTCGCCCAGATGCGCATCGTGATGTCGACCAAGAACGACGACCCGGTCGGTGCCTGTCGGCCGTTCGACAAGGACCGCACCGGGTTCGTGTTCGGTGAGGCCGGCGCGCTGATGGTGATCGAGACCGAAGAGCACGCCAAGGCCCGCGGCGCCAACATCCTGGCGCGGCTGATGGGGGCCAGCATCACCTCCGACGGCTATCACATGGTGGCCCCGGACCCCAACGGCGAGCGCGCCGGACACGCCATGAGCCGCGCCATCCAGCTGGCCGGGCTGACCCCCGGCGACATCGACCACGTCAACGCCCACGCCACCGGCACCTCGGTCGGCGACCTGGCCGAAGGCAAAGCGATCAACAACGCCCTGGGCCCGCACGGCGGCAACGCGGCCGTCTACGCGCCCAAGGCCGCGCTGGGCCACTCGGTGGGTGCCGTCGGCGCGGTGGAGTCGATCCTGACCGTGCTCGCGTTGCGCGACCAGGTCATTCCCCCGACACTGAACCTGGAAACCCTCGACCCAGACATCGATCTGGACGTGGTGGCAGGCAAACCGCGCCCCGGTGACTACCGCTACGCGATCAACAACTCGTTCGGATTCGGCGGGCACAACGTGGCACTCGTCTTTGGGCGGTATTAGAAACCCGAGCGAAACTTCGAACAGGAGACCTGCGATGACAATCATGGCCCCCGCGTCGGTTGGCGAGTCGCTCGACCCACGCGACCCGTTGCTGCGTCTAGGCAATTTCTTCGACGACGGCAGCGTGGAACTCCTGCACGAGCGTGACCGCTCGGGCGTGCAGTCCGCGGCGGGGACCGTGAACGGTGTGCGCACCATCGCCTTCTGCACGGACGGAACCGTCATGGGCGGCGCCATGGGCACCGAAGGCTGCGCACACATCGTCAACGCCTACGACACCGCCATCGAGGAGCAGAGCCCGATCGTAGGCATCTGGCACTCCGGTGGGGCCCGGCTGGCCGAGGGCGTCCGGGCACTGCACGCGGTCGGGACCGTGTTCGAGGCCATGATCCGCGCGTCGGGCTACATTCCGCAGATCTCGGTGGTCGTCGGATTCGCCGCCGGCGGCGCCGCCTACGGTCCGGCGCTGACCGATGTGATCGTGATGGCGCCCGAGAGCCGGGTCTTCGTCACCGGCCCCGACGTGGTGCGCAGCGTCACCGGCGAGGACGTCGACATGTGCTCCCTCGGTGGCCCGGACACCCACCACAAGAAGTCGGGTGTGTGCCACATCGTGGCCGACGACGAGCTCGACGCCTACGAGCGCGGCCGTCGGCTGGTCGGATTGTTCTGCCAGCAAGGGCATTTCGACCGCAGCAAGGCCGAGGCCGGTGACACCGACATCCACGCGCTGCTGCCCGAGTCGGCACGACGGGCCTACGACGTGCACCCGATCGTGACCGCGATCCTCGACGCCGAGACGCCGTTCGACGAGTTCCAGGGCAACTGGGCGCCGTCCATGGTGGTCGGGCTGGGTCGTCTGTCCGGCCGCACCGTCGGCGTGCTGGCCAACAACCCGCTACGGCTGGGCGGCTGCCTGAACTCCGAAAGCGCGGAGAAGGCAGCGCGTTTCGTGCGGCTGTGCGACGCGTTCGGGATTCCGCTGGTGGTCGTCGTCGACGTGCCGGGCTACCTGCCCGGTGTCGACCAGGAGTGGGGTGGCGTGGTGCGCCGCGGCGCCAAGCTGCTGCACGCGTTCGGCGAGGCCACCGTTCCGCGCGTGACGCTGGTCACCCGAAAGACCTACGGCGGGGCCTACATCGCGATGAATTCGCGGTCGCTGAACGCCACCAAGGTGTTCGCCTGGCCGGACGCCGAGGTCGCGGTGATGGGGGCCAAGGCCGCCGTCGGCATCCTGCACAAGAAGAAGCTGGCCGCCACGCCCGAGCACGAGCGGGAGGCGCTGCACGACCAGCTGGCCGCCGAGCACGAGCGGATCGCCGGCGGTGTGGACAGCGCCATCGAGATCGGCGTGGTCGACGAGAAGATCGACCCGGCGCACACCCGCAGCAAGCTCACCGAGGCGCTGGCGCAGGCGCCCGCTCGCCGCGGCCGCCACAAGAACATCCCGCTGTAGGTCTCCGTTCAGCGCAGCGGGTTCAGGAGTCCAAGAACCGCTGAACGGCCTCAGTGAGGATGCGCCCGCCCTCGGTGTTGAGGTGGATGCCGTCAATGTGGAATTGCCAACCGTTGCTTCGCGAGATCTCATCGAAGCTTCGGCGCATGATCATTTCTCGCAACAGGTAGTCGCGGTAGAGAGCCGCGAACGAGAACCGGGTGAACGGTTTCGTGGCCGCCGTCCGTGCGAGTCGCTCTTGGAAAGCCTCATAGAACGGGATGTAGTCCGCGGACCCCGTCGAGGCGGCTTCGCGGATGATGCCGTTGTAGGTGGCGATCAGGCCGTTGAGCCGCGCCTGAACTGGATGGGCCGAACGGGGTTCTTCGCCAAGCGGCGCAAGGGAACTGAGTCCGACCCGCGCGTCGGCCTCCCGTTGCAGTCTGCGCACGATGACGGTGAGGTTCTCTTTGAACCGCGCCGTCGACGGTTCTTCCGAGAGCCGCTTCCAGACCCGAACGAATCGCCGGAAATTCGGGAAGGCGCTCGCCATGACGTCGTTCGTCCCGATGAGCACGATGACCCGCTCCGGCCGTAGTGCGGTCACTCGGTCGAGGTGCCGGACGGCATTGAACGACAGATCCCCGCCCACACCGAGGTTGCACGAATCGAAACCGGCTGTTTTGAGGCCGCCTGTCGAGCTCGTCGATCCATTTGTAGGTTCCCCTCGATGCCGTAGTGCTCGAGCCCAGACAGGCCACCGTTTCAATCATGTTGCGCGGGTGAGGATCCGACACAGCGTCCTGCCGAGATCGGTTTCGGGTGAGCGCGGCCGCTTGTCGGCGCGCCAGCCCACGAAGTCGTCGGGGCGCACCAACAACGCCCCGTCCGGTGCGAGTCCCGTGGCGGCGGCCCAGGAGCCGTCGACGTCGAGTTCGGTTCCTATGCGCCGCAAGTTGATTGGGATGTCAAGGGCCTTCGACGCGCAGGCTGCGGCGTCGGACCAGGCGGCATCGTCGTCCCCGGTGAACAGCGTGAAGCTGGAACCGAGCAAATCGAGGGTGGAGACCCGCTTCCCGCCATCAACGACCCATGCGTGCGGGACCCGGGTACCCGGTTGCCCACGCAATTCCTCCACCAGTGACACGGCGTCCGGATCCGCCGGAACAGGATCGCCGGAAACGACAGCGGCCGAGCGGTATTGGTAGCCGATCAGCAGGGAGAACATCGGCGCCTCTTCGCCGGCCGGCAATTGCGGCGGGTTGTCGTCCGACCGGAGGAAGGCCCGCGATGGGCCCGTGAGCGACTGGCGCGCATTGAAGCGGCCGACCGGGTGTCGCTCGGCGTGGTAGGTGGTCAGCAAGGCCGGGCCGGCGGTCCCTTTCAACACGGCGGCCAGCTTCCAGGCCAGGTTGTGCGCACTCTGGATGGCGGTGTTGGCTCCACCGGCCTTGAACGGAGGCATGGTGTGCGCCGAGTCACCGACGAGAAAGACTCGGCCGCTGCGGAATTGGTCGGCCACCCGCTCGTAGGGCTGCCACGGCGCAACGTCGATGACTTCCATGTCGATCGGCTCACCAATCGCTTTGGTCAGCAGCTCGCGGCAACGCTGTGCGGTGAACTGATCGGCGGTCTCCCCGAGTCGGGGGAAGTACGTGGTGATGAACATGCCGAAGTCGTCGCGTACCGGGAGAAAGATGCCCTCCACGTCCGGGTTCTTGACCTGGATGCCGTCGCCACCGCCGAGCTGCGGGACAAACTTGCGCCAGGGTCCCCGAAAGTAGATGAAGACGACATAGATCGGCAGCGCCCCACAGCCGGAGGTCGTCACGCCGAGCGCGTCGCGGGTCGGGCTGTGCACGCCGTCGGCGGCGACGAGGTAGTCGGCGCGTAAAGCCTCCGTTGTGCCCGACTCCCGATCGCGTACGACCGCGGTGACGCCGCTTTCGTCCTGTTCGAAGGAGCCCAACTCGGTGTTGTAGCGCACGTGGCTACCGTCCCGGCGGATATGCGCGAGCAGGATCGGTTCGAATGCGCTTTGCGGACAGTATTGGCCGCCGGGCTCGGGGCTCAGATCTTTGAAAGGCGCGAAGATCGCGTTGACGTCGAACGCCTGATGTTGTTCGGCGGTGTTGAGCGTGGGCTTGCTGAGCATGTCCGAAACGCCGTGTGCGATCGCGTGGACCTCGTCGGCCAGCCCAAGGCCGCGCAGGATCTCGAGGCTGCGAAAGCTCAAGTTGCGCGCTTTGGGATAGATGAATACCTCACTGCGCTTTTCGACCAGCAGCGAGCAAACGCCATGTTTGGCGAGCAGCGCAGAGGTTGCGAGGCCGGCGGCGCCGGCCCCGACGATCAGCACCGGGACACGCTTGACATCCATCGCCGCCTCCCATCCAAGCGGAACTAACTAGTTCCGTCTGGATTCCAATGTCGCACGCGACAGGCGGATTGCGCAACAACTAGGGCGCCGGTGCGCCGGCGAGCGGCAAGATCACGTCTTCGAGCATGCGCCGGACGTAAACCCGGTCGATCGGCCGTCCCGTGATCACCCGCAGCACGTTGAGGCCGAGTGCGACGTCGGGGATCAGGCTCAGGTCGCGACCGCCCGGGATTTCGCCGCGAGCCACCGCATGGTCGAGCACCGCTCGGACCACCTGACGCGGAGTGGATAGCACCAGGTCGTCCAGGGCGGCGGCCAGCACCGGATTGTGCATGGCAGCCGTCGCCACCCCGACCACGACCCGGATCATGTGCGAATCGGCATCATTCAACTCGGGCGTGGCGGCAACCAGCGCGTCTATGTCACCGCGAAGGCTGCCGGTGTTGGGCGGCTCGACGGGTCCCAGCCGCCGCCGCCAGTGGGCGATGGCATCGGCGACCACCACCGCCTTCGATGGCCAGCGACGATAAATCGCCGCCTTCCCGACGCCGGCGCGCGACGCGACGTCGTCCATGCTCAACCGGTCATAACCCACTTCGGCCACCCCCGCCAGCGTCGCGTCGAGGATGGCTGCGTCCAACGATCGATCGAGGCGTCCCGGGCGTCGTGCCCGGCGCGACGCGGGAGCCACGCCGCTGTCGAGCTCCATGTACGTTCCTTACCGATACGGACTAGTTCCGTTTCATGGTATCCGCCGACGCAATCGGCGGACCCACTTCAGCCGAAGCGCGCCACGAACTCCTCGGCTACGCCGACCACTCGCTCGCGGTCGCGCGGCACCAGACCGATCCGGGTGCGCCGGTCCAGGATGTCGCCGACACCGAGCGCGCCCTCGTGGGTGACGGCGTACTCGAACTCCGCCCGGATCACGTCGATCCCGTCCGCCACCGGGTCGCCGGGCCGCTCGCACGTAGAAGCGGCGATGACGTTCGCCGCCTCGGCCCCGTACCGCAGGATCAGCGACTCCGGCAGACCGGCCATCGGCGGCACCGTCGAACCCGGGTTGGCCGGCGCCCCGATCAGCGGCAGGTTGCGGGTCCGGCATTCGGCGGCGCGCAGCCCCCGCCGGTCGATGGCCCGGTCCAGCACATCCTGTGCCATGTAGCGGTATTCGGTGAGCTTGCCGCCGATCACGCTGATCACGCCCGACGGCGCCTCGACGACGGCATGCTCACGCGATACGTCGGCGGTGCGGCCTGCACCGGTGTCGATCAGCGGCCGCAGGCCGGCGTAGGCACCGATGACGTCGGCCGTCCCGAGCCCGGTCCCCAGGGCGGTGTTCACCGTGTCCAGCAGGAACGTGACCTCCTCCGCAGACGGCTCCGGCACATCGGGTATCGGGCCGGGAGCGGCCTCGTCGGTCAGCCCCAGGTAGACCCGGCCCAGCTGCTCGGGCATGGCGAAGACGAAGCGGTTGAGCTCTCCGGGAATCGGAATCGTCAGCGCGGCAACGGGATTCCCGAACGCCGCCGCATCGAAGACCAGGTGGGTTCCCCGGCTGGGCCGCAGCCGCAACGACGAGTCGATCTCGCCGGCCCACACCCCGGCCGCATTGATGACCGCACGCGCCGACACGTCGAACGACTGCCCCGTGCGCTGATCGGTCAACCGCACCGACGTGCCGGTGGCATGCGACGCCGCGACGTAGGTGAGGATCCGCGCGCCGTGCTGCGCGGCGGTGCGCGCGACCGCGGTCACCAGCCGGGCGTCATCGATCAACTGCCCGTCGTAGGCCAAAAACCCGCCGTCGAGCCCGTCACGACGAACGGTGGGCGCCATCTCCACGACGCGCCCAGCCGAGACCCGCCGCGACCGCGGCAGCGCCGACGACGGCGTCCCCGCCAGCACCCGCAGCGCGTCGCCGGCCAAAAACCCGGCGCGCACCATCGCCCGCTTGCCGCGGCCCATCGAGGGCAGCAGCGGAACCAGCTGCGGCATCGCATGAACGAGGTGAGGGGCGTTGCGCGTCATCAGGATTCCGCGCTCGATGGCGCTGCGCCGGGCGATGCCCACGTTGCCGGTCGCCAGGTAGCGCAGGCCGCCGTGCACCAGCTTGGAGCTCCAGCGGCTGGTGCCGAACGCCAGGTCGTGCTTTTCCACCAGCGCGACCCGCAGCCCGCGCGAGACGGCGTCCAGGGCGATCCCGGTGCCGGTGATCCCGCCGCCGATCACGACGACGTCCACCGGCGCGCCGTCGGCGAGCGCGTTCAGGTCGGCGGCGCGGCGCGCCGCGTTCAAGGCCGTCACGAGAGGTATCCGTTCAGCGAGTAGGCGAGCTCGGCGGCCAGCGCCTCGGCGCCCAGAATCGGCCGGACGATCCGTTCGGACTGAATGGTCGACTGCGCGATGAGCAAGACCATGGTCGCCATCTGCAGGGGGTCACCGGGGCGAACGCTGCCGTGGCGCTGGGCCGCACGCAGCCGCTCGGCCAGGACGTCGATCAACATCTGCTGGCTGGTGCCGAGGCGCTCGGTGATGTAAATAGGCGCGAGCTCGGAGTGCAGCACTGACATCACCAGCTCGTCGCGGCGCAGCAGCTCGGCCACCGTAACGATCTGTCGCACAAGGGATTCGCGGTCGTCGCCGAGCAACGGCGCGTCGCGCATCACCCCGGTGATGTGCCGGGTCAGCAGCGCCGCCACGATCGACTTGGTGTCGGGCCAGCGGCGGTAGACGGTGGGGCGGCTCACCCGCGCGCGCCGGGCGATCTCGGCGAGGGTCACCCGGTCGACCCCGAAGTCGACCACGCAGCTGGCCGCCGCGGCGAGGATGCGGTCCGCGGTGTCCGAACCAGCGTTACTGATTGACAGCATGTGTAATACTGTAACGCATGACGAACGCCGACGAGCTCCTCCCGCCCATGAAGTGGAACGCGTGGGGAGACCCGGCCGCGGCGAAGCCCCTCTCGGAAGGGAATCGCGCGCTGCTGAAACAGGCTGTGGGCATTCAGGATTCGACCGAGACCGAACTCGATGCCGACGACGCCAAGCTGCGTCCGTCGGCGCTGCCGCAGGCCGACCGCGACGCGCTGGCCGGGATCGTCGGCGCCGAATACTGCCGCACCGCCGACCACGACCGCCTGCTGCACGCCGGCGGCAAGTCCACCCTCGACCTGCTGCGGCGCAGCGACCGCGGCGTCCAGGACGCGCCCGACGCCATCCTGCTGCCCGGTGACGACGACGCCGTCTTCGCGGTCCTGCGCTACTGCTCCGAGCACCGCATCGCCGTCGTCCCGTTCGGCGGCGGCACCAGCGTGGTGGGCGGGCTCGACCCCGTCCGCGGTGGGTTTCAGGCCGTGGTGTCGCTCGATCTGCGCCGCTTCGATGAACTCGTCGAGCTGGACGAGGTGTCCGGCCAGGCGGTCCTGGGGGCCGGAGTCACCGGCCCGGACGCCGAACGCCTGCTGGGCGAACACGGCTTTTCGCTGGGTCATTTCCCGCAGAGCTTCGAGTACGCCACCATCGGCGGCTTCGCTGCGACGCGCTCGTCCGGCCAGGACTCCGCCGGCTACGGCCGGTTCAACGACATGGTGCGCGGGCTGCGGATCATCACCCCGGTCGGCACCCTGGACCTGGGCCGCGCACCGGAATCGGCCGCGGGTCCCGACCTGCGCCAGCTGATGGTCGGCTCGGAGGGCACCTTCGGCGTCATCACCCAGGTGCGGCTGCGGGTGCACCGGATCCCCGAAGCCGTCCGCCACGAGGCGTGGTCTTTCCCGGATTTCGACACCGGGGCCGCGGCGCTGCGCGCCGTCACCCAGAATGCCACCGGTCCCACCGTCATTCGGCTCTCCGATGAAGCCGAGACCGGGGTCAACCTGGCCACCACCGAGGCGATCGGGGAAAACCAGGTCACCGGCGGATGCCTGGCCATCACCGTGTTCGAGGGCACCAAGGAACACGTCGAGAGCCGGCACGCCGAGACCAGCGCGCTGCTCGCGGCGCACGGCGGCACGCCGCTGGGCGAGGCGCCGGCGCAGGCCTGGGAGCGCGGGCGGTTCGGCGCCCCCTACCTGCGCGACTCGCTGCTGTCGGCGGGCGCGCTCTGCGAGACGCTCGAGACGGCCACCACCTGGTCCCGCGTACCCGCGCTGAAAGCCGCTGTGACCCAAGCCCTTACCAACGCGCTGGCCGAGACGGGCACACCGGCGCTGGTGATGTGCCACATCTCGCACGTCTACCCCACCGGCGCCTCGCTGTACTTCACCGTGGTCGCCGGGCAGCGCGGGAACCCGATCGAGCAGTGGCGGGCCGCAAAGAAGGCCGCCTCGGACGCCATCATGGCCACTGGCGGAACCATCACCCACCACCACGCGGTCGGCGCCGACCACCGGGCCTGGATGCGCGACGAGGTGGGCGAGCTGGGCGTGCAGGTGTTGCGCGCGGTCAAGGCGACCCTGGACCCGGCCGGAATCCTCAACCCCGGCAAGCTGATTCCGTGACGCGAGGCCGGCGCGAAATCGCCAAGGTGACCGCGCTGACCAACCCTGCCTCGGGGCACGGCGCGGCCATCCGCGCGGCGCAAGTCGCGATCGCCCGGCTGCAGCACCGCGGCGTGGAGGTCACCGAGATCATCGGCGACGACGCGCAAGACGCGCGCTATCTCGCCGCCGCCGCCCTGGAACACGGCACCGACGCGCTGATGGTCACCGGCGGCGACGGCGTCGTCTCCAACGCGCTGCAGGTGCTGGCCGGCACCGACGTTCCGCTGGGCATCGTCCCGGCCGGCACCGGAAACGACCACGCGCGCGAATTCGCCATTCCCGCAAAAGATCCCGAGGCCGCCGCCGACATCATCCTCGACGGCTGCACGGAAACCATCGATCTGGGGCGGATCCAAGGCAACGGGATCGACAAGTGGTTCGGCACCGTGGCGGCCACCGGGTTCGACTCCCTGGTTACCGACCGGGCCAACCGGATGACCTGGCCGCACGGACGGCTGCGCTACTACCTCGCGATGCTCGCCGAGCTGTCGCGGTTGCGGCTCTTGCCATTTCGGATGGTGCTCGACGGAACCAAGGAGATCGAGGCCGACATCACGCTGGCGGCCTTCGGCAACACCCGCAGCTATGGCGGCGGGCTGCTGATCTGCCCCAACGCCGACCCCACCGACGGCCTGCTCGACATCACCATGGCGCACTCGGCATCGCGGACGAAGCTGGTCCGCCTGTTCCCGACCGTGATGAAGGGCACGCACGTCGACCTCGACGAGGTGAGCACGGCGCGGGCCAAGTCAATCCACGTCGAGTGCCCGGGCATCAATGTCTATGCCGACGGCGACTTCGCGTGCCCGCTGCCCGCCGAGATCTCGGTGGTTCCCGCCGCGCTGCAGATCCTGCGGCCCGCCCGATGATAGGGACATCCGCCTGCAGACCATCAGGCGATCCGCGAATGCGCTAGCACATCCGCTAGCGGGTTTAAAGATCGCCTAATGGTTCGGAGACCCGCACCTAGCCGACGCCCCGGCTGAGCCAGGTCACCTCGCCGGCATCGCCGCCGTCGCGATAGACCTCGAGCGCCTCGTCCCACGCGGTTCCCAGCACCGAGTCCAGCTCGGCGGCCAGGGTGTCGGCTCCCTGCGCCATCATGGCGCGCAGCCGCATCTCGCCGACCATGATGTCGCCGTTGGCGCTCATCGACCCGCTCCACAGGCCCAGCTGTGGCGTGTGGCTGAACCGCTGGCCGTCGACCCCCGGGCTGGGATCCTCGGTGACCTCGAACCGCAGCACCGACCAGGAGCGCAGCGCGTTGGCCAACCTGGCGCCGGTGCCGACGGGCCCGACCCAGTTGGTGACCGCACGCAGCTGCCCGGGCATCGCCGGCTGCGGTGTCCACACCAAGTTGGCCTTGGATTGCAGGGTCGAGGACAGCGCCCACTCGACATGCGGGCATACCGCCGCGGGCGAGGCGTGGACGTACACCACGCCTGTCGTCACGTCGGCGAATTGGTTCGACGAACGCATCTCCTGCTCCTTCGGTTCCACGAGGGACGTCTTCCCCAACGACCTGGTGGGCCCGATAAGCCGGATGCTTGGCGGATATCCGCCACTATTTTTTGTGTCCTGCGTGTCTATTGTGCCCTGTGATACCCATGTTGCGCTAGTGTGCGATGCGAATTAGGCGTACTCGCCTATCACCGCGTCGGAAATCGACGGCCACGGCCGCAGCGCCCACTCCCCGAAATCGCGGTCGGTGAGCGCCACCTGCGCCAGGTCCAGCTCGGGATCCGCCCAGATGAAACCACCCGCCTGGCCGAAATGGCCGTAGGTCCGCACCGAGTTGCGCGACCCCGTCCAGTGCGGCGACTTCGAGTCCCGGATCTCGAAACCCAGCCCCCAATCGTTGGGCCGCTGGGTGCCGTAGCCGGGCAGCACGCCGTCCAGGCCCGGGAATTGCACCGTCGTCGCCTCGGCGTGCAGCTGCGCCGAGACGGTCGACGGGCGCAGCAGGTCACCGGCGAAGGCGGCCAGGTCGGCGACCGTCGAGGTGGCCCCGAAGCCGGCCGCCTCGGTGCCGCCGTCCAGCCGGGTCGCGGTCATGCCGAGCGGTTCGCAGACCGCCTCGGCCAGGTAGCGGCCGAACTCGATCCCCGACTCGCGCTCCACCGTCTGGGCCAGCACGGTGAAGCCGTAGTTGGAATACATCCGCCGGGTGCCGGGCTTGGCGAGGACGCGGTCAGAGTGCATGGCCAAGCCCGACGTGTGCGCCAGCAGGTGGCGGACCGTGGAGCCGGGCGGGCCGGCCTCGGTGTCGAGGTCGACGACGCCCTCCTCGATGGCCACCAGCACGGCCCGGGCCACCAGCGGCTTGGTCACCGACGCCAGCTCGAACACCCGCTCGGTGTCGCCGTGGCTGGCCAGCACTCCGCAGGGCCCGATCACCGCGGCGATCGCGGCCGTGACCGGCCAGTTATCCAGGGCCTCGAGCGCGGTCATCCCTTCGTTGCGATGTAGTAATTGTTGAAGGGGTCCGCGTCGGTCTCGGCCACCAGCACGTCGCCGAACCCGGCGTCGGCGAGCATCGAAGTGGCCAGCTGCGCGCCCCAGGCCGCGCCCAGCCCGGCGCCGTCCAGCGCCAGCGACACCGTCATGCAGTGCATCAGCGAGACGGTGTAGAGGTAGGTGCTCATCGGCATGCCGACGTTGTCCTCGAGCCGGCTCGACGCCTTGATGTCGGCCATCAAGAAGACCCCGCCCGGTCGCAACGCGCGGTGGATGTTCTCCAGCACCCGCGCCGGCTGGGCCTGATCGTGGATGGCGTCGAAAACGGTGATGACGTCGTAGGCCTCGGCCTTGTCCAGCTCGGGCAGGTTGTGACTCTCGAAGCCCGCGTTGGTCAGGCCGAGGCGGGCCGCCTCCTGGACACCGGCCGCGATGGCCTCGTCGGAGAAGTCGATGCCGGTGAACCGGCTCGCGGGGAACGCCTGGGCCATCAGGTTGATCGCATGACCGCTGCCGCATCCGAAGTCAGCCACGTCCACGCCGGAACGCAGCCGCTCGACGAGTCCGTCGACCAACGGCAGTACGACGTCGACGAGCGCGGAGTCGAACACCGTGCCGCTCTGCTCGGCCTGCAGCTTGTGGAATCGCGGGAATTCGCTGTAGGGCAGCCCGCCGCCGTTCCTGAAGCAACCGACGAGCTTTTGCTCGACCTCGCTGAGCAGCGGAATGAACTGGGCGAGGACGGCCAGGTTGTCCTGACCGGCCTTGCGGGTGAGCGCTCCGGCGCGGTGGGCGGGCAGCGTGTAGGTGGCGGTCTCGGGGTCGTGGTCGACGACGTGCCCGGTGGTCATGCCGCCCAGCCACTCCCGGACGTAGCGCTCGTTGAGGCCCGCGGCCTCGGCAATTTGCGCGCTGGTGGCCGGGGGCATCCCGGCCATGGTGTCGAGCAGGCCGGTCTGATGTCCGATGCTCAGCAGGAGGGTGAGGCTCGCGGAGTCGATGGCCGCGATCATTCGCTCAGCGAATTGTTCGGCGGTTTCGGTGGTTACAGCGGTTACGGCGGGGCTTTTCTCGTCTGTCGTCACGTCATGTAGACGCTACACCGGCTGCGCAGTGTGATCCGCCCGACAGTAGGTTGTAGCCCATGAGTCAGACAGTGCGCGGAGTCATTTCACGCAAGAAGGGCGAGCCCGTCGAGCTGGTCGACATCGTCGTCCCGGACCCCGGCCCCGGCGAGGCGCTCGTCGACGTCATCGCCTGCGGGGTATGCCACACCGACCTGACCTACCGCGAGGGCGGCATCAACGACGAGTACCCCTTCCTGCTCGGCCACGAGGCCGCGGGCACCGTGGAAGCGGTCGGGCCGGGCGTGACGGCCGTCGAGCCGGGCGACTTCGTGATCCTGAACTGGCGTGCGGTGTGCGGGCAGTGCCGGGCCTGCAAGCGCGGCCGTCCCCAGCTGTG
Source organism: Mycobacterium sp. 852002-51057_SCH5723018 (assembly GCF_001667035.1). Taxonomy (GTDB): domain Bacteria; phylum Actinomycetota; class Actinomycetes; order Mycobacteriales; family Mycobacteriaceae; genus Mycobacterium. The sequence goes on from NZ_LZIR01000120.1 coordinate 79,620, forward strand.
CTTCGACACGTTCAACGCCGAGCAGAAGATGACGCTGACCGACGGCACCGAGCTCACCCCGGCGCTGGGCATCGGCGCGTTCGCCGACAAGACGCTGGTGCACGCCGGCCAGTGCACCAAGGTCGACCCCCAGGCCGACCCGGCCGTCGCGGGCCTGCTGGGCTGCGGCGTGATGGCCGGGCTGGGCGCGGCGATCAACACCGGCGCGGTGACCCGCGACGACACCGTCGCGGTGATCGGCTGCGGCGGCGTCGGCGATGCGGCGATCGCCGGTGCCGCGCTGGTGGGGGCCCGGAAGATCATCGCCGTCGACACCGACAACACCAAGCTGGACTGGGCCCGCAAGTTCGGCGCCACCCACACCATCAACGCCCGGGATCTGGATGTCGTCGAGACCATCCAGGACCTCACGGACGGCTTCGGCGTCAACGTGGCGATCGACGCGGTGGGCCGGCCCGAAACCTGGAAGCAGGCCTTCTACGCCCGCGATCTCGCGGGAACCGTTGTGCTGGTTGGTGTTCCGACGCCTGACATGCGCCTGGACATGCCGCTGCTGGACTTCTTCTCGCACGGGGGTTCGCTGAAGTCGTCGTGGTACGGCGATTGCCTGCCCGAACGCGACTTCCCCACCCTGATCGAGCTGTATCTGCAGGGCCGGCTTCCGCTGGAGATGTTCGTGTCCGAACGCATCGGGCTCGACGACGTCGAGGAGGCGTTCCACAAGATGCACGGCGGCAAGGTGCTGCGTTCGGTGGTGATGCTCTGATGGTGTCCATCGACCGGGTCGTCACCCACGGAACCTTCGAACTCGACGGCGGCAGTTGGGAAGTCGACAACAACATCTGGCTGATCGGCGACAACTCCAACGTCGTGGTGTTCGACGCCGCACACGATGCGGCACCCATCGTCGAGGCCGTGGGTGGCCGCCACGTGGTGGCGGTGGTCTGCACGCACGGCCACAACGACCACGTGACGGTCGCGCCGGAACTCGGCAACACACTCGACGCACCGGTGCTGCTGCATCCGGCTGACGAGGTGCTGTGGCGAATGACGCATCCGGACAAAGACTTCCGCTCCGTGGCCGACGGCGAGACGGTGAGCGTGGGAGGGACGGAGCTGCGGGCGCTGCACACCCCGGGCCACTCCCCCGGATCGGTGTGTTGGTACGCGCACGACCTGGGTGTGGTGTTCAGCGGCGACACGTTGTTCTCCGGCGGCCCGGGCGCGACGGGACGCTCGTACTCCGACTTCCCGACGATCCTGCAGTCGATCTCCGAGCGGCTGGGCAAGCTGCCCGGCGAGACGGTCGTGCACACCGGCCACGGTGACAGCACCACCGTCGGCGACGAGATCGTCCACTACGAGGAGTGGGTGGCCCGCGGCCACTGAGCTAGGTTGGGCCGCTTCCGGGCCGGATCAGTCCGTGGGTGACGATGGCCATCAAGGCGTCGGCCCGGCGGCCGGCGTCCGACGTCTGTTCGGCGGCAATTGCGACGGCGTTGGCGAGGCGCAGGACATCATCGATCTCGGTGCCGCCATCGACTGAGCCCTCTGCCTGGGCTCGAGAAAGCAACCGCTGACCGGCGTCCCGGATCAATCGGTGCGGATTGGCGCCGCCGCCACGCGCGGGCACCTCCATCAGCGCGGCGGCCAAGCCGCGGGTGGCAGCGGCGTGTGACACCAGCTCGCGAAGCCAGGACACCAGAGCCGTGTCCGGATCGTCGGCATCGCCGAGTTCCTCGGCACGGTCGCAGAGTATGGCGATGCGGTCGCGGAACATGGCCTGCAGCAAGGCGTCTCGACCGCCGAAGTGGCGGTGCAGCGTTGCCGACCCCACGCCCGCGCGCCGGGCGATCTCCTCCAGTGAGGCGTCGGCTCCCGCCTCGGCGACCACCGCGCCGGCAGCGGCCAGGATCTTGTCGCGATTACGGCGGGCGTCGGCGCGCATCGAAGACTCGTGCGGCTGCGGTGGTCGACGCGGCATCCGACCCTCCTTGCGTAACCGGGGTGACCCCCCGTATCGTCGCATACCGTAAGCGGGGTGGCACCCCATTTCCTCGTATTCCAGGGCACGTCATCGGAGGTCATCCATGCGCATCGGTCTTGCGGTCGGCGAGATTCGCGGAGTGACAACGGTTAACGCCGTCGTCGAACAGGTCCGGGCGGCCGCCGAGGCCGGCTTCCCGACCGCCTGGTCGAGCCAGGCACTGGGCATCGATGCGCTGACCAGCGTGGCGGTGGCCGGTGCCGCCGTGCCCGGCATCGAAATGGGAACCGCAGTGATTCCCGTGCCGCAGCGTCACCCCCTCGTGCTGGCGAGCCAAGCGCTGACGGTTCAATCGGCGGTTTCGGGTCGGCTCACGCTGGGCATCGGGGCGGGGATCGGCGCCATGATCACCGGCATGTACGGGATGGCGGCCGACCGGCCCGCCGCCCGCATGCGCGAATACCTCGGACTGCTGAACCCGCTGCTCCAGGGACACCCCGTGAATCACCGAGGCTTCATCACCGCCGCGGGCGCGGTCAGCGTTTCCGGCGTCAAAGCCCCTTCGGTGTTGCTCGCCGCCCTCGGGCCCTCGATGCTGCAGGCGGCCGGTGAGCTGACCGACGGCACCGTGACCTGGATGACGGGACCGCGGACACTGGCCACCCATATCGTGCCGACCATCGCCAAGGCCGCAACCGACGCGGGTCGCACCAGACCGAGAATCGTTGCGGGCCTGCCCGTTTGGGCGACCGACGACGTCGACGCGGCCCGCTCCATCATCGGCGAACGGTTCGGCGTTGCAGCGCAGGTCCCCGAGTACCGCAGGACTCTTGCGCGTGAAGGGCTCACGGGTCCGGCCGGCGTGGCGATAGTCGGTGACGCCGCGGCGCTCGAGCGCGGCATCGACCAGTTGCGCGACGCTGGTGTCACCGACTTCATGGCGGTGCCCTGTGGAAACGACGATGACCAGAGGCGCACCATCGATGCGCTGTCCGAACTGGCGCGCGCAGCCCTTGATCGCACGGCCAGGACCGCGGTGCACACCATGAGGACTGCGGTGGCAGACGCCGGCCTCACGCCGGGTGCAGGCTGACGGGGGATTCCGGAATGCCGCACGGTTGTGGTGGTGGCGCCGCGCCAAAGTGTGTTAGACCAGTTGCCGAAGCCGAAGCCGACTCGCTGGAGCATGCGCAAACGGCACCTTGAGCAGGACCGATTCTACGTCCCCCCACGCGCGGCTTGCGGCCGCCCAGGCGCGGCCTAGGGGTGGTTCACGTCGATCCCGCGCGGGCTGATGGACCATCGCCGCCGTCGGTCGGCACGCGCGTCCTGTAGCCCGTACCCAGGCCGGGTGCCAGGAATCGGCCCTTCTTTCCGGTTCCGGACCAGTTTCGCCCGAGTCCTTCTATTTTCCGCGTCGCCAGCCACAGAATCAACGTCTGCGGGTGGGGGTTCGTCGTACCAACCACCCGCAGGACGCCAATGCGCGAGCCTCTGCAAATCCCTTGCAGCGAGCTACTTTCAACGACACCCGCGAGGAGACGCGTCATGACCGCATCAACAAAGATTAATCCCGTCATCTTCATCCACGGACTATGGATCCACTCCACGGCCTGGCGCCCGTGGATAGAACTCTTCGCCCAGCACGGCTACAGTGCGTCGGCCCCCGGCTGGCCCGGTGACGCACCGACCGTCGCCGAGACCCGATCGAACCCAAACGCGTTGGACAACGTCGACATCGAAATGCTGGTGGATCATTACACCCGCCTCATCGGTACACCCGACGTCCAACCCATCGTGATCGGGCACTCGTTCGGCGGCCTGATCGCCCAAGAACTCCTCGCCAACAATGTCGCCGCAGCCGCCGTCGGGATTGACCCGGCACAGATCAAAGGAGTCAAAGCACTCCCGTTCGCCCAAGTGCGCTCCGCGTTCCCCGTTCTCGGCAACCCCGCGAACAAACATCGCACCGTCTCGCTGACCGCGGAGCAGTTCCGCTATGCATTCGGCAACATGCTGACCGAAGACGAATCGGACCTCCTCCACGCCAAGTGGTCCATCCCAGGCCCCGGCAAACCGCTTTTCCAAGGGGCTGCAGCCAATTTCTCGCGGCATTCACCCGCCAAGGTCGACACCCAGAAGGCCGACCGCGGCCCCCTCCTGCTTACCTCGGGCACCGCAGACCACACTGTTCCACTCAAGGTGACCGAGGAAGTCTTCGCCATGTATCAGAAGGGATCCGGGCACACCGACCTTCACCTCTTCGAAGACCGCGGACACTCACTCACCATCGACCACGGCTGGAGCGACGTCGCCAACGTCATCTTGAAATGGCTCACCCAACAAGGCTTCTGATCACCATGCCATCCGGGCCCCGGGCGAGCGGAGGGGGCAGACGGGCCCTGGCCGCCCGCCCGACGGAGCCTGCCCAACTTCGAGGAATACGATGAGTTACGCCCATCAAGAACATTCCGCTGCAATGGATTTCACCCCATCGTACCTGCCGCACTACGACTTCATCGTGTGCGGAGCCGGTTCGGCGGGATCGGTGGTGGCGAGCCGGCTCTCCGAGGATCCCCAAGCGACCGTGTTACTTCTGGAGGCCGGAGGTACCGATCAGCTACCGGCAGTGACCGATCCGGGTCTGCACTGGATGAATCACGGGTCCGCCCTCGATTGGGCCTTCACGACAGTGCCGAACCCGCTGATCAATGGTCGCCGTCTGCTGATGTCGATGGGCAAGGTGCTCGGCGGCGGCTCTGCGATCAATCCGATGATCTGGGCGCGCGGCCATCAGACCGACTGGGATCGTCTCGCCGCGGAGGCCGGTGACGATGCATGGAACTACGAGTCGGTACTGAAGCTCTACCGGGAGGTGGAGGATTGGCACGGTGCCCCCGATCCGCTCCACCGAGGGACGGGCGGACCGATGTACGTGCAGCCTGCACCGAACCCCCACCCACTGGTCGCAGCCTCTCTCGAGGCGGCCGCCGAGGTCGGCATCGCGACCTTCAAGAATCCAAACGGTCGGCTGATGGAGGCGGACGGTGGCGCCGCGGTGACCGATGTGCTCATTCGCGCAGGGCAGCGCCAATCGGTCTACCGCTCCTACGTTCACCCCCACCTGCACCGCACCAACCTGACTGTGTTGACTCACGCCGTGGTGCGGCGGGTGGTTTTCCAGGGCGCCCGTGCCACGGGCGTCGAAATCGATCACCGCGGCTCGATCAGCCGGATCGAAGCCGGCGTGGAGGTCGTGCTTTCACTTGGTGCGATCAACACGCCGAAAGTGCTGCTGCACTCTGGTATTGGCAACGCCGACGAGTTGCGACCGCTGGACATCCCGATCGTCGCGCACTTACCCGGCGTGGGTCAGAACCTGCAGGATCACCTCGGAATCGACTGCGTCTTTGAGTGTCCCGAGGTCCTGGCGCCCCGCAACAACATGTCCGAGTCGGTCTTCTTCGTGACAACGACATCCGGGGCGCGGGCTCCTGAGTTCTTCGTCTGCCAGAGCGAGGTCCCGAAGGCCACCCCTGAGAACACCGACCGATACGGGTTACCGGAATCCAGCTGGACCCTCTTCGGTGCCGTTTCGCATCCGGCGAGTCGCGGCCGGATCCGTCTGACCGGAGCGGATCCCGGGTCGCCGGTACGGATCGAGGCCAACAGTCTGAGTCACCCCGACGACATGCGCATGGCGATCGCTGGAATGCAGCGGATGCGCGAGATTGGCGCAGCAACGGCGCTGAGACCGTTCGTCAAACGGGAAGTCATGCCGGGCAGGTTGACCGACTCAGAGATGGAGAGCTATATCCGCGACGCGGGCTGCAGTTACTGGCACGAGGTGGGTACCGCCAAGATGGGTCGTGACGAGATGTCGGTCGTCGACTCCCGGCTCAAAGTGCAAGGTGTCGATGGGCTCCGGGTGGCCGACGGTTCGATCATGCCGCGCCTGACGACCAGCAATACCATGGCCCCCTGCGTGGTGATCGGGGAGCGCGCCGCAGACGCCATCCTCGACCGGACGGCTCCTCGGATGCAATTCACAGACTCTCAAGCGGGAAGCTGATTAGTTGCTGGCGATGTCAGCGACCGAAAGGTAAAGCCATGTACCACACCACCGCACCCGCCGATAAGACGCGACGCTGGATGCTGCGCGGCCTTGCCATAGGGGTGATCTGCCTCGCCGTCGGTCGGGGGTTGCAGGCAACAGCTAGTGCAGAATCAGGTGCGTCCTGCCCTGACGTAGAGGTGGTGTTTGCGCGCGGCACTTTCGAGGCGCCGGGTATTGGCGACACTGGGCAGGCATTCGTCGACGCGTTAAACTCCCGCCTTGGCGGGAGTGCCGTCGATGTTTATGCAGTGGACTATCCCGCATCGTTGGACTTTAATGACGCCGCACAGGGCGTCATCGACGCCAGCAACAGGGTCGAATCGATTGCCGCCACCTGCCCGCACACCAAGATCGTGCTGGGCGGCTACTCACAGGGAGCTGCGGTGGCCGGTTACACCACCAGCGACGCGGTGCCCCCGGGATACGTGCTGCCCGCGGGCCTCACCGGGGTCATGCCTGCGACTATCGCCACGCATGTTGTCGCTGTCACCTTGTTTGGAAAGCCATCAAACGGCTTTCTAAATCTCATCGACCGCAGCGCTCCACCCATCACGATCGGGCATCTCTACGCGGGCAAGACCCTCGAATTGTGCGCAGCGGGCGATCCCGTCTGCGCAGGTGGGCTCGACCGAGCGGCGCACAGCGCCTACAAGGACAACGGAATGGCCGAGCAGGCAGCCGAATTCGCTTCTAACGCCCTCGTGTGATCCCCCATGCGGGCCGCGACAACCGGTGAGCCGACGCCCCCCGGCATTCGGTCAGCAATCGCGGCAAACATACTCTCAGGTAATTAGCAGCCCCTTTTCAGGATTCAGGACTGATTCCGGCCTGATAATGTGGTAAGACGGTCAATTTGACGAGGAGGAACCATCGGAGCGGGATTGCCGTCGTACGTCGTTCCCTCGTCAACTCTCGTGTGCATCTGATCAAGCCGCTCGCGCCCACGTGTGAATATGGTTGCATCACAACGACATCAGCTCATGGCGCCGAAAGCGGAGACGGCGCGACCTGACCAACTGAGAAGGACATCATGGACACCTACCAGGACGGACCCGCCTCGACAACACGGGGCGTCGATGGGATCGCGTGCTCATCGTGCTGAAGCCGGCAACCATCACCGAATTCAGCACTGTCGGACTTCCGCCCCGAGAACGAATCGTCTCTTGGCAGGAGTACATTTCACATGCACTGCTGGATCTTCGGTGTCGATCGCTCAAGCCTGCGGAGTTCGAGGGCACAACGGTCAATCTGCAATTGGCTCACACGCTCCTAGCGCACAACAAAACTGCAACACCGACAGTCGTTGAGCGCCGACCCAAGATGATCCGGCAGTGCCCGGCCGACGCGATCGTTCTGCAATTTGTCTTGGCGGGAGAAGTGTTCGTTTTTCACAACGATGGAATCAGGACTGTGAGGCCGGGTCAGCTCCTGGTGTGCGATGCCGACAAGCCGTTCATCGGCGGGTTCTCGGCGGGCTACAAAGAGTTGATGCTAAAGGTGTCCAGGCATGCATTCCACGAAAACACCGGGCTGATCCAGTTGGACGCGCCACTCTTCAAGCCCTTCTCCACCAGATACGGCGCGGTCGCCGGCTCGCTGGCGGCGCGGGTGAGAGACGCACTTCGGACGAGTGACGGGCATTCGCACGAGCAGGAGCTATTGCGTTTGGTGGGCGCGATGTGGTGCCCTGACGCGGAGGCAGAATCGTCGACGTACCTGGCGAGCGCACGATCATTCATCGATGGTCGGCTGAGCGACCATACGTTGTCTGCAGCCAGAATTGCGGCAGCAGTGGGGATCAGTCCGCGGCATCTGTCGCGGATATTCTCGCGCACAGGGACAACCGTTCCTCAGTATGTCCTCGGGCGGCGGTTGGATGCAGCACGAAAGATGTTGGGACAGCCCTCATATTCGTCGATGACCATCGGAGAAATCTCGGCCCACTGCGGGTTCCGTTCCAGCGCCTATTTCTCCAGCGCCTTCACATCCCGTTTCGGACAGCGGCCATCAGATGTCCGTCGAATGGCTGGCCGACTTCCTACGTATGTGGAGGATTCGGCACGGTCCGACGACTGAACGGTGCGCGAGGCACTCGCGGCGCTGTCCCACGACGACATCGAAGTGACCACCGGATTCTTCTTCGTTGATCCGTTCGAGGACCTCGACCTGTTCCTGGCATGTGACAATCACGCCCGGTGCTAGTCTTAGCCGATGGCTGAAAACCGCTCCGGCATTGCTGAACTCGACGAGCGAATCCCGTTCCTGCTCTCGCAGTTGGGCGCCCATCTCAGCAGCGATTTCCAGCGCCGGCTGGCGGCTATTGGGGCCGACCCACGCACGTATGCGGTTTTGGCGGCACTGGACAGTGCCGACGGGCAGTCGCAGCGCCAGCTTTCCGAACGCCTCGGCATTCACCGCAACGCCATGGTGACCGTCATCGACAACCTCGAGCAGCGAGGACTGGCCAAACGGTTGACCCATCCCGAGGACCGGCGCGCGGTCGCCGTGACACTCACCGCCAAGGCCCGCCGCCTGCTACCAGCCCTGCACGACCAGGCCCGCGACCTCGAAGACGAAATCGCCGCACCGCTGTCGCCGAAAGAACGCGCCATGCTGCGCCGACTTCTGCAGCGAGTCGCCGCGGGAGCGGGGCTCATCCCCGGAGTCCATCCCCAGTTGGGGTGATTGCCTAGCACTCCCGCGGCTTGCTTGCAGCCCGTATGGAGACGGTCTAGCACAGCGGCATGATTGTCATGTACCGTGATCATCATATCCAGTGATTGATTTGGGGAGTGTGCGATGAGGTTGGTGATATTCGGGTCCAACGGGCCCACCGGACGGCTCGCTACTGCGCGCGCGGTGGCCGCCGGCCATTCGGTGGTCGCCGCGACACGTCGGCCGCCCGAATTCCCTTTCGCGCACCCGCAATTGACTGTCGTGGAAGCCGATGTGCGGAATTATCCCGCCGTGCTCGATGCGGTCAACGGAGCCGATGCCGTGGTTTCGGTGCTGGGTGTGCCCTTTACTCGCAGGCCCGTAGATACCTACTCGCTGGGAACCGCGAACATCATCGGCGCCATGTGCGCGTCGGGAACTCGCCGTCTCATCGTGGTGAGCTCCACGTCGGTATACCCCACCCGTCGCCACCATGCGCCGCTTTCGCTACGGCTGGTAGAACCAATCACCAAGGCGATCGGCAAGACGGTCTACGACGACATGCGCCGCATGGAAGCCATCGTGCGTCATAGCGGCACGGATTGGACGATCGTCCGAGCTTCCGGATTGTTCGACCTTCCCGAACCGACCGACTACGTATGCGGACCCGTCGACCCGGTGGGAGCGTTCACCGCCCGCATCGACTTGGCCGACTACCTGATCGCCCTCGCCGCCGAGACGGCATCCATACGGCGGATAGTGATCATCTCCACCACCCAGCACACGCCCACCTTGTGGCAGATGGTGCGCCAAGAAGCGCTGTCCAGCAAAGGCTCTCGCGTGGAGCCGAAACCCAGCCTTCCGTTGAACCCCGCATAGGAGACCACCCATGCACACCGCATATCTAGTGCTGATGCTGATCGCGATCGCCTTCGACGGATTCTCTGGCATCGCGGCGCTGGTTCACTTCGCGCCGATTCTGCCCGGAATGGCAAGCGCGGGCGTGCCCGTATCCTGGCTGAGGTTTCCCATCGGCACGTTGAAGACACTGGGCACCCTCGGACTCCTTGTCGGCCTGTGGATTCCAGCCATCGGCATCGCGGCTGCCGCGGGCCTGGTCATCTTCTTCGTATGCGCCGTCTACACCCACGTGCTTGCCCACGACATCACCGGCCAGATGATGTTCGGCGGATTTCTGCTGGCGCTCAACTGCGCCACGCTGGGCGCCGCCATCGCGGCCCATCCGACGGTCTTGTGACCATGCCAGTCACCACGGCCGGACCGGCCGCACGCCTGCCGCTGCTGTTGGCGCGCGCCAGCAGCGCGTTGATGATCGCGTGGGCGCTGGTGCAGGCGATTTTGGCCGGCAACTTCCTCGGCGGCCAATACGACGCGCTCAGGCTGCACGCGCTCGGGGCCAGAGCGGTCACCATCACCTCCGCGGTGCAGATCGTGATCCTGGCGTGGGTCTGGCGCACCACCGGCCGGCGGCGCCCCCTCGCCGCGGGCGTCGTGCAGACCCTGTTGCTCGTTGCCGAATTCGCAACGGGCGAATTGCGTCTCACCGCTCTACACATCCCACTCGGCGTGCTGCTGGTCGTCGGGATCGTCCAACTGGCGACGATGATCTGGCGCACTCCGCTGCCCGCACGCCATGTTCTCGACGCCGAAGTGACACCGTGAAGCGCCGAACCGTCCTGCGCGCGGGTCTGCTCACCGCGGGTGTCGGCCTCGTCGGTGCCGCCTGGCCTGCGGCGCAGACTGCGCTCGGCGCCGCCGAACCGGGCAGGCTGCTGCGTAGCGGGGCGCCGCTGCCGCCGCGCTATCAAGTGCCCTTGCCCATTCCGGCCCGCCTGGCGCCTGGCGCCAGCGACAGCACGACCGACTATTACACGATCACCCAGCAGGTGGCAGACCTGGCGATACTGCCCGGCCTGACCACACCGGCATGGACCTACGGGGGAACGTTTCCCGGACCCACCATCGTGTCGCGCTCGGGCCGGCGAACCGCGATACGCCACCACAACGCACTACCCGTCCCGGTGGCCGTGCACCTTCACGGCGGGCACACCCCGCCAGACAGTGACGGGTACCCGCTCGACCTCATCGAGCCGCAGGTGGCAGACGCCGCCGCCGGACATATGGGCATGGCGCCCGCCATGTCGCGCAACTCCGTTGTCGGACAGCGTGAATACGTGTATCCGATGCGACAACGCGCAGCGACGCTGTGGTATCACGACCACCGGATGGGCTACACCGGTCAGGCCGTCTGGCGGGGACTCGCGGGTTTCCACCTCGTGCACGATGACGAAGAAGACGCGCTGCCACTGCCGCAAGGTCGCCGCGACATACCGCTGATGATCACCGACCGATCCTTTGCCGCCGACGGGTCGTTCCAGTACCCCGTTACCGAGGGCGGTGACGTCGCCGCTCCCTACATGAACGGCGTGCTCGGCGACGTCGTGTTGGTCAACGGGGCGCCATGGCCCGTGTTGGAAACCGACCCCGCGCGGTACCGGTTCCGGATACTCAACGCCTCCAACGCCCGCCGCTACCGGCTGCGGCTGGATCCGCCACCGTCCGACGGTTCGGCCTTCACCCAAATCGGCAGTGACGGCGGCCTTCTGGCCGGCCCGCTCCAGCACGACGCGATCGACATCGCCCCGGCCGAACGGTTCGACGTCATCGTCGACTTCTCCCGCTATCGCCCGGGGACGCGGGTACGCCTCGTCAACGCTATTGGGACGCAGTCCGGTTCGGAGATCATGCGCTTCGACGTTGTCGGCACCGATCGATCAGACGAAACCACGATTCCCGAGAAGCTCAGCGGAACGTTCGCCCCGCTGGACCGTGGTCGCGCCGTGGCCACCCGCACATTCCTGTTCGGCCAGGGCCGCGCCGGCGTGTGGACAATCAACAACAAGCCGTACAAGCCCGGCGTTCCGCTGGCGACACCGCGCCTGGGCGAGGTAGAAATCTGGCGCTTCATCACCGACATTCGGCACCCGATCCATGTGCATCTCAACCACTTCCAGGTCTTATCGCGCAACGACAAATCACCGGGCAGCTACGATCGCGGATGGAAAGACACCGTGGACGTCGCGCCGTCTGGGGCGGTGGAGGTCATCGTCCAATTCACCGACTACCGGGGAGCGTATCTTGTCCATTGCCATAACCTCGAGCACGAGGACATGGCCATGATGGCCGACTTCGTCACGGTGTAGCGCGCTAGCCGCCAAAACGTTGGCGCATCAGCGCGATTCCTTCGACGTAGACGGCGCGGACTGCCGCTGCGGCATCATCCTCGGTGGCGCCGTCCGGGACGAAGGAACCGGCCCAATCCAGGCGGCACCTATCGTGGCGGAGGGGATTCAACGTGATCGTCGCCTGATAGTCCGCGATGGGAAGCGGTCCGGTGACGATCATCGAGTACCTTGTCCGCCAACGTTCCTCGTCCACCTCGTCCAGGCGTTCGACCAAGCGCTCGCCGTCGACGTCGACCGTGCGGGTCATGCCCACGCCCGACCCATGGGTCGTGACTTCGCCGTTGCGCGAAGCGACGAGCATCTCGACGAAACCGCCGAAATCGGCGACCAAGCCCCACACCCGCGGTGCCGGTGCGCCCAATTCGCCGTGTTCTTGGACCTCGATCATCAGCGACCCTCGTGCGCGGGTTCGGCAATAGCCGGACGGTGGGCTAGACCGTCGCGCAAGATTTCGGCGAGCGGTGTCGGGGCCAAGCCGAATGTGTGTTCGGTCTCCGAAGCGTCCACCACGAACGGTTTCTGCAGCTGATACTGCATTTCGGGCAGCTCCCGCACCACTTTTGAGCCCAACCCCGCCATGGCCAGCAACCATCCCGGCATCCGGCGCAGTTTCGGAGCACCGACGCCCGCGCAATCCGCCAGCACCGTCGCCAACTGACGTGGCGACATTGCGGGGTTGGTCGGCACGTGCCACGGCCGCCCCCAACCGCGCTCGTCGTCACCGATCGCGACCAGGGCGCGTGCGGCGTCGACGGTCCCGGTCCAACTGTGGGACGCATCCAGGTCGGCGGGGAACAATGCCGTTTTGCCGGCCAGCACCTTGGGCGCGACCATCAGGGTGAACACCGACAACGCGCCACGGCCGATGAAATCGCTGGCGCGCACCTCGGTTACGCGAACCCGCCCGGCCTCGTGGGCGGCTTTGGCTTGCGTCCAGGCTCGTGCGCGAAGTTCACCCTTGACTGAGTTGGGTTGCAGTGGAAGGTCTTCGGTGATCGGCCCCGCCACCGGTCCGTAGCCGTAAAGGTTTCCCAGCATGACGTAGTCGGCGCCGGCCGCGATGGCCGCATTGAGCATGCCCGACGCGAGGGCGGGAAGCTGCGTACGCCACAGGTGATAGGGCGGCGCGGCGCAGTTGTACAACGTGGTGGCGCCCCCCAGGACGGCCGCGAGCGCGTCGGTGTTCGATGCGTCGAGCGCGATCCGCCGGATGCGCGGATTACGCGGACCACCGCCGCTCCGCGTGACCAGGCGTACCTCATGACCGGCGGCGGCCAGAAGCTCGGCGGTCGCCACACCGGTCCCACCCGCGCCCACAACAACTTTCACAGACATCAATCTCCTTTCGGCACTTCGACGGTTTCACTATTCGCCGGGACGACTACACTCCGGAAGTGGCATAAACGCCACATATGGGGAGGTTCTGGCCATGCATCGTATTGCGGTGGTCGCCGTCCCGCCGGTCGGCGCGTTCGAGCTGTCCATACCGGACCTACTGTTCAGCGCGGTGCAGATCGACGGTCGCGATGCCTACGCCACCCATACCTGCACACCGCAGCCCGGGCCGGTGATCAGGACGGTGTCAGCGCCGGTGATCATGTCCAAATCGCCGGTGACGATCACGTCGAACCCACCTCGCGTGGCCACCGGCCCGGGCTGCGGTGTGCAGGTATGGGTGGCGTAGGCATCGCGACCGTCGATCTGCACCGCGCTGAACAGTA